>MTOU01000002.1 GCA_002011745.1 Nitrospirae bacterium JdFR-85
TATGCCTGTTCCAGAGAAGGAGGCATTGAGTTTGATATTTTTAGAGAAATGCAAGAGAAAGACTTAAAAATAGTGCAGAAATTTAAGGAACTTGTTTTAAAGAAGGTTCCTGTAGAAGAAATACGGGTTTTTGGTTCAAGGGCACAGGGAGTTGCTACAGCAGAGTCAGATCTTGATGTTTTTATCATTGTTGAATCTCTTGACCGTGAAATAGAAAAATACATAAGTGAGTGTACATGGGAGGCGGGATTTCCTGAGGATGTGGTGGTTGCCCCTGTTGTGATAAGCAGAGAAAAACTGAACTCAGGAAATATTAAAGAATCAGTTTTTATTAAACGTGTGTATGAAGAAGGAATTATTGTATGAAAGAAGAATTTCGTGTCATACTCAAGGATATCTTAGAAGAAGCTCTAAAAACCTAATTACAAAAAGAAAATATACTGGTTGTGGTAGAATTTCAACATGGACCCAAGAGAGCGATTTAATAAGGCACTTAAGGAGTTTCTGAAAGACAAGCAGTTTCAGAGCCTTGAAGAGGCTCAGGCTGTTGTGAATGAGTTCACTTACAGGTACAATAACACCCCTTTAGATGATTTCTGCGGCCTGACGCCAAATGAGATGCATAAGATGTTGTATTTTCCCTTTTTCTGTCCAGAGGTGGTCAGATTCAACTTTAAAGCCGCTCCACCTGTAAAGGCACCTTATGTGAACCTATTTCTATTGCTTATCTCAGGCATAAACGAGGCTGGTAGGCTAAAGACAACAGCTAAAGGCAATCTCCCCAGGGACTTCTGTAGAAGGCTTGACGAACAGTACCACTCAGAAGAGGCCCGCAGGAATTTAATGAGAGATAAACACCCCATAATGAAAGAAACCGACTTCTGGGACCTGCACTTTGTAAGATTAATTACTGAGAGGGCCGGTTATATTAGAAAGTATAAGAAACATTTTGTCCTTACAAAGAAGGGGCAAAGCATTGTTGCAAAGGGCTTTACTATACAGGATTACTTTCGTCTATTTCAAATTTATACCATACAGTTCAACTGGGCATATACTGACAGTGGAGAGGAGATTCTCCACCTACAGAATTCCTTTCTTTTTACCCTCTATCTCCTGAAACTCTACGGTAGTGAATACAGACCCATGTCTTTTTATGCAAAGCAGTTTATAAAGGCATTTCCGGCGGTACTATCTGAGGTCTTAAATACTGCGTATTTTACACCAGAGGAGAAGATAGAAGTTCTTTATAACCATAGAGTTCTTATGAGATTTGCAATTGCCTGGGGTTTTGCTAAGACAAAGAAAAATGACCCTCACCTCAGTATGCATGAGAAGACCATTAAAAAGACCGCCTTTCTTGATGAGTTTGTGGAGTTTCATGTTCCTGCTGCAGAGTATAAATCCTAAAGTTTTGATGCTTAGGTAGTATCTGCGTCTGCTCGGCTTGCTGATCTTGACATTGGCTTTATAGATTCCTTACTATTAAGTAAGGAAATCTCAATAGAGTAAGGAGTTATATAATGCCAACATCGCAGATAACATCTAAAGGCCAGACCACTATTCCAAAAGAGATAAGAGAGTATCTTAATCTTAAATCAGGCGACAGGGTGGATTTTGTTATTGATGAGCATGGCAGGGTTGTTCTTAAACCAGCCACCCTTGATGTCAGCGAACTTGAAGGAATTCTTTACAGACCAAACAGGAAGGCTGTATCTACTGAGGAAATGAAAAAAACCATTAAAGATAGATTCAGAAAGAAGAAGGGATAATGTTGAAAGGCATAGATACAAATGTTCTCGTTAGATACCTTGTAAAGGACGATAAAAAACAGGCAAAAAAGGCAACTGATTTTATCAGAGGAATCGCTACTTCGGGGGGACGATGTTTTATAAACCAAATTGTCCTCTGTGAACTGATCTGGGTGCTGGAGTCTGCCTATGGTTGTTCTAAAGATGAAATTGTTGATGTCTTAGAAAAGATATTAATCACAAAGCAGTTTGAAATACAGGACAAGGATACGGTCAGGCAGGCTTTACACGATTATGCCAGAGGAAAAGGGGACTTTGCTGACTATCTTATTGGTAGAATTAACCAGAACCATGGTTGCAAAACAACTGTCACCTTTGACCGCGCACTTAAGAATACAGAAACCTTTGAGATTCTTTAAGCAGACCAAAAGTATCAACCAGGACAAAATATAGGAAAACCGATTCCAAATTTCTCTCCAGAGGAAACATCTCGCTTGAAAAATTAAATACAATTACATTACAATGTAATTGTATTCAAAAAACAATTACACTGGAATGTAAATTGGATATCTATTTTTTTAACCCGTGGTGGAAGGACGAAAGAGTACCGCCAGCGCTGTTGGGCAGGCACAGGAAGGTCTTTTTTGAGGTAAAGAAGTATTTAAACAAAAAGCAGATACTTCTTTTTACAGGTCTCAGAAGGGCTGGCAAGACCACCCTCATGTTTCAGATAATAGACGAACTCTTAAAGAAAAAGACCAATCCCCTGCACATCCTTTACTTCTCCTTTGATGAGCAGAGATTTGAGATTGAAGAAATTTTGAAGGTTTACGAGTCTCAGGTTCTGAAAAGGCCATGGTCTGCAGTTAAGACATTCCTCTTTTTTGATGAGGTTCATAAACTCAAGGACTGGGAAAACAGGATAAAAATTCTCTATGACATGAACCCTCAAGCAAAGATATTTCTTTCTGGCTCAGCCCATATTGGCATTTACAGGGGCACGAGGGAAAGCCTTGCAGGCAGGTTCTTTGAGTTTGTGGTTAAGCCTCTTGAGTTTGAAGAGTATTTACAATTCAAAAATGTAAAGATTGACCCAGAAAGGGAAGACCTTTTCAGAACAGAACTTATAACAAACTACGAGTCCTATCTAAGCACAGGGGGATTTATAGAGGCAATAGAATTTGAACAGAGCCCTGACATGCTAAGAAGGTATTTTAAAGAGAGTCTGATTGAAAGGGTTATCTTCAAGGACATTCCTGAGAGTTTTTCTGTCTCTCACTATGAACTTCTTTATAGAATTATGAACATTACAGCCTCTGCACCAGGACTGTATCTTGACTACCGCAGTCTCAGCAACGACCTTGGCTTTGATCACAGGACCATTGCCAATTATGTGCTCTATCTTCAGTATGCCCTGCTTGTGCAGAAACTGTACAACTACTCTCCCAATCTTTTAACAAGCGAAAAGAAACTTAAACGCCTTTACCTTTCTAACCCTGCCTTTACCTTTAACCTCGCCCCTGCTGTAGATAGAGCTAAATTGATAGAACAGTCTTTTGTTAATACGCTTGAAGGAAAATTTTTCTATCGCTCACCTCAGAAGGATGAAGTGGACATAGTGTACATAAAAGACCAGAAGGTGACCCCGGTAGAGATAAAAATCAAGAGTTCTTTAAGAAAAGACGACTTCAGGGGGATTGTAAATTTTATGAAAAGGCACAGGATTCAGAAGGCCCTTATGATTACGGCTCAGGATGAAGGTCTGTGGACAAAGGGGCGGCATCAGGTTCAGATGATTCCTTACTGGAAGTACTGGAGTATTAAGAGATATTTAACATAAATCTTACACATTGACATATTGCAATCCTGGGATATATATTTATATATACATGAAGACAACCGTAGATATACCCGAAGGACTGTTTAAAGAAGTAAAAAAATTAGCCAAAAGGGACAACACCACGCTAAAGGCACTCATAGAAGAGGGGCTTCGTCGTGTTTTGGAAGAAAGGAAGCATCGTAAAAGTTTTCGTTTAAGGAAATTCACTTTTAAAGGCAAAGGGCTTCAAAGTCATCTTGCAGGTAAATCATGGGATAGCATAAGAGAAGTCATTTATGAGGGCAGAGGCGATTGATTGCAGTTGATACAAATATTCTCATTTATGCCCATCGTGAAGACTCTCCCTGGCACAAAGCAGCCTATAGGTGTATAGTTCAACTATCAGAAGGTGTCCTGTCATGGGCAATACCCTGGCCATGCATACACGAATTCCTTGCAATAGTAACTCATCCCAATATTTATGATCCACCAACACCACTAAGAATAGCCATTGAGCAGGTAGAGGCATGGATGGAATCTCCCACTCTTGTTTTATTGAGTGAAACCAATGAACATTGGAAAACGCTTAAAAATTTTCTCACAAAAGGCAAAATACTTGGTGCACAGGTTTACGATGCAAGAGTTGCTGCCCTTTGTAAACAGCACGGCATTACCGAGTTATGGACAGTAGATCGGGCTTCAGCCCATACAAAGGAATAAAGGTCAAAAATCCTTTAATATAGATGCTCCTGTCTCAGCAGGAGAGACTGTCATGTATCAGGTTGAAAACAATGGGCAGTAACCCTTCTCGGGCTATAACAGGTACTCTTGTGTGGTACTACTACATCTGCCACCGTGAGGTATGGCTGATGAGCAGACACTTAGAGCCTTCTCAGGAGAATCCATTTATTGAAATTGGCCGTCTCATATCAGAGGAAAGTTACAAAAGGGACAGAAAAGAGATAAGAATTGACAATTTGGTAATTGACATTCTTCGTAGGGATGACGAACAGGTTGTAATTGGAGAGGTAAAGAAGAGTTCACGATTTGAAAAAAGCGCCAGGATGCAACTTGCCTTTTATCTCAGCAGAATTAAAGAAATGGGGGTCAAGGCAAGAGGAGAACTCCTGTTTCCAAAGGAGAAAAAGAGGATTGAGGTCAGCCTGAGTCCTGAGTTAGAGGAGGAACTGAAAAACGCAGAGGTAAAGATACAAAAAATCATCAATAGCGAACATCCTCCAGAACCAAAGAAGAATAGATTCTGTTCAAAGTGTGGATACAACGAGTTCTGCTGGGCATGAGGCTACCTTCTGTAGATTTTCAGTGTAGTATGTTCTGCAATCAAATCATAGTCTTTATCTCTATGAAGAAGATATACATCGTATTCCATCGCCACTGAGGCTATCAGGGCATCTATGGTAGACACAGTAATGCCTTTACTTCTCAACCTGAATGCCAGCTCAGATGTCTTATGCCAGAGTGTGTCTGTAATCCTTAGCCAGTGGAGACTCTCAAAGGCCATTATTAATTTCTTTTTCCCTTTTCGGCTTCTGCAGTCCTGAATCAGTTCAATAAGCACCAGCCCTATAATAGTCACCCTGTTTTCGTCAAGAAGAGTTGAAATGGTTTTTTGAGTTCAGTATGCCCTCTTCTTGCAAAAAGCAGGACCCAGGCGCTCGTGTCTATTAAAACTGCAAGGGTTGAAAACAAAGTTATTCTGTCATCTTCTGGCTGCAGTTGTTTTGTGCTCTTTCTGTCTTCTTTTTCTCATGGACTTCAGCTCTTTTAGGGACATATCCAGCATACCACTACCAGCCCATTCTTTAATCTTCTGATGTTGTCTTGACTTTATAAGTTCTTCAAGTGCAAGTTTAATTGTCTCTTTTTTAGTTGAGGTCCCTGCAAGAACCATTGCCTTTTTGATTAGTTCTTCATCCAAGTCAATCGCTGTTTTCATATATTTCCTGGCAAGAACTTTATAAAAGTTATATATACAAAAACACCATATTTTTATATATAATTTAGAGTATGCGTAAGACAATATACATATTCTCTGACGGAGAGTTAAAAAGAAAAGAAAACACCCTTTACTTTGAGGCAGAAAAAGGACGTAAGTACATTCCTGTAGAGAACACTTCTGAATTGATGATATTTGGTGAAGTTACAGTAAACAAAAGATTTCTGGAATTTCTAACACAATCAGAAATTATCATGCATTTTTTCAATCGCTATGGTTACTATGTAGGATCATTTTATCCAAGAGAACATCTAAATTCAGGCTACATGGTATTAAAGCAAGCAGAACATTATCTTGATTTTAATAAACGAATTGATCTCGCAAAACGATTTGTTAATGGAGCGATATCAAATATAATAAAGGTGTTGAGTTATTACTTTAACAGAGGAAAATCCCTTGATTACTATATTGATAAGATTCACTCTATCACAGAGGCTCTTAACCAATGTAATGCAACAGAAGAACTAATGGCCATTGAGGGAAATGTTAGAGAACAGTATTATAAGGCATTTGATATAATTCTTGATAATAAACATTTTGTTTTTCAGGAGAGAACCAAACGTCCACCGAAAAATCGTTTAAATGCAATGATAAGTTTTGGAAACTCTATACTCTACACTGTGGTACTCAGTGAAGTCTATCAAACCCATCTTGATCCAAGAATAGGATTCCTTCATGCAACTAACTTTAGAAGATTTACATTGAATCTTGATATTGCAGAAATCTTCAAACCTATTATAGTTGATCGTATAATATTTACACTTATAAATAAAGGCATAATAAAGGCAAAACATTTTGAAGAAAGACTTGGAGGAATTGTGTTAAATGAGAAAGGCAAAGAGCTTTTTGTTAGAGAGTTTGATGAGCGGCTGAAGACCACGATTAAACACCGAGGTCTTGGAAGAAATGTTTCTTATAGAAGATTGATCAGATTGGAACTCTATAAATTAGAGAAGCATCTTATTGGAGAGGAAAAGTATAAGCCATTTGTAGCGAGGTGGTAGGTTAATTTAAAGGATTTTTAGTATGTATGTAATTTTAGTATACGATATAAAAGAAGAAAGAGTTTCAAAGATTCTTAAAACTTGCAGGAAATATCTCAATTGGGTTCAAAACTCTGTATTTGAAGGAGATATAACAGAAGCAAAGCTGGAAAAACTAAAAACAGAATTAAGAAAGATCATAAATGAAATGGAAGACTCAGTTATAATCTATAAAATGAGAACAACACGTTACAATGAACGTGAAATTATAGGTATAGAGAAAGGAGGAGAGGAACTTATAATATAAGTGTCGTCGATATGAAATAGTGCAAAAATTCTCGGAATAAGACGCCTTCATTTTTGTTGACATTTCAAGAAGTTATTAATTATAATTTGTCAAATTAAAGAATGTTCTTTGAAATAAAAATATTGGATTTACTATATAAAAATTGGTTTGAAGAGTACCTATAAGGAATTGAAACAAGCGATTCTCCGTGCTATGGACGATGCAGTAGAGAAGGTTTGAAGAGTACCTATAAGGAATTGAAACAAAAAATTCTTTTCCCCACCTTTTGAGAAGTCTTACCTGTTTGAAGAGTACCTATAAGGAATTGAAACTTTCCAACGACTGGCATTAATTCCTCAATGCGTCGTTGGTTTGAAGAGTACCTATAAGGAATTGAAACCCATAGTTACACCTCCTTAAGGATTACTTTTATTTCAGTTTGAAGAGTACCTATAAGGAATTGAAACAGACGATTTTCTCTCCTTTCTTTTGTGCTTCTTCCAATGTTTGAAGAGTACCTATAAGGAATTGAAACATATCCCTTACACGGCAGACAAACCGTGAAGGGTTGTTGTTTGAAGAGTACCTATAAGGAATTGAAACATAAACCCGTCAAAGACGGGTTATAAAACCTTGAAGAGTTTGAAGAGTACCTATAAGGAATTGAAACCAGAAATAGTAAAGGAACGAGTTGAAAGAGCTTGGGTTTGAAGAGTACCTATAAGGAATTGAAACAATCCCGCCGTCCAGTTTTCTGGACATAGGACAGGTATGTTTGAAGAGTACCTATAAGGAATTGAAACCTATGATAGACACTCCAAACAAACCTATACAGGTCTGGTTTGAAGAGTACCTATAAGGAATTGAAACTCAATTTTAAGAGGAGGGCTTATGATTTATGTCTTGGTTTGAAGAGTACCTATAAGGAATTGAAACTCTTCAAAAACATGTGCCAGAGGTCAAAAAAATGTTCAGAAAGTTTGAAGAGTACCTATAAGGAATTGAAACTATCGTTTGGAAACCTAACGAAATACTCAATTCCTGTGTTTGAAGAGTACCTATAAGGAATTGAAACCAAAATGGTATCCTATATCATGCCAACCTCTTTGTGTTTGAAGAGTACCTATAAGGAATTGAAACATATAATTAAAATTAATAATATTAAAAAACTAATTGGGTTTGAAGAGTACCTATAAGGAATTGAAACTGGGATAGGGATGGAGATCCGAAAAGGACCAAGGGTGGTTTGAAGAGTACCTATAAGGAATTGAAACTGTCCGTTGTTACCAAGTCTTTTATGTAGTCATAATGTTTGAAGAGTACCTATAAGGAATTGAAACACTGTTTCTTCTATCTCGCCTTCAACTTCAATTTTGCGTTTGAAGAGTACCTATAAGGAATTGAAACTCGCAATCTCCTCTACGCACCTTCCTCGTAGAGGAGGGTTTGAAGAGTACCTATAAGGAATTGAAACATATTCTCCATGATTCGTGTGGCAGCCTGAACTTGGGTTTGAAGAGTACCTATAAGGAATTGAAACGCCAATTCCTTCTTGAGGTTTCTTCTGTAGCCGTTGAGTTTGAAGAGTACCTATAAGGAATTGAAACCTTCTATAAAAGCTACTATGGGTACCCAGTGTATGCTGGTTTGAAGAGTACCTATAAGGAATTGAAACGCCAATCGGTATAGCACCTTGCACAGGTAACTATACCGGTTTGAAGAGTACCTATAAGGAATTGAAACTCAGATACATAAAAATAAGAACAAAGATGGAAGAAGGCAGGTTTGAAGAGTACCTATAAGGAATTGAAACCTCCAGTTCCCCCATACGAGGGTATCCCCCGCATCCTGGTTTGAAGAGTACCTATAAGGAATTGAAACTGGAGCTTCCTGAGTCTCTTCAGAAGCTCCATTTCTGTTTGAAGAGTACCTATAAGGAATTGAAACACAACATTAGTTGTCTCTGTTTTGTGAGATTCCCACAAGTTTGAAGAGTACCTATAAGGAATTGAAACCTCTGCCTTCTTACACATTTCAATATACTCTTGCGAGTTTGAAGAGTACCTATAAGGAATTGAAACCCATGTTGCATACCAGTACAATTTGAGCCATCCTGTCAGTTTGAAGAGTACCTATAAGGAATTGAAACGTGTGCGGGTTTATCTTTATACAGGGAACCCGCAGACGTTTGAAGAGTACCTATAAGGAATTGAAACGTCTCTCCAGTCTTCACAATCCCCTACTGATCAGGGGGTTTGAAGAGTACCTATAAGGAATTGAAACGGGTTAGCGATGGCTGTTAGTATTGATTTTAGTGTTTGTTTGAAGAGTACCTATAAGGAATTGAAACCAACCCTGCAGGTACTGAGAGCTGTATGAGGAGTAGGGGTTTGAAGAGTACCTATAAGGAATTGAAACCGGTTTTTATGTCTTTCATTGTAATTTCTTGTATGGTTTGAAGAGTACCTATAAGGAATTGAAACCTATATCAACGGCTACAGATGATACTTCAAGGAGAAATGTTTGAAGAGTACCTATAAGGAATTGAAACGGGGTAAGTAACCGCAAGGTGAAAGCCAGTCCCTCAGTTTGAAGAGTACCTATAAGGAATTGAAACCTCCACCTGTCGTGAGACAGTAGGAGACGGTAGGGGGTTTGAAGAGTACCTATAAGGAATTGAAACCCCTGTCGCCTGGTACAGGAACAAATGGAGTGGACCAGTTTGAAGAGTACCTATAAGGAATTGAAACACATGTTAAGTCAACGCACAAAGGTTAACATGTTAGTTTGAAGAGTACCTATAAGGAATTGAAACTGTTGCCAGGGAAACGAGGGGAAACCCCGACCCACATTGTTTGAAGAGTACCTATAAGGAATTGAAACTGTCCATCATGTTCAATAAGATACATCTCAAACTGACCCAGTTTGAAGAGTACCTATAAGGAATTGAAACTCAGACACCGGTAGCGTCAGCATGCTGCACAAGTTGCCCGTTTGAAGAGTACCTATAAGGAATTGAAACCCTTGGCAAGGGTAGAGGAATTCCTGCAGAGCTGGGATGGGTTTGAAGAGTACCTATAAGGAATTGAAACTTTCTATCGCCTCTCTTCTTTCCATAGTCCACCTCCACGTTTGAAGAGTACCTATAAGGAATTGAAACTCAGTCCTGGGATTACGGCACTGGGGATTGGCCAGGGTTTGAAGAGTACCTATAAGGAATTGAAACTACAGGGAACCCGCAGACCCTGTATTAATCTATAAGTTTGAAGAGTACCTATAAGGAATTGAAACCTATTTCTTCTACCACTCTCCATTTTAGGACAGGAAGTTTGAAGAGTACCTATAAGGAATTGAAACACAACCCTTCTTGAGGGAGACAGAAAGGACGATAGTGCGTTTGAAGAGTACCTATAAGGAATTGAAACACTATTTCAACAGGGAATACAGTCTGTCCTTCTTCAAATGTTTGAAGAGTACCTATAAGGAATTGAAACTGAGATGGCAGATACATGGATATAACCACAAGAAAGGTTTGAAGAGTACCTATAAGGAATTGAAACTGATCAAGGAGGTGTAAGATGAAAGTAATAAGATATGTTTGAAGAGTACCTATAAGGAATTGAAACCCAATAACCAATAGTGTCAAATGCTGGTATTTGAAGTTTGAAGAGTACCTATAAGGAATTGAAACCTGTAATAAATCTCTCGCTCTATCTTCTGCAAGAGCGTTTGAAGAGTACCTATAAGGAATTGAAACATGGTAAAGTAAAAGTACCTAAAGTTGCTGCACTTAGTTTGAAGAGTACCTATAAGGAATTGAAACCAACCCACGCATAAGCATCTGCTGCGTCTTTCATACATAGTTTGAAGAGTACCTATAAGGAATTGAAACTGGTAATCAAGACGAGCATAGTTCAAAGGAAATCGTGTTTGAAGAGTACCTATAAGGAATTGAAACAATGGAAACAAGAAAATCTTGGAGGTACCCAATGCCAGTTTGAAGAGTACCTATAAGGAATTGAAACACTGCTCGCCAGTAGTTTTTCTTCCTGAACTGTTTTCCTGTTTGAAGAGTACCTATAAGGAATTGAAACTCTGGATTTTCAATCATATCAATCGCCTTATCCAACACTGGTTTGAAGAGTACCTATAAGGAATTGAAACTTAAACAAATGATATCGTACCCACTCATGTGCAAAAGTTTGAAGAGTACCTATAAGGAATTGAAACCGGGGCATTCAAACACTGCCCAGAGGGCCGCTGGGTAGTTTGAAGAGTACCTATAAGGAATTGAAACAGGCAATTAGGGGCTCAAGGCAGCCCCAGACGGACTGGTTTGAAGAGTACCTATAAGGAATTGAAACGATTGCCAAGGAATTTCGACAACGAGGCTTTTATTTTCGTTTGAAGAGTACCTATAAGGAATTGAAACCTTGTCGCCCTCATCGGTGCAATGATGGGGGCGGCGGTTTGAAGAGTACCTATAAGGAATTGAAACAGAGAGGCAAAAAACAGATAAAGGAGTGAATAATATGCCAGTTTGAAGAGTACCTATAAGGAATTGAAACTAAGGAGGAGGGTGTCATGTGTAGCCCTAATACGGAGGGTTTGAAGAGTACCTATAAGGAATTGAAACCTATGATAACAGCGTCTACCAATTCCGCCACCGTCAGCGTTTGAAGAGTACCTATAAGGAATTGAAACCAACCTGGAATATCTCATCTTTGTAATTATCAAAGTCAGGGTTTGAAGAGTACCTATAAGGAATTGAAACTATATCCATCAAATAAAGGAGATGAAAAATCAGAATGTTTGAAGAGTACCTATAAGGAATTGAAACTTTTATCAAGAAGAACTTAGAGGAAAGAGAGTCAGGGTTTGAAGAGTACCTATAAGGAATTGAAACCATCTTTGGAAGCGAGAAAGGACATAATGAGTACAGGGTTTGAAGAGTACCTATAAGGAATTGAAACATCGTAAACGCAGCCTCATCTCCAGTATCTGCATCGTTTGAAGAGTACCTATAAGGAATTGAAACCCCTCACTCCCATACACTCAAAATTTTCCTTAATGATGGTTTGAAGAGTACCTATAAGGAATTGAAACACTATAAGGTGACTTACATTATCTTTTGCACACAAAGTTTGAAGAGTACCTATAAGGAATTGAAACCTTGGACGATCTGACTGATTTTCAGCAGATCATTACGTTTGAAGAGTACCTATAAGGAATTGAAACGCCGATTGTCTTGATGTCTTAGCCTACCTTTATGAGCTTGTTTGAAGAGTACCTATAAGGAATTGAAACACTTCAGCAATAATCGTTTCATTACCAGCCGCTCCTATGTTTGAAGAGTACCTATAAGGAATTGAAACGTGCTGGAGTAAGACTACTCCAGCAGAGAAACCGCCGGTTTGAAGAGTACCTATAAGGAATTGAAACTTGATAATGAAGGCAACATTATGAGGGCTCTATTTTTGTTTGAAGAGTACCTATAAGGAATTGAAACCTTTTAGTGTCATAATAACACCTCCAAAAAACTTAATGTTTGAAGAGTACCTATAAGGAATTGAAACTCTGGTTCCTTTTCTTATCCTTGTAGATCTTATTTCTTTGTTTGAAGAGTACCTATAAGGAATTGAAACTATTATTTAAATTTAAATTATTATTATTTAAATGTTTGAAGAGTACCTATAAGGAATTGAAACCAATTTCTTCTTTCCTGCCATCAGGGCGTGCAAAAAGGTTTGAAGAGTACCTATAAGGAATTGAAACTCCTTCATCCTCACAGAGATGACAGAAATCGTCATCCTCGTTTGAAGAGTACCTATAAGGAATTGAAACACCCTCCAGTGGATAAAAACTATCCACACAGAGGGCATCGTTTGAAGAGTACCTATAAGGAATTGAAACAGAGTCTGCGAGGAATGCCCCCTCGATGAACAGATGAGGGTTTGAAGAGTACCTATAAGGAATTGAAACTGCAATCAATACCTCCTCAAAAACCGCCTTCTGAGTTTGAAGAGTACCTATAAGGAATTGAAACACCTCTATGGTGGGGAGGATTCTCCAGGATACCAGGTTTGAAGAGTACCTATAAGGAATTGAAACGTAGAATGATAGGCGGATGGATTAAAAAAATTAAGGGTTTGAAGAGTACCTATAAGGAATTGAAACAGGCCATGCCTTATTTTATTTTTTTTACCCTCAGATAGGTTTGAAGAGTACCTATAAGGAATTGAAACAAATGCAGAGGGAAAGGAAAAAATACAGTGAGGTGCGTTTGAAGAGTACCTATAAGGAATTGAAACATTATACAAGGCATAAAGGATGTAGAAAACAGAACGTTTGAAGAGTACCTATAAGGAATTGAAACCCGTTTTCGTCAGTATAGAGATACTGTTCAACTTCGGTTTGAAGAGTACCTATAAGGAATTGAAACTCCACACCTCCCTCTCTTTTCCAAGCTCTAATCCACGCCAGTTTGAAGAGTACCTATAAGGAATTGAAACTGTAGCGAAGGGCCAAGTCAAAGGTACAGGTCATTCCTGTTTGAAGAGTACCTATAAGGAATTGAAACGTAAATATGAATATGGACAAGAATACAAATACTACTGCGTTTGAAGAGTACCTATAAGGAATTGAAACAGGGCATCCACAACTTTCGTGTGGGCCTTCTGGAGGTTTGAAGAGTACCTATAAGGAATTGAAACTTGGATTTGCAGATGGTTCCTGTGGGGCCGATATCTGTTTGAAGAGTACCTATAAGGAATTGAAACGGTGGATACTCGAAAGGGAATGGGGAGCTCCAGCGGGTTTGAAGAGTACCTATAAGGAATTGAAACGTTATTCTCAAACAAGAAGGGCTTTCTGAAAAAGCTGTTTGAAGAGTACCTATAAGGAATTGAAACGGGGAGAGAAAGGAGGTGTAGTGATGGTAAGTAAAGGTTTGAAGAGTACCTATAAGGAATTGAAACCAAGGGTAGAGGATATGAACTCCTGTGCCTCACTGTATGTTTGAAGAGTACCTATAAGGAATTGAAACCCGAAGATTTTCTTCTTCTTATAGATGCTCTTACTATGTTTGAAGAGTACCTATAAGGAATTGAAACTCACGCCTCCAAAGGCAGGTCTGTCATCTTTTCTTATGTTTGAAGAGTACCTATAAGGAATTGAAACTTTCTATTCCTTCTACATCAGTAGAGGGGATAGAAAAGTTTGAAGAGTACCTATAAGGAATTGAAACAAGGTCTTTCTGCCTTTCGTACAGCATCCTTCACCTCCAGTTTGAAGAGTACCTATAAGGAATTGAAACAAACAAAAGAAGGGGATACACTCGAACTTATATTGCGATTGTTTGAAGAGTACCTATAAGGAATTGAAACTGTTGTCTGAGACACCTGGCTTTCCCCACTGTGCTTCAGGGTTTGAAGAGTACCTATAAGGAATTGAAACAGGTTCTTCTGTTTGATTTTCCTTTTCTAACTCTTCGCGTTTGAAGAGTACCTATAAGGAATTGAAACTAAAGATTGACAAATTCTTTTGCAAGCCATTTCCATTCGTTTGAAGAGTACCTATAAGGAATTGAAACTCAGAACATTGAGATTTCTCTGACACCCTCGCTGTAGTTTGAAGAGTACCTATAAGGAATTGAAACTTTGTTAACGATATGACAGTAGACAGAGCTGACAGGTTTGAAGAGTACCTATAAGGAATTGAAACAAGTCCCCACGAATAGGGTGCGGGTAGAAATGCACCCGTTTGAAGAGTACCTATAAGGAATTGAAACACTTCAGCAAAAGAGCCTACATCCTGCCCGCGCAGGTTTGAAGAGTACCTATAAGGAATTGAAAAAGGAGGGGAGGGCTGTATACTATGGTTTGTTATTTGTATAAACGATTATAGATTGACTAATTTGTCTGAAAATGGCATGATTACATTATGCATACATTGGTGTTTCTAAAATCTCTCGTAATTATCCTCGGTATATCCGCAGCCGTGGTGTTTCTTCTCCACAGAATTAGGGTCCCCTCCATTGTAGGATTCCTTCTGGCAGGCATGCTGCTTGGTCCTTATGGATTCCATCTCTTAGAAGAGACTGAGACTATTCAGACCTTTGCAGAAATAGGTGTAATTCTACTGCTCTTCACAATAGGACTCGAATTTTCCCTATCCAAATTCCTAAGAATGCGTCTGGAGGTCTTCGGTATAGGAGGACTTTATGTTTTAATCACCATAGCACTAACCACATTAGTAGCCTATCAATGGCTCAATTCTCTTGATACAGCAATCTTCATAGGCTTTCTGGTTGCCCTTAGTAGTACAGCAATTGTAATGAAATTACTTTCTGAAAGAGCAGAACTTGATACCCTCCATGGTAGATTCTCCTTAGGGATTCTCATCTTTCAAGACCTCTGTGTAGTACCCTTCATGCTGTTTATCCCTATTATGTCAGGTGAAGGAGGAGTGATTGAACTAATCATAACCTTTGGGAAGGCCCTTGCTATTGTGGCAATAGTGCTGTTTTCTGCTCGCTGGATCGTGCCTAAGCTACTACATCAGATAGTGCATACAAGAAGTCGCGAACTATTTGTAATTACAATCCTGATCCTGTGTTTTGGTATAGCCTTTATTACATCTGAATTCGGTCTCTCCCTTGCTCTTGGTGCATTCCTTGCAGGACTTGTAATTTCAGAATCTGAGTATGTCCATGAAGCCACATCAGCAATACTACCATTTAAAGACAGTTTCAATGGGCTGTTCTTTATATCTGTAGGGATGCTTATGGATACAACATTCTTTATTAACAATCTTCAACTTGTTGCCACATTCGTTATCACTATTTTCCTAATTAAGTTTATAAGTGGATTCCTCTCAATGTATCTGATGAAGCGTCCTCTACGCACCTCAATCCATACATCAATGAACCTTGCCCAGGTGGGCGAATTTTCATTTGTTCTTGCAGTAGCTGGAGTCTCAGCAGGCGTAATCTCAAACAATGTGTATCAAGAGTTTTTATCTGCTTCTGTATTAACTATGCTGTTTACTCCTTTTATAATACAGTTCTCTCCCTTTTTATCTGATAGATTAAGCTCTTACAAGCTACTACAGCCATTGGAGAGAAACAAAGAACTATTAAGTACAGAGGTATCAACAGAGACCCTGAAAGACCATGTGATCATTATAGGATTTGGATTAAATGGAAGAAATCTTGCCAGGGTGCTGAAAGAGATAAACATCCCTTATGTGATATTAGAGTTAAACATCGAAACTGTCAGGGAGATGAGAAAACAGGGAGAACCCATTTACTATGGAGACGGCACAAAGATTGATGCACTCAGAAGACTGGGTGTAAAAACTGCAAAGATTCTTGTGGTGGTAATTTCTGATGCTGCATCCTGTAGGCAAATTGTCCAGGCAGCAAGAAAAGAAAATCCCAAGTTGTTTATTATTGCAAGAACCCGTTATGTGGTTGAGGTAGAAGACCTGTTCAGATTGGGAGCTGACAGTGTTATACCTGAAGAGTTTGAAACATCAATAGAGATATTTTCAAGGGTGCTTGAGCATTATAAGGTACCAGGAAAGGTGATTTCTGATTTTGTCGATACAATAAGAAGAGATGGCTACAAACTTCTTCGCCAGAGAGAAATTCCTATTCGTAGGTATCTACCTGAAGAATATGCAATACTGTCAACCTTAAACATAGAGAAGATCACAATTCCTGCGGATTCCCCTGTGGTGGGTAAATCCTTGAAAGAACTTGCATTCAGGACAAAAACAGGAGCCACAATAATAGCAGTTGAGCGTAATGGACAGACACAGATATCTGTTGCCCCAGATTTCAGCTTTCAACCAGGTGATACAGTGTTTGTTACAGGTAGTGAAGAGGGCATTAAAAAGGCGACGACCTATCTTATTAGAGGAAATATATAAGATTATCTTACATGCAACTCCACAATGTCTCTATCATGGAGTATATACTCTCTTTGGACACGCTGTCCTGGAAACTTTGAGGAACCCCAAATACAGGCATACTTAAGATTCTTAACAAAGTCCTTATGAATTATCTCTGCAAGATCCAATACTGTAGAGCCTGCAGGTAGCACAAAAGGCATACTGAGGTCTGGTTCCTCACCAGGCTCCTTAGTATAAACCCGTATAACATCAGAGTTCTCAAAAATAGCCCTCTTGAGTTCTTCAAGACCTGTCTTCTGTTCTGCTGAAACAGCCACTATTGGATAGAGTTCCCCGTAAGTTTCGGCAAGTTCTTTCAATCCTTCCTCTTTAGTATCAAGGTCGCTCTTGTTTGCAACCAGAAGGAGAGGTTTTGTCTTTCTCTCAAGTGTTTTTTCTCCTTTTCTTCTGATAGAAATTCTCCATTTCTCCAATTGTTCCAATATCAACTCCGCCTGTATCTGAGGCGCATCAGACAGGTCAATCACCACCAGAAGCATATCAGCCACCCTGAGAATTCCTGAAACCCATCCATCTGTGGATTCATTTCCTATTGGTGGAAGATCAACTATCTGGAACTGTATATCCTCATACGGCATCATACCAGGTATGGGCATCACTGTGCTCATAGGATAGGATGCCACCACTGGACGGGCATTTGTAAGAGAGGCAAGCAGAGCAGACTTGCCAGAGTTAGGAAGCCCTACTAAGGCCACCTGGGCAGCTCCTTCTTTTTCTACACTGTAAAGGTCTCCCCTGCCAGATTTTCTTCTCTTCTGAGCCTCCTGGCGGAGCTTAGAGAGTTTACGTCTTAGTTCGGCTCTGAGTTTATCAGTGCCTTTGTGTTTTGGTACAGTGGCGATAAGTTCCTCAAGAAGGGCCACTTTCTCTTGTGGTGTCCGGGCCTCTCTGAAACGTTTCTCAACCTCAAAATACTCTGGAGGAAGATTAGCTGGCATATTAAAATATAACATTTAAGCTCATGGATGTTAAATCCTCTCTCCCAAGAATCTGATATAATATTAA
This sequence comes from Nitrospirae bacterium JdFR-85, assembly GCA_002011745.1. Lineage (GTDB taxonomy): Bacteria > Nitrospirota > Thermodesulfovibrionia > Thermodesulfovibrionales > JdFR-85 > JdFR-85. The sequence goes on from MTOU01000002.1 coordinate 17,834, forward strand.
ATTCCATGAAAATCGTCAGAGTTAAGAAGACCAAAAGGGTCCTTGGAGGATATCTCTGGGTATTCTCTAATGAGATAGAAGGCAAACTGAAGGGCTTCACCCCTGGAGAATTAGTAGAGCTTACAGACAGGAGAGGAAATTTTCTCGCTATAGGATATATAAATCCAAGGAGTCTGATTGCTGTAAGGATTCTCTCCAGAAAGAAGACAGAGATAAACCATAGCTTTTTTAAAACAAGAATTGAGGAAGCTCTCCTTTATAGACAGAAAATCTACAGTGGTTTTGAAAGCTACAGGGTCGTTTTCTCAGAATCGGACCTACTGCCTGGATTAATTGTGGACAGGTATGGAGACGTTGTTGTGGTACAGATACTCACCGCAGGAATGGAAGGTTTTAAGGACACAATTGTGGATATTATTAAAAAACTCTTGAATCCATCATGCATAATAATGAGAAATGATTCACCCTTCAGACAGATGGAGGGGCTTGAAATAGAAAAAGCTATTGTGGATGGTAGCCTTGAGAGATTGCCCATCATAAAAGAAGCTGGGCTTCAATTTGAGGTAGACCCTCTGGAGGGACAGAAGACAGGCTTCTTCCTCGATCAGAGAGAAAATAGACAAGCATTCGCCTCCCTTATTGATGGTGGAGAAGGACTTGACCTTTTCTGCTACACAGGAGCATGGGGGCTTCATACTGCCCAACAGGGAGCAAAGGTCACCTGTGTTGACTCCTCAAAAACCGCCCTTTATATGGCTGAAAGGAATGCTATTCTGAATGGAGTTGCCAACAGAGTGGAATTTGTCTGTGCAGATGTTTTTGAATATCTCACAGAACTTAGGGCTACACGAAAAAAATATGACTTTATTGTGCTTGATCCCCCTGCATTTGTAAAGTCTCGTTCAACTCTAAACAAGGCGATCAAAGGCTACCGGTCTATTAATGCAAATGCAATGGCACTGTTGAAAAAAGGCGGCTTTATGGCCACCTCCTCATGTTCTCATCATCTCTCAGAGGAGGACTTCCTTGATGTGATACGATACGCAGCACAGGTGATAAACAGATATGTGAGGGTGATTGAGCTAAGGTCTCAAGCAAAAGACCATCCTGTGCTTCTGAGTATGCCTGAGACGAGATACCTAAAATGTGCAATTCTACAGGTCTTCTGATCACAGAAGTATATCAAGGAATGTAAAGAAAAAGACTGTTATACTGATATAACCATTCATGTTAAAGAAGGCTATATCCAGCTTGCTCAGATCATCCTCTTTGACAAGACTATGCTCATACAGAAGAAGCCCTGCTGTTATGATTATACCAATATAATAAAAGACTCCGAGACCGAATATCCTACCAGTAAGCACAAGGAGCAGCCATGTAAACAGATGGAATGCCCTTGAAAGCCAGAGAGACCTTCTTATACCGAATCTCCGGGGGATGGATTGAAGTCCTGCCTTTCTGTCAAATTCATAGTCCTGAAGGGCATAGAGTATATCAAATCCAGCAAGCCAGAAGATCACTGCCAGAGCAAGAGGTAGTATTTCAAAGTTAAACTCTCCCTTTATAGCAATCCATGCCCCTATGGGAGCACCAGATATAGCTATTCCAAGCACTATATGGCTCAACCATGTGAATCTCTTTGTATAGGGATAGAATATGAAAAAGAATATCGCTACTGGGGACAATTTCAGACAAAGGGGATTCAATTTATAGGCTGAATAAACAAACAACGCAAGGGACAGCAGAACAAATACCACAGCCTCTGATACCTTAACAACACCCGTGGGTATCTCTCTTGAGGCAGTGCGGGGATTCATGGCGTCTATTTTTCTGTCAATAATCCTGTTTAGTCCCATGGCTGCAGACCTCCCTCCCACCATCGCAAGGGTTATCCAGAGAATCTCCCTTAGGGTGGGCACTCCTGAGGCTGCAAGCACAGCAGCAGTGAATGCAAAAGGCAGGGCAAAAACAGAATGGGAGAATTTTATCATCCTGAGATAAATGAGGGTCCTTTCAACAAGCATGGCTTAAGGCTTTATATAGGCATAACCCTCTGTCTGTCGTTTTATCAATTCAGTCACCCCTGCAGGTACCACAGTGAGGAACTCTGGCAGGTTTTTCTCATCAATACAGAGCTCTCCACTTCCACAGAGGGCCTTGAGGGAGTTTCTACACACAGTAAATCTAACTCCTTTATCTGAAAGCTCTCTCATTCTCTGTAGCAATGTTTCATCAGAAAGCGCTTTCACAGAAGGACCATTCATTAAAACCCGCACCTTAACCGCCTCGTCTCCCCCATCTTTTAATAGATTTGTGATATTGCCGAGAAGGGTCTCCCATTTTTCAAACTCATTTATATGAAATATAACTTTCAATATATCTATTTTACCCCTTCTCTTGCAATGGCAATTTTCCCTGTCCTCACGAACTCCTTTATATTGAATGCCTTCATTAGTTCAACAAATGCCTCTATCTTCTTCTCATCGCCTGTTATCTCTATTGTATATGTTTGGGGACTTGAATCAACCACCTTACCACGGAATATCTCCACCAGCCTCAACACCTCTGCCTTGTCTTCTCGCTTGGGGGCCACCTTTATCAGAATCATTTCTCTTTCTACATGATCAACCTCTGTGAGATCAACCACTTTAATAACATCTATTAACTTATTCAGCTGTTTTGTTATCTGCTCTATTACCTGATCATCACCTGAGGTAACTATCGTCATAATAGAGATATTTGGATCTATAGTCTCACCTACCGAGAGACTTTCTATGTTGTAACCTCTTCCACTAAAAAGACCTGATACCCTTGAGAGCACACCAAATTTATTCTCCACAAGCACACTTATGGTATGTCTCATTTCACTGCCCTCAGTTTCTTTTTCTCCTTCTTCTCTTCACCAAATATCATCTCATCAAGGGAACCTCCTGCTGGTACCATGGGGAATACCTTCTCCTTCCAATCCACAATAAAGTCCATGACCACAGGAAGGTCCTTCACCTTCAGAGCCTCTTTAATCACAGGCTCAACCTCAGAGGGTTTTGTTGCCCTGAGACCTACTGCACCATAAGCCTCTGCAACTTTTACAAAATCAGGTACTGTATCGAGATGACTGTAGGAGTATCTCTCTGCATAAAAGAGTTCCTGCCACTGTCTCACCATACCAAGATACATATTATTTAGAATCGCCACCTTGACAGGCAACTTATAGGTCACACAGGTGGCAAGCTCCTGTATATTCATCTGAAAACTACCATCTCCTGCAATATCTATTACTATCTTGTCAGGATGTGCCACTTGAGCACCCATGGCAGCAGGAAAGCCATATCCCATAGTGCCAAGACCTCCAGATGTGAGCAGTGTTCTGGGTCTGTCAAATTTATAAAACTGGGCAGTCCACATCTGGTTCTGACCCACCTCTGTTGAGATAATCGCCTTGCCTTTTGTAAGCTCGTATATCTTCTCAACCACAAACTGAGGCTTTATAATATTTTCATCAAACTCATAACTGAGAGGTCTCTCCTGTTTCCACTTCTCAATCTGCTTAAGCCATGCCTTTCTTACAGCCTCCCACTGTACTTTGCCCCCTTCCTTAAGCATCTCCACAAGCACCTTCAAGACCCTCTTTGCATCTCCTACTATAGGAACATCAACCCTCACATTCTTTCTGATAGAGGAAGGGTCTATATCAATATGTATAATCTTGGCCTTGGGAGCGAAGGAAGATATCCGCCCAGTAACCCTGTCATCAAATCTTATACCTACTGCTATCAGCAGGTCTGACTCCTGAATCGCCTTATTTGCATAATAGGAGCCATGCATGCCTGGCATACCGAGGGAAAGTCTATGTGTACCAGGGAATACCCCAAGCCCCATAAGGGTCATTATCACAGGTATCTCTGTTAATTCTGCAAGTTCCTTTAGTTCCTTGCTCGCATCAGAATGAACCACACCACCTCCGGCTATGATCACAGGTCTCTTAGCCTTCTGTATCTCATTGGCAGCCTGCTTTATCATCCAGCGATTGCCCTCATACTTGGGGTTATATCCCCTTATAGTCACTTTATCAGGACAATGGAAGGTGGTTTTATCGCCAAGCACATCCTTGGGAAGGTCAATCAGTACAGGCCCTGGTCTTCCTGTGGTGGCTATATGAAATGCCTCTTTCATTATTCTGGCCAGATCCTTCACATCCTTTACAAGATAGTTATGTTTTGTACAGGGTCTTGTTATACCAACTATATCTGCTTCCTGAAATGCATCATTACCTATCAGCTTTGTGGGAACCTGCCCAGTAAGAACAATTACAGGAATAGAGTCCATATACGCGGTGGCTATTCCTGTTACAGTATTTGTGGCTCCAGGGCCTGAAGTCACCAGCACCACACCTGGCCTTCCTGTAGAACGGGCATAACCATCTGCTGCATGAACTGCTCCTTGCTCATGCCTTGTTAGTACTAACTGAATATCCTTGTCATCATAGAGGAGGTCAAAGATACCCAGCACCACACCACCAGGGTAGCCAAAGATATGTTTTACCCCTTCCCTTTTCAGGCATTCAATAACTATCTGTGCCCCTGTCCTCTTCATCAAATAATCCTTTCTCTCTTCTTAATCTTAAAGATAATTTAAAATTATAACTAAAAAGATACTGTAAAATCTACTTTCAGTAAAACTAAGAATAATCATTGAAAATTTCTATAAAGAACAACTAAAATTTATAAACACTTCTATTCTAAAAAGAGAATATCTTGAAAGGATTTCAGAAAGCAGACGAAAAAACCATCTTAGTGGGGTTATTCTTATTTGGTCTTAGCCTACCCCTTTCAAAGAGTCTCAATACCACTGTTATGGCTTTAATATATCTATATCTCTTTATCCTGATCTTTCTGAGAAACACTCTGAGATGGCAGAAAATCTTTAATCATAAACAGCCCCTAACCATCCCATTTGTTCTGTACATCTCAACAGCAGTTGTAGGACTCTTATTCTCAGAAAACCTTCTCGAGGGAGTTAAATATGTAAAAACCTTGGTAAATCTCTTTCTCATTTACTTTCTCATCTCCAATCTCATAGACATATTAAAAAAGGAAAAGTTAACTGAGAGGCTGGTGATTAGTTTCATAATTGGACTTTCTATTCTCAATATAATAGGGTTTGCAGAATATATTGGTCTTTGGGGAGAAAAACAATATATTATTCCCCCTAAGCCTCTGAATGTCCATCATATATGGCTTGGTAATCTAAATGCAGTGGGTTTATATACCGCTGTGGGGCTTCTGCTACAATCCAGCCAGAGAGGCTATCTGTATAAAGCAATCATTTCCAGTTTTATTCTCTTTTCACTACTTACGATAATCTTTTCTACTTCAAGAACAGCATGGGTAGGAATATTTATAGCATCCATTGTTTTCTTCTACCTGATATTCTCTCGTAAGAGATACTTTATATTCACAATCCTCTTCATGGTTGCTGTCTCTGTTTTTTTATTTTTCTTTAATAGCCTTGTCCATCAGAGGATTATGATGATATTCAGTGACATCTATAGATTCCTCTCTGGCTACACAGATACCTCAATCGGAGCAAGGCTCCTGATGTGGAAAGCCTCTTTTAAGATGTTTTTGGCATCGCCTGTTTTTGGTGTTGGAACAGGAGACTATGTGATTACTTTACTGAATTATGTTAAAAAGGGAGAGTTACCACAATTTATATTACGATATAATCAACCTCATAACATGTATATGAATGTACTTGCAACAAATGGAATTATAGGGTTTTCGGCCTTGCTGTATATCTTCTATACTATCTTCAAGTATTCAAAGAAGCTGTTGTTTAACCCGGAAACAAGGATTTGGGGGCTTGTAACAACAATAGTTGCAGTACACTACATGAGCGCAGGACTGACAGAGTCATTATTTAATATACATATGCTTGTGTGTGTGTTTGCTTTTGTGATGGGAGTATTCTTGAGATATGAAAATACAAACAACCTGATAGAGCAAACCCCACAGAATTAAAAAGATCCTTTTGCGGATTTATTGTTTCTCATCAAATCAAGTAATTTCTGATATTTAAAATAAACCCCCAGTGATTTAAGAAGGGCTACATTAAAACCCTCTCTTCCATCAAGAAATCCACCTCTGAATATATAGTCTTTCAGAAATAATGCCATCGCATGGATGAAAGGAGAAAAAGAGTTTGCCTTCTTACCATTTTTTAACATCTGCTCTGCCCCTAAGGATGAATATCTGTTCATCTTCTCAAGCATACTGCTCAGGTCTTCGAAGGCATGATGGACAATAGGATTAGAGAGCTTACCCACTCTACCCTCTACAACCACCCTTTCATGTACAACCGAATCAGTAAATCTACCAGCCTCTCTCTTGAACAACCTGAGCACATGATCAGGATACTGACCTCCATGTCGAAGCCATTTTGAACCATACAGATTTTTGCGTGGTATCATAAATCCACTGTAGAGATTGCTTTTAACACTGCCTATTATCTCTTCTGCCAAGGGTTCTGGCACTTCTTCATCAGCGTCTATACTGAGCACCCACTCTCCAGCAGCCTTCTCAAGGGCAGACTGTTTCTGTAAACCAAATCCTTTCCATTGTTCTATAAAGATCCTCTGGGTATATCTTGCTGCTATGTCCAGGGTGTGGTCTGTACTGCCAGAGTCTACAACCACTATCTCGTCACAGAACTTCAGGCTTTTAAGACATTTTTCGATCTTCTCTGCCTCATTGAATGTAATCACTATTGCCGACAGCAACAACTGCTCCTCCCCTTAAAGATATTTGTCTATCCCTTCTTTACAGTAATACTTATCACTCTTTAATGTCCTCTCCAGCAGTTCTATATTCCTCCTCAGGGCATCCCTGTTGTATTTATCATGATAAAGATGGAACACATTTGCCCTAAACTTTATATCCTTCCGTTTCAACCCGTACTTATACAACCTTACAACAAGCTCTGTATCCTCTTTCCCCCATCCTTGGAATTCTTCATTAAAACCATTGACAGCAATAAAATCATCTCTGAACATGCTCATGTTGCAGCTTCTCACGCCTTTTATTCTTTTTGTCTTCATTATTATAGGAATCCAAAACCTAAAAGAGTTTGAGATATTCTGGACCTCTCCATTTATATATAGACGGAATAGCCGAGGGTATGTGATCTCAGAGTGCTTAAAATATTCAGAAGCCTTTGGACCGAGCAGAACCCTATGTCCTTGAATAAAATATCCTCTTTCAGCATATCTGATATGGTCTTCTACTAAATACCTTGAGGGAATTGTATCATCATCTGAGAAGATAATATATTGGCCTGAACTGAGTGCCACTGCCTTGTTTCTGATCTCAGAGACTCTGAAACCTCTGTCTTCATGCCAGCAATGAATTATTTTTACATCTCCATTATTTTCGAATTCTTTAATCACTCTCTCTGTCTCCTCAGAAGAGCCGTCATCTGCTATAACTATCTCTTCTGGTAGAACCGTCTGATTAAGATATGCTTTTAATGCAAGCCTCAAATATTCTGGGCGGTTATAAGTGCTTATTATTACTGAAACTCTCACCTTAATTGAATTATATCAAAGGTGGTTTGGCTACTGAAAAATCTATCCTTTTTATGATTATGCTTAATAATAAGGACAGAGGTCAACAACTTAGGTCTCCAGAGTCAGAATTTATATACCTTTAATTATTGCTATATGCGTCTGCTGTAACCAAGACTTCGGTCTGCTGAAGTTCATAAAGATACTTTCCAGGACAGGCCTCAGGAGCTATAAAAATATCTGTTAGCCTCCTGAAAGCATCGCTTTTCTCTTTTCCTGTAACAATAAGAAAAATGCTTCCTGATCTTCTTAACAATGGCAATGTAACAGTCACTCTTGCTGGAACTACAGAAGGTTCAATAACTTCAGCTACCCATCTCTGCGGCTGTTTCAAAAGAGGGCTGTAGGGGAAAAGGGAGGCAATATGACAGTCTGCCCCGAGCCCAAGAATAACAAGATCAAAACCCTCTCTTAAACAGAGACGCAGCAGATTCTCATATTCTCTCGCAGCTTCCTGTATTGTCAATCCTGTATCAATAAAATGGATATTCTCTACAGGAATGGAAACCCTGCTGAGCAGCATCTCTTTAAGCATCTTAGAATTGCTCGTAGGGCTATCAGGGCTTACATATCTTTCATCCACCTGGAAAATATGGACATTCTGCCAAGACATATCCTCTTGAGCAAGCCTTTTCAGCACTGCTATAGGAGAACGGCCACCTGAGACTGCCATATTGAATCTTCCTCTCATAAATAAGGCCTTTTGACAAAGGTGTTTAATCTTCCGAACTGCATAAAGAGCCATCTCTTCCTCATTTTTTAAAGGAACTATCTTACCCACCACTGTCTGCCATCTCTTCTAATAAACTCCTCTGCCTCTGGAGGCCCCCAGGTGCCTGCCCTATAATCATTAATATGGAATATAAGTTTTTTGCCTTTATCGAGGAACTTCAGGATAGGGGTAAAAAACTCCCAGGCCTTTTCCACCCCCTCCTGCCCCACAAAGATGAGATGGTCACCCCTTAAGCAGTCCATCAGGACTCTCTCATATGCCTCAGGCATGGAATGGTCTTGTTGACGGTAGGAGAAGTTCATTGTCACCTCTCTAAAGCATAATGTTGTCCCTGGTATTTTTGTCTGAAAGGTAAGTTCTATAGCCTCATCAGGCTGTATTCTAAAAACAAGCACATTCGGCTTTATCTCCTCAGATAAGACATTTTTAAAGATTGAGTGAGGAACTGTCTTGAAATGTATTGATACCTCTGTAACTCGTCTTTTAAGCCTTTTGCCTGAACGGAGATAGAAAGGAACCCCCTGCCATCGCCAGTTATCTATAAAGACCTTAAGTGCAGCAAATGTAGGAGTATGGGAATCCTTTCTTACCCCTTCCTCATCTCTGTATCCCACAACCTTCTGTCCATCTATCACTCCTTCAATATACTGACCAAACACCGTATACTCAGGTATATCTGCCCTTGTTATCTCTCTCAGGGATCTGAACACTTTAACCTTCTCCTCCCTTATCCTGGCTGGCTCAAACAGTGCAGGTGGCTCCATTGCTATTAGGCTCATTAACTGAAGTATATGATTCTGGAACATGTCTCTTATAATGCCTGCCTTCTCATAGTATCCTGCCCTCTTTTCTACTCCTATACTCTCTGAGGCAGTAATCTGGACATGGTCAATAAAGTTCCTATTCCATATTGGTTCAAATATAGAATTGGCAAACCTAAACAGAAGAATATCTTGCACAGTCTCCTTACCAAGGTAGTGGTCAATACGGAATATCTCCTCCTCTTTAAAGTATCTCTGGAGAAGTTCATTCAGTCTCTTTGCAGAGGGCAAATCCCATCCAAAGGGTTTCTCTACCACAATTCTTTTCCATCCTTCACTCTCAGCAAGTCCACTTTCTCCAATCATTTTTACTATATCTTCAGTAAGCTGTGGTGGAACAGCAAGATAAAAGAGCCTGTTACCTTTCGTCTGAAAGGTCTTCTCATGTCTCTTAAGCGTCTTCCTTAGAGTTATATATGTGATTCTGTCATTATAATCAATAGGCTGGAAAAAGAGATGTCTCTTGAAGTTCTGCCAAAGTGCATCTGTGGTTACATGCTCTGACAGTATATCTCTAAATTCAATACTTGAGTATTCAGTCCTTGCAGTGCCAAGAATAAAGAATCTTTCTGGTACAAGAGACTCCTTATAGATGTTAAACAGGGCAGGAATAAGCTTTCTCTTGGTAAGGTCTCCTGAGGCTCCAAATATTACTAAGGCAAAGGGCTCAGATACAGGTTCAAGAAGGCAGACAGGAGATTGTTTCTTTCTTTTTATCCCCATTTTGAGGTGCTATGAGCCCAGTTCAAAAGCATCATGCAGTACCCTGACAGCCAGCTCAGTATATTTAGAGTCAATCACACATGATACCTTTATCTCTGAGGTGCTTATCATCATGATATTTATACCCTCCTTAGCAAGAGTCTCAAACATCTTTGCTGCTACACCCGAATGAGTCTTCATCCCTACACCCACTATTGAGACTTTTGCGATATTCTCATCCACTGATACCCCTTTGGCACCAAGGGCTTCTGAAACCTTCTCGGTAATCTCTACTGCTTTGTCTTTGTCTGCCTTGGGCACAGTGAAGGATATATCTGCAAATTTTCCATCAATACTGATATTCTGGACAATCATATCAACCACAATATTTGCATCAGCAACCTCTTTAAAAAGCCTTGCAGCAATTCCTGGCCTGTCAGGCACACTCATAATAGTTATCTTTACCTGATTTTTATCATAGGCAACACCTGAGACTAAAACTCTTTCCATATCTCTATCCTCCTTAACCACAAGGGTCCCTGGTTTATCTGAAAATGATGACCTCACAACCAGAGGCACATCATACTTCATTGCAAACTCTACTGATCTGGTCTGAAGCACCTTTGCCCCGAGACTTGCAAGCTCAAGCATCTCCTCATAGGATATCTTCTCCAGTTTTCTTGCATTTGGTACTATACCGGGATCAGTGGTGAATACCCCTTCCACATCTGTATAGATCTCACAGAGGTCTGCATTAAGTGCAGCAGCAACTGCAACCGCTGTTAGATCAGAACCTCCTCTGCCAAGGGTGGTAACCTCTGATGTCTCTGTTATCCCCTGAAATCCTGCAATCACAGGAATTATACCCTCCTGGAGGGCCTCTCTAACACTTTCAGCACTGATTCTTTCGATTCTCGCCTTTGTATGGGATGTATCTGTGATGATCCCCACTTGTCTTCCAGTAAAGGATTTTGCTTTCTGTCCAAGCTTATTTATTGCTATAGCCATTAATGCTGCAGAGATCCTCTCACCAGAGGAAAGCAGAAGGTCCATCTCTCTTTCAGGCGGCATATCTGATATCTCCTTGGCAAGGGAGATGAGTTTATCCGTCTCACCCGCCATCGCAGAGACCACCACAACCACATCATGGCCTGCCTTTTTTGTATTAACAACCCTCTCTGCTACTGCCTTAATTCTCTCTATGCTCCCAACAGATGTGCCGCCATACTTCTGAACAATCAACATGTCTTAATGCCTCCTTAAACCCCCTACTCTTTATTTGGGCTTTCTTGAAGAAAGTAATCCATTAGTCTATATCCTTCTTCAAAAGAGAGAATATCATCTACCTCTTCTATAGCCTCACTAAACCCATCAATAGGGTTTTCATTCTCTATCCTGCTGTCATATATCACAAATGGAACTGGCTCAGTAGTATGGGTCCTCACCTCCAGGGGTGTCGGATGGTCTGGCATAAGAAGTATCCTATAATCTTCGAATGTCTTTATCCCTCTTAGAAGGGTACCCACCAGCATTGTATCAAAGTCTTCGATAGCTTTTATCTTGATCTTCAGGTCCCCGCTGTGTCCTGCCTCATCAGGAGCCTCCACATGAATATATACAAAATCGTGCCTTTCAAGGGCCTTCAGAGAATACTCTGCCTTGCCAGTATAATTGGTATCAATATACCCTGTAACCCCAGGAACCTTTAAAATTTCAAATCCTGCATATATACCCAAGCCTTTTGTAAGATCAACAGCACTAACCAGTGCACCACTGATGCCATACTTCTCCTGAAAGGTGGGAATAGAAGGTCTTCTCCCTTGTCCCCAGAGCCAGATACTGTTAGCTGGTGGCTTTCCTTCAGATATCCTTTTTCTGTTAACAGGATGGCTCTCCAGTATTTCTACAGAGCGTTCCATTAAGGCTCTCAGAAATTCATCACCCTTTCCACGAGGCAGATAATCGGCAATCTCTTTTCCCATGATATCATGAGGGGGAATACACTCAATATCCACCTCCCCATTCTTCCAGATCATAAGATGACGGTAACTTATTCCGGGATAGAACTTTATTTCATCATCCCCAAGTGCGTCATTTATTGAATCTATTAACTCTTTGGCTTCCTCCGTGCTTATATGTCCTGCACTGTAGTCCTCCATTATAGCTCGAGTATGAGTCTTGCTGTATTTAATGGTAACCAGATTACATCTGTATGCCACATCAGAATCCTCCAGGTGTATACCCATACTTGCTGCCTCAAGAGGGGCCCTTCCTGAGTAGTAGACCTTAGGGTCATAACCGAGTATGCTGAGGTTTGCCACATCAGAGCCAGGACTGAACCCTTCTGGGATAGTTCTTACCATACCCAGTATCCCCTTTTTGGCAAGTTTATCCATATTAGGAGTAAAGGCAACCTGAAGTGGCGTCTTCCCATCTAACTCCTTCAAAGGCCTGTCTGCCATACCATCCCCTATGATAACAACATACTTCATAAAAGTATATTATACAGGGAATTAATTAATAAGGAAAGGGACTGCTATTGTCAGGTTTGAGAGAGCCCTTCTGATTGAAATCAAGAACATCCTGAAGAACCTCTTCTACTGACTCGATGCTTGCCTTTGCCTTTCTTGGTTCAGAAACCACCTTAAAGACAGTATCAGGGTCTTTCAGTCCATTACCTGTAAGAGTGCATACCACTGTCTCACCACCTTTAAAATAACCCTGTCTGTACAACTTTATCACACCCGCCACTGAAGCTGCAGATGCAGGCTCACAGAATATGCCCTCCATAGAGGCAACCATCTTATAAGCCTGCAGTATCTCTTCATCCGTTACCGCCTCGATCACTCCACCAGATTCATCCCTTGCCTGTTCAGCATACTTCCAGCTTGCAGGGTTGCCGATCCTTATAGCAGTAGCCACGGTTTCTGGCTTTTCTATAACCTTCCCATGCACTATTGGAGCGGCTCCTTCTGCCTGAAATCCAAGCATTTTGGGAAGAGATTTAATCCTACCTGCCTCATGGTACTGTTTGTACCCTCTCCAGTATGCTGTTATATTACCTGCATTTCCTACAGGAAGGGCATGATAATCCGGGGCTTTGCCCAGTTGGTCACATACCTCAAAGGCTGCACTTTTCTGTCCTTCAAGTCTGTATGGATTAATGGAATTAACAAGGGTTATAGGATATCTCCTCACCATCTCTTTTACTATCCTCAGTGCCTGGTCAAAGTTGCCTTCAATCTGCACTACCACAGCGCCATGTACAAGTGCCTGTACAAGTTTCCCCAGGGCGATTTTACCTTCAGGTATGAGCACTATCGCCTTTATCCCTGCCCTGGCTGCATAAGCTGCTGCTGAGGCCGAGGTGTTACCTGTGGATGCACATATAACAGCCTTTGCACCCTCCTCTAATGCTTTTGAGATAGCCATGGTCATGCCTCTATCCTTAAAGGAGCCTGTAGGATTTGCACCATCAAATTTAAAATAGAGATCAAGTTTCAGACCAAGATATTTTGGAATATTTACTGAATTGATAAGAGGCGTATTGCCTTCATATAGGGTAATGATAGGGGTTTTTTCTGTGACCGGGAGAAACTCTCTGTAATGATAAAGGATTCCTTTCCATTGCTCACACATTCGGTCATCCTGGTCTGCCTGACCAGATAACTGCTCTGATGCATTAATCATGATTCACCTACCTCCTTATTCAATTATATCACCCTCTACATACTCCACTTCTACACCTTGGTCTCTTAAAGACTGAAGCCCTTTATTGAGGTTTTCCTCCTCTCCCTCAAGTTCCAAGACCATCTCTCCTACAGTATCAGTAACACGGGCCCTTCGTATGTTAGGCATTACATCATACTTCTTGGCCATAGTAAAAAGGACAGGTTCTTTAATAAGATGCTGTGGAAAGGTTAACTTAACCCTTACTTTCATTAATTCCCCCTTCCTCCTGCAATTGCAGGAACTATTGATACCTCATCCCCATCCTTTACTTCTGTCTCTTCGGCCTGTAGAAAGCGGATATCCTCTTCATTAACATAGATATTTACAAACCTTCTTATCTTGCCATTCTCAGAGACCCTCTCAGCAAGTCCAGGATAACGGCTGTCGAGCTCCATAATAAGATCGATAATCTTGCCAGGCTTGCCCTCTACCACTTCCTGGCCATTGGTTAACCTCTGTAAAGGTGTTGGTATTCTAACTTTTACTGCCATTGTTACCCCCTTATTAATTAAATATTATTTTAAAATCTTTAACCTCTTTAATGTCTTCTCAAAAGCCTCTATATTGGGTTTTATATAGATCGGTTCACTCATTCTACCATCAAATGCCTCCTTAGTTTTTAGCCCATTGCCTGTAACACATATAACTGTAACCTCATTTTTGCCTATGTAGCCCTGTTCTATCAATTTCTTAGTGGTTGCTACTGTAACCCCACCCGCGGTCTCTGCAAAGATGCCTTCTGTTCGTGCAAGAAGCTTCATTCCTTCCACTATCTCATCGTCCGTTACATCCTCTCCATATCCTCCAGACTCCTTCACTGCCTTATATGCATAATAACCATCAGCAGGATTGCCTATAGCAAGAGATTTTGCCACGGTATCTGGCTTCACTGGTCTTATAACATCAGTATCATTCTTTATTGCTGTTACAATAGGATTACATCCCTTAGCCTGTGCTGCAAAGATCTTGGTATTAGCACTCTTTATTATTCCCACCTCCTTGAGTTCCTTGAAAGCCTTCCATATCTTTGTAAGTAATGAACCACTGGCACAGGGGACTACCACATTGTCAGGCGCCTTCCAGCCCAGCTGTTCAGCAATCTCAAATCCGATTGTCTTTGAACCTTCAGCATAAAAGGGTCTTATATTTATGTTCACAAAGGCCCACCTGTATTGGTTGGCGATCTCAGAACAAAGCCTGTTAACCTCATCATAATTCCCATCCACTGCAATAAGATGAGGCTCAAACACAAGGGAAGAAACTATCTTGCTCGCCTCCAAGGTTGCAGGAATAAAGATAAACCTCTTAAAACCTGCCTTTGCCCCCTGGGCAGATACAGAATGGGCAAGATTGCCTGTAGAGGCACAGGCAACGGTATCAAATCCGAATTCTTTTGCCTTTGTAAGTGCCACAGCCACTACTCTATCTTTAAAAGAGAATGTTGGGTGTACTACTGTATCGTCTTTTATGTAAAGTTCTTTAACTCCCAGAACCTTTGCAAGATTCTCTGCCTTCACAAGAGGAGTAAATCCAGAATAAAGACCAGCCTGTGGAGGTCCATCTATCGGTAAAAGTTCTTTATACCGCCACAAGGTCTCATCTCTATTTTCAATCTTTTTTTTCGAGATTACTTTCTTGATTTTTTCATAATTATAAATTACTTCAAGAGGCCCAAAACAGAACTCACAGACATAGATGGGTTCTACATTGTACTGTCTACCACATTCTCTACATTTCAAACCCTCTACATATCCCATCTACTTCCTCCTCTTCTGCTGTAATTCATTCGTCAAAGGATTCTAAATTCTAAAATCTTTTTATAAAAGGTGTCAACTATTATAAGAATTTTACAATCCTAATTTGACCCTGGTCGGCTTATGAAGAGCAATCTAAATTCTCACATACGGCTTACTTAGACAAGAGGCAAAAACTAACCACTTAAAATCTATACAAGCTCTTTAACTATATTGACAATATTTTCTGTGGTGAAACCGAACTTCTCAAATATCACCTTGTATGGTGCAGAAGCCCCGAACCGGTCTATTCCTATTATTCTCCCTTTCAGCCCTATATATTTATGCCAGCAGAGGGTGGCACCTGCCTCAACAGCAATCCTCTTTTGTACCTCTGGTGGAAGCACCTCTGCCCTGTAGTCTTCCGGCTGTTCATCAAATATACGGAATGAGGCCATGTTTACCACCCTTGGTTTTATCCCTTCTTTCAGAAGCCTCTCGTAGGCATCAAGGGCAAGATGGACCTCAGACCCAGATGCAAGAATTATCACATCAGGCATACCAGCAGAGTCTGCAACTATATAGGCACCTCTGTGTATGCCTTCCTCTGAGGCATACCTTTGTCTGTCAATTACAGGAACCTTCTGCCTTGTGAGGATCAGAGCCACTGGGCCTCCTCTTCTGCTAAGAGCAATTTTCCATGCCTCTCTCGTCTCATTTGCATCTGCAGGTCTTATCTCTGTAAAATTAGGGATCGCCCTTAAAGAGGTGAGGTGCTCTATCGGCTGATGGGTAGGACCATCCTCACCAAGCCCCACAGAGTCATGGGTGAATACATAAATCACATGTTGATGCATCATTGCAGCAAGCCTTATTGAGGGTCTCATATAGTCTGAGAACACAAGAAAGGTTCCT
Organism: Nitrospirae bacterium JdFR-85; assembly: GCA_002011745.1. GTDB lineage: Bacteria > Nitrospirota > Thermodesulfovibrionia > Thermodesulfovibrionales > JdFR-85 > JdFR-85. The sequence goes on from MTOU01000002.1 coordinate 34,091, forward strand.
CCATAGGGGATTACACCCCCAGCAAGGGCCATACCATTAAGAGCTGCAGCCATTGCGTGCTCCCTCACCCCAAAATGGATATTTCTGCCCTTTTTTTGGAGTCCAAAATCAGGATATTTTTTTAGATAGGTGTTATTTGATGGCGCCAAATCAGCAGAGCCTCCAATAAGATTATGAATCCTGTCTGCGAGGATATTGAGAACCTTCCCAGAGGCTGACCTGGTGGCTACAGCCCCATTCGAAGGAGTGAAAACCGGCAAGTCCCTGTCCCATCCCTCAGGCAACCGGCCCTCTGTAAACTCAATGAACTTCTGATATAGGTCAGGATACCTTCTGCTGTATCTTCTCAACATCTGTCTCCACTTCTTTTCAGCCTCTCTTCCTCTCTTCACCGCTTTTCTCATATGCTGAAGTGCCCTTTTGGGCACATAGAACTTTGGTTTAAGAGGCCATCCAGCCGCCAGCTTTGTAAGCCTCACCTCTTCCTCCCCAAGAGGAGCACCATGAGATTCTGCCGTATCCTGTTTGTTTGGACTTCCAAAGGCTATGTGTGTTCTTGCGATGATAAGAGAGGGTTTGTCCTTCTCCTTCTTTGCCTGTCTGATCGCATCTGCTATCTCTTTAAGGTTATAACCATTCACCTTCTGGACATGCCAGCCGTATGCCTTGAACCGTCTTGCCACATCCTCTGAAAAACTCAGTTCTGTTGAACCCTCTATGGTGATACGGTTGTCTGAGTAGAGGTAAATGATCTTGCCCAATTTAAAATGGCCTGCAATAGAGGCTGCCTCAGAAGATATACCCTCCATTATGTCCCCATCACTGCAGATAGCGTAGACATAGTAGTCTATCACTGGGAAGCCTGGACGGTTAAAATACTCTCTCAGGAACCTCTCTGCCATCGCCATTCCCACGCCCATACCGAACCCCTGTCCCAGAGGGCCTGTTGTGGTCTCCACACCGGTTTCCGGATCATACTCAGGATGTCCTGGGGTCTTGCTACCCCATTGGCGGAATTTCTTTATCTCCTTCAGACTCAGGGGATATCCTGTTAGATACAGGAGACTGTAAAGCAACATCGAGCCGTGTCCGGCTGACAGAACGAACCTGTCCCTGTTAAACCACTTGGGGTTCTTGGGATTGTGTTTCAAAAACCTGTCCCACAGCACATAGGCCATTGCTGCGTCACCCATGGGCATTCCTGGATGCCCTGAATTCGCCTTCTGGATTGCATCCACAGCGAGAAACCTGATAGTGTTGATACAGAGTTCATCAATCTTCATTTAGTGCCTCCAAAGTGTTTTTTTATTTTAAAGTCTAACCACAACCCCTTTTTCTCTGAGATATTCCTTTGCCTCCCGTATAGTGTATTCCCTGTAATGGAATATAGAGGCTGCTAAGGCTGCATCTGCCCTGCCCTCTGTAAGGGCCTCGTAGAGGTGCTCCAGGGTGCCGGCTCCTCCTGAGGCAATCACAGGGATTCCCACCGCCTCTGCAACAGCCCTGGTCAGGTCTATATCGTATCCATCCTTGGTTCCATCTCTGTCCATAGAGGTAAGAAGTATCTCTCCTGCCCCAAGCTTTTCCATATATTTTGCCCATTCTACTGCATCAATCCCTCTCGGACGGCGACCTCCGTGGGTGAAAACCTCCCACTGTTTCGGCCTGCTGTGGGAAGAAACCCTTAGGTGCTCTAAGGACTTGTTATCTTTTAACCAGTCAGGAATCTCCCTTGGCCGGTCAATCTCAAATCTGGAGTCATGGACCCTCTTTGCATCAATTGCCACCACAATACACTGAGAACCAAACCTTTCAGAAGCCTCTCTTATGAATTCAGGATCTCTCACTGCTGATGTGTTTATGGAGACTTTATCACAGCCTGCATTCAGGAGGTCTCTTATGTCATCCAGTGTCTTTATTCCTCCTCCAACAGTAAGAGGCATGAAGACATCCTCTGCAGTCCGTTCCACCACATCAAGTATTATTTTTCGTTTCTCGTGTGAGGCGGTTATATCAAGGAATACCAGCTCATCTGCCCCCTCCTGATCATAATATATGGCATTCTCAACAGGGTCTCCTGCATCCCGTATGTTTACAAAATTGACCCCTTTGACGACCCTGCCGTCCTTTACATCAAGACAGGGTATAATCCTTTTAGCAAGCATTATGTTAAACCTTTCCTTTATACAGTTCTGAAATAAATAATTATAGCAGTTTTGATTTAAAATTGTGGTAATCTGGTAAAATTAACTAATGATGAGATATAGAGAAATGATAAATGATGGAACCTTTGAATATCTATGCCATATAAGGCGTAAGATACACCAGTGGCCTGAGCCAGCCTTTCAGGAGGCAAAAACAGCAGAGACAGTAAGTGTTGCCCTGAGCAGACTCTCCATATGGCATAAGACAGGCGTTGGAAAGACAGGAGTTGTGGCCCGTCTTGAAACCACTCCTTCGGGCCCTACAATCGCAATCAGGGCAGATATGGATGCACTGCCTGTGGAGGAGAAGACAGGACTGCCATTCAGCTCCAGGGTGAGTGGTTATATGCATGCATGTGGGCATGATGGACATATAGCAATGCTTATTGGCGCTGCCATGCTTCTTAAAGAGTCACCTCCAGAGGGTAATGTGGTATTTATTTTTCAACCTGCAGAGGAAGGAGGCGGAGGTGCAAGGGCAATGATTGAGGCAGGTGTGCTTGATGGTGTAGACATGATATTCGGTGGCCATATAGATATGCACTTTCCTGTAGGAAGTATTGCTATACGACAGTACATGGATACATCATACACTGATAGTCTCGAGATAAGAATCATTGGTAAGGGTGGACATGCTGCCCGTCCTCACGAGACAGTGGATGCAGTGGTTGTGGGAGCCCAGATTGTAACACTTCTTCAGAGCATAGTGTCAAGGAGTGTAGACCCTCTGAATCCCACTGTTGTAAGTATAGGGAGCTTCCATGCCGGAACTGCCTATAATGCAATAGCTGATGAGGCTGTGTTAAGAGGTACTATAAGGTGTACAGACAAAAGAACCAGGGATATTGTTATAGAAAAAATCAAAAAGACCGCTGCTTCTGTCTCTTCTCTACATGGTGCTGATGTTTATGTAAGCATCCATGAAGGCTACCCTCCTGTGATGAATCATCCAGAGGGATACAGGATCGCAAAGGAGGCTGCAAAGGAAGTAATAGGAGAGGATGGTGTTATTATTCTCACCCAACCGAGCATGGGAGGAGAGGATTTTGCATATTATTTAGAGCATATACCTGGATGCTTTGTCCGTTTTGGTGCCCATAATAGTCTGCACAAATTTGTGCCTACACACAGTAGCAATTTTGATTTTGATGAGGAAGTCATAAGGGTTGGAGCGGCCTTTTATGCAGAGGTGGTGAAAAAAGCAGTAGAGGTTCTAAAGCACAGGAATGTTAGAGTTTAAGTCAAGTTCTGGACCTACTATCGGAGTAGAACTGGAACTCCAATTGATACATTCAGAGACCTGCCATTTACTGAATATAGCCCCCGAAGTCCTCAGAAGAGTGGATCAAAAATACCGCCAGAAGATAAAGGAAGAATTCCTGAAATCTATGATAGAAATCAACACAGGAATATGCGAAACTATCTCAGAAGTGGAGCAAGACCTCAGAGAATCCTTAGAGTATCTTGAAGGGATTCTAAAGCCCTTTGATGCAACCTTCTTTTCTGCAAGCCTTCATCCCTTTGCCCGTGGTTCAAGACAATCTGTAACAGACAATCCCAGATATAAACAGATCATGGAAGACCTCCAGATCGTTGGAAGAAGGTTTATTGCTCAGGGTCTTCATGTACATATAGGGGTCAAGGGACCTGAAGAGGCTATCCAGATAACAAACACCATAAGGATCTATCTTCCTCTGCTTCTTGCACTTACCACGTCTTCACCCTTTTATGAAGGTGAAAAAACAGGGCTATTTTCATACAGAACAAAACTCTTTGAGGCACTACCCCGCTCTGGTATGCCTGAGTATATAGATGGCTGGCATGAGTTCAACCACCTTGTACTGATGCTTATGAAGGCAGGATATATTGAGACAGTAAAAGACCTGTGGTGGGATGTAAGACCTCATCCTGATTTTGGCACAGTTGAGATCAGGATATGTGATATCCCTTGCAGATTCAGAGACATTCTCGCAATTGCCGCATTTGTCCAAAGTATTGTTGTACATATAGGCAACCTTCCTCATCATCCAAAGACATATATACAGATTCATAGAGCAAATAAATGGCAGGCTGCAAGATACGGCCTTAATGGAGTCTTTGCAAATCCTATAAGCTCAGGAGTCCATCCTATCAGGGATGCGATTCTTGATCTGCTGAAGCTCATCCAGAATGAGGCAAGGAGTCTCGGCTGTTCAGAATATCTGAGGCATGTAGAGAGGATTCTGGAGAAAGGAACAGGAGCCCATAGACAGCTTGAACTCTTCCAGCAGACTTCTGATCTGAGGAAGGTTATAAAGACGATTCAAGGAGAATTCTTCTTATGAAAGGAGCCGTCTCCTCAAGCCATCCCCTCACTACAGAGGCAGCTATAGAGATGCTCCAGAAAGGAGGAAATGCCTTTGATGCTGCAGTAGCTGCAGGGTTTGCATCTGTGGTTACAGAACCCACACTCTCGAGCCTTGGAGGAGGAGGCTTTCTTCTTGCCCACCTGTCTAAGAGTAAAGAGACCTTAGTTTATGACTTCTTTGTTAATGCCCCTGGCAAGGATGCACCAGAAGGTGCTGAACCCAAAATGATACCTGTGCAATTAAAGTTTAAAGCCACTGTTCAGGAATTCTATATCGGGATGGGGTCTGTTGCCGTACCAGGTGTGTTGAAAGGACTAATACGCATATATGATGACCTCTGCAGTATGGAGATAGAAGACCTAATAGCCCCTGCTCTCAGATACTTAGATGAAGGGATACCCTTGACTGAAAATCTGCTCTACCAGTTCGAGATACTGAGACCTATCCTTAATCTCACTGAATACGGCAGAGAGATTTTTGACACCTCAGGAGGTGACAGACTATACAATCCCCTACTGAAAGAGTTCCTTTCACTCTCTTCACCCCAGAGATGGATTGATGAGTTCTATCTGAAAGGAGGCAAAAGGCTTGAAAAGGAGATGTCTAAGGAAGGTGGAATTCTAACATCTGAAGATATGCAATCCTATGAGGTTCAGCTCCATTATCCTCTTGAATGTAATTATAGAGGATACAGGATTCTCACAAACCCTCCACCATCCCTTGGTGGCAGACTGATATGTATTGCACTCGATTACCTGAAGCAGTTCCATATACATACTCTGTCACCATCAGAAATACAGGTCCTGAGATGTTCTGCTATGAAAGAGATGAACCGGTATAAAACTTCTAAAACAGGCACCACCCATATAAGTATAATTGATGGCAATGGCAATGCAGCCTCAATAACCCTATCCAATGGGACAGGGTCTGGATGTTTCATGCCTAACACAGGCATCATGCTCAACAATATGATGGGAGAGGAAGACTTGCATCCAGAAGGATTTTTTAAGACACCACCTGGCAAGAGAGTTGCCTCAATGATGAGTCCTACCTTTATAGAAAAAGACCGCAGAATCCATGCTGTGCTTGGCAGTGGTGGAAGCAAACGGATCAGAACAGCCATACTTCAGGTAATACTAAACCTAATAGATGAGGGAATGGCTGTGAAGGAGGCTGTAGAAGCACCAAGATTCCACTTAGACGATGAAGAAGTGGTTCAGATGGAACCAGGGTTTGATGACAAAACAGCGGCTTTATTGAGTAAGATATATAATATAAACATATGGGACAGTAAAGACCTCTATTTTGGGGGAGTAAACATCGTAATGGGAGATTACACAGGCTGGGGAGACTCCCGGAGAGGTGGCCACTTTATGAGTATTTAACTTAATAAATAATGAGGAGGTAAATATGAAAAGGTTTTTGATAACTGTAGTAATCTTACTCTTTTCTGCTGTCTCAGTTCAGGCAGGCAGTCTGCCAAAATATTCAGAACTCTACAAGTTTCTTATTGACCTTAGAGGCTGGAAGGCTGAACAACCCACAGGGTCAAACATGAGTAGCCCAATGGGTGAGATGGTCACAGCAGAAAGGACATACCATAAAGGCTCCAAAGAACTCCATGCACAAATATTAGGTGGTTTCTCTGCTATGGCTGCATGGGTTCCCTTCGGAATGGGCATGACCTATGATAGCCCTGATGAGTTCTTTAAGACATTTTCACTGGAGGGTTTCCCTGCTGGTGTAAGCCATCAAAAGGGGGACAATTCTGGAACAGTTGTAGTCCAGATCAAAGGAGTTACCAATACTCAAGGGGTTGTGTTTGTACTCAACTACAACAAGATGTCCTATGAAGAGGCTATAGATATTGTGAAGAAATTTCCTTTAAAGGAGATAAAAAAGGTTTTTAGATAGAGGTGAAGAAGGGGAATAGATACTTTATAGATAGAGCGTTTAAACTCCTTTACAACACCTATGGTCCTCAGTACTGGTGGCCAGCAGACAGTACCTTTGAGGTGATGGTTGGGGCCATTCTTACACAGAATACAAACTGGACCAATGTAGAGAAGGCAATATCAAATCTAAAAGCTGCTGGCCTGCTCTCACCCCATACACTTTATAAACTACCCATTGAAAGACTCTCAGAATTCATAAGGCCTGCTGGATACTATAATATAAAGGCAGAAAGACTACGGGCATTCCTTGAATACCTCCATCATAGATGGTGTGGAGATATAGAGCGCATGAAAAAAGAAGATACTGAAACACTAAGAAAGGAATTGCTTCAGGTGAAAGGCATAGGACCAGAAACAGCGGACTCAATACTGCTTTATGCATTTAACAGACCTGTATTTGTTGTAGATGCCTACACAAAGAGGATTCTCCAGAGACATGGTATTGTGGGAGAGGATGCCAAATATTCTGAAATTCAAGACCTCTTCCAGAGTAGCTTACCACGGGACCCTCAACTCTTCAATGAGTATCATGCCCTTCTGGTCGCTGTAGGAAAGAACCACTGTAAAAGAAAACCCCTCTGCAGCAGATGTCCCTTAGGTTCTCTTCTTCCTGAAAAACTCCAAAATAGTGTATCCACCACAGGGCGGTGAGGAACCACTCTGCCTGAACTCACATCCATCAATAAAGAACTCACACCTGTGGCAGATGTTATTCAGGATCCAGTCATCTTGTGAGTAGTCTATCCAGTAATCATCAGGCACTTCTTTTAGATCATCTTCTCTGAATTCTGATACAATAAACCTATAGGCACCACAGTATAATTCTGTCTTTTCTTCTTTATAAAAAGTACAATAGGCCTTACATATACCCTCTATCCAGCGCTTTTCCTTCTTCATTGTAGATTCTGTGCCTGTTCTCTTATCTTCTCTATCTCTGTCTTAACCTTTACCACTCTTTCTGATATTCTGTAGTCTGTTGATTTAGAACCTATGGTATTTATCTCACGGAAACACTCCTGTAAAATAAAGTCCAGCTTTCTCCCCACAGAGGGCCCCTTCCTCAGAGTATCCCTTAGTTGTTTAATATGACTCTTAAGCCTTGATAGTTCCTCTGAGATATCCGCCTTTTCTGCCATAAAGGCTATCTCCTGTAAAAGCCTCGTCTCATCTATCTCTGAATTATCAATAAGACGTTGCACCTTTTCTTTTAATTCCTTGAATCTCTCATCAACTAATTCAGAACTGAGCTCTTCAATCTCCTTGATCATCTCCTCCACTGCATCAATAATATTGTAAATCCCTTCAACAAGCATAAGACCTTCCTTGATCCTCATCTCCCTTAGCTTCTCTAATGCCTCTCGGAAGGTGGCCTCAAGGGCATCAAGACTGAAATCTGGCTCCTGCTGAAATATACTATCCCTGAACCAGAAGAGATGGGTAATTCCTGGAGATTCCTCAAGACCTTCTGCTTCCTTTAGCTCTTTCAAAGCCTTAATTACTGAAGCAGCAAGTCTTCTGTTGATCCCTATTTTTATCTCAATATCTTCTGTAAAGGTGACTGTGATATCAAATCTGCCCCGGCTGAAATACTCTTTAAGTATATTCCGCAGATGCATCTCATAGGGATTGAGAAAATAGGGCATCCTGAAATGGATATCCATAAACCTGTGATTAACTGATCTTGCCTCTACTCTGAAGCCCCTGTTTTCTGCATCCCCAAAACCTGTCATACTCTGAATTTCCATTCTACTCTCCTGAGAAGTGTGCTATTTTTTCATATCTTTCCCTTTCTGGTTCCTTTACTCCAATGGAGAATCTCCTGTGGAGAGAGGTGGCAAATAACCAATCAAGATGTCCAATACTTTTGGGATGATATCCGAAGACCTTATCCCATACATCCCATCTCTCCATACAGAGATAGACTATTGAATCTCCAGAGAGGTATTTCATCAATTCCTCATAAAGGAGCCTGTACATTTGGACTCTTATTGGCTTCACATACCTCATCTTTCCATCATCTCCAACAACCATCTCCGCAAGGGTTATATTGGTGGAAGGATGGTTTATCTCAATGAGTCTCTTCATCTCCGGTGAGAATCTGAGAGAACCAATAGATACCCATACTAACCTTTCCTCTGGCACCACGGAGAATATCTCCTGCACCAGGTGTCTGTAATCCTCTTGCCAGCCATTATACAGGATCATAGGATCAAAATGTATCCCTAAGAGATAGCCTGCATCAACAACTGCCTTCATAGCCCTCAGCCTCTGCTTTAATGCTGCAGTCGCCTTCTCTTCGGTCTCGATAATTCTTTCTGTATTTACAGACCAGGAAACAATGGTTTTACCTTTATGTCTTACACGGAGTATAGGCTCAACTACTGCTGATTTGGTCTTAAGCTCCAGAACTGCATTGGGTATATCTGCAAATCTCTCTATAAGCATTGATGCCTGTGGAAACACCCTTTCAAGGGCAAGACTGTCACCAAGCTCCCATGTACCTATCCGGAACATTCTCCAGGGTTGTCTGTTTGTCTTCTCCAAGACCTCTTCAATTATACTATCAATATCTGTTATAACCTTGGTCTTGCTGTCATTCAGGTATTGCTGCAAAAAACAGTAGGTACAATTAAAAGGACAGTTCTGAACCGTTTTTATCACATGCACTCTGCAGCAAAGGTATTTCTCATTAAAAGTGGCACATACTCCCATCACATTTCCCTTTTTCTCTTCTAAGGTCTCCAAACCCCTTGTGCCCTCTTCATAATCCACCCTTCCTCCCATAGTCTTGATTTTACACTTTTAATAATTGAAGGGACAACCTTAGGGTTAAACCTTTCTGGTACATACTGAGCAATTATTATTCCTGCGTATCTTTACTTTTTTGAATTCCATGTCTATAGTACTGATTAAAAGCATCTCTGATTTTAGAGGTCTTCCATAGCCTGTTAATATCTTTATGGCTTCGATACTCATAATACAACCAAGGAGACCTGAAACAGCACCAAGCACAGGAAAGCCTAACTCCTTCCATTCAGGATCATCATCAGGGAAGACACAATTAAGACAAGGTGTCTTACCACTGATCACACTGAAAAGATATCCTTCCATTCCGTTCATTGCAGCCTCAACCATTGGAGTTTTATTTTTCACACATGCCTCATTCAGAACTCTCCGTTCCTCAAAGTTTGGCCTTGCTGAAAGTGCAATATCAACTCCATCAAGAAACTTCCAGACACTGTCTTTTGTCAGTCTCTCATCAAATATCTCCACTCTTACATCAGGATTTATCTCCTCAATAGTCTTTTTTGCCTGTACCACCCTGCTACGACCAATCCACTCGTGTCTCATTAGTATCTGACGATTCATATTAGACAGGGTAAGATTCCCTGCATGTACAAATACCATTCTTCCAATGCCTGCAACTGCAAGATATACTGCGGCAGTACCTCCAAGCCCTCCAATACCTGCAACCAGAGCTGTAGCCTTTTTCAGTCTATACTGATGCTCCAGTGTGTAACCCTGGAGCATCAACTGTCTTCGGTATCGTTCTACTTCCCTCTCACTGAGGCTATTAAAGAACCATCTCACAGTACTCTTCCCCTATTTTTGACATAAGGGTCTCTAACTCCATATCCATGTCCTCACTGAGGTTACCACAGGCATCAGCCCTACATTGGCGGCAGTGTGTCATCTGAGGAAGATAGATTCTGCTTTTTTCTCGTACTTCTTGTAGCATCTCATATGTTGGTCTTTTAAGAGTTCTAAACTCAGCCTGTGGAATAAGAGGTATAATATTGTGTATAACAGCACCCCTTCTTCCAGCAAGCCATGCAATCATAGGAATCTCTTCATCATTTATTCCAGGAATTAAAACTGAATTTATCTTTACAATTATGCCCGCCTCTACAGCCTCTCTCAAACCTTTCCACTGATTGCACAACAGACACTCTACTGCTGTCTTTCCTGTAAGAGTTTCACCTCTGTAAGACACCCATGAGTAAATCCTCTCAGCAACCTCAGGAATTACAGCATTTATGGTTATGGTAATACTTTTCACACCAGCCTTTATTAGATCGTCAAGCCTTTCATACAGAAGCAAGCCATTTGTGGATACACAGAGAATTATCTCTGGAAATTCTTTCTTCACTGCTCTTAACACCTCAAAAGTGGTCTTATTGGCAAGAGGTTCTCCAGGACCTGCCACTGCAATCACCCTAAGTCGCTCATTCCTTGTAACAATAGATCTTACTCTTTCTATCGCCTCTTGGACAGTCAGCACTCTACTTGATATACCAGGCCTTGATTCATTGGGGCAATCATATTTTCTAAGACAGTATTTACAATGGATGTTGCATAAAGGAGCCACCGGAAGATGAATTCTACCGAATCGAGAATGTGCATCTCCTGAAAAACATGGATGAACTTTTATAATTTCATTTCTGCTCCTAAAAAAGGTTTTCATATCAATTCTCCTTTGAGATGTTTAAAAACTATAAAGCAAATGCAGTGCCAGATATAAGAACCTGAATTTGCAGAATATTTCTTTTTCTTTAACAATACATTTCTGTCAATCCATTACATTTTTGTTAGTCCCTCCGAATCAGTTGAAAGATTTTTATTGACAAAAATGTTTGTTCTGGTTTAACATATCTTAAATAGGCAAACGGCAACCAATTACCTATAGGGAGGACAGAGGATGAAGATGGTATCAGCAGTAATTAAGCATTACAGGCTTGATGAGGTGAGGGAGGCATTGATAGGAGTGGGGTAGAGGGTATGACGGTGACGGAGGTGAAGGGGTTTGGCAGGCAGAAGGGACACTTAGAAGTATACAGGGGGGTAGAGTATGAGGTCAAGTTTTTACCAAAGGTAAAGGTAGAGGTAGCTGTAGGAGATGATAAGGTAGAGGAGGTGGTTAAGGCGATAACTGAGGCAGCCAGG
>MTOU01000025.1 GCA_002011745.1 Nitrospirae bacterium JdFR-85
AGGTACTGATTGCAGTAACCTATCAGGCATCTCCTCCTGTGAGGAGGTATGCAGAGCAGAAAGGTATCAAACTGTACTTCTCATATGAAATGCCTCTTTAAACTCTTGAAGATTTTCATGCCCCTCTTTGTGATATAATGAATAGATAATCTTAAAAAGAATCTGCCTGTGAAAGAGGTGTATCTTTATGGTTCCTTCGTAAAGGGTGAGATTCATGAAGACAGTGACATAGACCTCATAATAGTGGGAGATTTTAAAGAGCTTTTTTGAGAGAATAGGCAGGATTCTTGATCTTACTGAACTGCCGGTAGAACTGGTGGTGTATACTGTGGAGGAATTTAATTATCTAAGGGATTCTGAGAATCCCTTTATTACAGAGATGCCTAAGGCTGCAAAAAAGGCTTCTCTAAAACTCATTATTCAAATTCTTCTGTCTTTCAATTTCAGAAGCACCAAGGAGACAGTACCTCCGGTGAAAAGTATGGCACCAAGTAGCGCCCAGGGTGCCCCTGGTTCATGTGACAGCTCAATCAGTATCTTTTCCTCTGGAAAGAGTGTAAAGTCTTTCAGATACAGACCAAGACCTTCAAGAAAGAGGGGTCTGTTCGGAGCAATAGCCTTTTCTTGGACTTTGTTGCCCTCATTTAGGAGTAATATGGCCTGGATATCTGTTATATAACCTGACAGGGTCTTGTACTGGAGTTCCTTGAAATGGATATTTGTATATTCATTCACTTTTAGAATACCCCCTTTTGGGATGACAAAAAAGGCATGATAACTTCCTATGCTACTCAGCAGATGTCCCAACATCAGGAAACAGAAACTGATATGTATTATCTGAGCAGATATCCTGAGTAACAGTCCTGTTTTTGTAGTAATCTTTATTATAGCATCAGCAGTGCAGACAATGGTGTTCACCACAAGCAGAACAATTACAACTACTGATGCCCAGAGCCACCAAGAGATATGCAGAGGGGTTTCTGAAAGCCATTTGAAGAGAGGAGTATTGTTTATACTATTGAATGCCTCTTCAGAAGGCATACTAAAGCCTCCATATAGCATCAGAAGCAGAAGCATCCCTGTGAGCAAGGATGCTGTTTTTATTGATTTCAGAACTCTCCACATAGAGATTCAGATATTATACTCAAAAAGAATGGGAACTTTTCATAAGAAGGCCGACTCCAAGGTATGTAAAGAGCACGACCGCATACCCCAGAACTCCAATTGTTATTGAAACACGCCCCTTCCATCCCTGCATAAGCCGAAAGTGTAGATAAAGGGTGTATGTGAGCCACAGCAGAGTTGTCCATATCTCCTTAGGTGTCCATAACCAGTAGGTACCCCATGCGAGATATGCCCATATACCGCCAAATATCATAGACAGAGAAAAGAGTAGATAGCCTGTAAGAATAATTCTGTACTGTATGGGTTCCACTTCAGTAAAGTTTTTTAAGAGTCCTACTGCTCCTAAGACTGCTGCCAGCCCGAATAGTGCATAAGAGAGGAAGGAGAGTACCACATGGAGTTCAAACCAATAGGTTCTTAATACAGGCGGCAGAGGGGTGTTTACTGCTGGAGACAGTACAGAGGCTCCAGAGAATGCAAAGACCAGTAGTGCCACTGCCTGCAGAAAGGGTCTTTTTTCTCTGTTGAGGAATTTTGTAATAGGCAGACTGAAGAGTACTGTAGAGAAGGAAAGGAAAAGCAGTGTGTCGTGGACTCCTACAAGAGGCAACCTTTCAAGAGACAGACCTCTCCAGAGGATATAAGACCCCTGAAGTGAAAGGGCTATAAGGAATAAAGGATAATAAAAAATACTGGCTAAATACAGTAGAGCCGTAGCCAATACGATCATGGAAAGATCTTTCCAGGATTAAGGATGTTTTTGTGGTCAAACAGCCTTTTTATACCTCTCATAAGGTCTATCTCCTTGTTTCCCAATTCCATGGCAAGGTAGTCTGACTTTGTCAATCCTATACCATGTTCTCCTGATATGGTTCCTCCCAGTCTCAGTGTTTCTTCTACTGTCTGCTTGGCCAAGGTCTGGGCCTTCTTGTAATCTTCTTCATCTTCTCTGTTAAACATTATATTAACATGGAGATTACCATCTCCTGCATGGCCAAAACATACTATCTTTATTGAGTGTTTTTCTGAAAGGTTTCTCAGGAATTTTAGCATATTGGGAATTTCTGTTCTTGGCACTACTATATCGTGATTTATTTTATCAGGAGCGAGGTGATGCAGAGCCGGTGCAATCGCCCGTCTGGCCTGCCACAGTTTGTCTCTGGAGATGGAGTCCTCAGCAATCTGTATTTCTCCACCCTTACTTCTGCATATATCTGCAATTATGTCTGCATTCTCTTTTACTGTTGAATACTCTCCATCAATCTCTACAAGTAACATCGCATCAACAAGAGGTAGCCCTGTAGGTTTGTACTCCTCTACTGCTTCAATCGCATATCTATCCATTAACTCTAAACATCTTGGAAGAATACCTCTATTGAGAACCTCTATCACAAAGCTGCCACTCTGTTCTATGCTCTTAAAGGTGGCTATTATGGTCAACACAGCCTCAGGCAGAGGTACAATTCTTAGTCTTATTTTAGATATTATAGCAAGGGTGCCTTCAGAGCCTATAAGCAGACTCTTGAGGTCATAACCCACAACCCCTTTAAAAGTCTTTCTGCCTGTTTTTATTACTGAGCCCTCTGCTGTAACTGCCTCTATCTCAAGAACATAGTCACCTGTGACTCCGTATTTCAGGGCCCTTGGTCCTCCTGCATTGACTGCCACATTGCCGCCTATGGTACAGAACTCCATACTGGAGGGGTCAGGTGGATAGAAGAAGTCTAGGAGTTCAAGCTCTTTCTGGAGTCTTCCGTTGATCAGACCTGGTTCAACGACTACAGTCTGATTCTTTATGTCCACCTCAAGAATTCTATCCATCTTTTCAAAACTCATTACTACTGCCTCTTCTGAAGGTACAGCAGCGCCTGTTGTGGCTGTGCCTGCCCCTCTTGGTACAATGGGAATAGTTCTCTCAAAGGCAGTTTTAGTAATCATTACTATATCATCTGTGCTCTTTGGCCAGACAACAAGTGAGGGTTTCTTGAAGCCCCTTGAGGCATCAAAACCATAACAGATAAGGTCTTCTTCTGCATCTGAAAAGTCAATGCCTGCCTTCTCAAGAAGGTTTTTCATTCCTGCAGACTATCCAGTACTTCTGAAAGCCTCTTTTGGGTTGTTTCATCAAGAGGGTCAAAGTGGACAGCAACCTCAAATATGGGAATAAAGTCGTCTCCTTCCTTCTTTGTGCCAGACAGTGATGCCCTGACAACGGTACCTTTCAGATCAATCTGACAATCTTTATGATGAAGGGTGAGATTACATTTCATACCAGGTGAAATGAACTTATTGGTTAAAAAGCGGATACCACTAAGGCTGATATCCTGGATATCTATGTCACTTATGAGACATACCTTACCATTTATCTTCCCATTAACAGTAAAACGCTTGTATCTTCTTCTTTCAATCATTAATTTATTCTCTCATGTCAGTTGTAGTGAAAGCACCTTGGAGACTCCAGGTTCCTCCATGGTAATACCGTATAGATAATCTGCTGCCTCCATGGTCCTTTTATTATGAGTGATTACTATGAACTGGATATCCTTTGACAGATTCTTCAGCATCATCTTAAACTTTTCAGTATTGTTGTCATCAAGAGGAGAGTCTGCCTCATCAAGAATACACACAGGGGTTGGTTTGAGTAGAAAACCTGCAAACATCAGTGCAAGGGCTGTTAATGCCTTCTCACCACCTGAGAGTAGATTGATATTCTGGAGTTTCTTCCCTGGTGGTTGGGCTATTATCTCAATACCGGCGTTCAGGAGGTTGTCCTCTGTAAGTCTCAGTTCTGCATCACCTCCTCCAAAGAGCATTCTGAAGACCTCATTAAACTTTTGATTCAGCCTATCAAATGCCTCTTTCAATTTCTGTTTTGTGGTTCTGTCTATTCTGTCGATAGCTGTCTCAAGTTCATTTATTGACTGTACAATATCTGCGTGCTGTGAACTCAGAAATTGAAACCTTTCTTCCACTTGTTTGTATTCTTCCATTGCAGCAACATTTACAGGTTCCATATCATGGATTAGTTTTCTCAGCCGTTCGATCTCTCTCATATCTTCTTCCTCAGAGCCTTCTGAGGTATTTACTTCTATCTCCTTAAGGTCTACATTATACTTCTCATTTATATTCTCTATAATTGAGTTAATTTTGGCTGAAATCTCGACCTCCTCAACCTCTCTTTGATGAAGTCTCTGGATAATGGACTCCAATTCTCTTGATAGTTCTCTTACAATTCCTTCTTCAGCAGAAACCTCCTCCTTTGTTGATTTCAATTCATCTCTCCATGTAGATATCTCTCTCCTTAGATTATCGGTTAAAAATATCAGTTCTTTTAACTCTTTTTTAGACTCCTCCATAGTTTTTTTCTTTTCATTGATCAATTCTTTTTTAATTACTATCTCTCTATTCAGATTTTTCTTCTTTATACTTATACGGTTTATCTCATCCTTTATAGATGCTTTTTCTCGTTTTATTGCATCCATCTTTTCAGAAATACCCTTGAGGGTAATCCTTGTCTGTGTTACTGCCTCTGTCTTTATATCCATTTCTGTTCTTTTTTCATTTCTCCTTTCTTGAAGAGAGAGCAGTTCTCTATTTATCCTTTCTTTTAGTCTTTCTTGTTCTGAGAGTTTCTGTTTATACTCCTCTAAGGCCTTCTTGGAGTCAATATTCTCCTGTTTTAGCTGTTCTATCTCAAGCCTGAGCATATCTGATTTTTTTATAAATCGTTCCATTTCCTCTTTATATCTTCTGGATTCTGCCTGAAGAAGAGAAATCTCCTTTTCTTCACTCACAATTTTTGCTTCTATCTCTTTAAGCCGTTCTTTTATTTCATCAATACTATGTTGTATTTTCTGAATATTCTCTTCTGTGTCTTTTTTCTCTTTACTTGTAATATCAAACCTTTCTTTTAATTCCTTAATTTCTCGAGTTATGGGAAGAAGACGGGATGTTTTACCACAGGTAAGGATACATCCTGCTTCAATAACTTCACCATTGAGAGTTACCGCCTTTATTCCTTTATTCTTCTGTGTAATCTCGATACCTTTATCTATACTATCTACAAGATAGCAGTTCTTCAATAAGTCTTTGATGGTTCCTTCAAATTCTGTTTCTGTTTTTACAAGACTACTTAAAGGAATAATAGTGTCTGTGTTGCTCGGTTCTGCATGAGGTTCAGTAGAAGTTGAGCTTAAAAGAAAGGTAGTCCTCTGGATGCCCTCTCTGGTAACAATTTCTGCTGCCTTTTTGAGTTCTTCCGGAGTTGAGACCAGTAGCCCCTTTATCCGTTCAGAAAGTACTGCCTCTGTGGCTTTTTCATATTTTTCTGGAACCTCTATGACTTCAGAAAGAGGTCGTAATAGGTTTACTCCCTGTTGTATGAATTTATCCCTGTTCAGAGGAAGGGTTATCATCCCAGTAAGAGTTTTTATTTTACTGTCAATTGAGTTGAGTTCTCCAATTAATTCAATTCTCTTATGAGAGAGGCTCTGCAGAATGGACTTCTTCTTTAAGAGTTCCTCTGTTAGACGCTCTCTTTCCATTCTAAATTCTTCCAGGCTCTTATTTTTGCTCTTGATCTCCTCTCCTGTGTTGGCTATCTCAGCCTCCAGTTCCTTGGTCCTTCTTTCAGACTCCTCTAATTCCCTTTTTGCCTTCAAAAGCCTTGTTTCAGTGTTCTCTATATTAAGATTGAGGGTATTGATAGTATTCCTGATAGAGCCAATACTGTCAGTAATGCTGAAGAGTTCTTTTCTTTTGCTTTCAAGCTCATCTTCTATCTGGTATATCTCATCCTGGAGACTTCTGCTCTCCTCTGTCTGTTTAGAGAGTTCGGCCCTTAGCCTTTCAATCTCTGTAGAGAACTGTTGTTGTCTTTCAGATGTGGCTCTCAATAGTTCCTCTTTTTCTTTTAAGTTCCTTTCTGCTCGGAGAATAGCCTCTTGCAGAGAATGGATCGTTTCTATAAGGTGTTCAATCTCTTTTGCAGTAAGGTCATGGGTCTTTTCTATCTCACTTGCTCTTCTTTCATATTGCTGAAGTAAGAGTTCTTTCTCATAAAGCTCCTTCTCCTTTTCTGTGAGAAGGGACTTTCTTGTCTGAAGGGATGTCTCCTTTTTGGTGATGAGTGCCCTCTTCTCAGCCTCTAAGTTTTTAAGTTCAGCTATCTCATCTGATAGCCCCCTCAATTTACTGCTGAGAGAAAGGAATTGTCTCTTTGATGTTCTGAGTTCAAGTTTTTTGAGTTCTTCGATGAGTTTTGTATATCTTTCTGCCTTTTTAGCCTGTCTCTGAAGAGAGTTTCTATGCCTTTTCACCTCTGAGAGTATGTCCTCTATTCTCTGGAGATTATATCTTGACGTTTGAAGCTTGGCCTCAGCCTCTGCCTTTCTCACCTTGTATTTCATAATTCCTGCTACTTCTTCAATAAGGAATCTCCTGTCTTGGGGCTTGGCGTTTATAATCTCTCCAATGGTACCTTGCTCAAGAATTGAATAGCTCTTCATCTCGAGACCTGTATCAAGGAACATCTCCCTTATGTCCCTCAGTCTACAGATTTGTCTATTTATCAGATACTCACTTTCTCCTGAACGATAGAGTCTTCTTGTGACAGTTACTGTCCTGTATGCAGTATCTCCATTCCCTTCAGGCTCTGGAATACTTATATAGAGGGTCACTTCTGCCATTCCACGGGGCTTTTTTGTTTCAGAGCCATTAAAGATCACCTCCTGCATCTTATCGCCCCGCAGTGTCTTTGCAGACTGTTCACCCAAGACCCATCTGAAGGCATCTACTATATTGCTTTTGCCGCATCCATTAGGACCTACAATACAGGTAATCCCAGGGTGTAATTCAAAAACTGTCTTTTCTGCGAAAGATTTAAAGCCTATCAGTTCTATCTTTTCTACTTTCATGTTGACATTAACACCATCTGTCTTTTTAAAATATTTTTAGTTGCGGGCGTAACTCAGTGGTAGAGTGGGAGCTTCCCAAGCTCCAGGTCGCGGGTTCAAATCCCGTCGCCCGCTCCATTATCTGTTCCACCAGTGGATCCCTTTAATAGACCTTACCATTTTTACTGCATTTTTCCCTAGCTGCTCTGCATAAAAGACCGTATCCTCTGATAGTTCTTTCCCCCTGTTGTATGTATATGCATATGGTGGAAATACCAGTCCCATATCAGACAGGGCAAGGAAGAGTTGACTGATTGTGGTAGATGCCCCCTCTTCCTCATATGAGCATAATATTCCTCCTACCTTTCCGTCAAGAAGTTTCTTTTCGTGTTCAAGACATGTCATTCTATCAATAAGGTTTTTCATCAGTCCTGAAGGACCAAACCAGTATACAGGAGTAGCAAAAAGAAGCACCTGAGAAGAGAGAAGCTCTTCAAATATCTCTTTTAGTACCTGACCATCATGTCTCAAACACTCCTCAGGAGTGCATACCCCATTGTAAGAGACACATCCTTGGCAAGGGGGTATCTGATAATTAATCAGTTTTATTATCCTTATTTCTGCCCCTTCCTCTTTTGCTGAATCCAGTGCCCTCTCAAGAAGCAATGAGCTCATACTATCCTGCCTTGGAGAACCATCAATACCTAACACCTTCATATTTTTCTCCTTTATAACTTAGTATTCAAAAAGGACTACCTCTACTTCTTGACCCTGGTATATACCATTGCTGTCTTTTGGTATGATAACCATACCATCTGCATGGACAAGAGTCTTTATAAGGGCAGATTTTCCCAGCATAGGATCAGCTACCAATCTGCCCTCTTCCTCTCTGAGTCTCACCCTTATATAATCCTCTCTGCCCAGAGTTGAAGGAAGATTACGAGAGAAGTATGCCTTAACTCTTTTTCTTTCAGGGATATAGTGGAGTACCTCTTCTCCAGATACTTTTCTGAGTAGAGGCTTTACAAATACCTCAAAGCATATAGTTACAGCAACAGGATGTCCTGGCAATCCAAACACAGGTACTCCTCCTACAAAGGCACCTATGAGGGGTTTGCCAGGCTTCATCATTACTCCGTGAAAAAGGACACCAGGCTCCCCCAGCTCATTTATCACCTCCTCTGTATAGTCACCTGTACCAACAGAACTGCCTCCTGTGATAAGTACCATATCAGAGGTGGATATAGCCTCAAGGAGGGCACTTTTAAGCTCCTCCCTATTGTCCTTTATTATACCCTTTTTTATTCCTATTCCCCCTGTATCCTCTATAAGACCTATGAGATTGTAGGAGTTTATATCCCTTACCTGCCCTGGCTGCGGTTTCTCATGAGGAGGGATTATCTCATCTCCTGTAGATATTATTGCTACCACAGGTTTTTTATATACCATAACCTGCAGTATTCCTATTCCTGCAAGGGCTCCAATATCCTGTGGTCTGAGGCGGTGTCCCTTCTGCAGAATCCTCTCTCCTTTTCTTATATCTTCGTCAGGAGCTATTACATTCTCTCCTGGAGCTACCTGCTTTAGTACTTCTATGGTCTCTGCATCTACTCTATTAGTATACTCCAACATTAAAACTGCATCTGCACCTTCTGGAAGCATTCCACCTGTGGCTACAGTGGCTGCCTCTCCTCTGCGGAGTTTAAATTTTGGTTTTTCACCCATCTTTATGTTACCAACAACTCTCAGGTAGGCAGGCATTGACTCTGTTGCTCCAAAGGTGTCTTCAGCAAAAAGGGCAAAACCATCCATGCTGGATCTGGCAAACCCAGGCAGCTCCTCTGGAGAAAAGATATCCTCTGCCAAGACCCTTTTGAAAGCCTTCTCTATGGGGACTGTCTCAGTCTTGGTGGTATGAATTGGCTGAGTCTGCAGAATCTTAATAGCCTCTTTTACTGTTACCGCCTCTTGTCTGCCTAAGTGGTCTTTCATATGATGTTTGAAAAGTCAGCCTATGGTGGCAAGGATCTCTAAGAAGAGGGACTGATCCCTATCACTCTGGAACATTCCCCTCTATTAAGTAAATCCACTATCCTTTCAATAGAACTCCTGTGAAGTTCTTTTATACTTTCAGAGTAAGCAAGTCCTTGTAGTATGGGTCTTCTGTCTGTCAGTAGAGTCATCTTTCTTGGAGTAAGGCCTGCTAAAAGTATCATTCCTTTAAATATCTTTTTAGATGTTCTTACAGATATAAAGGGACTTGTGAGATTGCTCTCCAGAAAGAGGTCATTACGTTTCTGTACATTTTTGTCTATGGTTATTGCCATCAACCAGTATCTCCTCCCTATCATACTGTCTGATTTAAGTTCTAAGAATGCGTGATTACGGAGGTTTCCAGAGAAGTTTCTCTCATGGACTACTGTATCAGCTGCAAGATGGCTCATATAACCATATACAAATGCCTTCTGTTCAGGTGTGTTAGCAGAGTCCATGAGTTCAAATGCCATATCCCAGCTATGGGAGTTTTTTGAGACAGGTAGATACTTCTTGGCCAGGATAATATCAGCCATGATGTTTCCGTAAAGGAAGTCTTCTCTGAATCTCTCTATTAGACTATAAATTCCTGCGGGCAGAAGAGGTGCAAGAGACAGAATTTTACTGCCAAGGTATATATGGGTAATAGGCCCCCATGCAAACACTATGTCAGGGACCAGAATTATCCCTATTGTCAGGAGAAATATAAGCCGCATTAGTTTCATAAATATATTGTAATTCATGGCTGGTAATTTTTGCCAATACTATATTTGCTGTGGTATAATCTCTACCTTGATGAGTGTGCTTGATAGCATAGGTAACACTCCTGTAGTACTGCTTGAGAGGATTAATCCGAATCCTAAGGTGAAATTGTATGCAAAGTTGGAAGGTGCCAACCCTGGAGGTTCTGTAAAAGACAGGATTGCCTACTATATGATAAAGGATGCAGAAGAGGAGGGTAGGCTGAGGCCAGGTCTTACCATTCTTGAGCCTACAAGTGGTAATACGGGTATAGGACTTGCGATGGTTGGGGCTGCAAAGGGTTATAAAGTAAAGCTGGTGATGCCCGAGTGTGTGAGTCTTGAAAGGAGAAGGACCTTAGAGGCATTTGGTGCAGAGGTGGTCTTGAGTCCTGGAGATGAAGGAACAGATGGTGCTATAAGACTTGCCCATAGGATATATGATTCAGACAGGAGTTCATATTTTATGCCCAACCAGTTTGACAATCCTTCGAATATGAAGGCCCACTATGAGACTACAGGGGTAGAGGTGTATAAGCAGACCAATGGTGAGATTACCCATTTTGTGGCAGGCATGGGCACTACAGGTACGCTTATGGGTGTAAGTAAGAGACTGAAGGAGTATGATAGATCAATACAGATAATAGGGGTAGAACCTAATATGGGACATAGAATACAGGGCCTTAAGAATATGTCCGAGGCTATTGTTCCAAGTATCTATGATCCTTCGAGGCTGGATGAGAAACACAATGTCTCTGATGATGATGCATTTCAGACTACAAGGAGGCTGGCAGTTGAGGAAGGTCTCTTTGTGGGGATGAGCAGTGGTGCAGCCATGTATATAGCCCTAAAAAAAGCAAAAGAACTAAAAGAAGGTGTGATTGTGGTAGTTCTTCCAGACAGAGGAGATCGTTATCTCAGTACAGCCCTTTTTACATCTATCTGTGCAGAATGCCCACCATAATTAAGCCTTTGATCTGCTTTTCTGTAAAGATGATATCTTCTCTGAAATGAGAAAAGTAGCCTTGTTCACCTGTTCGACAGTGGTATCCTTTCCTGTAGATATTCTGACTGAAGAGAGTGCCTCTTCTGGAGTAAGACCCATTGCTGTTAATACTTCAGAAGGAGTGCATCTGCCCTCGTGACATGCAGAACCAGCAGAAATGGCAACTTCTTCAGAAAGGCTCTGTACAAGCTCTGCCCCTATAATGCCCCTTATTGATATATTAAGAGTATTTGGAAGCCTCGGGGCGTTTTCTCCATTAAGAGTTATATCTGGAATCATCCTTCTTAGACCCTTCCAGAGCGTCTCTGTAATGGACTGCAAGTGTCTCTTCCTATCAGGAAGTTCTTTAAGGGAAAGTTCTGCTGCCTTACCGAGCCCTGCAATAAGCGGGATGCTTTCTGTTCCCGGTCTGACTCCTCTCTCCTGTCCACCACCATGTAGTATTGGGTTCACCTTTACCCCTTTTCGTATGTAAAGAGCGCCAATTCCTTTTGGTCCATAAAACTTATGTGATACAATCGTGAGCATATCTACACCGAGTCTGTCTACATTCACCTCCACCTTTCCAATAGACTGGGCTGCATCAGTATGAAAAACTGCATCAGAGTCCTTAACGATTCCTGCAATCTCCTCTATAGGTTGAATAACTCCTGTCTCATTGTTGGAATGCATAATACTCACCAGTACTGTATCAGGCCTTAAGGCCTTTTTCACATCTTCTGGATT
The DNA here is from genome assembly GCA_002011745.1 of Nitrospirae bacterium JdFR-85. Classification (GTDB taxonomy): domain Bacteria; phylum Nitrospirota; class Thermodesulfovibrionia; order Thermodesulfovibrionales; family JdFR-85; genus JdFR-85. Next base: position 11,526 of record MTOU01000025.1, read on the forward strand.
TATTCTCCCATTCTGTTCAGGTCTCAGCAGAGTTACAGAGTAGCCCTTCTGTTTTAGATAGAGCACTGTTTTCATAATTGAGGGATGTTCAATCATAGTGGTAATTATATGTCCCTGTCTGAAATTGAGGATGTATCCTATAAGGGCAAGGTTATTGGATTCTGTCCCGCCTGAGGTGAAGACTATCTCAGAAGGGTCTGCTCCGATGAGTTCTGCTACTTTCTGTCGTGCCATTTCAAGCACATACTTTGCTTTTCTGCCCAACAGATGAGAACTGGAGGGATTCCCAAATATATCAAGTGCCTTCAGGACTTCCTCCTTCACCCGACTGTCAACAGGTGTTGTTGCATTATGGTCAAGATATATCATAGTTCTCGATGGACTATAGTTACAGGAGTCTTCAGTTCTTTACTGATAAATTCTTCCAGTTCTTTAACAATCACGGGTGAACGGTGTTTACCTCCGGTACATCCAACTCCTATAATAAGGTTTGTCTTCCCTTCATTCATATACTGAGGGATTAAAAACCGGAGGAGCTCCTTAATCTTCTGCAGAAACTCATTGGTAACACTACTTTTAAGCACAAACTCTCTTACCTGAGGGTCCAGACCTGTAAGTGGCTTTAGTTCTTCAACAAAATAGGGATTTGGTAAGAATCTTATATCAAAGAGAAGGTCAATATTCTGTGGTGCTCCAAATTTATAACCAAAGGAGACGAGAGTCACAGTAAATCTACTGAGATCAGGTGCTCCAAATCTTTGGATTATAAAGTCCCTCAACTGATGGGGGCTATATGATGAGGTATCAACTACAAGATCAGAGACCTCTCTTAACGGCAGCAGAATTTTTCTCTCCATTTCAAGAGCCTTCTGGAGATTGAATTCTGTCAGAGACTGCAGGGGATGGGGTCTTCTCGTCTCTTTGTATCTTCTGAAAAGTATCTCAGTGTCTGCCTCAAGGAAGAGAACAGTAACATTAAACTGACTCTTTAGATCTGCTATTTCTCTGTCTATTTCCTTCAGAAATTCCTTTTCCCTTATATCTATGCCGACTGCTATATCTCCTATCTCTGAATTTTTAGAAGACAAAAGCAGTAGATTATGTATAAGAGGAAAGGGGAAATTATCCACACAGAAATAATTAATATCCTCCAGTGCCCTTAATGCAACTGTTTTACCTGCTCCAGAAAGTCCTGTTACAATGATTATCCTTTTGGTCTTCTCTATCTTCTCTATGTTACCTCCTCTACTTTTTATACAGGCTCAATAAGCCCAAAGTTTCCGTCATTTCTCTTATATATCACATTTATTGTTCCAGTGTCTGCATTAGTGAAGACAAAGAAGTCCTTGTCAAGGAGCTCCATCTGCATTGCTGCCTCCTCTGGTGTCATCGGCTTCATTGCGAATCTTTTTCTCTTTATTATCTTTATTTCAGGAGAGGGTTCTTCAGGTACAAAAGTCATACCTGCCTTTGAGAGCTTGGTATCTTTCCTGTGGGATGTGAGCTTGCCTTTGTATTTTTTTATCTGTCTTTCGAGCTTTTCCACTACCTCATCAATTGAGGAATATATTTCCCCTGTAACACTTTCTGCCTGGATCATGACTCCATTTGCCTTGAGCAAGACCTCTGCCTTGTGTCTGTATTTTTCAACCGATAAGGTTATTACAGCTTCTGTAATATTGGAGAGAAACTTCTCAAACTTTTTTATCTTTGTTTCTGCATAATTCCTCAAAGCAGGTGTAATCTCAAGCTGTCTTCCATTGATGATGATGTTCATAGTCTATCCTCCTTTTTAGAGTTTTATTAAGAAGAGAGACGCTTTTTCCGTTTTGAATGAGGTGGTATTTTTAGTTCTTCTCTATACTTTGCCACAGTCCTTCGGGCAATCTTTATATTTTTGCTGTTTAGAATCTCTGCTATTTTCTGATCACTATAGGGTTTTAATGGATTTTCTTCCTCTATAATCTTCTTTATCATTTCTTTTACAATCCTGGAGGATACCTCTCCATCTTTTGACTTTAATCCACTGCTGAAGAAATATTTAAAGCTGTATATCCCATGGGAACAACCAAGAAACTTATTTAAGGTTACCCTACTGACAGTACTTTCATGCATGTTTATATCCTGTGCTACATCTTTAAGGTTCAAAGGCTTGATATACTGTGGTCCTTTATCGAAGAAATCACGTTGAAATTTAAGAATACTCTCGGTGACCTTATATATTGTCCTGTTTCTCTGATCAAGACTCTTGATAAGCCATATTGCAGAGCGGAGCTTCTCCTTTAAGAATTTTTTTTCTTCTCTTGTGAGATTGCTCCTGTTCATAAGCATCTTCCTGTAAAAGTTGTTTAACCTTATTCTGGGTATTCCATCGTCATTCAGTATAATTCTGTAACCCTCTTCTGTCTTCTCAACAAAGACATCTGGTACTATGTAGTTTGTTTCGTGAGTAACAAAGTTTCTTGCAGGTTTTGGATCCAGTTGAGAGATTATATTAACAGCAAGTTCTACATCCTCTATAGCAGCCTTGTACCTTTTTGCAATTGTATTATAATCCCTCCTTTCCAGTTCCTTAAGGTTGTTCTGAACAATCCTCTCCACAAGAGTGCCTTCAAGACCAAGGTTTCTGATCTGAATCAACAGGCACTCCCTTAAGTCCCTTGCCCCTATACCAGGAGGGTCCAACTCTTGTACTACTTTGATCGCCTCTTTTACTTTATCAACAGTGGTGTTGCAGTATCTTGCAATCTCTTCTTCCGACATCCTGAGGTATCCATTGTCGTCAAGATTTCCGATTATAATCTCAGCTATTGCTTTTGTTTCCTCATCTACAGATAGGAGATTCAATTGCCAGAGGAGATGGTCATAGAGAGAGGAGGTGCTCTTTAAGAATGTTTCAACAGAAGGGGTTTCTTCAATACCTGGGTTGAAGTATCCGAGATCTCTACCATCACTGCTTCTCTCTTCAAAATAGTCATCCACTCTGAAGACCATCAGTTTCTCCAACGGTATTAAGGTATCATCGTCCTGGTCTTCTTCTTCAACCTCCTCATTTGTCCTTTTGTTTTCATTCTCTACCTCTGGTTCAACTTCTATCTCCTCTTCTGTAACTTCCTCAAGAAAAGGGTTAACCTCCAGCTCTTGATTTATTGCCTGTACAAGCTCAAGCTGGGGTAGCTGAAGCAATTTTATTGCTTGCTGCAGTTGTGGTGTTAAAACGAGTTTCTGTGTAAGTTTAACATCCAGTTTAAGATCAAGTGCCATCAGAGTCTAAACTCCTCTCCAAGATAGGCTTTTTTGACCTCAGGATTATTTATCAAATCCTCTGGTCTTCCTTCTTCTAATATTATACCATTATTTATGATATAAGCCCTATCAGTTATTGATAGGGTGTCCCTTACGTTATGGTCAGTAATGAGTATCCCGATCCCTTTCTGTTTAAGATGTCCTAAAAGGGCCTTTAGATCAAGTATTGCAATAGGATCAATACCTGCAAAGGGTTCATCCAGGAGAATAAACTTTGGTTTAAGAGCAATTGCCCTTGCAATCTCTGTTCTCCTTCTTTCACCACCTGAAAGAAGGCTTCCTTTCCTGTCAGCTATCTCTGTGAGTCTAAATTCTTCAAGAATTGAGTTGACCATCTCTTCAATCTCTTCCTTCTCAAATCCCTTTATCTCAAGCACAGTTGTTAAATTATCTCTTACTGTGAGTTTTCTGAATATAGAAGGTTCTTGAGGCAGATAACTTATCCCCATTTTTGCCCTCTCATACATAGGAAGTGTTCCAATCTCTCTGTCATCAAGAAAGATACTGCCTCCATCGGGTTTTATATATCCCACAATCATATAAAAAGTGGTGGTCTTTCCAGCACCATTTGGGCCAAGCAATCCCACAATTTCTCCGCTGTCCACACGTATATCCACTCCATTCACTACTGTTTTACCTCTGTAAGACTTTTTCAGACCTTTACCTAAGAGTGTTGCCATTATTTGTTCTCAGTGGTGTTGAGGAGTACTCTTGATTCTTCTACTACAGAACGTCCATCCTCTATAAAATAGGTTATCCTCTTCCCACTGATTCTGCTGTTAGGACTGGTGGCTACTGGGTTACCAGTAAATATTATCCTGCCTTCCTGTCTCAAGTATTCTACCTCTTCTGAAACCACCTCTTTGTCATTTTTCTGTATTCTTACGTGACCCTTTGCATGTATCTTTACCACTTCTCCCCTGTCATTATAGGTTACCTCCATCCACTCAGCCCTCAGAATGGTCTCACCCTGTCTTGCCAGTACAGAGCCTTCAAAAACCGCCCTGTTTCTGGTGTTGTCTGCAACAAGCCTTTCAGAGGTTATCTCTATAGGCAGGTCTTCACTGAAGAATCCATCGACTTTTCTATCTTCTGCAGAGGAGACCCTAAGAAGGAGAAACACTAAAAATATTATAATGACACCTCTTCTAAATATTATCAAAGATTGTCCTGACATTGCCCCTTACCATGAGTGTATTGGAGTCTCTTATTACACCCTCATCTGCTGTTATTGTAAATCCCTTACCCTTTATCCTGAGTCTACCATATGCATAAAGGGCTTTCTCCTTTGGTTCATACCTTACTCTGTCTGCATAAATATCCAGTCCATTGCTCTGGCCTCTTATTCTTCCTTTAAGGGCAAGCCTATGGTCTTTCAAGGAGTATATCCCTTCCTCAGCCTCCACAGTGAAAGACCTCAAAGGATAATGGATCTTCACGCCCCTTAGCATAATCTCTCCTTTACTCTCTAATACTGTGGCCTTCTGAACATCTGCATCCCACTGTACCCCTTGGGAATCATAGTCAATTATATGGACCTTTATAAGAGAAGAGGAATTGGTAGCCTCAAATACCAACTGGCTGTCCTTTGGAGAAAAAGATACCAGCACGGATATAACAATTAGTAAGGCCAGCAGAAGTATAGTTGCCCTTTGCATAGATTGATTTTATCAATTATCAATAGATTCAGGCAAGAAACTTTTAAGATTATTGACAGTAAAAGGCAAGGTCTTTTGCTGAATCCAGATGGTGTAATGCCTGAAGTCTTTTCCTTTTGAACTCTTTTTTCTCTTTTTTGCTTAGATTATTAATCGCTGTACTACATTTATCAAGCAATACTTTAAAATTGGTATATATCTCTTTGTATTTTAAATATTTATCTCTGTCAACTTTTATGGAAAAGTCGCCTGGAATTCTCCATTTATCTTTTACATATATCCAGGAGGCAAAGTCAGAGAGTTTTCTTCCTGGCAGGGGCTTTATGGGTGTGGTGTTCTGTAGTGCTACTATTGTTAATCCCTTTTCATCTGCAATAATCTTGTATCCTCCCTTGAAAGGTTCAGCACCATCATTATCATAGAATTCCCATTCTGAGTATGAGATCTGTACTGATGTGGTATGGCAGCTATCACAGTCCCTAGCCTTAGTATATGGATGAGACACTTCCTGAAGTTCTATCCAGAGCAGATGTTTATTATTTGCGGGCAGTTGATCAAAGGTACCGATTATATAGTAGGCATCTCTTGTCTGGCCATCAGGCCAACGGAACATTATCCTTTCTGAGGCAGGGACATCTGGTTTTATATTTCCCACACTATGGGGCCAGACCTTCACTGGTATCCATAAACCTTTCTGGTCTTTCATAAGAATCGGTGGTGATTGGGTTCCGTAGTATAGGGAGTATTTACGAAAAGGGTTCTCCTTTTCAGCCACCTTTCCTGGTCCCCAGACAGTTATCTGATAACCTCCGGTCTCCTTTATATGGCAGGCTGCGCAGAGCATCTTTTTATGTAGTCCCTTTTTAAGTGCTTCTTCCTCATCGATGTGGCAGTCCTGACAAGAGGCTTCTCTTTCTATGTCTCCCATACCCTTTTCTCCTGTGAGATGGCAGTCTATACAATGGATTCCTTCACTGTAGTGTACATCAGGTTTCATGCCTTGAGGAATGGAATACCATTCTCCTGTATAGGTCTCACCCCTTCTACTCAACATCGCCCCGGCATGGCAGATAGTTGCTGTTCTGCCAGCCCCTAAGCAGGTCTTTGAATCAGGAGTCCTTATAAAGGCGTGTCTTCCTTCTTTGTTAGAAGGTCTATAATGGCAATCAAGGCAACCTCCGTGACAGACATTACAGAACTTCTGTTTTGCCTCTGCCTGTGCTATGGTGAATGGAATGGCCAGGTCTTGTCTGATTTCATTGGTGTTTTTGTAGTCAAAGCCTGAAGCTTTAAGGACTTCAGGTGGCTGGAGGTCAGCAAAGGAAGGGCCACAGTTGTGAGGCCCATAGGGTTTCAACCATGTCCTCATGGTTCTCTGCCGAAGGTTTCTTCCCATTATGGTACTCTTAAACTGTTTCAGTGCTTCAGGATGGCATCCCTTCTTTCCACAGGTCTTTTCCGCAATATCAGGATCAAAACTTAGTGTCTCGGGGTTACGGTCGTGCCAGAGGATATTTCTTACACCTGACAAGATGTACATCTCGTTATTTATCTTTATCTTAGGCATGAGTGCAAACATCTCATCCTCTCCAGTCTCCTTGAGTGGACCAGGATACCCTTTTTTTCTGGGAAGAAGTTTACCATCCTCTGAAACAATGAGCATCTTGAGCATTCCTTTATGGGCCCTTTGAGGGTCTTTTGCCCTGCCGTCTCCGAGATGGCAATCACGACAGTCTATATAAGGGTGGTGTGACTGTTTCTGGACCTCTTCCAGAGTCACATATGCCCATTCTGCACCAAGGGAGCGGAGTCTATCTCTATCAGAATGGCAATGGATACACTCTCGGGAGGTGTTCTTCCAGGCCCTGTGGCTGAGGAGACCCACGATTAAGAGAAACTGAAGTAGTAAAATTATTACTAACTTGAGACTTGCTTTTCTGCTGACCCTACCTACCTGCACCGGTCTTAAGGAGCAATCTCTTTATCGATTTTGCCTTTGCAGAGGCAGGATCTATCTCCATAATTACTCCAGAAAACATTGCCTCTCCTTTAGCAGTATTAAACTTCTTCGGCATCTGTGTGATAAACTTCTCTATGATCTCCTTCACCTCCACACCTATTACAGAGTGTACAGGACCTGTCATACCTACATCAGTTATATATGCGGTTCCTCCTGGAAGTATCTGCTCATCTGCGGTCTGTACATGTGTATGGGTGCCTATAACTGCAGATACCCTCCCATCTACATAGTATCCAAAGGCTATCTTCTCTGATGTTGCTTCACCATGAAAATCGATGATCACAATGGATGCCTTATCCTTCAGTATCTCAAGTTCTTCATCCACCCTTCTGAAAGGACAGTCCATATGATGCATAAATACCCTACCAGACAGATTCAGGACAGCTACCTTGAGTCCGTTCACAGAGAGTATAATGCTCCCCCTTCCTGGTACAGAAGGGGGATAATTCAATGGTCTTAGAATTCTATCCTCCTTTTCTATATAGCCAACAGCCTCCTTCTTATCCCATATGTGATTTCCCGATGTCATCACTTCAATCCCGTAGGAGAAGAGTTCTTGTGCCACTTTTTCTGTGATTCCGAATCCTCCTGCTGCATTTTCACAATTAGCAATAGTGAGGTCTATCTTTAGTTTGCTTATAAGGGAAGGGAGAAACTCCCTTACAGCCCTTCTGCCAGGCTTTCCCACTATATCTCCTATAAAAAGTACCTTCATCTTGCGTATTCTACAAATCTTGTCTCTCTGATCACCATCACCTTTATCTGACCTGGATAGGTGAGTTCAGACTGGATTTTTCTGGAAATATCTCTTGCAATAAGAGATGCCATCTCCTCAGAGACACTATCGGGTTTAACAATTATTCTTATTTCTCTTCCTGCCTGCATTGCATAACACTTCTCCACACCATCAAAGGACATGGCAATCTCTTCAATCCTCTTCAGCCTCTGTAGATAGTTCTCAATGCTCTCTCTTCTTACTCCTGGACGGGCTGCAGAGAGTGCATCAGCAGCAGCCACAAGGGCAGCTTCGACACATATAGGCTCAGTGTCTCCATGATGGCATGCTATGGCATTCAGTACCCTCTCATCCTCTCCATACTTCTTTGCTATTGTTACTCCGATCTCGTGGTGTGCCCCTTCCATCTCATGGTCTACCGCCTTTCCAATATCATGAAGCAGTCCAGCCCTTTTTGCGAGTTTTACATCAACTCCTAACTCTCCTGCCATTATTCCTGCAAGATAGGCTACCTCACGGGAGTGTTGAAGGACATTTTGGCCATAGGAGGTTCTGTACTTCAGTCTTCCCAACATCTTTATTAATTCAGGGTGAATACCACTCAGTCCAAGATCAAATACTGCCTTTTCTCCCTCTTCCTTTATTATTGCATTTATCTCTCTCCGGACCTTCTCAACCACCTCTTCAATCCTTGCAGGATGGATTCTGCCATCCGAGATAAGCCTCTCAAGAGAGACCTTTGCTATCTCTCTTCTTACAGGGTCAAAACAACTGAGAGTAACCATTTCAGGAGTATCATCCACAATCAGGTCAACACCTGTGGCAGCCTCAAGTGCCCTGATATTTCTGCCTTCTCTCCCGATTATCCTTCCTTTCATTTCGTCATTCGGTAGAGGGACTGCTGATACTGTAAGGTCAGCAACATAATCACTCGCATATCTCTGTACAGCAAGGCTTATTATCTCCTTTGCCTTTTTAGATGCCTCCTCTCTTGCTTCATCTTCAATTCTTTTTATCATCTTTGCTGCCTCAAATCTGGTTTCCTCCTCAATCCTTCTGAAGAGTTCCTCTCTCGCTTCCTCTGTGGTCATGCCAGCAATTCTTTCTAAGGTGTTCTTCTGTTCAGTAAGAATTGAGTTGATCTGTTGTTCTTTCTCTTTTAATATATTCTCCCTGCTGAGAAGCTCCTTCTCTCGCCTGATCAGGTCACTTTCTCGATGTTCCAATTTATCCAGCTTCTTCTCTAAGGACTCCTCTTTTGCACGGAGTCTCCGCTCCATTCTGTTCAGTTCATGTTGTCGTTCCTTGAGTTCTCTCTCAAATTCGCTTTTGGCCTTATATACTATGTCCTTTGCCTCTAAGGAAGCCTCCCTCTTAATCCTCTCCGCCTCCTGATGTGCCCTTTCTATTAGTCTGTCAGCCTCCTCTTTACTTACAGGCTCTTTGACTTTTTTCTTAAATATTACAAATACAAGAGCAGTGATAAGACTTCCAACCAGCAATCCGATCAGAATATGCAGTAGTGTATTCATTTCTGGCTGTTCCTCCTTTTCTCTATTAGTTTCTGTATCTCTTTCTCATATCCCTCTGAAGAGGGTGTGTAAAAGGTCTTTTTCTCTGGCATATAACTCTGTTTTACATAATGTCCAGGATAGTTATGGGGATACAAATAACCAGTACCCCTTCCGAGTTTCTCTGCACCCTTATAATGAGAGTCTCTGAGGTGTGTAGGTACTTCCTGAAGTGGCTCATTTCTTATTGAGTCAAGGGCTCTATCAATTGCTAATAGGGAAGAGTTACTTTTGGGAGCAGTGGCAACATAGAGGGCTGCCTGTGTGAGAGGGATCCTTGCCTCTGGTAGACCGATCTTTTCAGTTGCTGTCATGGCTGCTACTGCTACCAGCAGTGCCCTGGGGTCTGCATTTCCCACATCTTCGGCTGCACATATCACAATTCTTCTTGCAATATACATGGGGTCTTCTCCGGAGGCTATCATTCTGGCAAGCCAGTATACAGTGGCATCAGGATCAGAGCCCCTCATACTCTTCTGGAATGCAGAGATGAGATCATAGTGTTGTCCTGCATCATAGTAAAGGGTCTTGTCTTGAATACACTCTTTAACTACTTCCTTGGTTATTGTTGTACTTTTGGTGGAGTCATTATAACTACAGAGGAAGGCTACTTCAAGGATATTGAGGGCCTTTCTCGCATCTCCTGAGCTCATTACTGATATAAACTCAAGAACACCTTCTTCAACCTCTACCTGATACTCTCCAAGGCCCTTTGGGGATGACAAGGCCCTCTTAAGAATGATTACTATCTCTTCTTCTGTGAGGGGTTTAAACTCAAAGAGCATAGACCTTGATGCAAGGGCAGGCACAAGAGCAAAATAAGGATTTTCTGTAGAAGCACCTATTAGGATTATATTTCCTGACTCTACATGAGGAAGGAGTGCATCCTGTTGTAGACGATTAAATCTGTGAATCTCATCAATGAAGACCACAGGACTGTCTGAAACAGCATAACTGACCACTTCCCTCAACTCTTTTACCCCAGCTGTGACAGCATTAAGAGAGATGAATCTGCTACCAATCCTGTTTGCTATTATTCTGGCGAGGGCTGTTTTGCCAGTGCCGGGAGGTCCAAAAAACATAAGGGAGACAAACCTTTCTTCTTCTATAAGCCTTCTGAGAGGTTTTCCCTCACCGAGCAGATCGGTCTGGCCCACAAATTCATCAAGACTCTCTGGCATCATTCTCCAGGCAAGGGGATGTACCTTTTTTTTCTTTTCAAACAGTTCCACACTATACTCCCTTGGTGCTCTTTTTAAGAGACTACAGATAGACGAAAAGGTGACAGATTGGAGGGGTTACACAGTCTTATGGAGATTTATATTCTGGTTTAGTATATCTGTTTAGTATATTTTTATCTGCTCTATCGAAACTCTCATAGACTGAATAAAAAACGAAGGAATTTATCTTCATTGTTAATTCCTCCAATTACGTGTCACCTTTTCGTCTATAATAAATCTGTCCTGCAAAAAATTAAATTAACTGACCTCCTCACTTTCTCCTCTGCAGGACAGAGCTTACTATCTTTTATACCAAAAACCACTCATCAGTGGCAAGGGTGAAATTGCCTTTTTAATGTTATAATAGTCATTGTGACAGAGATGTTTAAAGAACTAAACAGTGTTGATATCCCTTTCAGGAGGAGAGTTCTTTTTGTGGCTTTACTTACAAGGGAGATTAAGAATAGAGGGGAAAGATATCCAATAGTTGTTGGTGGAGAAGCCTTTGAGATATATACTCAGGGTAGTTATACAACCGGAGATATTGACTTGAAGATACCAAAGAAGGTATTTGAGGATTCTGATCGAATGGGGTTTCATACAAAAAGGCGGGCAAGATCTGGTTTAACAGTAGATTGGCTTGGAGAATCTCTTGATGAAGGTTCTGAGGCTGAAAAAAGGGTGAATACGGTTTTAGTTAAAGATGACCTTGAGATTAAGGTTCTCTCTATAGAGGACCTTAATTATTGATAGACTCAATGCGGCGAAGTTGTGGAAAGACGAAGATGGCATTATATGGGCAAAGGTTCTTGTGGAGGTAAAAAAAGCGCTTGGAGAGGAACTGGATAGGAAGTATCTCTTAAAAAGGGCAAGGGCTGAACAGATTGAAGAGATGTTGGAAGAGGTTTTACGAGATGCCGGTCTATGATTACGAAGAGCTAAAAAGAGCAGCAAAAGATGCAAGAGTAGAGGCTACACTAAAGGGGTTTAGGGTTACAAAAAGGCTGAGACGAAAACCCCAGGACAAGGAAAAGGCCGAGCTTATTTATGAGATGGCATTGATATAGAATAGAAAAATATAGACCTTACCACTATATAAGGATATCTTATCCTTCCCTATCTATATGAGCCTTAAAATTTGGTGCCGGAGGCCGGACTCGAACCGGCACGGAGGCGAACCTCCGAGGGATTTTAAGTCCCTTGCGTCTACCAGTTCCGCCACTCCGGCAACTCTTTAATTTTAAATGTTTTTCAGACATTCAGTCAATGGCTTAGCCCTGTAAGGGTAGCAATATGGTAGCAGACTGATTGGAACTTTCAAGTCTCTCAATAGCCTTTCTTAGTGATTCGGGGTAGTGATGGGCATACCGCATGGTCATAGTGATTGTCTTATGGCCAAGGAGTTCCTTTACCATGTAGATATCCACACCTGCCTGGACAAGTCTTGTAGCAAAGGTATGTCGCAGGTCGTGAAACCTGAAGTTTTCTATCTGAGCCCTCTTAACCGCCTTGTCAAAGGCACTTCTTACAGTCCAGGGTGATATGGGAAATACTTTACCGCTTAAGTCTCTCACCTTAAAACCCTTCAAGGTCTCATACAGGGTCGTTGATATGGGAATGATCCTCTTATTACCACCTTTGAGGGTCCTGACCGTTATCAGCCTCCTTTTCAGGTCTATGTCTTCCCATCTCAGATTAAGTATCTCACCTTTCCGCATACCCGTATGAAGGGCCACAATCAACAAAGGTCTTAACCACCATGGTCTGTCTGCTGCCTCAAGCAGCCTTTTTTCCTCTTCCAGAGTCAACCATCGGTCCCTTGCATTGCTATTGCCTACGGAGAAGGACAGCTTTGATACAGGATTATCCTTGATCCATCCCCACTCTCGTATGGCAACATTGAACATCCGCCTCATAAGAGATAGTTCCTGATAAACTGTGGCAGGCTTAACTTTCTTAAGTCTGTCTGCCCGGTATTTAGCTATCAACTGAGGAGTAATTTCAGAGAGTCTGAGATGACCAAAGACAGGTAACAGGTATTTTATAGTTCTGGGGTCTCTCTGTCTCTGATAGCACTGCATGTACCGTTCTGCAAGGTCTTGGAAGGTATACTTCCTGGCTTTGGCCCTGTCAAAATACTCCCCCTCCAGAATTTCTGTGGTGATTTTGTGGTATAATTTCTCAGCGAGCCGTTTGCTCTTCGTTTTCAAAGAACCCTGGTACCTTCGCCCTTGATGGGTGAAGGTGTAATACCAGATGCCTCTTTTTTGGTAAAGGCCCATCAGGAGTGCCTCCTTTCCTTCGGAATTGCTAAGGCACTCCTGGACCAGGCACCATTATTATAACCCCTCTTGCAGGAGTCAATCCATACCTTAATATCTTCCAAATCAAACCGCACTGTTCCGTTCAACTTAATACACGGTATCTGGCCCAATTCTACCCATTGATAAATGGTTTTGGGCTTCACGCTAAGGATTTCCGAGAGTTCTTTAACTGTAATCAGCTTATTCATAATGCTGGGTTGCAACAACCTTAACTGGGTTGGCAGTTGCGGTTTTGGTTATGCCCCACTTTAATCCTCCAGGAAGCACTTCCACATTGTGACCATCCGTAAGTTCCATCTTAGCTCTGTTCCTATATGCCTCCACCCATTGGGTTCCATCATAGAAATATATCCCTACACTTTCTCCAGGACCTAACCCGCTTGCTGCGATCGTAAGAGGAAGTCCTGAAGTCCATCCCCCATTTTCAGCCAAAGCAACAGGTTCTGTTATCGCATCAGTTGTTGGAGCGATTATCGTTCTCATTCTCGCCTTTCCTTCAACTCAATCAGTGTTGTGAAATCTTTGTTTTGAAGCCTCAATCTGCATCCTCCTTGAGGCGAACGACAAATTGTGAGAACCTTCCCGTCTGCCTCAAGAAGCTCTCCCCAGAGACAAGTTCGATGAAATCCTTTATTCATAAGGCACTGCCTGACAATTCTGAGATTTGAATCTTCAATGAGTGTAAACTTACCTGTTTGAATCAGTTTCAAAACTTGATCTTCTGAGACATCTAATATCTGTCCTTTTTTGATAGCTATGATTCGATTTTTGAATCTAACTTTTACCTCTTGCGTCGCCTTAACCTTCATCTACAACCTCTATCTCCCCTTCAAGAGTTATTTCAGAGTCACTATGGTCACTCTTCTGAACCGCTGAAACCGTTGAAAAATCTGGCTGAGTGACTATAGTGACTGTAGCGACCATCTCTTTATACAATTTATTAAATCTATCTTCATCCCATTGGAGAGCCCTTCTACCTCCTGTAGTCCTCTTAATGGCAAATCCTAACTCACGGAGCACAGACGCAATCTGCCTTGAATCAAGCTTGAGGTTAACAGGACGATCTTTGTTAAACTCATCTGATATTGTGTTGAGAAGCAACAACCCTTTATTTACTTTGCCTCTAAGCTTATAAAGAGTTTGCAATACCTCTATATGCCATCTGGTATATCTCTTTTCAGGGTCTTTATAGAGCTGTAAGGTTAAAACTACTTGACCTGCAAAATACTTCATCATCTCTATAGCATCAAGTAAAGTTTGTTTATCGATTTCTTCGTTTGTGATCATCTCCTTCTTCAAAGCTTTATTGATAACAAATAGGACTCCAGCAATTCGCAGACAGTAGCTCAGAAGCTTTGGAATAAAAGGCTTCATTTCCTCGGATAGATATTCCTTGATGTGATGAAAATAATTGTAGGTATTCTCAAACTCATGCAAAGCTTCTTCGGATAGAGATAGCCCAAAAGGAGTTATTTTGCCTCTTTCATCCTCCCTTAATGGAAGAAAATGACAGAAACTTACTAAGCCTGCCCAAAAATTTTTCTCGGGATCTTCTAAACCAGCCCTATTAAATCTTACTGCCCCTGCTTTTAGATGAGAGAATAGAAATCGTGGCATTAATCCATCCCTCAGAGAGGAAGAGGTAAATATTCGTGGTAGCTCATCAGGAGGCAATCCTCCTATAATGGCGGCTCCTGTATAGGGAATGTATAAAGATTTGCTTTTTCGGCTAATAATCCAAGGATTAGCATTCCACAATTCCAACAATCTTTGCTTATCGTCTCCCCTCGTTTTATACTGATTCAGAGATAGTATCAGCCCTCCTATTTCATCTTTCCAGAAGACAACTCCTTTGGGGTTTCGGTGCATTACATCTGCCAAAGCCTCGAAAGTAGTATCAGCTACAATTATTTGTTTAAATGTGGTTTCAGTAGACTCATCAGAACCTTCTTTGCTATTTAAAGATTCCTTATAAAGTTTTCGCTGGATGTCGTGTATAGGACGTGCGAGAGTATTGATTACAGGACTTTTACCGTAACCAGAGGGAGCTACCACTACCACCCATAAAAAAGGTGGTTCTTCCCAACCTTTTTTGGGGATAATTCTAACAGCATTTCCAATTAATCCAGAAAGCATAGCCAGAACCAAACATGCTACGAGAGAAGGATCAACATGATGAGATTCGGCTACTTTGAATACGAAATCCTTTAAGGATTGAGGAAGAGCTTCAAAAGGAAATGGAACTATTGGTATAATACTTCTATCTTCAGTCACTATCGTCACTTCAGTCACTTTTTCAGTGTTTTCAAGGGATTGAGGAGTGACCGAAGTGACTGCCATACTATCGAGAGTCACTTTTGAGCTGTATTTGCGTTTTTCTTTTTCTTCGAGTTGAAGCAGTGCTTCTACGAGATCAAATCTTTTTTCCATATTGCACCTCTCTATAAAGCTCAAATTGTTCTCTCTCATCGCCATGCAATAGGATGTCCAGCTGATGAACCCAGATGGGCTCCGTGTGATATAGGTCGGCGAGGTTTTTTGCTTCTTCAATGCTTTGGACTCTCTTCTTTAGCAACTTCAGTCCTCGCAGGACTAAAAAAAGAAGCTCAATCCTGTCGTCTCTCCACTTTTGGAATTGCTGTAACAGCTTCTTCTTTTTCGTTAGTTGACTTGATTTTGCTGTCTGTGCAGGACGAATGTTTAGATATGAAAGTGCTTCTTTAAAATTGAAGCTGCGTAATTTCATGATGAAATCAATCACATCGCCCTTTGCACCGCACCCGAAGCAATAGAATCTTTGCGATTGAGGATAAACTACAAACGAAGGAGTTTTTTCGGCGTGAAAAGGACATAAACCTTTATAATACTTCTCTCCAGAAACGGGCGTTAATCGGATACCTTCGTTAGCTATTGTGTCAACGATGTCTGGCTTTTCTATCATTCCTGCCCTCCTTCAAGAGTCTCTGAAGCTCTTCAACGGGAATATCCCATCGGCCTGTTAAAGGATGTTGAGAAGCCTTAATTCGCCCTTTTTTAAGGTAATTGTAGATAGTATTTGGATGAACCTCCAGTCGTCTCGCTGCTTCTCTTGCTGTCATCATCACACCTCCCGTTTACAGTTTTAATAATCGTTAATATAATATGGTGCAGATGGATAAATTGTCAAAAATAAGGCATTTGTGTTAGTATGTAACTGTTAACAGAAACTTTATAATAAAAATGCCGTAAAATCAGGAATTTATAAGTGAGCAAAAAACTGTTAACAAGAGAATGGCTTGACAAAGTCGTTGAAAACAAAAAGCTTGGAGAGATGTTTGCCTATCCAGACTTATTTAAAGTTCAGGTGCAAATCGACTCAGAAGAACCTTCTATTTGGGTATGGTACCTTGTTGAAATTGAGCAATGGCAGACACTTTCTACGATTTCATCTTTTCCTGAACTGCTTATTGAAAAGCTTAAAGCATTGGCCGAGTTTCTTTTTAAGGAGTACTTCAGCGATTGTAAATTTCCGATGACTAAAGCTGAAATTGACGAATTTAAAGTTGATGTGGATGAGATTACCCAAAAGCTACTTTCAGAAGGTATAACTGCCGAGATAACCAAAAAAATTGTTTCGGATTTGGCAGATGCGGATCATTATTCTATTAAGATAAAAGTCTCATGTGCCGACGAACAAGAGTTGAGCAAAAAGCTGGATGTATTAGTTAACAGATTCCTTGTGCTCAAATATGGGTTAAACATTAATCCTCAAGAGCATAGATTAAGCGAAGATGAAGATTTGTATGAGAGTTTAAAGGAAATAGGATTCGATGTTGAAGAACACACAACTCTTGAAGAAATAAGAACCACCTTCTTTCTTTTTTATCCAAAGTTTCATCGTTTGGCTAGCACACGGGCTTTAAAAGATGTTAAAAAGCGTATAACACTTCCCCCCAGGTTTAAGGGTAGGTTAAGGAGATATTTAATAGCTCGTACGCAAATCCTGAACGAACTTTTTACGAATGAGATGATTGAAGTAACCTCAGATGAATTCGTAGTTCCCTCAGTATCGTTTGAAGAGATAGAAAGCTATTTGAGACGACGGATCAAAAAGGAGCCGAGATTGATTAAGTGTGAATATTGCGGTACGGAAATTTATGTTTTAAATCCTAAGCAAAGATATTGTTCATCAAGTTGTAGAGTCCTTCAGCATAGAAAGAAGAAGGTCAAGGGGGGTGTTAACCCCCCTTAATGGAAAGGAGGAAATAAACAGGACATCGAAAGAACATCCTTAAATCAGACAATACTTTTGAAATTAGGCCATTTCCCACCCCCCTTAACTATATGATCCTTACTTATGAGGGCCAATCGGGTTTATTGAGACTAATAGAGAGAAGGATATTATACTCTCCTGTGTTATTGTTTCTTTCGTAAAGCCTCCACTCTCCCAGGTCGTATTCTCTTTTATATCTTCCATTTGGGGAGAATTCTTCTATTTTATTCAGCTTATCGGTCTTTGGTTTGAGGGGATAGGCGCTCTCGATTAAAAACATTTCGCTTCCCATAAAAGTATATAACTCTTTTGCAGTGTCATAAAGTTGTTTAATTATTTGCCAAAATTTGCTATCAATTTCTTTTAACAGGCCCCTCAAATTTTCTCTATCCTCTTTAAGCGATTCTGAGGTTATTTCTTCTGCTACATTTATTTTCTCCTCTTGTAGAGAGTTGAAGAGTTCTTGATTAAGTAGTACAAAGGCCCTGAGTTTCATTTCAAAAGCATCTTTCCATTCTTTCAATTTCTCGGCTTCCTCAATTAAAGATGTTAAAGCTTTGCTGTCTTTAATCATTTCTTTAATCTCTTCAAGTAAATTCTTACACTTTCTGTACTTAACTTGAAAGCTCTCCAACGCTTCCAGTTGTTCAATCTCTGGCAAGGTTTTGTCTCTTAAAACCTCCAACTGACTTTCCTTTACTCGTATCTCAGCCTCAACATCAGCAATCTTCTTTAACAGTTTCCATAAGCTCTGCTTTTTGCTTTCATCCCCTAAAGCTATCTTCTCAAGTAATTTAATTTTTTCTTCTTCAAACTCTTTCTTTTTGCTGTCTAATTCTTTAACTTCGGTTTTTAAAGACTCAATCTTTTCTCTTATTTCCGCTGCACTTTTCATAACACCTTAGCACCTCCTTAAAAAGAGATACCCCAGGCATCAAAAGCCTGGGGCTAAGAGTTGAACCCACGGCATGGCAGCAAGAGGACAGCTTACTTATTCTTTTGAGCTCTAATTTCTGGCAGCAGTAAATAGCGAGCCACGCTTAAAAGATTATCGAGTTCGAGTTTGCCTCGATAAACCGCCATTCGCACAGATGCAGGCTTTATTCCCCGTGCCTCGGCTATGTCTGCCACCGAATAACAGAATTTGCGAAAGAAGCGTCTCTTTGCAGGGTCAACACCTCTCAAAAATCGTACTGATGGCTGATACCTCTTTGACACTTACACACCTCCTTATTCATCTGAGGAGTGTATCTTTTTGTTTTTAATATAGACACAAAAAGATACATCACATGAAACCATACATCTTTGTGCATAATATATATATCTATAGCTATACTGTGAACTTTTTGTTGTTATATAAAACAGATGCGTCATCTTTGAAAACACGGTTTTGAATGATGTCGTTTGGCCGTAGTTATGTGGCAAAAGTTTTGTATGACGCATCCTTTAATGCCCCCCACGAGGGGGTATATTAAGATGGAAAGTAAGGGGGGTAATCCCTTGTAAAATAACGATTTTTTAATTGCATGTCCGTTAATCCTGCATTGCGGACATAGAGAATACCCACTCTTGACCCCTTCTGAAAGCTATAATTCATAAAAAACATATTTAAATTTTGAAAAAAAAGAGCGTAAAACGCATCATCACTTTTTAATTTTAAAATAATCTTTGATCAATGCCTCTAATTCGATTTTCATTGCTTTGATAGCTTCTTCTTTTGTCGAAGGTCTAATCTTCAAAAAGACGACATCTTTTCCTGTCCATTCACCATAAGTCTTTCTCTCAAACCTCTCCGCAGGGATAAAAATTTTCTTGCCTTTAAATTCAAAGGAGTCTGGGATCTTAATTGTGACTCCTCGGGAGTCAATGTAAACGCTGTCTTCCAATTTTCGCAAAAACTTGCTCTTTCGAGGCCATTTACCTTCCAATCTCACTTTCGCAGCTTCAGCGGTTGCCTCAACCATGAGTGATTCTACTGTTGAACCTGTAAAGTATCCAGGTACGGGAGGCAGCCCCAATGCTTCTTTTAATCGTTGCCAGGAAGAGTTAGGGTTGACGGATTTTTCAAACTCCTCGTTATAATGCTCAAAGACGTCGGATTTAACGGCTTCACCTGCTTTTGAATGCAACTCTCTCTTTTGTTTATCGATACGAGCTATGAAGCCTATCAGCTCTTTTGCAAGTCGGTCGAGGTCAGCTTTAATTTTCAACATGATGCCCTTCCTACCCATAAGCTACTGCCTCCTTCAGGGCCTGTCTTGCTTTTCCGTACTTAATTGAGTAAACGATTGCGTCTTCTACTTCTCTTCTTATTGCTTGCAGGTCAGCTCCTCTGTCAGCAACAATTGTAATCTGTGGTGAAATGGTAACGTTTTGAGTTAAAGCTTTCATTTTACTTGCAGGGATGACGTATTCAGGTTCTCTTTCACCAATCAGGGCAAGAGTAGGTTTCGTAACGTATCCACCAGTAGCAAAAGCAACAGCAAATGGAGACCCTCTACGGGCAAGTGGTGAACCCAAATCCAAAATCTCGCCCCAAACTTTTTCTAACAACTTTCTTATCTGAGCCAGCTCCGTAACTGCTGCAAGCTGTAAGTCTGCGAGGTACTGTTCTACTGTTTTATCTCCGAGCAACTCTGTCAATCTTTGTTTTAATTCGTCAATTTTAGCTTCGTAGAGTTTAACTCCTACGTTCTTCAACCATTCGTAATATGCTGCTGCCTGTTGTTTGACAGCCTCTATTTCAGCCTGCATCTGTGCTGTATAATCAATCTGTATCTTTGACAGACGATTTGCTTCTTCCTGAAGGTTCTTAATCTGTCTTTGAAGTTCTTCCTCAGTCACTGCATAAGTTGAAGCATCTTCTTTAATAAGAGTCAACATATTAATCATCTCGTCGTAGATAGCTTTATATTCAGGGGAAGGTCTCTGAAAAGCTTCCTGTGCAACTTTAAGGTAATCCTGTATCAGAGTATGGAGTTTTCCAGCATATTCAAGTCTTTGCTCTCCTGTAGCTCCTGTATAGAGAGCATACATTCTTGCTACCTGTTCTCTTGCATATGCAAGTCTTTCAAAGATGTCTCTTGGGTTAGCAGTGCCAATAATAAGGTTTCTAAGGGTGGTTTCAATTCTATCAAGCAGACTCTTCCATTGCTGAGCAAGTCTAAGTTGTTCTTGAAGTGCTCTTGTCTGTTCCTGAATAGCTTCCTGCTGCATCTGAATTCTTCTTCTCTCAGCTTCAGCAAGTCTTTGATACCTCTGTTGTATAGCAGATATCTGACTGCTTACCCATTGGTCAACCGTTCCAACAGCTTCATTTACCCATCCAAGGAGTTTGTTTATCTGAGTTACTGACATACCAGTTTGGATTAAAGCATCAATAGCACCAGAAATAGCATTCATCATCTGTTCAAGACTCATATCCATAGTCACAATAGCATTTTGTATTTGTGCTGTCTTGTTAGCTGTAAATTCAACCAGTTCGGAAATTGCTCCACCTACAATTCCAAACATGTCTAAGAACTTCATTGATATAACATTTTCAACATTTTCTAATGTTTGAACTGTTCTAATTGCCATAACATTTCCCAGGTCCTCAGCCATCTTTTCAAGAATGTATCTGAACTTTTCCATCATTATTTCTGCTGCATCTCCTACTCCAGTCATTTCTGCTATTTTTTGTTCAAGATTAAATCTGAAATCCATTAGTTCCATTTCAGCCTGTCTGATACTTGCCACCAGTCCCTCTATCATTTGTTTTTCTGCCATGTACTTCTCGTATATAGCCTGCTTTAGCTGATTAGCATAGTTGATAGCGTCTGAAGGGTCTGTTGCGTTTTTGAGAGACTCTTTAAGGTCTTCAATCTGTTTTTGAGCTTCCATCATCTGTTCTTTCCATTTTGCTATTTCATCGTATTGTTCTCTGATTGCAGCAATGTAATCGTCGAATGATGCAAGCACTTTGGGATAATCCTTAATTGCCTGGACAATTCTTAAAATAGTCTGTGTAAGGTTTTCTCCGCCTTTCTGGAACTGACTAAAATCTATACCTGTAAGAAGCTCAACTATGTCTTTAAGACCTTTACCAAATTCCTGTAGTATTTCCTCCCACGTCATGTCTTTCTTTACTTCAAAGTATATTTCCTTGCTGCTGTCTCTAAGTTCTTTTAATTTGTCCATTGAAACATTGAAAGTATCAACAACAGAATCCATAACGTTCTCAAATATCTTAAGCAGTTGTTCTGCTGCTTTCCTTGCTTCCTCGCCCATAAACGTCTTATACTTCACGCCGAGATAACCAACCCCTGCGTAAGGTTCTGTCAATATGCTCCAGTGTTTTCCTGGTTCAGTTGTAGGATACAGTCCTGCTGCAAAAGCTGGTACCTTTTTTGAACCAAACAGACTGCCCAACAGACCACCAAGCAGTCCTCCAGCAGCCATACCAAGAGGACCAAGCCATGAACCAGCAGCCATCCCAGCAGCAATAGAACCACCACCAGCCACAGCATAACCAATTCCCATTCCCAGCATACTGCCCAATGCCCCACCTATTCCACTGTATTTGCCTCCAAATAGTTGTCCTAAACCATAACCAAGCAACCCTGCTCCTAAGAATGGAAATATAGCCCCAGCTCCAAGAGAAGGAGTCATGGTGCCATAATAAGCTTCAAGAGCCCCCACAGCAGTAGCAGGAGTAGGATAAGTTACAACAGGAAGCCCAAAGTAAGATGTTGTAGCATAACTGATAGGTTTAAAACCTCCAGCCCAGGACATGGAAACACCTGGTACACCGCCTCCCATGCCCATACTCATTGGCGCAGGTGGAGTGGGCATACCCATAATATTTCCTATCGTTACAAGGATGGGTACTGTTATGGGGTTGGATGCGAGAACAGCCATTTGAGCTAAGTAGTTTGCAAACATTTTTAAGATATTTTTCCACACTCTATCAAAATAGTCGCCAAGATCCTTCAGTTTGCCTGTGATAGTATCATAGAACAAATCTGAGAAGCTCTCAGCAATGCTTTTGTGCGTTTTCGAAGAGACATCACGCCAGAATTCGTAAGTGGTTTTAATACGGTTTGCAAATTCTCTCAGACCATCCTTAATACCCTCAAACATTGAGCCAGAAAGCGTTTTTTGGGCTTTCTCCATATCAAGCATGAGAGACGTATAAAGGGCTTTTAGTCTTTCGAGATCCTTCTTAATAAGCTCAACATCTTCTCCTGTGATTTTGGATAGCCGTAGATCCTCTTCTCTCTGCTTGATGTATCTCGCAAGTTTTTCAAGTTCTTTCTTATAGATTTCAATTTGATAAGCTAAAGCCGTTCTCCTGTCGAATTGCTTTTCTGCGATTTTCTTATAAGTTTTTAGTGTGGATATCTCAACTGCCGTCAGCCACGCCTGTTTTTGTGCCTCAGAAAGTCTTTCAATAAGAGGGATGAGAGTTTTGTACTTTTTCTTAGCTTCTTCTGCGGTTTTCTGGATACCGATAAGCTCCATTGAAACTGCATCGTGAGTGAGTTTCATCAGTTGCTTCTTATAGTTTTTTTCAGCTTTGAATTTTTGATAAGCATACTGGAGTGAGTCTTTATACCCTGTCAACTCGTTTTTTCGTATTAACTCACTAATCTGAGCAAACTCCTTTACTTCCAGTAGAAGCATTTTTTGTGTCAGCCTTCTAATTTCCTGTTCTCGTATCTTTGCCTCGTCTTCCTTTAATGTATCCATTCCTTTCTTAAGTTCCTCAATCTGCTTCCTCAAAACTTCTCTCTGAATCGCAAACTCTTTTTGTATCTTTGTGGCTTCTTCAGCTAAACTTTTCTCTCTTAAATAGCTCCTCTGTTTATAATAATCCTCAAGACTGATTCTGCCCATCTTTAGCTGACTATCCAATAAAGCAAAACTCTTTTGAATCTCCACTTGAACATCTTTCCATGCCTCAGAAACAGATATGGTTGATATTTGTGCCGTGTTTGAGATGGCATCTAAAACCCTTCTATATTCTTTTGTATTCTCAACCGCTTCCTTTGGAATCCCCAATCCTTTCAGTATCTCTTCTGTCTTTCTGTCCTTGCCACCAGAAAACTTAAGGCGGTTAAACAGAACATCCTGGATTGTGATTACTTCTTTAGCTGCCCTGTCAAGACTTCCTGCGAGAGCTTCTGAAGCTTTTTCAAAATGGTGTATGGCTACTTTAGGTATCCGCTTGATTTCTTCCCATGCTTTTTTAAAGTTGCCCGTTACCAGATACATCAAGGAAGCAATAACTCTCTCCAAAGGGTTGGTGATCAGCCTGACTGTATGATATAGCCACTTGAAACCATCGACCGTAAGACTCAAAAGACCTGCAACGCCTGAGAGGACAAACCCTAAGACCTTAAAAGCACCAATTAAGAGCTTCAAACCATCCTTGAGAAGTTGAGAGTTGCTGAAGGCAGCCCTTAGCTCTCTGGTGAGACTTTTGAAAATTCGCCATTGCCCTGAAAGTGTGTCTGTCATGACCTCTGAGGTTCTTGCGAGGGCTCCTTGGGAGTTCTGGATTGCATTGAGTATGGTATGGTAGGTTTCGAGTTCTCTGATTAAGGCAAT
Source organism: Nitrospirae bacterium JdFR-85 (assembly GCA_002011745.1). GTDB lineage: Bacteria > Nitrospirota > Thermodesulfovibrionia > Thermodesulfovibrionales > JdFR-85 > JdFR-85. Next base: position 35,204 of record MTOU01000025.1, read on the forward strand.
GAGAGCAGAACGCCTTTGTACAGGAGCTATACCTCTCAAGAAAGACATGGCTTCTAAGGTCATGCCAAGCTCTCCTGAGCCTAATGCCTTTCTCAGTCCATTAATAATAGCTTCAAACTGCTCTGCTATTGTCTTGCTTTTATCGAGAACGATGCCTATCTTTTCAAGTTCTTTGATACCTTTAGGAGTACTCAAAGAGTCAATCAGACCACGCAAAGCCCTCGCAGCAGGTCCAGCCTTGGCACCCAGATTTGTAATGATAACGCTGAGTGCAAGCATCTGATCAATTGTAAAGCCTGCTGCCTGAGCCATCTGCCCCAGATGCTGAATTACGAGATTGATGTCTTTTGGTGCAATGACTCCAACGGCCAGAGCCTTTGTGATTTTGTCAAGAATTGCTCTAAATCTCTCTGCATCGTTCTCAAATTCTCGTAACCCAGGAGTGTGTCTAAACGTGTTGAGAAAACCGACAATTGCGGTTGTAAATTTTTCAGGGTCAATCTCAGGGAAGGCGACCTGTAGTTTTGCGAAGTCTTCGAGAGAGGCTTTGACGGTTTCTATGTTGATACCTGCTGCCAGCAATCGGTCTGAAGCTTTGATGACTTCTTCAAAAGCTATAGGTAGGTTGATTGCGATCTGACGGCTGTATTTAACTAACTCCTCTGCCGTGCGTCTGTGTATTCCTCGGACATTTTCTTCCATCGCAGCATACCTGAGCAACAGTGCCTCAGCCCTGTCAATCTCTGCTTCAAACTCAATACCTTCACGCAATGCCCTTGCTGAACCAAAAACGATAGACCGCCCTAAATACCATCGCAACTGAAAGTTCATAAGAGTCATTGCGTCTTTGAGAACATCTCTGATACCCCAACGCAAGTTAACAAAGGACTCTCTCGCCTTCTCAACCTCAGTCCTGATTTTTGTAAATCCTTTCTCAGTGGTTGTAGCTAACTCCTTAGTGTTTGTTACAACTTGCTTTACGTCTTTCTCAATCCGTTTTACAGATTTAGATAGTGCCTCTGCTTGCTTTACAACGGATTTATCAAAAGCTATGATTTTCGACTTTTCAACAGTTTCAAAAGTCTTCTGTATGGTTCTGAGGAATCGTCTGATTTCCCTTTCAGCCTCTCGTGTGCTTGCTGTAATCTGGATTTGTAGGTTTGGCATAGCTCTGCAACCTCCTGTAATAAAACATCTCTAAGCACTTCTCATATACAATGCTGTAAAGCGTCCACTCATTTAACTTTTTGTGTAATAACCTGTTGAAAATAAAAAGAAAAGCTAAGTGTATATGTCCACTACTTAGCCAGTTGGTATTTACACAATCATCACCTCGTTTGGATATGGTTGCAATCCCTTCTATTTGAGGTCTTCGTTTCTATGGCTCAAGTATCGATGGAGTTATTTTGAAGAGTTAAGAGAGATTGAAGAAATGGTTTTTTCTGGTTTTGGCTATTATTCTTCTAAATAATCTACAAACTCTGGTGGGAGCAAGTCTTTTTTTATTCTTTTAAAGGCTATACCTCGTTGTCTGTATATAGGCTCGGCTTTTACAGGAGCTTTAGTTTTTTTATCAAATATCAATTCAACTTTTTTCTTCTCTCCTTTGATTTCAACGATTGCATATGTTTTTTTAATCTCTTTTATTACTGCTTCTTTTCCAGATAAAGGAACCTTCTGCCCTATAAATTTCCTTTTATGAAAGTGAAGCACCCTACAGGAAGGAGAATGATACTTCTGTTTTGGTTTACTTGCAAGAAAAACCTCATCGCAAAAAATACATTTCTTGGGAATAGCTCCATTTAAAATATCTATAATCGCTTTTTCTATAGTTGTACGAGGCTGTAAGGGTGTAAAATCTTTTTTAATATATTTCAGTTTCTGTAAATATTTAAAGATCTGTTTGTCTGAAATTTCACGTTTGGAGGAATAATACATTTTGTAATGAGATATTAATTCTGTTAAAGTATCTTCAATCTCTTTATTTGTTTCAGCACGTGTTATTGCCTGTATAATGTTCTTTTTTAAATCCACCTGTACATGTTGTCTTATCCATTCTTCTGTCCACCCTAACTGAAAGGCAAGTATTTTATAGAGAAGATTACATAGTATTCCAATATCATTATAGGGAGATGTTTTAAAACTCTTTTTTATATTATAAATATCCCTAAAAACATTAATAATTTTTATTTCTTCATTAGAAAATTTATATTCAACAATAACTTTTTCATTGGCTGCTTTAACAAGAGATTTTTCAAGCAGACTTGGATTACAGACCAACCACATTTTAACATAATTTTTTATTAAATTGAGATGCTCTTCTTCTTTAATATGTTTAAAAATACTTAAGGGACTGTCTGAAAGAATTATTTCTTCTGTAAGTTCTCCCTTTTTAAATAGTTCTTCATAACTCAACTTTTTCGTAGACATGAATCTATTATTACACATTCTTTAACCTTTTTTCATAAACTTGTTTTGTTTTTAAATTTTAAATGCTTTAAATTTTTAACCTTGACAAATGTTAATATTTTATCTTATAATATGTATAACAAAATGATAAAAGGAGGTATTAATATGAAACAATACATAACCGTTTCAGAAACAGCAAAACAACTTGATCTCAGTCACACTACCATTCTTACCTACCTGAAGCAAGGCAGACTCAAAGGGAAACAACATCCCTTCAACAATCGCTGGATGGTTGATAAAGGCTCAGTTGAACGATTCAAGAAGGAGAGACTTTCTCTCAAAAAGTAATAGCAAGACAGGAGGTTTTAGAGATGGCCAGAATCCTTAATATCTCTTATCCTCAAGAAGAAATCTACCATCAGGAGAATGAAGACTTTGAGAAACGGTCTGACTTTAATTCAGATGAACATCATAATAAGGAGTGGCAGGAACTCTTGAAGAAACTCGATAACCCAACAGACGAGGATGAAGACTATCTTCATGAGAAAAAGAAATGGGAGGAACTCTTAAAAGAATTGGAGTAATAACAGATTTATTGTGATCAGGTTGAGGCATGGCGAGGCGAGGCGGGGCATGACGTGGCGAGGCGTGGCAAGGCTGGGCATGGCAGAATTTGTAAGATACCCTGGTTTTACCAGGGTGCTTTTGTAACTTTTATAAATAAACAAAGGAGGTTAAAAATGTCCGCTACCAAAGGTTTCTTTGTCAAAGCAAGAGGAAAACTTATGACAGGGAATGTTAAAGGGCAAAGAATTAAAAGAGGAGATTTATTCTTTGTTGAACCTGACGAACCAATCCAAAACGGTTGTTTCGCACTGTTCAACGCCTCTAAAGGCACAACGGTTGCAAGAGTCTGGATTAATGACGATACAGTAATTCTTGATCCGATAAACAATGAAGTGGAACCTGAAATCTTGAAAAAAGAGGAACTGAGTAGATTGAATCTTTGTAAAATTACGGCAGTTGCGATAAATCTTTAATTAAAAGGAGGCAAAAAGTGAGCATTGCTTTAGAAAAGTTTAAAGGAATGAGAGTAATACATTCTGAAGAAAGTTTTGAAGGCAAAAAAGGGTTTGTATTAGAAGACGAGAAAGGAACTCGTTATTTTTATGACGAGGAAAGCCAAAAATATTATACCTTAAAAGAGATGGAGCCTGAGACTTTCGGAAAACTTGTCTCAGAGTTTCCAGATTGTGCCATGGAGATGGGCATAGAACCTGAAGAAGTATTGTGGACGGCTGTTAAATTATTAGCTGAAAGATACTCTAAAGTTTTTCACCCTTTTATTATCTGGTGTCATTGGGTAAAAAGAGATTCCCTTACATGGAAGAAATTTGTTAACCGATTTAATACTGACAAGCCTAATTTGCTATGGATGGATACAATTGTAGAGAGCTACAAAGAGGTCACTAAGTTTGCTAAAGAATTCGTTCATCCTAAAGAAGTATACGATTTTCTGGATTTTTGTATAAAGCAATACGAAAAGTTGGAGGCGTGATGCAAGAAAGATTGTTGACACCTAAAGAGGTAGCACAAAGACTGAATGTATCTATCATGTCTATTCACAGATGGGTTAAAAGCAATCAGATTCCTTATGTAAGGCTGTCATCGAGAATTGTGAGATTCAGTGAACAGGAATTAAATAAGTGGTTAAAAGAGAGGTCCATACCAGCACTGCGTAGACCTTCAGTAAGGAGGTAAATTAAGAAGAATAAGGAAGATAGCAAGAGAAAACATGTTTACTTTTCCATAAACTTACAAAAACAAAAAAGGAGGGTTAACCCATGGCAATGGCAGGAGAGTTAATACCAACCACTACAACTTATCCTTTTATCAACATTGAGTTGTATGTTGATGAATTTCTTCATTCTTTGGATGTTAGGGATTCGTCTAAAGAAACGTATAGAAAAGGGCTTATAAATCTCATGAGATGGCTAAACCTACAAAGCATATTTCAACCCTCCAGAGAAGATATTATAAGCTATAAGAAATACCTTCTAAATGACAAACGGCTATCTCCTCTTACAGTTACAGCCTACCTAACAGGAATCAGAAAATTTTTTGAATGGACAGAGCACAAAAGGATATATCCTAATATAGCTCAAGATGTAAAGAGTCCTAAAAGAAGTAAAGGATTCAGAAGGGATCCACTCACAATAAATCAGATAAAAAGAGTCCTTGATTGTATTAACAGAGATGTTCTTGAAGGCAAAAGAGATTATGCTTTACTTAACCTTATGCTCAGGACAGGGTTAAGAACAATTGAGGTTGTAAGGACAAATGTGGGAGATATATCTCAAGCAGGTGGAGAAGCAGTACTTAGAATACATGGTAAAGGCAAGGATACTAAGGATGACTTTGTTCTTTTAACAGAGGAGACTTTAAAGCCTCTCTATGACTACCTTCAGGCTTTAAAAGAAGAGAAGTTTAATGTGAGTGATGATGCTCCTCTATTTGTATCTCTAAGTGACAGAAACAGAGGGCAGAGACTTACCACACGATCAGTAAGAAGGATCGTTAAAGAAAGGCTCAGAGGTACAGGGATAGACAGTCCCAGACTTTCAGCCCATAGCCTCAGACATACCTTTGCTACCTTAGCTCTTGCTAATGGTGCCCCTGTAATTCAGGTAAAGGAGGCTTTGAGACATAAGAGTATTGAAACTACCACCATCTATGCCCATGCAATAGACAGAATAACAAATGGTGCTGAGAGATATATAAGGTTCTAAAGTCCCTTTGGGACTTGTATAAATTATGATTAGGAGGATTAAATATGTCAAACATCGATGTTCATAAAATAGGAGATGCGATGTATTATTTACAAAATTCCATTGGCTATCTTAATGTGCTTAAAACATTCTTATCTCTACAACGGGATGATCGATATCATGAATACAGTGAATGCCTTAGACATATAATGGCAAAAGGAAATAATGGAGACAAAGAAGAAGATGATGAAGAAGAGATAAGACAACTACTCTTTGAATATCATACAGAACAGATCATCGAAGAGGAAATGGTAGAACGGGCTCATCATTATGCTACTCTGGCATATAAATCACTTGAAAAATGTTAAGTATTAAAGTTCAAGGAGGGCTGAAGATGGTTACCATGTATTGAGTGTCTGGCAATTAACAAAGTGGTGAAGGAGGCAGCCCCTTATTTGCCTCCTTCTTTGCCATACCGTTTGCTATACTGTTTACTTTCACTTTCAGGATACAGTTCCCCATACTGTATACCATACTGTTTAAGATACTGTTCAGGTATCTTTTTAATGATTTCTCTTTTTAAATCAATAAGATAGCGTTTATTGAGCTCCTCAATTACCTTTACTAAAATGTCTTTTGATACACACCTTCTCAATCAAAATTCTACCCAAATAAGTCTGAATGAGTACCCGTTCTTTCAAAAATAATCAAACCTTTGTCTCTGTCAATCTTGTATATTAGTAACCAGTCAGGCTCAATGTGACATTCTCTGTGGTCTTTATATTTATATTTACCTTTTAAAGGATGGTCTCTGTATTTTGGGTCAAGAGCCTTACCCTCACTTAAGGCCCTCATCACCTTTTTAAGTTTTTCAATGTCCTTACCTCTTTTTATTGCCTTCTGAAAGTCCTTTTCAAACCGATTGGTAGTAACTGTTTTGTACACTTATACTCCCATTTTCTTAAAGAACTCATCAAGACTGTCATAATAGTTTAACTCCTCACCTCTGTCTGCCTTCTCAAGAGTCTCTCTGGTTGCTCTGTTAGGTTCTTTCATCTTCTCCTCTATTACTTCGTCCACAACCTCTCTTATCAGCTCCCTTAGTTCTGCCACGGTTAATTCTGAAACCCTGATCTTGTCTTTTATGGATGTTGTTTCTGCCATCTCTGTACTCCTTTTTGAATGGTTTTGTTGATATTTTATCTTATTCCACCTGATTTAGGGTAGCAATAGGGTAGCAAAATGGTAGCAGAAGGTAGCACACTAAACAGAAAATATGGGAAAGAACAGAAATAATGGAACTACTAAAAAGTCTTTAAAATCAATTGGTTATGCTTAAACCCAGTCCAGGAGTGCCTTTTAAGGAAAGTGCGAGATTAGAATTTTAAGTCCCTTGCGTCTACCAGTTCCGCCACTCCGGCAACAAAAGATTTCCAATTATCTCAATCACTTATAGGTTATCATTAGTTGTCATGAGTTGTCAACAGTTGTCAAAATTGTTCGCAGTATGCGTACAGTTTGCGTACAGAACGCGGACAACTCTGGCGTCGTGGTACTGGTTCGTCAGGTTACTTAAAGCTGAGTACCCTCAACAGAAGAGACAGAAGAGTTACGACGGGCCAGAACACGTAAAAGAAGCTCCTCCGGAGGCGCGACGATTCGGAGCGGGCTTTCTGCGCTTCGAGCTCTCTGCTTATCTTTTCTTCTAAGAACTGTTCGTTAAACAACTCTCTTTCGAGGGTAAACCTTGCAACTGCTCTCAGCTTGTCAGCAAGCCGTTCTTCGGCGATAGTACCACGCCTTTTTCCGAGAGCAATGTCCATGAGACGGTCGAGGTACTCGATTATCGTCCTGTCAATAGGTCCCTGCATTACCTCGTCTTCCTCCTTCCTCTTACTTCAGTTACTTTTTCGTTGTACTTTTCGAGCACCCGTTCTGCTTCGGACTTAAAAACTGCCTGTATTTTGCCGGCAACGGATTCTTCTCTGTCTTTTGAGTTGGGGTTTTGCACGTCGACAGAAGCTCTGTCGAGTATTCTGTTAACCACCTTTGCGATTTTGTCTCTGAGAAAGGTTTTTATCATGCTACCTCCTTTGTCTGTTTGTCGTGTACTGGTAAAGACGTTGAAAGTCGTTTTTTGCCAGTGTTTCTGCAAAGGTTTGTGGGTCTAAAAAACTGAACAGGTGAAGCGGATACGCGTCGGCCGGACGGTGGAAGAACTTTCCGGACGCCAGAGAACGCTCGTACAGCTTCGGTAACGCTAACCTGAAGATGGTATGTGACCACGTGGTTGCGTCTGCCTCCGGGTCGTTTTTGTATCGGTAGTCTTTAAATCTGTGTTGCAAGGCGTGTTTCCACTCGTGAAGTGACGTCATTAAGGAGTTTTTCCACAATAACAGAATTCCTACAACTTCGTCGTCAGTCCTCCGGGTATGTCCGCTTACTCTTACTACCTCTAACCACCGTTGGCTTCAGAAGGGAGGAGATTCTGAGAGTAAAGGGGGCAGTAGAAGGTAAGGGTTTACTCGGTAAGGTTAAGGAGGTACTTGGTTTGAGGCTGTTCAAAAAATAAATGTATTTATGTGCAGGAGGCAGGGGATATGGGTTCAGAACTAATAAGCATATTAAACTTTCAACTGCTTAAAAGGACTAACAGGAAGGATTTCTTTAAAGATAGAAAAGTCTTTGGTATTGAGAGTATAGATCGTTCTTATCCCATACTCAAGCATGGTAGCAACAAGAAAGTAATCAAAGATAGAGTGAGATTTTGGTCTATGGACAGTAAGGAGTCTGCTCAGAATATCAAAGGGTATCTCTTGAGAGGGCTGAATCTTTTATCTGACCGAGGTGAAAAGTTGGAATACTGGCAGAAGGCTTTCTTTGTATTTTTGTCTCTTTTTTCATCTTCAAGGATTCAGCAAAGGCTATTATTTCTTCAATATCCTCTGTGGTTAACTCTTTTAATGAGGAGATGAAAACTGAGCATCAGTATGACTGGGCAGTGGACGCAGTGCTTCAGACCCTCGTCAATGACCTTACGAGGCCGAGGGATTATGTAAGGGGGATACGAGTGGTCATTCGTGGTAATCCACCTCTTTCAATAAGGGCGAGGAGGGTGTTTGAGAACGAGTTTGGGGGGATAAGACAATCGTGAAATATAATACCTTAAATTAGGTGTTGTGATGGTATACCATAAGGATATACTGAAGAAGGAGACAATAGGGCTTGGCGGTTGCGCAGTATCCGTGGCAGTGGCAGAGATTGCAGAGGGGCTGAGGCTCTGGAGCGCTGCCGTGGTGACTGCACCTTTTTTCTGGGAGGGCAAAAGGAGAGCACTGAATGCTGAGGGCAACAGAAAAGTTAAAAAGATTGGTGGACAGAGTGTATGTGTACCCCAACGATGAGCTCGCCAAAGACCTTGAGAATATCTCCGTGAAAAAGGTTTTTGACATAATAGAGGAAAGGTTTTATGAAAGGGTAAGGAGACGGTTGAGAAGAGGCTCTGTTGTGGAGGTATAGAATGCTGAGTAGAAGGAATTTTTTATTGAGTTTGAACAACTGGAGAAAGAAGATGGGAAGGGCTCTCAGTAACACAGGGATGGTCTGTATGATGTGCTCTTTCCTGTTGATTCTCTGGATTATGCTTTATGCATGGAGGACAGGGCATGCAGGAGTGCTCTCACAGAGGGAGTTCTGGATTAAGAATTTCAATCATGGTCCCTGGCATTTTGGTTCAGTGCTTTTTGACCCAACCGGTCAGACAAAGGTGTTGAAAGAGGGGCTTCTTGCAGTTTTTATGCTTCAAGGAGCTTCAGTGGTGGTTTTGTTTCTTGGAATGATACTAAGACTCACATGGCGGAGTGTTTTTATTTATCTGCTTTCTCAAGTACTCCTTTACCTCTCAGCAGAGTATCTTTACTGGCTTGTAGATTAGAGATGCATACAGTAGCAGTAGCATACCGTAGCAGAGAAGGTGTAAAAAAGTGGGTTAATAGGGTTTTTGCAGAAAGCCTGCAACAAGCCAAGGATAGTTATATTTACCTTAAGTGTCAATAAGTGTCAAGGGATGTTTGTTTGCGAAGAAGGGCAAATAAAAAATGGCGTCCCCAACGGGATTCGAACCCGTGTTGCCGCCTTGAAAGGGCGGTGTCCTAGGCCTGGCTAGACGATGGGGACGCAAAACGGATGTCAGGCATCAGAATTCAGAATAATTTAAATATCCGACCTCCGACATCCGCTTTTGGTGAGCCGCCGGGGATTCGAACCCCGCACACCCGCCTTAAAAGGGCGGTGCTCTGCCTACTGAGCTAGCGGCCCTTTTATTTAGATTTTAGATTAATAGAATAATATTTTTGGGTAATATAAGTCAAATAAACCGCCTGTGGAGGTAATGTCAATCTTTCTGTGTAAATTCTTTAAGAGGGTGTAAACTCCAATGCTCATTCAAATAACTTATTACTGCATACACTATCCTCTCTATACTTT
>MTOU01000026.1 GCA_002011745.1 Nitrospirae bacterium JdFR-85
ATTTTAAAGGTTAAATCTTTTAGGTTTAAGGGATGGTTGCCCTTTTTGTCAATTCTGAGGAAACAAGACCTTTTCGTGTAGATTATTTTTGAGGAATGCCGTATTCTTGACTAAATAGATCCATACCAGTATACTTCTTATTATTCTTTTTGGCCAGGTTTTATAACTGGTGATAATTTTCTCAGGAGGTGGCTAATGTCAGACTTTTACCAGACAGGCGTAGTAGCAACACTACACAGACTGGGACAACCTGACCTTGACAGAATAGAGGCTGAGCTTTCATGGTACTCCAATGAGAGGCCTATAGCCCTTGTATTACCCTCACTTTTCAGTGAGCTTCAAGGAGAGGCACTTAAAAGAATTGTAGAGGAATTGAAGAATGTTAAATATATACATGAGGTTGTGGTCACCTTAGGACCTTCAAGTAGAGAGGAGTTCCTCTATGCAAAGGAATTCTTCTCTGTACTACCACAGAAGACAAGGATAATCTGGAATACAGGCCCAAGAATATCAGAGATCTATGAATCTATAAAAGAGGCAGAGTTGCCCATTGGTGAGGAGGGTAAAGGAAGGTCTGCCTGGATGGCTTATGGTTATATACTTTCAGAACAGAGGTTTCATACAATAGTACTGCATGACTGTGATATCCTTACATACAACAGGGAGATGCTTGCAAGGCTATGTTATCCTGTTACAAATCCAAATCTGGATTATCATTTCTGTAAAGGGTATTACAGCAGGGTAACAGATAGGATGCATGGAAGGGTAACAAGGCTTCTTGTCTCTCCTCTTATTCGTGCATTACAGAAGATACTCGGCTATAATAACCAACTCTTAGCCTTCTTTGATAGCTTTAGATATCCCTTAGCAGGGGAATTTTCTATGGTAACTGACCTCTCAAGAGTTATAAGAATACCTGGAGACTGGGGGCTTGAGGTAGGTGTACTTGCAGAGGTTTACAGGAATACCTCTCTCAGAAGGGTCTGTCAGGTTGATATTGCAGAAAACTATGAACATAAACATCAAGAACTGTCTCCTGAAGATGCTTCAAAAGGCCTTCATAAGATGTGTGTTGATATCTGTAAATCTCTCTTTAGGACACTCGCCTCTGAAGGAGTAGTATTCTCTGAGGGTTTTTTCAATACCCTTATAGCTACCTATATGAGAACAGCACAGGATATGTTAAAAAGATACGAGGATGATGCAGCCATTAATGGATTATTTTTTGACAGACATGAGGAGAGCCTTGCTGTGGAGACATTCACAAAGGGTATAAAGAAGGCAGCAGAGATAATAATGGAGGACCCTCTTGGAGTGCCTCTTATATCAAGCTGGGACAGGGTAACCTCAGCAGTGCCTGATATACTCAATAGAATAAGAAAGGCGGTTGAAGAGGACAATGAGTGATTTATGATATAATAGAATACCTATGCAAGAGTTGATTGAGATAAAAGATATAATAGTGCCTATTCTTGTCATCTTTTTCACCTTAACTGTACTTCTTATCGTAAGAGCTTTTCTAATACGTTTTCTACAAAAGTTCGCAAAAAAGACAGAGAGCAAGATTGATGATATTATAATAAAGGCAACAAGATTCCCGTCTATACTCTGGGCCTTTGCAATTGCCCTCTATATTGGTATTGCTATATCTCCAATCCCTGAAAAGTTTGGGTTTTACATTAACAGAAGTATATTTGTATTTCTCATTCTTTCAATAACGATTGTTGCTGCTAACCTTTCAAGCAAACTCTTCAGAGAGTATTTAAACCGTGGAGTAGTTCAGATGCCTGCCACAGGACTTGTTAATGCTACTGTGAAAGGGCTGATACTTATAATAGGATTTCTCTTTATCTTAAGTGGTCTTGGTATCTCTATTACTCCTCTGATAACAGCTCTCGGAGTTGGTGGATTGGCTGTTGCCTTGGCTCTTCAGGATACTCTGGCGAATCTCTTTGCAGGGATTCATATAATTATGGAACGTAGCATCCGGGTTGGGGATTTTATAAAGCTTGAGACAGGAGAGCAGGGATATGTTGATGATATAACCTGGAGGGCGACAAGGATAAGAATGCTCCCTAATAATACCGTCATTATTCCCAACAGTAAACTCGCTCAGAGTATTATCACAAACTATTATCTTCCTGAAAAACGCATGTCTCTGCTTATTCCTATTGGGGTGAGCTATTCCTCTGATCCTGAACATGTGGAAAGGGTGCTGATTGAGGAGACAATGAAGGCAGCAGATGAGATACCAGGACTTCTGAAGGAACCCAAGCCTTTCGTCAGGTTTATCCCTGGATTTGGAGAGAGTTCCTTGGACTTTACTCTCATATGCCAGGTAGCTGAGTTTGTTGACCAGTACCTGGTGCAACATGAGTTGAGGAAGAGAATATTCAAACGCTTCCAGCAAGAAGGAATTGAGATACCATTCCCCCACAGAACAGTATACCTTAGAGAAGAGAAAGATTGGGATAAATCGCTTTAATTATAAAATAATGTTCGAATTTAAAAGCTGTATAAATATAATCAAGTCTACTGGTAAAAAGGCACATACTCTACAAGAACTAAGAGAACACCTAACCACTATCAGTGACGAGAGCATATATCATCATGTCTATGAGTACTTCCTGAAAGGTCATAGACTCCTCTTCACAAATGACTTTGCCCAGTGGGTAGGAGACAACCTCGAAGATAGTGTATTGTCCGAAAGACTCTCTAATATTGATCCCTATGCCTTCTCAACTGTTTCAGAACTTAGACAGGAGATAATAAACACCATTGATAACCACTTAAAGGAATCTCCTCTACCACGAGAGGCAAGACCCGGTGAAGAGTTCTATTTTAATGAGTCAGTGACTATTATATATCCTGTAGGTATAAGGGTGAGAAACCTGGCAGAGTTTCTTATTGCGATTCAACACATTGACAGAGGTTGTATCTACTATCATTTCTACGAAGCAAGAACACGGCTTGGAAACACTATGGATGACTTCTCCATGTGGATAGAGTATGCACTTCACAAGAAAGAACTTGCGGATAAAATAAGGGCAATAGACCCATTTATGCATGATATTGAGGGTATAAGGCATCGTATCACCAATCTGGTAAAAGAAGAAGTTACAAAGGATATGGAGACGGTTTGAGATGCTGAACGAATATGTGGGGATAGCTCCAAAGGGAGATCTTATCCTTATAAAGAGGCTCTGTGAGAAACTGAGGGGGAGAGATTTTTTACATATAAACTCTACAAGGGCAGGTGGTGGAGTTGCAGAGATACTGCAGAGGATGATCCCACTCTTGCAGGAGCTTGGTATAAATGCGAGGTGGGAGGTGATAGAGGGAGACAAGAGATTCTTCGATATTACAAAAAAGATTCATAATGCCTTACAGGGTTTTACAGAGGTTCTTACAGAGGAGATGTGGGAATATTATTTCTATGTGAATAAAGAGAACTCTTCCAAGATTGAGTTAGGAGCTGACGCGGTTTTTATTCATGATCCACAACCTGCGCCTCTTGTGAAATTCAGACCTTCTAAGAGAAGAGGGATCTGGTTCTGGAGATGTCACATAGATCTATCTAATCCCCAGAAAGAGATATGTGACCGTCTGATGGAATATTATAATGAATATGATGCCTCGGTGTTTTCTGTCTCCAACTTTGCAATAGGGGAAAAATCACTCGAATTTATTATACCTCCTTCAATAGACCCTCTAAGTGACAAAAATGTAGAGCTTACAGAGAAGGAGATTGAAGATATCCTTTCTCCCTATAATATCCCTCTTGACAGACCCATGATACTGCAGGTATCAAGATTTGATAGATTTAAGGATCCCATAGGTGTTATAAAGGCATACAGGAATGTAAAAAAATACAATGATTGTATCCTTGTACTCGCGGGCAGCCCTGCTACAGATGACCCTGAAGGAGAGGTCGTCTTAAATGAGGTTAAGGAGTTTGCTGCAGATGATCCAGATATTTTTATACTTATGCTTCCTCCTTTCAGTGATAAGGTGATCAATGCACTCCAGAGAGCAGCAACAATAGTTCTTCAGAAATCTATAAAGGAAGGTTTTGGGCTTACTGTCTCAGAGGCGATGTGGAAGGGGAAGCCTGTGATAGGTGGTGCAGTGGGTGGGATTCCATTGCAGATAATCCATAGAGTAACAGGGTTTTTGGTACATTCAATAGAAGGAGCTGCATTCAGAATAAGACAATTTCTTAACAGTCCTGAGATGATAAAGAGGATGGGGGAAGCAGGTAGGGAGCATGTGAGAGAGAATTTCTTGATAACTCGTCAGATTAGAGATTATCTCTCACTCTGGTACTATATGGAAACAGGTATGAAAAGTGTATTTGAGGTATGATCTCAAATAAACTAAAGGCATTTCTTGACGGAGGGTTTGCAGAGAAGCCCTTGGTAGTGGTTACTAACAGGGAGCCCTATATCCATAAAAAGACCAACTCGGGTATAAAATATGAAGCTGCTGCAGGTGGAGTGGCTACGGCATTGGATGATGTGATGAAGGCTACTGGAGGGGTCTGGGTCGCCTGGGGTAGTGGTTCTGCAGACAAGGATGTGGTGGATGATAATAACAGTATCTGGGTTCCTCCTGATGAACCTTCTTATATCTTAAAGCGTGTATGGCTTACGCCTTCACAGGTAGAGAATTACTACAATGGTTATTCTAACAGGGTCCTCTGGCCCCTCTGTCATATTGCACTCGAACGGGTCTATTTTAAAGAAAAATACTGGAAGGCATACAGAGAGGTGAATGAACTTTTTGCTAACTCTGTAATAGAGATTTCTGAGGATAATCCTGTTGTTTGGATACATGATTATCATCTATGCCTTGTTCCTGCTATCTTGAGACAGAGGAATCCCAACCTGACAATTGCACATTTCTGGCATATACCATGGCCAGACTGGAGTGTGTTCAGGATATGTCCCCAGGCTGAAGAGCTTATTAAAGGGCTTCTTGGATGTGATCTGATCGGATTCCAGATTCCCCTTTTTGTAAAAAACTTCTTAGACTGTGTGAGCGAATGTCTTCCTGCTGCAGATGTTGATTACTTTCATTCTACCGTAAGGTTTGATGGACATCTCACCAATGTGAAGACATTCCCAATAAGTATTGATTTTGAAAAGTTTGATAGCACTGCATCAGATAAAAGTATCGAGAGAAAGATTAAAGAGATCAAAAGGGAGTATAATCTCGAGAATAAATATATTGGGATCGGCGTAGACAGATTAGAGTATACCAAGGCACTTATTAAAAGGCTACAGGCGATTGATCTCTTTTTTGAGAAATACAGGAGCATGAGAGAGAGATTTACATTTATCCAGATATCTGCATCCACCCGTATGCAAGAACCCTATCTAAGCTATAAAAAGGCTGTAGAGAAGATGATCGGAAAGATAAACGAGAAATTCTCAACTGACAGATGGAAACCAGTGATTTATCTTGACAAGAAGCTCTCTTATCCGGAACTTGTTGCCTTCTATAGAATGGCAGATGTTGCAATTATCAGTTCTATATATGATGGTATGAATCTTGTTGCAAAGGAATATATAGCCTCACAGATTGATAGAAAAGGGACCCTTATATTAAGTGAGCTTGCCGGGGCAGCAGAGGAACTTGAGGGTGCCATACTGATTAATCCTTATGATATAGAGAGCTTCGCAAAAAGTATATATAAGGCTTTGAAGATGTCATTCCAAGAGAAACAGAAGAGGATGGATATGATGAGAGAGCATGTAAAGGAGCATGATATATATAACTGGATCTCTGAGATTCTGAAGGAGATAATGATTCTTTCCTCAATCAAGAATAAAAAATGCCTTTATCTTTATAACAATCTGGATGAAGTATATACAACCCTTAAGGACAGAGATCTCTTTCTATTTTTGGATTACGATGGAACACTAACCCCAATAGTAGATTCTCCTGAAAAGGCGATGTTATCAGAGAGTATGAAGAGGACTGTAAAGGCTATTGCCGATTATATCCCTGTGGCAGTAATAAGTGGCAGGGCCTTAGATGATATTAGAGAAAGGGTAGGGATAGAGGGGATTATATATGCAGGTAATCATGGTGCAGAGATATGGGATGGAGAGAAGGTGATCGTGAGTTATGAGGCAGAGACCACAAGACATATTCTTCAGGACTTTCTTGAGAGGTTAAAAAAAGTTCTCTCTCCCTTAAGAGGAGTAATTATTGAGGATAAAGGAGTAACCGCCAGTATTCACTACAGACAGGTGAGTATCAAAAACTTGAGTAAGCTTTTTAGGCTATTTAATGAGGTGGCAGAGGAATTTAAGGATATCTTCCGTATAACAACTGGCAAAAAGGTTTTTGAGATAAGACCCCTCAGTGCCTGGAATAAGGGAGATGCAGTGAATTGGCTTTTAGATAGATTTGGGCCTGAAAGAATGCCCATTTATATAGGGGATGATGTAACTGATGAGGATGCCTTCCATACCATTGAAGGCAGAGGCGTTTCTATAGGTGTTGGAATAAACTGTAATGCTGATTATTATCTAAGAAGTCAATCAGAAGTGGAGAGATTTCTCAGAGAGCTTGTCACTTATCTTTCCAACAATTGTTAATCTCATATTTTTAGTTAAAGGACTTCACCTTTGTGCCTGTAGAGTTTGAGGAACACCTGATAGTTTATTCATCATGTATTGTAGACTTTTTACCCTTTTTGAGAAGATATCCATTCTGTTTTTCGGAACAGCCTTGGCTCTTGGCAGAGACATTTTAAGGGGATTTACAAACTTTCCAAAACGTTTTACCCTATAGTCCAGATGGGGACCTGTAGCCATTCCTGTAGCCCCAACATAACCTATAATCTCTCCCTGTTTTACTTTCTTCCCTCTTCTTATACCCTTTTTTATCCTTGAAAGATGTCCATAATAGGTCTCATAACCATTGGGATGGCGTATTATCACACATTTACCATAATGACCCTTCCAACCCGCGAACTTCACTGTACCATCGCCTGCTGAAGATACAGGAGTTCCGTAGGGTGCGGCATAATCCACACCCAGGTGGGGTCTATAAATCTTGAGTATAGGATGCTTTCTACGATAAGAAAAGCGGGAACTAATATATCTGAATCTAAGAGGAGCCCTTAATAATGCCTTCTTGAGAGATCTTCCTTTGCTGTCAAAATAGCCGGGTTTGCCGTCTATTTCGAATCTGTAAGCCTCATAACGCCTGCCATTGTTAACAAATTCAGCAGCAAGAATGTTTCCAAAACCTTTAAATACATTATCGAGCCACAGTTCCTCTACAAGCATCTTGAAGCTATCTCCCTCTCTCAATTCTGTTACAAAATCAATCTCTGACTCAAAGATATCTGCAAGTTCGAATGCAAGCCTAAGATGTTCTCTTGTCTCTCCTACTGCATATATGAGATTGTCTTTTATAGTGCCTGACAGAAGAGTATATCTCTTTGTATAAGGTACCTCTACTAATTCTGCATAAAAGCCATCTTCACCTCTGTAGACATTCAAATACTTGTTGTCGTTTACGGAATACTTAAGGCTTTCTATCATTTCTTTAGATTCGGCCTTTTTAGTAATAATTATGTAGGATCTGCGAGGTTTTACCTTTGCAAGATTGAACACATCTTTTGAGGCATTGTATATTTCCTGTAATTCTGATAATGCCAGTCCTTCCTTTTTGAAAATATCATAAAAGGTTTCACCTCTTCTCACAAGTCCTGCAATCTCTCTTTTATGTTCACTTCTGTCGTGTTCTATAATTAAGGAGAGCTGTTTATCTGCAGAGCCGCGTTCTGAAGGAGCTATCTGGTAAAAGAGAAGGACTACAATTGCCAGAAGCCCTACAAGAAAAGAAGACTTTTTCATGTGGTTTATTATATTTATTTGCAAAAACTTTTTTCAAGAAACTATAATTATTCGGTAATGGTCTCTAAGATAATCATCTTACTCTGGTTCTCCATTATTACATTAGCCTCTTTAATACCTGTACCAAAAGGTGTCTCTATGGTCTCTGACAAGATTGTTCATTTTGCTATTTACTATACTACTACACTTTTATGCTTTCTTATCTTAAGAGTACGGTCTCTTAATGGGTTAATAAAAATATCTGTATATATCTTCATTTATGGACTAATAATTGAATTCTTACAGCACCTAATCCCTGGACGGAACTTCAGTGTGGAAGATATATTTGCAAATACAGCGGGAATATACCTTTTTATACTCTCCTATTCACTTTTAAGTAAAGACGAGAAAGAGTGAGAGAGTAACAGCAATGCCAAGTAGTGCACCCAGTATGACTTCCCATGGAGTATGTACTTTTGTAGCAACCCTACTCTGTGCTATCATGATGGCAATAACAAATGTTAAAGCAGATACGAGAAAGTTCTCGCTTATGAAGGAGACAGATACCCATATAGAAAAAGACAGGGCCGCGTGACCACTGGGGAACCCACCCCTCAATGGATGGCCTTTCCCAAATTTGGCCTTTGTAATAACAACAAGAATTGAGACGATTACAAGAGATACAATTGCAGTCTCTTCATATGTATGTTTGGCAACTTTTAGCCCTTTTTTAAATACATCTTCTATATATGGGACAAGAATTATGTATCCAATAACCAAGGAGGAGAATGCTGTAATAAAGACTGCACCTGCTGCTATATCTTTTGCAATCCTTGCCTTCTCTTGTTTCTGAGGTGAAAGAAGATCTACTACAGACTCAATTGCTGAATTTATCATCTCTGCAAGAATCACCATGGTTGCTACTACAGCAATAAAAATAAACTCTACCCTGTTTACACCAAGTAGATAACTAAGAATAACAACCGTTGATGCAGCATACAGATGATATCTTACATGCCTCTGGGTTTTTGAGGCGTAGAGTATTCCTTCAATTGCATTATTTGCCGAATCAATCCATCTTCTTAATGGCATCGAGAAGCTCGGACTCCTTCTTTCGCATTGCTAAAGCCCGTCTTTTGTCCTTCTCATGGTTATAACCTAACAGATGGAGTAGTCCATGAATAAGAAGATGGTAAACCTCTTCTTCAAGTGTCTTCCCTTCTTCCTTCGCTCTTCTGTCTGCCATGTGGAGATTTACTACTACATCACCAAGAAGCAATTCTCCTAATTTAGCAGCCTTCTTTATATCTCTCAGGGATGTATAGATGGGGAAGGAGAGTACATCAGTTGTGGTATCTAAACCTCTGTAGGCCCGATTCAGATTCCTGATCTGGCGGTCATTGACAAAGAGAATACTCAGCTCAGTGCCTTGGAGTCCCAGAAGTTCGCCAATCCTTTGGAGTCGACGAAGTAAATCTTTCTTGTCTAATTTTACCTTTCGTTGTCTGTCTTTTAGTATCACTTTCATGTTTTTTAACCTTTTCTCCAAAATCAAATCCAGGATAATCTACTCTTCTATGAAGTATTCCTGTAAGTATATATGTGAATCTCTTTTTTATGAGGGATATGTCTCTGAGTGTAAGTTCACAGTTTTCAAGCTGACCATCGATAAATATATGATTTACTATTCTATCTACAAGTGCCTCAATCCTTGCAGGTGTTGGATCCTTCAGTACCCTTGAGGCTGCTTCTACTGCATCAGCCAGCATTACCAAGGCTGCAACACGGGTCTTGGGTTTTGGTCCATGATAGCGGTAGTCCTCCTCTTTTGGTTCAGTATCTGCTGTATCTTTTGCCTTCTGATAGAAGTAGGTCATGAGACATGTGCCATGATGTTGCTGAATCACATCGATTACTGCTTCTGGCAGTTTGAACTCCCTTGCAATCTCAACACCTTCTTTAACATGAGATGCCAGAATAATACTGCTCATATGGGGAGTTAGTCTATCATGTTTGCTTACTGTGCCTGTAAGGTTTTCTATAAAGTACTCTGGCATCTTTATTTTGCCAATGTCATGATAATAGGCACTGACTCTTGCCAACAGGGGATTTACCCCTATATCCTCTGCAACAGACTCTACGAGATTACCAACGATTATGCTATGGTGATATGTTCCAGGAGCAGCAATCATCAGATTTTTCATCAAAGGATGATTCAGATCAAGGAGTTCCAGCAGTGTTATATCTGTCGATACCTTGAAGAGATTCTCTATTACAGGTAGTATAATAGATACCATTGCGGAGACTACAATTCCAGACATTGATGCATATAAATAGGCATTACGTAAGAACTCCATGTTGTCTATTCTTTTCAGGAGAATGATGCCTGTCAGAGTAAAGATATTTGTGATACTTATATATAATCCGGCCTTTAGGAGGTCTGTCCTTTTTTTACATTTTACCACCGCAAAAGACCCTACAAGACTGCCTAAGAATGCATATACAGGATACAGGGGCTCTAATGTCCATATTCCTGCAAGAAGGCTTGTCGTGAAGGAGAATATTATTGCAGTATGAAAGTCGAATATGAGAGTTACTATAACAGCACCTATTGCAATGGGCATTCCGTATAAAACAGCCTCTGAACTTTCAAGTCCTATTCCTTCAGAGAAGTTTATAAAGAAATAATAAAATCCTTTTGCCAGCAGGAGTGTAAAAGGAACCATTATTACTACAAGTAGAATCATTCTATACTTTTTTATATAATCAGGTCTGTATCGCTTAATATCCCTGTAGAAAATATAGAAGAGACCTCCTGTTAATACGAGACTACCGAAGGTATTTATCAGAGAGAAGGTATTAATTATAATCATAGATGTGACAAGACAGGCCAATACAGGTGGTAAATGTTTAAATATATCCCTAAGGATAATTTTTTTACCTTTGAGATGGATATCATTCTCTCTATCTGTCTGGATTTTCCTTTTTCCGTTTCTCCGCAATCTCATAGGCCCTTATAATCTCCTGTACAAGTTTATGCCTTACCACATCTCTTTTTGTAAAATATATAAATTTTATACCTTCAATACCGCTCAGAATTTTTTCTGCCTCAATTAGACCTGAAATCTTTCCTGCTGGAAGGTCAACCTGAGTTATATCTCCTGTAATAACTGTTTTTGAATTGAATCCGAGCCTTGTAAGATACATCTTCATCTGTTCTGAAGTAGTATTCTGTGCCTCATCCAGAATTATGAATGCATCATTAAGGGTTCTACCTCTCATATAGGCAAGAGGAGCAATCTCTATAACTCCCTTTTCAATCAATCTCATTGCCTTTTCAAAATCCATCATCTCATAAAGGGCATCATAGAGGGGTCTCAAGTAGGGATGTACTTTTTCATATATATCACCTGGTAGGTATCCTAACTTCTCTCCAGCCTCAACAGCTGGTCTTGCCAGGACGATTCTGCTCACTTCTTTTTTCATCAATGCATTGATGGCCATAGCCATGGCAAGATAGGTCTTCCCTGTGCCTGCAGGACCAATACCAAACACTATATCATATTTACGAATAGCCTCAATATACTGCCTCTGTGTTTCGGTTTTAGGAATTATGAATCTCTTTTTAGAAGAGACAGGCACATGATTCAGAAAGAGGTCTTTAATGGATGTCTCTTCTCCTCTCTTTATGGCTAACAGGGCAAACATAATATCCTCTGGTTTTAGGTTGTAACCCCTGCTGCTTATCTCTTGAATCTCCTCTATCAACCTCTCCGCCTCTTTTGCCTCTTTCTCAGGTCCTTTTATAAAAATCTTGTTTCCTCTTGCACTTATAACAATACCAAACTGCTCCTCAATTAGACGTAGGTTTCTCTGCAATCCAGAAAAGAATATGTCTGAGTCCCTTCCTGAAATCTCCTTTTCTAGAATTATCTCTTTAACTGTTGGCTCTGTACTCTGCATATTTTTAAAATACTAAAAGGGGTTAAGTTGAGCTTTCTGTCAATACAATGGCCTTAAGTCCTTCATTTCTTGTTATTTTTATTGCCATATTTTCTGCCTCTGCTCTACTCTTAAACTTACCAACCCTCACTCTGTAGAATTTTTTGTCTCCTCCAGTCTCTACTATTCTTACTGTATAACCCTTCTTCTGTAATCTCCTTTTAAGGGCTTCTGCTTCAGATGAGATTCTGAAAGCACCGACCTGAATGGTATAGTAAACCCTTTTTGTTATTTTCTTTTCTTTTTTTTCTATACTCTTTTCTTTCTGTTCAGTCTTTGGAACTTCTGTAACTACTTTTGGAATCTCTGAAACTATCTCTTCCTGCTCTACTGTCTTACTGTCAAAGATTTTAGGCTCTTCTGTTTTGATACTTTCAGGTTCAGCCAGAGCAGGTATCTCCTCTTCTGCCTTTGATTCCATAGGAGTATATACTTCCATCTTTTCCTCTGATACTAATTCCTCAGAAACCTGAGACTTACCCACTATATATCCAAGGGTGAAACTAAATGTACTTACCAGAATAATAAAACCAATTAATAGTGCCTTGTCTGAAAACAGCCCCATGGGTATCTTATTATAAAATTTCATCTTCATAGAATAAGCATACCATCCCCGTATGAGAAAAATCTATAACCTTTTCTTATAGCTTCATTATAGGCATTGAGTATATTATCTCTTCCTGCGAGTGCAGACACAAGCATTAGGGGGGTTGATCTTGGAAGATGAAAGTTGGTCACAAGTGCATCAACCACTTTGAATTTATATCCGGGGTATATGTAGAGGTCAGTTTTACCTTTGATTGTACCATTTGAGCTTTCAGTCCTTAGATATTCTGAGAAGACTGATTCAAGAGCCCTTGTAACAGTGGTCCCCACTGCCACCACCTTTCTACCCTTGTTCTTTGTATCTGAAATGAGGGTTATAAGTTCTGAGGAGAGCTCGAAATATTCCTCCTCCATCCTGTGTTCCTCAACATTTTCAGTCTTTATAGGCATAAATGTACCGATACCTACATGCAGTGTCAGATATCTTATTATTACCCCTTTTGATCTGAGCTCTTCCAGAAGTTTTTCTGTGAAATGAAGCCCTGCCGTAGGAGCAGCAATAGAGCCCTCCTTTTGTGCATAAACGGTTTGATACCATTGTCTGTCATCTGCAGATGGAGGACGTCGGATATAGGGAGGAAGAGGCATGTATCCATACTGCCAGAGATAATCAGTGATATCTTCAGAGTTGAATACGGCTTTTTTACCATTAAATATCTCTGCTTCAAGGCCCTTTTTAAACAGAACCTTCCCTGTATATCTACCCTTTGAGAGAATATTATACTCACCTGGCCCACACTTATCTACAATCAGTATCTCTATCCTTCCACCTGTAGGTTTTCTACCCAGCAGTCTCGCCGGGATAACCTTTGTATTATTCAGTATAAGCAGATCACCTTCCGTAAGGTAGTTCTTAATTTCATAGAAATATCTATGCTCTATTTTCCCGTTTCTGTAGAGTACCATGAGTCTACAGTGGTCCCTTTTCTGTAAGGGTTTCTCTGCAATTAGATTACGGGGCAATTTGAAGTCGAATCTCTCAATTCTCATTTTATTCTCTGGATAGTGGTTCCTGGATAGTAGTATTTCAGGATCTCTTTATAAGTTCTTCCTTTTTTTGCCATCTGTTGGGCACCCCACTGACAGAGTCCTACTCCATGGCCATAACCCTTGCCTTTAAAGATAAAATTATCCTTTTCCTGTTTAACCTTAAACCATGTACTTGGTAGCAGCCTCCATCCGAGCAGACGCCTAAAATCCTTGGCAGGTAGTATATATTGATCTCTCTTAGTAATAATTGTGACATCTTTTACTCTGCCTGTAGGTGTATAAGAAGAAACCTCGATATCAAGGATATCTTTCTCTGATAAGAGTTTTTCTATGGTTTTCTTATCTATTACTCTCTTCCATCTCCAGTATGGAGATATTGAACAGTCATTCTCTACTGATTTCAGATAGGGTATATCATAACCAAAAACCTCCTTCGCCTTCTCTGTGGTACCTCCACAGGTGGAATGATAAAGTGCTTCTATGAGTTTTCCTTTATATGTAAGTACTTCTCCTTTTGTATTCAATACTGCATAGACAACTCTACGATTCTTATTCTCACCACTGTATATCTGGTGTAGAGTAGAGGATGTAAGGTGGAATAGGGCATTTGGGTTCTTTAATATATGTCTCAGGGCATAAGTCCGAACCACAACTGCCTGTGCCTTCAAGGCTTCCATCTCCCACGATTCTGTTACCTCTGATGCAACCACACTCTCCACATATTCCTCCAGAGGTAGTTGATTTACAAGATAGAGACCACCTCTGCCTCTGTATACCTCAATATTACCTCTGTATGAAATCCCTCCTACCATAAGCTGTCCCTTGATGTTACCGATCTTCTCGAGCCTTTCTTCAGGAGAAGGCTGAAGGGGAAATCTTTCATCGAGAATCAAGACCCTTATATATTTATGAGAATCATCTGAAGATAAAGAATTATTATGTATTAGGAGGAGTATTAATAGAGAGACAATTATACAAAGGAACTGTTTCATCTTCTACTTAATATCCAAAACAGTAGTGAAAGGAATATACTTATAAGGATACTTGTTGCTAAGGGGAAATAAAAGGTAAAGTTCTTTTTTTGAATGATAATATCTCCTGGAAGACGACCTATATAGGGAACCTTCCCTACAAACATGAGTAACAGACCGACCAGTATTACTACTAATCCAACTAAAATCAAGAAACGACCCATCTGCATCAGAGGATCTATCATCTTCTCCTCCCTTTATGTAAATATCTCTCCTGTTCCGAATAGATACAACCACAGTACTTCTGTCTGTAAAGACCTAATTCCTTGGATATTCTCATCCCTTCTTTCCATCCTTCACGAAAATCTTCCTCGAAAAATTCTATATCAAACCTTTCCTGCAGTTCTCGTCCCTTTTCTATTATGATATCAAATTTCTGATAGGGACTTACAAGCAAACTGCTACTGAAGGCATCCATACCCATAGCCTTGGCAGTTTTTGCTGTCTCCTGTAGACGCCAGCTGTAGCAGAACTCACATCTGTTCTTCTCCTCATAAACAACCCTTCTTATAAATTCTTCAAGGCCATACAGGTCTCTATAGATAATATCAACCCTCCAGAGCCTTTCCAATTCTTTAAGAGCCTCAAGTCTCATCTTGTATTCTGTATAGGGATGGATGTTGGGGTTAAACCAGAACCCCTTGACCTGTATTCCCTTTTCTCTCATACTTTTAAGAGGATACAGAACACAATTGGCACAACATATATGAAGAAGAAGCTTCATTGATGTTTATCCTTAAGTTTATAATATTAAAGTTCTCTCAAAGTAGTTGAAGAACTTTACATATTTTACCCTAAATATCCAACTTTTGGTCTTTTGTCCTTTCAATCAGGGTGTTTAGTCTCTTGGGCAGGAAAGGGACATCAGGTATGAGATTATTATTCTCTTGACTCATAGAATACAAACTCGACTCTACGATTTTTTGCTCTTCCCTCCTCAGTATCATTTGAAGCAATAGGATAGGTGTCAGCAAACCCTGCTATATTAATTCTTTTTATATCAATCCCCTTGTCTTTTAAAAACAACAGGGCAGAGTAGGCTCTTGCTGCAGACAGTTCCCAGTTAGAGGAATATCTGCCCCCAACAATAGGTATATTGTCTGTATGACCTTCAATAGAGACCCTGTAAGGAAACCTTTTCATCATCTCTGCAATCTTTTCAAGGATTGGGTATGCCTGTGGTTTTAACTCTGCTGTCCCAGTATTAAAAAATATACGTCCACGGACTCTTAGTATAACACCTCGGCCAGATGTCTCTATCTCTACATCCTCTTGTAGTCCATACTGTTTTACCATTGACTGAAGCTCCTCTTTAATAAGATCATTTATATTTTTCTTCTCAACAGATGTTGCAAAGGGCTTTTCAAATTGGGTTGGAAGGGTGGTATGTTGAAATACACCTGTACCTACAGGCATAAAACCGAGTGCCTGTTGGATTGAACCCATAGCATCTCTAAATTTGACTATGTCCATTGTAGCAAAAGACAGAAGAAGCACGAAGAAGGTCAGAAGCAGTGTTGAAAGATCGGCAAATGTAGTCATCCATGCACCCGAACCTGCACCTGTTGACTTTATCTTTCTATTCATTTTTTATTTCCCCAATTTTCTCTTTTTTGAAGGAAGAAAGGCGATTAATTTGTCCTGTAGAATGAGATGGTTTATTCCTTTAATTATTCCATCTATTCCTGCGAGAATTATCTCCATATTAAATTTTTCTTCTTTTGTCCTTTCCTCGAGTTTATCTGCTATAGGATTAAAGATTAGAAAAGCCATTAAGGCTCCATAGAATGTGGTGAGCAGTGCAACAGCCATGGCAGGTCCAATGGTTGAAGGATCATTCATTGTTCTCAGCATCTGAACAAGTCCTATAAGGGTGCCTATCATTCCCATTGCTGGCGATGTTGAACCCATAAATCTGAAGATCTTCTGTCCACTCTCATGTCTTTCAACCATAGAGTCTATCTCTATTTTTAATGTCTGTATAATTTCTTGGGGTTCTACACCATCAACAGCCATCCGAACAGCTCTTGCCAGGAAGGGATGCTTTATTTTTTCTTTCTCCAGAGCCAGCAATCCCCCTTTTCTTACCTTTACAGCAAGGTCTACTATTTGTTTGATTAGTCTATCAGGTGGCACGGTTTTGTCAAAGAATGCATTCATTGCTACATTGAAGGCAGAAAGAACCACATTTAGTTTTTGCATTATCAGAGTCGCCATTATTGTTCCACCAACAACTATCATCAAGCCAGGAATATTCAAAAAAGCTGTAAGAGGACTTCCTAAGAGGATAGAGACTACAATGAGGACAACCCCACCTATGATACCCACTATGGTGGCTATGTCCACAAGTAATACCTCCTTTGCTATATGATGTTTATAATTGATAGAGCTTTTATTTAATATTTTTCGGAAGATCCTAAAAAATCTTTAATTAACCTTCCAAAAATCTTTTAAAAAAGAGAACTTTAGAGAGCTATATTTGCAGGAGATAAAAAGAAGTAGGTATAATATTTGGCATAACGAGTATAAAGTGCCTGAATTACTTAAATAAAGAGTTTTTTGTGCTTTTATTAAATTTTATATTGAAGAAAGGGGCTATATATGCTTGATCTCAGATTTGTAAGAGAAAATTCTGATATTGTCAAAGAGGCTCTTAAGAAAAGGGGATATAATGATGTCTCTGTTGAAGAGTTAATAGAACTTGATGATAAACGGAGAAGCAATATAAAAAGGGTTGAAGAGTTAAGGAATCGTAGAAATACTGTATCAAAAGAGATTGGTAGGCTCAAGAAGGCGGGAGAAGATATTACACCACTTCAACAGGAGATGAAATCTGTCTCTGAAGAGATAAAAAGGCTTGATGAAGAACTAAGGGATATAAATGAGAGAATAAAGGATTATTTACTGAATCTTCCCAATATTCCACACATTTCTGTCCCTTTTGGTAAGGATGAAGAGGACAATGTAGAGATAAGAAGATGGGGTACCCCAAAAGATTTTGATTTTGAGCCTTTGAATCACTGGGATATTGCTGAGGCACTTGATATTGTTGACTTTCAGAGGGCAACCAAGATTGCAGGAGCCAGGTTTTCATTGATGAAAGGGGCGGGTGCGAAGCTTGAGAGGGCACTCATCAATTTTATGCTTGATATCAATACCTCCAAGGGATACAAAGAGGTCTTCCCACCTCTGCTTGTAAACAGAGAGAGTATGACAGGCACTGGACAGCTACCCAAGTTTGCCCTTGAGCTTTTCAGAACCGTTGATCCTGAACTGTATCTGATACCAACCGCCGAGGTTCCTGTGACCAATATTCATAGGGATGAGATACTGAATGAGAAAGATCTTCCTCTTTACTATACTGCCTATACCCCTTGTTTCAGAAGAGAGGCGGGTTCCTATGGGAAGGATACAAGAGGTCTTATCAGACAGCACCAGTTCAATAAGGTAGAACTTGTCAAGTTTGTAAAGCCTGAGACCTCTTATGATGAACTTGAGTCACTCACAAGGGATGCAGAAGATATACTACAGAGGCTTGGTCTACCCTATCGGGTAGTGGTACTCTGTACAGGTGACCTCGGTTTTGCAGCCTCAAAGACATATGATATAGAAGTCTGGATGCCAGGACAGGGACGATACAGAGAAATCTCTTCATGCTCCAACTTCGAAGACTACCAGGCAAGAAGGGCAAATATAAGGTTTCGTAGAGAAGGACAAAAGGGAACGGAGTTCGTGCATACTCTGAATGGTTCAGGACTGGCTATAGGCAGAACTCTTGTGGCAATACTTGAGAACTATCAACAGAAGGATGGTTCTGTAGTCATACCCGAAGTATTAAGACCTTATATGGGGATGGATATAATAAGATAATCTTATTTAAAATCTTATTCCTTTTTTCTTCAGAATATCAAGCTCCAGTCCTGCTGCATCTAAAAGTCTGACAATCTTATTTCTGGGGATAATATTAAATATAAATAGTACCAACACAAGGAGAAAAAGCCCTCCTTTAAACTGTAGCCCCCACCCTGTAATATTAATAAAAAAGAGAATGAGAAAGACATAACCAAGATAAAGGCTCCTTTCATAAGAGGTATCAAGGATTCTCTTCAATTCCAGAAATAGAGGTTTTTCTAACTCTGGGAAGTCCTCAGGAGAGAGTTGAGCCAGGACCTTTCTCCTTTTGACAAAAAGCAGGATAATAACTACCCCTGCCACCAAGTATACTATACTCTCCAGATTCAGATACATAATAAATTATACTAAAAATCTCTTTTTAAAAGCTTCAAGTTTGCGTTGAGAGATGTCCTTTTTCTAAAATTAATATACACCGGGCGGTTAGCTCAGTTGGGAGAGCGCCAGAATCGCACTCTGGAGGTCGGGGGTTCGACTCCCCTACCGTCCACCATTAAAATCATTATTTTTCAATGAGTTAGCCAAAGATTATGTAAGGCCAAAGTGGCACCAACCTGTACAAAAAAATAGGTTCATTGGGGTATGGATCAGTTGACCATAGGAGACTTACTGAGAAGGTGGTAGAGGAGTTTTGGATTTCCTGTGGAGAGTTTGACAAAAGTCTGAGAGAGATTTTAAATTATCTACGTTTAACAATTTATTGTAAAGGTCTGAGGAGTAATGGGAAATTTATTTGAAGATAAAAAGGAGGTAAAGGTGGAAACTCTTGGAAGTCTTGATGAAAAGATTACTACAGCAATTGAGAAGGTCAAGGCCCTGAAGGAAGAGCATAAAGTCCTGAAACAGAGAATTGAAGAACTTGAACAGATCATCAGACAGAAGGACGAGGAGATAGAGAGGCTTAGAAACGAAAAGACCTCGGTTAAATCTCAATTGACTGAACTTTTGGAAGAACTTGAAAGCATCCAGTTGTGAGCACTCCCGAGATACTGTACCAAGAGGCCTGTGAGGCTCTTAAGTATGCAGATGCCCCTTATTCAGGGTTGAAGGTAGGAGTGGCAGTACTAACGGAGAGGGGTAAAGTGTATAGGGGTTGTAATTTTGAGAATCCCTCTTTGATGATGAGTCTCTGTGCAGAGAAGGTGGCTGTTTTAAAAGCACTTTCAGAAGGTGAAAAGGAGATAAAAGCATTGATGATTGTATCTTCAGATGGAGATTACTGTCCTCCCTGTGGCTCCTGTAGACAGTTTATTCTTGAGTATACTCCTAATGCAGAGGTATATCTTGGTAGTAAAAAGGGGATTAAAAAATATACTATAAAGGAACTCCTTCCCCATGCCTTCAAAAGAAGATAATATTTCTATACCAGAAGGCTTTCTATTCTCTGTAGCTTCAGCAAGAATCAGATATAAAAATCGTAATGATATTGCCCTTATATACTCTGTAGTGCCTTCCAGAATTTGTGGGACCTTTACCACCAACAGAATCAAGGCAGCCCCTGTGATTTTGGATATGAGAAAGATCAGAAGAGGCATTGGACAGGCATTATTCATAAACAGCGGAAATGCAAATGCATGTACAGGCACTCAAGGGTACAGGGATGCCGAGAGAATATGTAAAGAGCTTGCCTCAAGGCTTGGTATCTCTGAGAGAGATGTCTATCTCTCTTCAACTGGTGTGATAGGTGAGAGACTACCCATAAAGAATGTGCTCAGCTCTATTGATAATCTCATTAAAAATCTTGGCAGAGCTACACCGACAGATATAGCTAAGGCAATAATGACTACTGATAGATTCCCAAAGGTATACTCCAAGACAGTGGAACTTGGTTCATACAGGGGCAGTATCCTTGGTATCTGTAAAGGTGCAGGTATGATATCTCCAAAAATGGCAACAATGCTATGTTTTATTCTTACAGATCTTGCTGTAGAGAGGGAGACATTAAAAAAGACTCTTAAGGAGTCTGTAAAAGAGACATTCAATCTTATCACAGTTGATGGAGATATGAGTACAAATGATACCGTATTAATGATGGCCAATGGGGTTGCAGAGAATCCTTTAATAAAGGAGAGAGCTAAATTCTATAAGAGATTCAGGGATAGTGTACTTGAGGTTACAGATACTCTTGCAAGAATGATTGCCTCAGACGGAGAGGGTGCTACAAGGCTCATTATCGTGAGAGTGAAAGGTGCCAAAACTGCACAAGAGGCATCAAAGGTAGCATTTGCCATAGCAAGGTCTCCTCTTGTGAAGACCGCTATATATGGGGCAGATGCAAACTGGGGTAGAATAATGGCAGCCATTGGTTACTCCTCTGTTCCTGTTAGGGAAGAGCGAATTGATATAAGGATCAATGGAATAGAGGTAGTAAAGAAGGGGAGCGGTAGGGGTAGAGATATTGAGGCTAGCAGGAGTATCTCAGAGAGCAGCACTGTTGAGATAGAAGTAAACCTCCACCGTGGAAAAGCGACAGAAAGGATATATACATGTGATTTAACAGAGGAGTACGTAAGAATCAATGCAGCATACAGGACATAGATTAGGACATAACCATTGAGCTTGACATTAAAATGGATGCTTATTTATATTTTTATTAATAAAGGCGCGTAGCTCAGGGGGAGAGCGCTACCTTGACGCGGTAGAGGTCGACGGTTCGAAACCGTCCGCGCCTACCATTTTCTACTATTTCCTTCCATAAAATGGTGCTTACTTTATCTTTAGTAAAACTGTTAGGTAAAATAGGTCTATGTTAATCTGGACTACTCCTGAATTAAAGGAATTAATTGGGAATGACTTTCCTCTTAAACTCTGCGATAGAGAGGATATAAAAGGGGATTTCCTTAGAAATGCATCACTGAATGATGGTGCAGTTATTCCTGCAGAAGAGGATTATCTTGAATTTATTGCGCGTGTAAAGGCTAATGGTATAGAAGGTCCTATAATCTTCATTTCTTCAGGGGATTTTGAAGTCTCAGAAGAACTCTATTCTTACAATGCCATATATTTTGATAAAGAGAAAGTAGACCCTTTATGGCTGCGAAGGCTGCTAAGATTTATCTTTAAAATTGCTTTGAGTAGAGGAATACCCGATATACATGTCAAGCCACCTGAATTCTCTACTGAAAAGCCTTCTGCAGACCGGCCTGTTGTGAATTCTACAAGAATAAGTGAAGTTATCAATTATATTATAGAAAAAGACATTTCCATTATAATATCTTTTGAGATTCCTGAAAAAGACAGGGCCGTTACTGTAAGAGGTGTTTGCAGGCTTAAGAAAGATGAGAAGGGTTTAAAACTCTATCACTTCAGACCTGCATTGATTATAAAGGGCATGAAAAAAGATGCCTCTATTAAGACAGTTCTTCCTTACAAGGATACTGCCTATGAAACAACCATAATAATTAAAGAAGTGGGTGATCGTGAGGTTGTTGTATCAATTCCTGATTTTCTGCTGGTAGAGAGAAGGAGACATGTGAGGGTGGTCCCAAGTCCTCATAAGCCTGTAAGGTTATATATACTTATTCCTGGTGAGGAGACAATCTCTCCAGAAGTAGTTGATATTAGTCAGAGAGGGATAGGGTTTATAACTCCAAGGGAACTAAGGGTTAATGATGTCTATGCCTTCACCATTGTTCTTCCAGAACCTGAGGAGATTATTCTGAGCTATGGAATAATAAAGTATAAGGGTACTGTCTCTGCAGGCTACAGATATGGGGTTGAACTGAAGATTCATCCTAAGGATGAGGAGATAATTGCTCAGTATATAACAAAGAGAGAAGTAGAGATAATTGAGTTACTGAGAAACCTATGATATAATCTCCTGATTATGGAAAGAGAAGAGATTAAACGAAGAGTGTATTCAAAAATAGATGAGATTCCTACCCTGTCAGCAGTTCTTACTAAGTTGCTGAACCTTATAGAGAACAAACGGTGTGGTAGCCGGGATATAGCCGATGCGATCTCCCATGATCCTGTACTCACATCAAAGGTTCTTAAGGTGGCAAACTCTGCCTACTATGGATTCCAGGGTAGAATCACCAGTCTGACAGAGGCTGTAACACTTTTGGGATTTAATATGATCCGATCTATTGCATTGTCTATGAACCTCATAAAGACACTCTCTTCTGGCAAAAGTTTTAAGACCTTCTCTGAGAAGGATATCTGGATACACAGCCTTACAGTTGCAACAGCAATGCAGGAGCTCTCCAAACAATATAATAGAGACTACAGTAGACAGGAATATGTATTCATAATTGGTCTTTTGCATGATATTGGAAAGATCATATTTGACCAGTTCTTTACTGAACTATTTGAGGCTGCTATCAGAGAGAGTTTTGAGAAAGGTTATGAGCTTTATGTAGCAGAGAGAAACATCATCGGAATTGATCACGGTGAGGTAGGAGGTATGCTTTTGAAGAGATGGAATTTCCCTGATGTGATAGTCTCTCCTATTGCATATCATCATTCTGAAAAGGTTCCCAAGAGGATTGATCCTGTAATGATTTCATTACTTAAACTGGCTGATTCAGTTGCCCTCTCTTTTTATAAGGGTGATACTTCAGAACTTTCTGATAAATGCGCAAAAGAGCTTGAGTATCTCGAAATGGAAGAGACAGTGATACAGGAACTTATAGAATACTTGGAAGATTCAAGGGACAGAATCATGGACTTCTTTAATGCTATAAAATAGACTGTCTCTGAAATTCCTTAAGAGGCGTTAGCCAGACTACATCATAAGGATAGACTGTAAGGTTAATTATTCCTTCATCTGCCATCCATTCCATTCCACTTACTATGTCATACCAGTGTAGGGCATCTACATGAAGCTCTTTAAGAGGGATCTTCAGATGGCAGACCCTGTTTGAAACATTTACCAGTGTCAAAATATGCTGGTCTCTTTCAGGAGATACCCTATAAAGGGCAAAGACCTGTGGTGAAAGGTGAAGCACCTTTTGTGGTCCATTTGGATGGAATGCTCTCTGCCGAGTTCTTAATGTGATTAAACGTCCCAGTTCTCTGTTAATCCTTGCAATCTTAGAGAAGGGTTCATTAAGTGCCCTATATATAGCCTCCTCATCTATTACTGAACGATTGATCTCTCTATTTGAATGTGTGGCTAAAACAGCCTTAATATCGTTCTTTGTTCCTATAAGACTATGAAGATATATTCCTGGTACTCCCTGGATTATAAGACTTATTATTCTGGAGGCGACAAACCTCTTCACCTGATATGCAATATCTTCATCAGTGTCCTCTCGATTAAGGGCACTAAACCAGGTAATATTCAATTCATAGGGCACTGTCTCGCCTGTGCCAGACCTTCTATAGGAGACCAGGGCACCATGCTCTTTGGCTCTCTGTATAATAAATTCGATATCGGCTTCAGGAAGGATATCCCTGACAGCCATAAGGCCGATACCATCATGGGAATCTAAGAAATTAAAAAAAGCAGTAGTATCTGAAGGTTTTTTCAGGGTTGATACCCATTCAGAAAGTCTTGTGGCATCCTCTTTATAGAAGGTATAAAGTACCATTGGAGGAAGTGCAAAGTTATACACCATCTGGGCCTCATCAGTTCCGTCTCCAAAATATGAAATATTCTCTTCATGGGGTACATTAGTCTCTGTAACAATTGCCACTCTTGGAGCAACTACATCAAGGACATCGCGAATAAGTTTTATTATCTCATGAGTCTGGGGGAGATTTGCACAGCTGGTACCCAGCTCATACCAAAGGAAAGTGGCAGCATCCAGTCTGAGAATATCTGCCCCTCTTCTCACATACATGAGGAGGACTTCCAGAATTCTCATTAATACCTCAGGATTTTTATAATTAAGGTCAATCTGGTCAGGTGAGAAGGTTGTCCATACATAACGTGGACCATTCACTGTCTCATATCTTGTAAGGATATCCGTTGTTCTTGGTCTAAAAATGAGTTTTCTCTGCTGTTCTGTAATTTCATCTGGAGAGTTGAAGACTATAAAGAAGTCCTGATAATAGGGATTCCCATTCAGGAACTCCTGAAACCACCTACTTTTTGAGGAAATATGATTAAATACACAGTCAAACATCAGTTTATACTTGGGCTTAAGCTCTTCCAGATCCTCCCATGTGCCGATCTTGGGATCAACAGTCTCAAAATCAATTACTGAGAAACCTCTGTCAGAGGAGTAGGGGAAAAAGGGGAGTATATGGATGGTGTTAATATTTCCCTCTAAGTAGGTGTCACAAAAACGGGCAAGAGTCTTGATTGGTGAAGGGTCTTTGCCTTTGATGATATCACCATAGGTTATAAGGATTATGTCCTTTTCTGTAAACCGTTCATTTTTATTATAGGTTTCATCTTTTCTTATCATCTCCTCTGGTCTGTGGGCATGATGCACTCTCATGATACGCTCCAGTTCAGGCAGGTACTTCTTGGCTTTTTCTTCTCCATAAAGAAACTTGAGTCTATTTAGAATCCTTTCTCTTTTATGTGGAGGGATCTCAAGAGAGGGTTTTGAATAATCTGGTTTCTTCTCATGTATAAATGATTTTCTGGAGATTACTACATTGTCCATGTCTCCATATTTTTTATCGGTTAAAAAGTGAGAAACTTTAGTAGACATTTACTCAATGATCATTTGTATACCCTTCATCTTTGCCGCATTCAGAACTAAGGGACCTTGGAGATTAGCTATTACCTTCTGACCTTCAACCCTTATAATCAAAAGTACAGCAAGGTCCTCTTCACGCTCTAATTCTATTAATTCTCTTGTCTTGTCATCTATACTGATTGAATAGTCTGAAACTACAATAGAAGGTTCTACCACAAGAAAGGCCACATCAGGGTCATCTACTGCCTGAAGCCACTTCAGTGGCGTGTCCTTGTGATCGAGAAGGACATAGTTCTTTATGTGACTAAATCCAGGAATTCCTTGAGGGAATTGGATTATTCTGTCTTTGTCTACCTCAAGTGTACCAAAACGGGTTGTCTTGAACTGGAGTTTCATTTTATCAACTCCTTTAATCTGGTGAAGGTTTCTATGGATTGAGATGCTGCCAGAAGATTTTCCCTTTTTACCTTTTCATATATCTCCTCTCTGAATATCCTTATCTCCAAAGGTGCCTCTATTGCCAGCCTCACCTGTCCTCCCTTTATTTCTACTACTGTCACGGTAATGTTGTCTCCGATCTTTATAGACTCTCCCTCTTTTCTTGTAAGAACAAGCATTAATTCTCCATAACTACTATGAAAATTTTAATTTATCTCAGAAAATCAAGAAGAGACATATTAATTATTTCAAAAGAGGAGTGTCTGAGGGCCTGAAGTGCTGCCTCTGTCTTGGATATTTCCGTAACAAGATAGGCTATATCAGCGTCCTCTGTATCAGAAAGGAGTGTTTCTAAGTCAATTATTCCATCCTCATTTCTCTGCTCTTGGTATTCAACCATATTCAGTCTTGCCCCCAGCTCTGTTCTCACCTTAGTGAGTTGATCTGTAGCTTTATCCACTGGCTTCAGAAGTGCCTGTATCCTGGCAAGGTTATTGTTGTCAAGGGCCTCACCAAGAAGATTAACCATCTGTATAATATTTGAAAAACTGAAACTGTCAAGTACAGTTGTATTGTCACTGTCTCTTATCTCCACATTTATAGTAGTTCCACCTCCTGGTATATAATAAATATATCTGCCATCTTCAAGTTGAATAACTTCTGTGGAGTCCAAGGAGTAGGCGAAGGCCTCACTGCCAGGAACATTTGTAGCAACAAGGGTATTCCTGTCTATCAGGGCATTTATTATCCCCTGATCTCCCTCATAATCATATGTAATAGAATTAAATGCAGGAATGTCTGTTCTGTAGCCTGAAAAGATATATCTATCTCTGAACTTTGTATTAGCAAGCCCTAAGAGGTGTTTCTTCAGTTGCATAACCTCTTTTGCTATTGCTGCCCTTGAGGTGGCATCCTCTTGTCCGCTCACCCCTGTAAGGGCCAGTTCCTTTACCCTTGTAAGGGTCTCAACAGCGGCTGAAAGTGTCCTCTCACTGAACTGCAGATATGCCACTACATCATCCATATTCCTTTTCATCTGTTTGCGGATACTTATATCCACTTTATAGGCCATTGCCCTTGACAGTGCTACAACATCTGTTGAAGGTTTGTCTATCCTCTTGCCAGAGGCGAGCTGTTCATTAAGCTGAAGCAGTCTCTCCAGGTTCTCTTGAAGAGAATCTGCGATACTATTAAAGATTATAGATTGTGTGATTCTCATAGATTCAGTATAGTCTGTAGAATTTCATCAGTTACTCTAATCATCCTTGCACTTGCCTCAAAGGCACGTTGGAACTTGATAAGATTCAATGCCTCTTCATCGAGTGAGACACCTGAGATAGACTCTCTTCTGTTTTTTATTTCATCAAGGAGGTTTTCTTCAAACCTTAGGCTGTCTGATGCAAACCTGCTTTTTGCACCAACTGTAGATACTATACCACTGTAGTAATCAGAGAAGGTATTGTCAGCAAGAGTAGTTATTGGTAGGTCAAAGAGCCTTGCTATGGCAAGGGCATTGGAATTGTCTCCTGGTAGGGTGGTATCAGAGGAGGCTGCAGCTATGCTGAGTGGGTCTGTTATTGCTACAGATGCATCTCTTATAACTCCTGTAAGAGGGCTTACAGTAAAACTGTCACTATCTGTTACAGTACCTGTAATCACTACCTCAATCCCTTCAAATACTATTGGACTGCCAGAGACATATACACCTGAGGTGACAAGAGTGCCGCTTTGTTTGTTATATACATAGTAGTTAGTACCCTCAAAGGTGATGGTGTATTCATCAAGGGTGAGTTGATTCAGGTCAATTATACTTGCCGAGATACTGGCTCCTGGTGAATGGTCTTCAGTGTAGAGTTTCAGAGGGCTGAAGAAGTTATTTCCTGTTGTGCCATCAAGGCCATAGCCACTTCTGTGTAAGATATTTATCTCTTTTATAATAGAGGCGATAAGTCTTCTCAGTCCATAAAGAGGCTCATTCACAATATCCTCTCTTACGGCCAGTAGTCCTCCCAGTCTACCACCTTTGAGTTGCTCTGTTATGTCTGTATTGCCTATATAGATGTCTCTACCACCAGTTGTATCTGTGCGTGTAAGAAGCCTTTTTGAATTTTCCTTCTCCACAAGATTTCTCATTCCGACTATTACAGTGACAGAGCCATCCTTATCTTCATAATAAGATATGTCCACCAATTCTGAGAGTTCTAAAAGGAGTTGTTCTCTCTGATCCCTGAGGTCATTCGCCTTTTCATAACCAAGCCCTGCCTCCATCTGCATAATCTTTCCATTCAACCGTGCTATTTCTGAAGCTATAAAATTTATTCTCTCAACAATATCCTCTAAAGATGTATTAATATTATCCAGAGTGTCCATGATTCGCTGTTCCATTCCTTTAGCAGTCATGAGCAGTGCAGCTGCTTTCTTGAGAAGAACGGTTCTATGAGGCACAGACTCGGGATTTGTGGCTACATCCTGCCATGCATTAGCGAATTCAGTCAATACTCCAGACAGCCCCGTATCTCTTGCCTCATTGAATATCTGCTCTATCTGGTTGAGGGACTCACTCAGGGCTTGAAACTTTCCTCTTGATTCTGTCTGTACAAGTAGTTGGTTATAGATAAACCTATCAAAATGTCTCTTAATACCTACAACCCTTACACCTCTGCCGAGAAATCCCCCTCTGGTAGCCACAGGCCTTGCAGTCTCAAGAACCACTTCCTGTCTGTTGTATCCAGGAGTGTTTACATTTGCTATATTATGTCCTGTTACATAAAGGCCTGCTTGGCTTGCAAAAAGGGCTGACTTGCTTATATCAAAAAGACCTAATAAAGACACTATGCCTCCTTGCAAAGGAGTCCACTGTCTGGTGTTATTTCAAGACCCATAGATTTAAAGAAATCTGTAGTCTGGTGTAAATACTGAAGAGACCTTTCAATAAGTACTCTATTGATCCCATTTAATTCATGAATACTCTGAAGCAGAGATCGGAGTTCTGTCCTTAGTTTTATAAGCTCTTCATCACCTGTCATCTCATAGAGTCTTTCAAGGGTTATGTCATCCTCAAGAGTATTGGCATCCTTAAAGTCATTTATTAGCCTTATTCTTTCATCTTCATAGAGCTTGAGTTTCAGCAGCAGAGTATCCTTTTCCTTAGAGAGTTTTTCAATCTCATCAG
The DNA here is from genome assembly GCA_002011745.1 of Nitrospirae bacterium JdFR-85. GTDB lineage: Bacteria > Nitrospirota > Thermodesulfovibrionia > Thermodesulfovibrionales > JdFR-85 > JdFR-85. Next base: position 28,604 of record MTOU01000026.1, read on the forward strand.
TCTTAAAATGGATCAGGCACTCCTTCTCTTTCTGGAGCAATTCAAGTAGTGCCCTACACCCTTTGAGCTGTCCTAAGAGAATTGATTTAATGAGTTGTAGGTGATTCATAGCTCCTCAATTAGTCTTTCAGCAATCTTTCTCGGATCAATCTGATACCCTCCTGCTTCTATAAGTGCCTTCAACTCTCTTACCCTGTCTTCTCTCACTTCTGGTAGACTCTTCACTTCTTCCATCAATTTTGCAATCTCTTTTGCCCTCTCTGAGATATCGACCTTATCATTTGTGGAAGTCCGTTTTACAGGTTTATTACCTTTAAGATTTTCAGTTCCTGTAACTTTATTAACACCTGACGTTAGTTCCTTGCCTTCTGGAAATCTCTTGTCATAAATCTTCATTCTAACCTCCTGTTAAGGTTATAAACATCTTATAAAACTTCTAATATTATTTTCGGTTTTTTTATACATTAACTTTAACAGAAACTTATCAAAACTGTCCTGGTTTATGTTTTTACTAAAAATTCCTCTGGATTTATATGTTTTCCATTGCATAATACCTCAAAGTGTAGATGTGGGCCTGTGGAGAGCCCAGAATTGCCTACCAGAGCTATCACCTCTGCATCCTCTACTGTTTGTCCCTCTCTTACAAGGTTTACCTTGTTATGGGCATATTTTGTTATAAAACCATCGCCATGGTCAATTATTATCAGATTTCCATAACCAGGACGTGTGCCACTGAAGATAACCCTGCCTCCTTTAACAGCCTTAATTTCTGTACCCATAGGTGCAGAGATATCAATTCCATAATGAAACCTTCTCTTTCCAGTGACAGGATGAACTCTCCAGCCATAGGAAGAGCTTATCTGGCCTTCTGCTGGGAAGACTTTACGGTTGCTTTTATCTGTAGGAGTTTCTTTAACATACTCCTCGTTTTCTTTTATAGTGCGACTTAGTTGTCTGAATAATACTTCTTTAAGGCCAAGACCTTTTTCAGACAAAACTCTTGCAAGCTCTATGTCAATTATTGTGGTATATACATCCTTCTGGAAATCTCTTCTACTTGAGATATTTACTGTCTTTCTCATTGCCTTGAGAAGTTCATAAACAAAGAGTGCCTCCATCTCTCTTGCAAGAGACCTTATTGTCTCAGGAGAGGGTTTCCCTGTTTTTGCAACATTGAGTAGCAGATCTATGTCTGGAACAAAACTCATATAATCTCCAGCTCAGCCCTTAGAGCTCCTGCTGCCTTAAGTGCCTGCAGTATAGCAATAAGGTCTCTTGGGCTCACTCCAAGGGCATTAAGTGCTTTGATTATCTCTCCAAGTGTGGTGCCTGAGAGTTCTACGACAGACATGCTCTCTTCCTTGACAGTTGTTTCTGTCTCTGGCACTACTACTGTTTCTGCTGATTCAGGTGCAAAGGGTGGGGGCTGAGAAACGGTATACTCTCTCTTTATCTCAATAGTGAGATTACCATGGGAGATAGCCACAGGTCTCAACTTAACCTTTTCACCTATTACAACAGTACCTGTTCTCTCGTTTATTATTACCTTTGCAGGGGTATCCACCTGGATCTGTAGCTCTTGCACCCGACTTAGAAACTCTACAGGGGTATCTGCATACTCAACAGGTACTTTTACTATTACTGTAGAAGGATCTACAGCTCTGGCATAACCAGGTCCAGCCATATCATTTATCCTCTTTGCCACCTTTGATGCAAGAGAAAAGTCTGGATTTTTAAGAAACAGTCTGAACTCTCCATTGCCAAGTTCAAAGGAGGGCTCTCTCTCTATTATCACACCATTTGGTATCCTTCCCACTGTGGGATGATTTTTCTGGACAGTGGCTCCTCCTCTGCCACCTACAAAACCACCCACTGAAACAGGTCCCTGTGCAAGGGCATAGACCTTTCCATCAGGGCCTTTTAAAGGGGTGAGAAGTAAAGTGCCACCCTGAAGACTTTTTGCATCTGCAATAGATGAGACAAGGGCATCCACTCTCATTCCTGGTTTAGGGAAAGGAGGTAGTGAGGCTGTTACAATAACTGCTGCTGAGTTCTTTGTCTTTATATCAGAGGCCCTTACAGTGATACCAAGTCTCTGGAGCATATTGGCTATCGCCTTTTTTGTGGCAGTTCCCTTGTCACCTGTACCATTCAATCCTATTACAAGCCCATAGCCTATAATCCTGTTTTCCCTGAAGCCTTCAAATTCGGCTATATCCCTTATCCGCTCTGCAGAGGCAGATAAGACACCGGGAAATATACTCATACTCAGCATGAGTATTAGAAACAGAAAGGTTAATATATTTGTTCTCAGAATGGCCATATCTTGTTCAGTATCGTACCGAGCCAACCAGGGCTCTGTGATGCCTGTATAATGCCCTTACCTACATAATAGATCTCTGTGTCAGTTAATCTACTGCTCAGGACTGTGTTGTCCGAGTCTATATCCTCTGGTCTCACCATACCCCTGAGAATAAGTATCTGTCTCTCATTGTTAATTACTATATCCTTTCTGCCTTCAAGTATAAGATTTCCATTTGGCATTACTTCAATAACCTTTGCTGTTATTGTACCTATCAACTTGCTGTTTCTCTTCGTTTTTCCACTACCCTTGAATGAATTCTCAAAGGAGCTCTTCACAGTAGGTGAGAAGGTATGACCTTTTCCATAAAGATTACTCAGGTTAAGATCCAAAGGAATACCGAATAAATCTGTAATTCCTACATCTATGCCTGACTCTCTGCTTACATCTGTTTCAGCATCTCCTGAACCAGATATATTCTCCACAATCTTTATTGTGACCAGATCATTGAGTCTTCTGGCCTTGTTGTCCTCAAATAGACTTGCCCTGTCAATCCATAAAGAGTTCTTTGACATGGGCCTTAGTGCCTCTTCTTTGTAGACATACTTTGGAGGTTTGGGAGGAAGCTTTGTTGTGGTTGTTGCACAACCTACAAGAATAAATACTAAGACCATTAATATCACAAATAGTAACTTTCTACTCATCTTTACTCTCCTCAGAGGTCTATTCTCACAGTATTCTCATTAATCAATATGCCTATTACAGTCTTCTTTGTGCTCAGATTAATAACCTTTACCAGTTCTCCTACTGATGCAGTCTCGTTCAGCCTTCCTGGGGCAGTGATCCTGAAGGTAGGTGTCTCAACCACAATTAATACAGGCTTACCTTTTCTGATTAGTGGTCCATTGATCACCATAGATTCTCTTATAATTGTATTAGGGCTTATTGAGCGACTGACAGTTTTTCCCAGAACCTTCTCTGGAAGTCTTATAGCATCAGAAGGAGCTCTGTCAGCCTCTACTATACCTATATAGAGATCTGCTCTTTCGAGTACCTCCCCTTTTCTCAAGAATCTCTTTGCAAAGACCACTCTCTCAAATCCCTTGATGGCTACTTTTACCCTTATCTGTCCTGTCTCTTTGTACTGTAAAAGTAGTACTGCTTTGTGTGGAAATACTTCCTCAACAGTTATTTTATCAGGCAGATGTTTAGGTAAGGGTTTACTGGAGGTGATTCTACTTATCTGAACCTTCTCATAGGGGTAGTATTCTTTTATACATTCAAGAAGAAAAGTATTTATATCTCCTGCACAATAAGAGGAGCTAATCAGTAGCTGAAGAAAGACACCTATAAACCATCCTATCAGAATATTCCTATGCATCAGCTATCCCCACTTTGGCTTACCTCTTTAAATTGTTTATTGTCTGGAGTAACTCATCTGTTGCCTGCACAGCTTTGGAATTAATCTCAAAAGCCCTCTGGGCTGTTATCATATTAACCATCTCTTCAACAATATTTACATTGCTCAGTTCTATAAAACCTTGTGCAATTGTACCCATACCTTCGCTACCTGGTGTTGCTGTTACAGCATCGCCAGAAGAATCAGTGGCAATAAAGAGGTTCCTACCTATAGGCTTTAACCCTCCAGGATTTATAAATCTTGCCAGCTCAATCTGTCCTATCTCCACAGGCTCAGTACTGCCACTCTGTATCACTGTAACTTTGCCATCAGCACCTATGGTTATACTCTCAGTATTTGATGGAATAGAGATTTCTGGTTCTAAGGGATAACCATCAGAGTTTACAATTCTGCCTTCACTGTCCAGTTTAAAGTCACCTGCCCGTGTGAAGGCGACAGTTCCGTCAGGCATTAGTATCTGGAAGAAACCGTCTCCTTCAATAGCAAGGTCAAGACTGTTGGCAGTGCGTACAAAGTCTCCCTCTTGAAAAACCTTTTGGACAGATACTGGTCTGACACCAAGTCCAACCATTATACCAGAGGGTATCTGAACTCCCTCGGCTGATACTGCTCCAGGAGTTCTCAGGTTTTGATACATGAGATCTTGGAAATCAGCCCTACTCTTTTTGTAGCCTACGGTGTTGACATTGGCAAGATTGTGAGATATTACCTCAATATTCAGTTTCTGTGCCATCATTCCTGTTGAGGCTATAAATAACGCTCTAATCATTTCTGCCTCCCTGTATAGATCTCTCTAAACACTTCCCAGTTCGTTGTTCACCTTTGCTGCTGCCTCATCAAGAGTCTGGATAACCTTCTGAAAGGCCTCGAACTCCCTGAGTGTTTCTATCATCCTGACCATTTCTACAACCACGTCCACATTTGAGCTCTCAAGATAGCCCTGTCTTAAGAATGCCTCTGCTTCAAAGCCTTCTTCAGATGTTCTATATACCCCATTAGGAAGTCTCTCGAGTTTTGTATAGTCTTTAAAGTCAACCACCTTAATGGTACCTACAGGCAGACCGTTCACCAGTACCTCTGCATTGTCTCGTATCTCCACCCTACCTTCTGGCAATATTATTGGTCCATTGTCACCAAGAACCCTTCTTCCATTATCAGTGATTAGATATCCTTCACTGTCTCTCTTGAGATTACCTTTTCTTGTATATAGACCTCCCTCCAGGGCTATGAACCCCCTCCCATCTATGGCAACATCCAAGCTGTTACCAGTTTTTATAAAACTACCCATAGAGAAATCTGTTCCAACATAAGAGAGACTGCTCATTATTTTCATATCTGTAGAAGATGTAAAGGGATCTGTACCCAAAAGATAGTCTTTGAATGACAGAAGCTGTCTTTTGTAACCTGTGGTGTCTGCATTAGCAAGGTTCTGGGCAATCATTTCAAGCTCCAGTTGTTTTAAGACTGATCCTGAGACTGCTATATATATTCCTTTATTCATCGTTATTTAAATAAAGCAATTATAATGCCAATTTCTATGTCCTTAAAACAGTAGATTTCTAAAACCTTCATCGAGAGTCTGACAGGAAAATTTTTCCTCATTGAATCTTTTTACCATTCTGGACCTTCAATATGAGTTCAACCTCGCCCTTAGGGATATTAAGGATTCGGGATATCTCATCACTACTTATGCCTTTGTCTGATAGGGCTCTCACTTCATTGTCTCTATCTCTTTTCTCCACCATCTCCTCCATTAATTCTGCCTTCTGCAGCATCTGTTCAAGTCTATCTATCTTTTTATTTACAGTCGTCTCAAGGGATTTTAACTCCGAGATATTCTTTTCAAGCCTTTCGCATAGAAGAATAAGAATATGTAGAGCTTCCCTGAAGTCTTCTAAGGAGACCGTATTCTTTTTTAGAAATTTCTGAAACATTTTAGACCCTTATATCCACTTTCCCTTGTTTCTTTTGTTTTTTCTTTGGTGGTTTTTTCGGCTTTATAGGTTTTTCTTGTTTCTTTATATTCATTGAAGCCTTATCTACTGATCTAACCTGCATTCTTTACTCCTTTAATAGATCCATTTTTAATTTGAGTTTTAAGAGTGCCTGATGATGTATCTGCGAGACCCTGCCCTCTGTAACACCGAGTATCTTTGCTACCTCCTTCATAGTCATCTCCTCCCAATAATAGAGAGAAAGGACAAGCTTTTCTTTTTCTGATAGTTCATCAATCAGTTTTGCGATAAACTCCTTAAAGTTTCTTTCCTCGTATAACTCCAGCGGGGTTTTTATAGAATTGTCAGCGATGGTCTCTCTTATATCGAGATTGTCTTCACTCCTTTCTGTGAATTCTTCAAATCTCATAGTAAATGATGTATTCAGTGACTGCAGTGTCCTGTAGTATTCATCCAGTGTGATGCCAAGCTTCTGGGCTACCTCCTCCGGTTCAGGTTGTCTACCAAGGTCTTTCTCCATCTGAAGGGTTGTGCTCTTTATAGCATTCACTTTTTCTTTAACAGTTCTGGAGATGTCTTCATTTGACCTTAACTCGTCAAGCATTGCCCATTTGATCTTCTTTTTGATAAAGTACTCAAAGCTACCCAGTTCCTCTTTATATCTGTCTAATCCACTAAGGAGTCCAATTATTCCAGCACTTATCAGGTCATCCACTGTCATATGTGGGGGCAGACGCCAGGCCAGTCTGCTGGCAGTATATTTTATATAGGGGAGAAAGTCTCTTACCGCTCTGTCCCTATTAACCTTAATATCTTCCTCTCTAATCCTATTCTGAGTAAGCATGAGCAGTCTGTCTCCTTGGAGTTCCTTTTGATAAAAGGTTTCCTATAAAAAACTGTAATGTTCCTTTTACATTATCTGAGGGTTCAAGTAACTTTTTAGCAATCTTCACAATATTTTTTGATGCAGCAGAGTTTGGATAGAGTTCTATAAAGGCCCTTTGAGAAGTTACTGCCTTTCTTACAGCATCATCATAGGGGATATAACCAAGGTAATTTAGTGATACACTAAGGAATCTTTCTGCTGCGAGTGAGAGTCTTCTGAAGGTCTCAAGTGCTTCTTCCGAATCTTTGGCATAATTCACAATTATGTTAAAGGTCTTTTCCTGGTATCTTGTAAAGAGTACCTTTATAAGGGCATAGGCATCAGTGATTGCAGTTGGTTCAGGAGAGGTAATTATAATGATCTCCTGGGCTGCAATACAGAAGAATGCTACATTTTCAGATATTCCTGCTGATGTATCAATCAAGAGGATATCTATATCCTCATCATAGGCATCAAAGGCATCTAGAATCCTTATTCTTTGAAACTCATCAATGGCTGTAAGTTCTTGAACTCCAGAACTTGCAGGCAGAATCTTTATACCCATAGGTCCTTCGATTATTATGTCTTTCAGTTCCTTTTCACCCTTTAGAAGGTGAAGTATATTGTACTTTGGAGCCAGTTGTAGCAGCACATCTATATTGCTGAGGCCAAGGTCAGCATCAAAGACCATTACATTCTTCCCAAGCCTCCTGAAAGCCACAGCAAGACTGGCTACAAAGTTAGTCTTACCGACTCCACCTTTTCCGCTGCTTACGGAAATAGTCTTGATATACCTTTTCTGTTTCTTTTTCACAGCCATATTCAAACCTCCACCTCAGATAAGAAGTATCCTTTTCTTAAGATTAAATTCACAAGTTCTTGCTTATTGATAAACTCTATATCATCAGGAACTGTCTGTCCAGTGGTTATATAGGCAACAGGTTTCTGATACAGAAGTACAAGATTATAAATACTACCGAATCTTACTGCTTCGTCCACTTTTGTGAAAGCGAGACAGGTTATAGGAAGTTTTCTATAAAACCGTGATGCCTCAACAAGCATGTCATCATCTGCATTTATACCCATTAAAAGATGTACCTCAAGAGCGAAAACTTCTTTAAGGTCTTTATCCTTCAGAATGCCTTTGAGTAGGGTGTTGAGTTCTTCTATATACTTTTGGTCGGAGGGTCTTCTACCTACAGTGTCAATGAATACAGTATCTTTTGTTATAGAGAGATTCTTTAATGCATTCTTGAGTTCATAGATATTTGAGGCAACAACTAAGGGAATTCCCAGAATTCTGGCATATATTCTTATCTGTTCTATAGCCCCGATCCTGTATGTATCGAGATTAATGATTCCCACTCTTCTGCCTTCTCTGACTGCCTTAGCAGCCAGCTTTGCTACTGTTGTTGTTTTACCAACACCTGTTGGACCAATCAACATTACAGCCTTTCTGTGAAAGTCTCCGTTTCTAATATCTATTTCTGATGAAATCAAAGATGCAAGCTCCTCGAGAGTTTTTGCCTTCTCACAAAGTCGTAGTGCAAACTCATCCCTTACAGCCCTTTCCTTCAGGTAATAGAACAGTCTTCTTTTATTTAAAGGAAGGGATATCTCGTATCCATTATTCCTCATCTCTTCAAGTGTGTCTTTCAGATTCATAAGTTCCTCTTTAAGTCTTAAGATTTCTTCTGTTGTTTCTGTAGCTGGTTCTTTTGGAGGTTTATTTATATCCCTGAACTGTGTAAAGTTTCTTCTGTACTCTGCAAAAGAATCCTCATAATCCACAGCAGCGGTTATTTCTACCCATGGTCTTAACCCTCTCTTTTCTTCTGTAGATATAATTATTGCCTCCTTACCCAACTCCCTTTTTACCAATTCAAGGGCTTCGCCAAAGGTTTTTGCCTTAAATTTCTTAATCTTCATACTTCACTACCCCTACGGTGTATATCTTTGCAGAAGGGACTATCTCAGCTGTTGAGAGTATTACAAGAGATGGAATAAATCTCTCCACAATCTTTCTCACAAATCTTCTTGACTGTGGAGAACATAGGATTATTGGCTGGATGTCCCTATATTTTTCGGACATCTCTTTTACTGCCTTCTCTATGGCCTGTAGTAGTTTGGCCATAATATCAGGCTTTATCTCTTCAGTCTTTTCTACTGACTCTGAGATAGCAAGTTCAAACCTTGTATCCAGTGTTAACACACGTAGACTACCATCAGGAGCAATGTGCTGTTTTGTTATAAACCTGGCTAATGCCTGACGTACATACTCTGTAAGAAGCTCAATATCTTTTGTTATAGGGGCATAGTCAAGAAGTGTTTCGAGTATGGTGACTAAATCATTTATAGGCACTTTTTCTCTAAGAAGGTTCTGCAGTACCCTCTGTACTCCTCCCAGTGTCATATGGGTAGGTATGAGTTCATCTACTATCTTTGGATAGGTTCTTGATACATTGTCAAGCATACTCTGAACCTCTGTTCTGGTAAGTAGTTCCCAAGCATGATTTTTTATCAGTTCTGTTATATGTGTAACGATTACAGTGGCAGGATCAACTATCATATACCCTTTTGCTCTGGCTACCTCTGTATTCTTCTCCTCTACCCAATATGCAGGCAGACCAAATGCAGGCTCCTTTGTGGGAATACCCTCTATTTCTTCAGCACCCTCAGGGGCTACAGCGAGATAGTATCCCATCATTACTTCGCCTTTCCCCACTTCTATACCTCTTATGATGAAGGAGTATTCATGAGGTTTTAGCTGAAGATTGTCCTTTATATGGATTGAAGGCACAACAAAACCGAGCTCTGAAGCGAGTTGCCTTCTCATCGCTTTTATTTTTGCAAGCAGTGGTGCCTCTTCAGGTTCCACAAGAGGTATCAGCCCATAGCCTATCTCTAAGGTGAGAGGCTCTATGGCAAGAAATGGTTCTATAGGAGGTTCTTCTTGGGGTATCTCTTCAGGTTCCTCTTCTTTTGTCACCTCAGTTGGTCTTGAAAGTACATAAGCCAGTGCAGCAAATGTTACAGAGATAATGAGAAATGGGAGCCTTGGCAGTCCTGGAATCACTGCCAAGGTTATAAGGATTACAGAGACGGTTGCAAGCGCCTTTGGATTTATTATCAACTGAGAGACTATATTTTTACCAAGGTCCATGTCTGAACCTGCCCTGCTGACCACAATTCCAGCAGATGTTGAGACAAGAAGTGCGGGTATCTGGGCAACCAGTCCATCACCAATGGTTAAAATGGTATATGTTTTAGCTGCTTCTGAAATAGGCATATGCTGTTGTAGGGTGCCAATAATGAATCCACCGATAATATTTATACCTGTTATAATTAGACCTGCTATAGCATCACCTCTGACGAATTTACTGGCTCCATCCATTGCACCATAGAAGTCTGCCTCTTGAGAGATCAGTGCCCTTCTTCTTCTTGCCTCAGCCTCATCAATAAGGCCTGCATTAAGATCGGCATCTATAGCCATCTGTTTTCCTGGCATTGCATCGAGTGTAAACCTTGCAGCTACTTCTGCTATTCTTCCTGCTCCCTTTGTTATAACCACAAAGTTAATAACCACAAGAATCAAAAACACGATTAATCCAACAGCATAATTGCCACCTACAACAAAATTTCCGAAGGACCTGATAACCTGTCCTGCTGCGTCTGTGCCTTCATGTCCTTTAAGGAGAATCAGCCTTGTAGAGGCTACATTAAGGGCAAGTCTGTAAAGGGTTGCAAAGAGAAGCACTGTAGGGAAGACCGAGAAGTCAAGAGGCTTCTTTACAAAGATGCTCCTTATAAGAATAACAATTGAGAGTGACAGTGAAAAGGAAAGAAGAATATCAAGCATAAAGGGAGGTATTGGCAGTATCATTACTGCCACAATCACTACTACCCCAAAAACAACGGTTATGTCAGACCTTTTCTGCAGAGTATCAATCACATTCATACCATACCTCTTGCCTTATAAATATAAGCCAGGATTCTTGCCACTGCTCTGTAGAGTTCTTCAGGTATGTATGAACCTATCTTTAATTTATAAAGTGCCCTTGCAAGGGGTTTGTCCTCTACAATAGGCACAGAATGCAGGATAGCTATCTCTTTTATCTTTTCTGCTATGTATCCTGCTCCCTTGGCTATTACCTTTGGTGCAGGCATTTCATCTTTTTTATAAAGCAGTGCCACAGCGATATGCATGGGATTTGTGATAACCACTGTTGCCTTTGGTACCTCTTGCATCATTCTTCTACGCGCCAGCTCCTTCTGGATACTCTTTATCCTTGATCTGATAAGTGGATCACCCTCTGTCTCCTTGTACTCTTCTTTTAGCTCCTCTTTTGTCATCCTGATAGACCGCTCAAATCTGAATCTCTCATGTAGATAATCAAGTAGTGAGATGCCAGAGAAGGCTATAAACATAGTAAGCACAGCCTTTTTGATTAAACCTACTGCTGTCAACTCTATATTTGTAAAACTCATTGCTGGTGTGTAGGGTATTCTGTGGAGGGCATGTCTTACAAGAAAATAAAATATTATACCACCAATACAGAACTTTAGAAGAGACTTCAGAAGCTCAAAGAGACCATGAAGGGAAAAGAGCCTTTTTAGACCATTAACAGGATTGAGTCTTTCTATTTCTATATTGAGAGGTTTCAATACTGGTCCTCCCTGAAGCAATCCCACCATTATTATCATGCTTACAGCCATACCAAAAAGCGGCAGAAGCAGAAGCATAGCTTCCTTAGAGGAGATACCAAGTACATACATGGGTTCTGTTCCATAATGCAGTCTCAGAATTTTTGCTGTAAGTAAAAGGGACCGATTTATTAGTTCTTGACCGAGTATAAAAAACATAATAATTACTCCACCTGTTGATGCTATTGACATCAGGTCTCTGCTTCTGGCAACCTGTCCTTTCTCTTTTGCCTTCTGTCGTTTTCTTGGTGTTGCTTGTTCTGTTTTTTCTTCGAATTCTGCCATCTTTTATGTGCCTGCTACTGTAAGTATTCTCATCAATTCATTTTTCATGGTATCGTAGGAACTTCCAAAGAGATATACATATGCAGGAATTGATATGATCAGAGTCAGAAACCCGATGAAAAAATAAACAGGATATCCCACAAAGAATATATTCATCTGTGGAACCGCCCTTGAGATAAATCCCATAACAATGTTTGTGAGCATCATCATAATGACAACAGGGGCTGCCACTCTAAGGCTTAAAATAGATAAATAACCTACAGCATAAAGGAGCCTTGACAAGAGGGCCTCTATGTTAACTCTGCCAGCAGGAAGTATCTCATAACTCTTTACAAACAGAAAAATCACCTCATGGTGTATATCCAAGGTGAAGAAAGTGATTATTGCTATAATTCCCAAGAGTCTTGATAGCTCGTTTGATTGACCTACTTCGGGGTCATAGAAGGTGGCTATAGACATCCCGATCATGTTGCTCATTAGCTGACCAGCCATCTCAGTAGCCAGGAATACCATCCTTGCCACTAATCCTAAGACAATGCCAAATATTATCTCTGTCGTTATTAATAAAGAGATATCGTTCACTGAAAACTTAACTTCTACAATAAAGGCGAGAATAATGGAGACAGAGACAACCAGCCCAATCTTAAAATTCATGGGTAAGATCTTGCTACCAAAGAAAGGCAATAGGGCGAATACTATGCTTGTCCTGAGAAGGATCAACAAAAAATTCACTATGTACTCTACCTGCACCTGCATCCTTACCTCATATAAAGTGGAATATTATCAAAGAGGTTTATTGTGAAAGAGATTAATACCTTTGCTATCCATGGAAGAAAGATAAACAGACATAGGAAGACCGCTATTATCTTAGGCACAAAGGTGAGGGTAAACTCTTGTATCTGTGTTACTGCCTGAAACAGGCTTACAACCAAGCCTGTAATAAGGCTCACAAGCAGTGCCGGGCCTGATACCAGAAGCACAGTTTTAAAAACCTCGGCTGAGATATCCTTAACCAGCTCCAATGTCATTGGATACTCCTTACAAGAGATGTGACAACGAGGTTCCATCCATCCACAAGTACAAAAAGTAAAAGCTTGAAAGGCATTGACACAAGCACAGGAGGAAGCATCATCATACCCATTGAGAGTAAAATACTGGAAACCACCATATCTATTATTAGAAAGGGCAGATAAAGAATAAATCCGATCTTGAATGCTGTACTCAACTCACTTATGATAAATGCTGGCACTACAACCCTAAGTGGTATCTCTTCTGGCTTCAAAGGAGGTTTTTGTTTTGAAAGTTTTATAAAAAGGGCAAGGTCTTTCTGTCTTGTCTGTCTGAGCATGAATTTTTTTAGAGGGGGCTCCACTCTTTTTACTGCTTCATATATTGTGATCTCTTTGTTAATATAAGGCTTAATAGCTTCTTCTGTAACAGTATCTATGGTGGGTGACATGATATAAAAGGTCATAAACAATGAAAGACCAATAATAACCATATTAGGAGGTATCTGCTGGCCTCCTATAGCCTGTCTCAGAAGGGAAAATACTACAACAATTCTTGTAAAAGATGTAAACATCACCAGCACAGAGGGTAACAGTGACAAAAGTGCCACTAACAGGAAAACCTCTATTGCCGGATCAGTGAATTTCATTACTTAAACGCTCCTTTAAGATCTGTAAAAATCTCATCCTTTCATCAAGATTCTTTTTCCTGTAATCTGTCTCTATATCTCCTTCCTGTACAGTTTTAAGAAGTTTGACCTCATTAGGAGTAACACCGAGAAAAAGCAGTTCGCGGCCTACTTTCATAACTGCCACTGCAATTCCTTTCCGTGGGTCCAGAGTATGATAGGCTATTATATTTATCAGTCCTGACCTCTGTTGATGTCTTTTGGCTATAAGTCCCAGGACAACAAAAACTACCCCTATTGTTATCATTATGATTAAGATCGTTTGGAGATAGAGATCCATCATTTCAATTGTCTTATCCTCTCCATCGGACTTATTATTTCCGAAATCCTTATACCAAACTTCTCATTGACTACTACAGCTTCCCCTCGAGCTACAAGTTTGTTATTTACAAGAATCTCCAAGGGTTCTCCAGCCAGTTTTTCCAGCTCAATTATAGAACCTTCTCCGATCTGCAATAGATCTTTCAAAAGCATTCTTGCTCTTCCTAACTCAACTGTTACCTCTAAGGGGATATCAAGAAGAAACTCCAGTTCCTTCAGATTCACCTCAGATTTTCCATTGTCCTCAGCTTTTTCGGTTTCAGGTTGTTGAGTTTTTTCTTCTTCACTCATAAGACACCTCTCAGTAAATTTTTGTTATTTTCACTGATTGATAACCTCTACTGTTGCCCACAATACCACCAAACTTCGTAACTCCTTGAACCTTTATAGGAATTTCCGCATCAACCCTTTTACCAGTGGCAAGGACATTGCCAACCTCGAGGCTTATTAGTTCTTCAAAGGTAAGTTCAATCTTTGCAAGCTCTGCTACAATCTCTACATGTGAGTTCAATATTGCATTTAATAGAGTATCAACCCATTTTTTATCGATCCTGTCACGCTTCTGTTGTTGAAGTCTATGTGTTACTAAAAATGTATCCTTTACTGACTCTAACAAAGAAGGAGGGATACATAGAAAAGTCCTACCAGAGAAACCATTAAGAACAATCTGAAATTCCATTTTTATAAGAGAATCATTTGGAGAGAAAAGATTAATAAACTGGATATTGCTTTCCACCTTTAGCAGTTCAGGATTGAGAGATACAATGTCTTTAAAAGAATCAGAAATATCGTCAATTGTCAATTTTGCAATCTTTTTTATAATTCTCTGCTCTATTGGTGTAAAAGGTTTCTCTTTTATCTCTCCTGTTTTGGCCCTTGGACTACCGAAATAAAACTCCAGAATTACAGAGATAAGTTGAGCCTCTATTATAAAGAGAGCATGTATATTTAAAGGATTCATTTTGATGATGTTTATACTTGATGGTACAGGTGTCATCTCTGTAAGCTCTCCGAAGCTTATCACCTCCACTGGATTGATGTTTATGTCTACTGCCCTGAGAATCAATGAAGAAAGAGATTCTTTAAAGGACTGAGCGAATTTTTCACTCACTCCATTTAAGGCAGACAGTCTGCTCAAAAGTAATGTGCCTTCTCTGAAGTCATACTTTCTCACTGTAATACTTCCATTTCTGGAAGGTTCTGTCTTGATCTTTCCATTCTGAACACCTTTAAGAAGTGTTTCTACTTCGGCCTGAGAGAGTATCCTGTTCATTGCATTACAAATTCTGTAAAATAAACACTTTTGAATACATCCCTGCCAACAGCCTGATTTGCCCTAAGAAGAATCTCATCTTTCAACTGCATCTTGCCCTCAGGACTTGAGATAGACTCTACAGATTTGCTACTTACAAGAGTGATAATAGCATCCCTTATCTGAGGAATCTTGCTGTCCACCATATCTTTGTACTCCTCTGCTGTTAGTTCTAATTGCATTGTGACCTTGAGAAATCTACCCTGTTCCATTAGATTGAGTATGAAAGGATCAAGAGGCACAAGAACAGATTTTGTTGCTGCCTCTGTGTGAGATGGCTCAGTGGAGGGTTTCTCCCCTTTTTTTAAGAAAAAGAAGTATCCACTCCCTGCTGCCAAAAGAAGTACCACTGCTACAATTGCTAATAGAAATAATTTGTTCTTTTTGGGTTTGGGTTGTTCTGAAGTTTCTTCTACTTTTTCCTCATCCATAGTTACACCTCTTTCTCAATTTTTTAGGATAGTTGTTACTCTTAGAGAGGGAGTAGCTCCCTCAGTGTCCATAATATTTTTCAAATATCATGCCTGTTAGGAAATTCCTTGAAATTACAGGATCTTAGGTATTATGTTCCTTGTTTCTGTCAAACAAATGACTATAGAAATGGGCGAATCAACAGGAGAGTGTTTGAAAAAATGGCAGTTTATTCTATGAGATAGGGATAAAAGTTGTTCTGTTTCTACCATTCTTTTTAGAATTATAGAGAGCTTTATCAGCTACAGCTATTAAGCATCCCTTATCTATTTCTTTTCGAGGGTTCTGTATCGAAGTAATTCCTATACTTATTGTTACATTTATATTTTTATTATCAAATTTAAAGGATGTTTTCTCTACCTTTTTTCTCAATCTCTCAGCGACATTTATTGCCCCTTGGGGATTTGTTTCAGGTAGAATTATAGCAAATTCTTCACCTCCATAACGGGCGGCAGTATCTGATTTTCTTATATCCTAAACTCCTCGCTTTTAGGCACATAATCTTAGAGACTTAAGTATGTCTTTCTGTTTTTTTGTTAATTCTGTTGTCATTCGTTCTCCATTGGAGAGTTCT
>MTOU01000005.1 GCA_002011745.1 Nitrospirae bacterium JdFR-85
CTCTACCAATGACAGCATCGCCGCCGTGGCCCTCTCAAATACATCTACCATGTCTACATCCTCTTCCCTCCACTCTATCCGCCCAGACTCTATCTTGGCTATGTCAAGAACATCATTTATAAGTGCCGTTAATCTCTCACCCTCTGCTATTATAATCTCAAGATTATCTCTTACCTGTCTGACAGCCCTCTCTGTCTTCTTATCCTTTATGTTTACCGAAGGAATCACAACCTCATCTAATCTCTTCTTTATAATTCTTGCAAAACCGAGAACTGAAGTCAAAGGAGTTCTCAGTTCATGAGACACTGTAGAAAGAAAATCTGTTTTCAACTTATCAAGCTCCTGCAACTTTTTATTTGCCTCAAGAAGTTCTCTGGTCCTCTGCTGCACGGTTCTTTCCAGTTCTTCATTAAATCTCTCAAGTTTTCTTGCATATCTGTCCTTTGCCTCCACAGCTTCATTGATTGATTTTAACATCCTATTGAATATCTCTCCCAGTTGTCTTGTCTCTGTAACTCCTTCAATAGGCACCTGAATATCCGTTGTACCCTCTTCAGTCACATTCTTCATTACCTTTATAAGATTTCTTATAGGTCTTACAAGGGTGTCTGAGAAGACCATGGAAAGGACTATCACTACCCCGAGGAAGACGATAGAAAGATAGAATATCTTCCTACTCAGGATTTCTGCAGGGGCGGTTATCTCATCTTTATACACAGTAGAGGCTACATACCAGTCAAGAGGTGGGAAATAACTCACATAGGACTGTT
Source organism: Nitrospirae bacterium JdFR-85 (assembly GCA_002011745.1). Lineage (GTDB taxonomy): Bacteria > Nitrospirota > Thermodesulfovibrionia > Thermodesulfovibrionales > JdFR-85 > JdFR-85. The sequence continues at coordinate 771 of MTOU01000005.1, forward strand.
TGATATATTTGTAATTGCCCCTGTCTGTCGGTTTATCCCACAGATACTCGAAGGGGACCTCAGGATTCCTAGCAGCCTTCATCAGGTCTTCTATAAGATATGTACCCGTCTGTTTATTCTTCACATCTGATACATCCTTACCTGAGAGATAGGGATGTATAATCATCTGTTTTTTTCCATTAAAAAGAAATAGATATCCTGTCTGACCTATCTTTATCTTTGAGAAGTTCTCTCTTAATTCCTCTATGATTGCATCAAGTTTCTTCTTTGCCTCTTTTTCAATATCATCGATATACACTCCTGTGCCTACCATCCATTGCCACTTCGGATAAAAGACAGAGTACGAGAGCTTCTCTACAGGACGTTCATCACCTATTCTCCTCCACCAGTAGCGGGTAAAACCCTCTCCCTCTTTAAGAGCCACCTCCATCATTGGACGGACTACATAGTTGCCTTTTATGTCCTTCAGGTCTGAAACATTCTTACCAATAAGTTCAGGGAAAGGATGTGAGAGGGTTATATAGTTTCTATCCACTATAAAAAAATAATCATTATTCCCGTACCTGAGCCTTCTCACCTCTTCAGCCGCCTGTCTTTTGGCCTCCTCTTCACTCAGAAGTCCCCTTTTGTATTTCTCATAGTACTCATCAATATGGGCTACCACCAGTGAGGTCACATTCTTCAGTTCTCTTTTATGACGCTCAAGAGCTGCCTTTTTATAAAACAGCAGGTCTTTATATTTACTCTCGATATTAAGCATTACAAGGCGGAGAACATTTCTTGCAGCCTGTTCCTCTGCTTCAGACATCTCTTTTTCCACCTCTTTCTGAACAAGAAACATATAGGTTGCTGTGGTGACAATAAGCACCCCTATCATTACAAACAGCATTCTCTGTCTTAATGAACTACCCATTCTCTATTACCGGATATCCAGAATCTCCTTTGCCTTAGAAATAAGTCTTTCAGGATCAAAAGGCTTATCAATATGCTCTACTGTGCCCATAGACTCACTAATTTTATGATACACATCATCCGTAAGTGCAGATAAAACAATAACAGGAACATCCTTCAACTTTTTATGGCTTCTCAACTCCATGAGTGTTGCATAGCCATCCTTACCAGGCATCTCAATATCAAGTACAATAAGGTCAGGCTCACTCTTAAGTGCAGCCTCTATTGCTTCACTGCCGTCAGAGGCAACAACCACCTCAAAACCATGCTTTGTAAACAGAACCCTTTCAAGCTCAAGCATTCTTCTATCGTCATCAACAACCAATACCCTTTTGCTCATCTTACACCTCCCATTACTGGTCTTTGTGTTAGTGAGAGCTTAGTTCTCATTCTCTTTGTTACTTCTGAGGGACTGATCAGCTTCTTCATCTGCAACTCTCTCAGTGCCTGTTCCATAGACTGCATTCCATCCTTAATACCTGTCTGCATAACTGAAGGGAGTTGATAAGTCTTTTCTTCCCTGATTATATTTCTTACAGCAGGAGTACCCACCATCACCTCTGCTGCACAGACTCTTCTCTTCTTATCAACAGTCGGTATAAGGGCCTGATAAATTATACCCACAAGGGTATTAGAGAGCTGAACCCTTACCATACTCTGGCGATCTGGTGGAAAGGCAGAAATTATCCTGTCTACACTCTCAGGCGCACTGTTTGCATGCAATGTAGCCAGCACCAAATGGCCTGTCTCTGCTGCATTAAGGGCAAGCTGAATAGTTTCAAGATCTCTCATCTCTCCAACCATTATCACATCAGGATCCTCTCTCATGGCACTCCGCAAGGCAGAAGCAAAGCTCCTTGTATGGGTATTCAACTCTCTCTGGGTAATATATGCCCTTTTATTCTTATGGACAAACTCTATAGGGTCTTCAATGGTTATAATATGACACCGTCTTTCAGAATTAATCAGATCAATCATTGCCGCAAGAGTAGTAGATTTCCCACATCCTGTTGGTCCTACTGCCAGTACCAGTCCATTCTCATTTCTTGCAAAACTCTTTACAACTGGAGGCAATCCAAGTTTCTCCAGAGACAATATGTCTCCAGGTATTAACCTCAAGGCACTTGCATATCCATTCATGTGTCTGTAAAAAGCAACTCTGAATCGGTACTTCTCTTCAAAGGTGAAGGCAAAGTCTATCTCCATATCTTCTTTAAACCTTCTCTTCTGGGTTTCATCCAAGACTCTGTCCATAAACTGCATGAAGTCTGACTCTGTTACAGGGGGATAGTTATCTAATACCTCAAGCTCTCCTATAACCCTCATAAGAGGTGGCATCCCTGTAGTCAGATGTAGATCAGAAGCACCCCTGTTGACCATCTCCTCGAATAATGACTCAATCCTCATCTTAATCCTCCCTCTCCGAAGGTAATTACATTTATCTTCTCAATATATTCTTTTACACCAGAGTATCCACATCTTCTACAACCTCTTCCTACCTGCCAACTTCTTTCAGAGCAATACTCACATGCCATAGGCTCCTTTAGTAACTCTATCACAAGAAGAATCCTTTCATTTATCTCCACACCTCTGGCCATTCTTCTTATAATTTCCATTGCATCCTTTGCATTTCTGGCATACATGGAAGCTATAACAAGGGCTTCGTCTGAAAGGCGAAGCATCAGTTCTATATCAAAACCACTTCTGCGAATGTCCTGGATATATACTGCATCAATACCCGCACCCAGCAGAGCACTCATAGCCTTGTTTGTCTCCTCTGGATTAATGTATATATATCTCTCTCCCCCCTCCAGAGGGGTCTCCTCATTCACAAGAATAATCACCTTCCTCCTTTTAGGATTAAGTTCCTTTATCATTGCCTCTACTATATCTGCCCAGGAATCCATATCTGGTCCTACAACAAGGATACATCCTGACAGGCTGTGTAGCCCTCTTAGGAGACGGACCAGTGATGTGTCATCTATAGGAAGTCTATTGAAAGAGACACCTCTTCTACTGTAACGGAATAAAAGTATAGCACCAAGATGGTCATCTGCCCCCAATATCCTTGCAGTAATATATACCTGTCTACCAGCAATAATGGTCTTGATACTACCTGAACCTGAATCTCCTACATTAAAGGTCTGTTTAACTTTCTCTAAAATAGGATTAATAAACTCCCCTGGATGCATTCCCTTAACAAGCAACCTTTCTTTCTGTCTAAATCTTATGCGCATCTTATCATCTATTGGCTCTATATACATGGCTGACACTCTCTTTTTTACGGCCTCTGTTAGTGCTGCATAAAACAGAGCTATTGCAGGCGATGCAATGCCAGAAGGCTTCTCTTCCTCAGAAAATATAGCCTCAATTGTATCAAGGATATTAGAAGCAATAGCCACACATATGCTCACCTGTTTATCAGGATATGTATCCTCAAGTAGTTTCATAAGTTCCACATCTGTAGGGTCTGCCACTGCAACCCTCACCTCTCCATCCACCTCAATTATGGGGATAAACTTATAGCCCTCAAGAAGTTCCTGAGGAATCTTCTTAACGAGAGAATGATCAATACTGTCAGGGTCAAGCGTAACAAAGGGCAGATTTAATTCAGTACTTATGGCGTACAGAAGGGCATCTTCAGTAACAAGACCTTCTTGGAGAATAAGCTCCTTCAGATTCTTACCTGAGGATATACTTCTCATCTTGAGTCTTGCCAGAGAGACCTCGTCTACAAGCCCATATTTCAGTACCAGCTTTTCTAATTCAACTTTCTCTGTATTCATTACTTGCCCTCCTTTCTTCTCCCGATTAAGGCTGAAATACACCTAAAAATATTTTTAAAACCATCTCTTAATCTCCTTTCCACCAGTCTCTGTATTAATCCCGTAATAAAACTTTCCTGATGTATAGACAAAAACAGAAATAATCACCTCTACATCAGACATATAAACCACTTCTCTCATTCTCCAGAAGGCATCTACCTTGGTAACAAAAATGAGATGAGGTTCTGATATTACAAATATTTTCTCTTTTAAATATCTTTTTATCTTTCTTATCTCGTTCCTAACTATTAAACCAGAGACCTCATTCGTAACTTTCAGAAAGACAATATATTTCTTAAGAAACTTACGCCCTTCATATACTCCATCAAAGCCCTCCACGTCCAGCTTGGTAAGCTCCTTCAACTTAACATGTTTTTTAAATTTATTAATCACTTCAACGAAAGAGAAGGCAAAAAACTCTTTCATCTCTTCCTTGCCTTTCCTCATTAAATCTTTCTTCTTGGAAAGGAGCCATCTATCATACTGGAGCCTCTTCATCGGGTTCCTGAGAACTGAATATGCTTCATTAATCTCGGCCATTTTATCCACTGCTTCAGGTGAAGTATTCCTATCAGGATGATACATAGACGCAAGGCGTCTATAAGCCCTTTTTATCTCATCAAAAGTGGCTTTTCTGTCAACACCAAGTATCTTATAATAATCCCCTTTAAACATAAATTCTTGTAAGGAGTCTCTTCACCCTCGCTTGTAGCTCTGTATAATCAAAAGGCTTGGTTATATAATCATCTGTACCGTAGGTAAATCCCTTTAACTTATCTTCTGCTGTATCCCGCGAAGATAGGATTATTATCGGAATAAACATCGTATGCATATTAGAACGCAACTTCTTGATAAGTTCAAATCCATCCATCTCAGGCATATTTATATCTGTAATAATAAGGTTAGGCATGGTATTCATTACCTTCTCAAGAGCTTCTCTTCCATTTGTAGCAGTATATATCTCAAGCCCAAGAGGACGAAGGGCCACCTCTACCATTTTCAGTATTCCTGGCTCATCATCTACAACAAGCACCCTGTACCGGGATTCTATTACAGGAGGCTTCTTCTCTCTTGGCTTACCACAGTAAGGACAGAACTGCCATTCTATGTTGAGTTCCTTTTTACAACTTTTACAAACCTCTACAGAGGGAACCCCACAATAGGGACATTCCTCTGTATCGTATCTGTTTCCACATTCAGAACATTCTTTCCACCTTTTAACCTCTTCTACAGGTATAACCCTCAGAACCTCTTCAAGGGTGGTTACACCATTGTAGACCTTTTGCAGGGCTGCCTCATACAGGGTGAGCATCCCTTCCTTCATTGCCTCCTCTTTCAACTGCTGTGCGGTGGCTCCTCCAATAATCATCTCTTTTAAACGAGGTGTTATCTCCATTATCTCAAATACTGCAATCCTGCCCCTGTAACCAGTATTACTACACCTATCACACCCCACACCTCTCATAAATTTTACATCTCTTCTTATAGATGGAAACATATTAAGCACACTCCTGTTAGGAGTATACTCCCTTATACATTCATCACAGTTAAGCCTTAATAATCTCTGAGCTACTACACATAGGAGGGATGAACCCACAAGGAATGGTTCCACCCCGAGATCAATAAGACGGGTAATTGTCGATGCTGTATCATTCGTATGTAAGGTACTCAACACAAGGTGTCCCGTCATAGATGCCCTGAATGCTATCTCTGCAGTCTCATAGTCCCTAATCTCTCCCACCATCACCACATCGGGGTCCTGCCTCAGTATAGACCTGAGGGTATTGGCAAAAGTAAGACCTGCCTTCTCATTTACCTGCACCTGAGTTATCCCCTTTAGTTCATACTCTACAGGATCTTCTACGGTTATTATATTTATCTCTTCAGAATAGAGTTCCTTAAGTATCCCATGCAGTGTGGTAGTCTTTCCGCTTCCTGTAGGCCCTGTAACGAGTATCATGCCCTGAGGCTGTGTGAATGCCTTCTTTAACTTATTGTACTCATCTTCACTCAGGCCTGTAGATATAAGTTCAATAGATGTCTCTTCTGGATTCAGAAGCCTTATAACCGCCTTTTCTCCAAGATGTGTGGGCAGAGTGGAAACCCTGAGGTCCAATGCCTTATCCTGTATCTTTATCTTGATGGCTCCATCTTGTGGAGTACGTCTGTTACTGATATCCAGTTTGGACATAATCTTTATTCTCGATATTACAGCAGAATGGAGCCACTTGGGTATCTCCATCTGTGTTCTTAAAACACCGTCAATTCTGAATCTTACTTCTACATTTCTCTGTGATGGCTCTATATGAATATCACTGGCCTTGCATTTCATCGCCTCTTTCAAAAGGTGATTAACTATCTTTATTGCAGGAGCCAGAAGGGTATTATCATCACTTATCTCAACTCTGGTTCCGGTCTGGAACACATCTGTGGCCACAGATGACTCTTCTGGTAGAATCTCTATCTCATCTGGAGTTTCAGGAACTATATTGTCAAGTAGAGTAACGAGGTCAGAACTTATGTTGTAATAGGTATTAACAGCCTCAATGATCTCCGTCTTGGTAGCTACATAGGGCATAATAGAGAGTTCTGTAATAAAGGAGAGGTCCTGTATTGTATTTATATCCAGAGGGTCAACCATTGCCACCTTCAGATATCTATTCTCTCTGTCAAAAGGGATACAGAGATACTTGAGTGCCAATCTCTCAGAAAAGCCTTCTAATGCATCTGGTGGGATATCAGATAAATCAGCACGCTTAAAATTGAATTGTTCAGTATAAATAGAAACCAGTTTCTCCTCATCCACTGGCATTCTCTCTAGCATCTCCAGAATGAAGCTACGACCTTTCACATCTTTTTTTATCTTATCCAACTCTTCCCTGCTGATTAATCCAGCATTTACTATAGCTTCACTTAATAGATCCATAATTCTTCACCTCTCTTTATTTTTTCAAAACTATTATTCTATTTCTTCCCTGGTTTTTAGCACTATATAAAGCCTCATCAGCAGCTTTAATTAACTCTGTAACATCCTTATAATCAGGATAAGTGGCTATACCACAACTGAAAGTTGCTCTAAATTCATCCTCACCAGCTCTATGTCTTATCTGACTAAAACTGACCCTGATCTCATCGAGTATCATCCTTGCCTGCTCTGGGGTTGTGGAGTTTAATATAACAGCAAACTCTTCTCCACCGTAACGGCCAATGATGTCAGTCTTTCTCAAACGTTGTTGAAGAAGTCTTGCAAGTGCTACAATTACCATATCTCCTACATAGTGTCCATATGTATCATTTACTCTCTTGAAGTGATCAAGGTCAATCATTGCAAAGGTTACTGATGTATTCATCCTTCTTGCCCTGTCTATAGAGATGTCAAGCTGCTCCTTTGTTTTGGAATGATTCAGTAATCCTGTAAGACTGTCTCTATCCATAAAAGATCGCAACATCCTCATCCTCTCAGCCCTTATCCTGACAGATGATATAAGATGTTCAGGCTCAACAGGCTTTGTTATAAAATCATCGCCCCCCACACTCATAGCTGAAAATTTCTGCACAGGATCTGTCTCTGCAGAAAGAAAAACTATAGGAATACATACAAATGCCTTCATCTGGCGGATCATCTTAGCAAGTTCTTTACCATTGCATTGAGACATATACATATCCATAAGAATAAGATCAGGATTAAACTCAAAAAGGCAAGAAAAGACATCAAGAGGATTATTAACTATTTCTGCCTCCATACCTGCCTGTTTCAATAGAATCGAATAATACAGTGCCAGCTTTGGCTCATCTTCCACAATAAGCACCCTATAAGGCTCTTCTGTCTTGTCACTGGTTAATACATCAAGTCTGTCTATAAGATCAATGATATTAAAGGGTCTTACAAAGTATTCATCTCCTCCTGCACGTATCACTTTCAGTCTTATGTGTATATCGTCTTGATTGGATATAAACAGTACAGGCAGATTATGACCGAATTTATTCTTTAATTTTTTTATCGTTTCGGCACCTTTTATCTCATCTCCATCCAACACCGTATCCAGTATCAATGCAGAAGGAATAACATCTTCAGAAAGGATGTGAGAAAGGTTCTCTATCCCCTCAAAGGCCTTAACAGTATAACCAAAATGGCTGATCTGAAAGGCAAGATTTTTGAGTTCTTCCTCTTCTTCAGAAATGAGCACCACCAAATCACTCCTTCTGTCTCTACTAAAACTGGCTGAAGAGAGACTGTAGAAGGTTCCATGGTCTGTATAATCTTTCTTTATAGAAACCAGTGCCTCTGTCTTCATCATTTCTATAATCTCTTCTATTAGTATTCGCTGTTTTTCTGTAATCTCTCCTTCATTACTTATTAATTCCTGGACCAGTTCTTTTAATCTATTGGTCCTCTGGCTTATTCTTTCATATCCAAAAGACGCACAGGCACCTGCTATGTTCTGAAGCAGATATAGAAGCTTATTCAGACTATCAAGAGAACCACCACTCTGCAACACCCTATGCCAACAATCTTCTATCTCCCTTATCCGTTCAGGCAGTTCACAGGCATACTCATCACGAATCTGTGCTATCTTTTTCTGTATATGGTTCATGTGCCACTTCTTTCGTTACGGATAGCCTCATTCAGAGGCAATCTAATAATAAAATTTGCTCCACTAAAACCCTCAATGCCTGAATAGTTCTCATTTATTGCTCTAATAGTACCACCATGTTCTTCAACTATCTTTTTGGTAATAGCAAGTCCCAATCCTGTTCCAGAACTTTTACCCTTAGTAACAAAAGGTTCAAAAACCTTGGGGAGAATCTCTTCAGGGATACCTCTTCCAGAGTCTGCCATTACCATCTCAAAAAGATTATCCACTTTACGACAGAGAATTAAAAACTTGTCACCTTCTCTTAAAGCCTCTTTCGCATTATTAGAGATATTAAATATTACTCTTTTGAATTTCTCAGGATCTATATATACCGGTCCTACATAGTCAAGCCTTTTCACAACTTCGATCCTCTTCATCGCCATCTCTTTTTCTATATAGGATAAAACTTCAGAGATAAAGTCTCTAATATCCACTTCTTTCACTGAAAGCCTCTTTTTGAATCCTCTTGTGAAAGCAAGAAGGTCTTCGATCATCTCCACAAGTCTATTGACCTCGTCAACTATCAACTTACTGTACTCTTTTCTCTCCTCAGAACTGAACTCCATATCTCCAAGAAGCCCTGCAAATCCTTTTATTGTAGCCATTGGATTCTTTATATCATGAATTATCCCTGCCGCCATCTGGCCAATTGTAGCAAATCTCTCCTGTTTGAGTTTCTCTTCCATAAGGTGATATGTCTCTATTGCTCCTGCTACCATTACTGAAATAGAAAGCAGCAAAGACTCGTCCTCACTGGTGAAGCCTCCTCTGAGTTTATTACTAAGATTGAGAACTCCTACGGTTTTGTCTTTAACTCTGAGAGGCACACAAAGAAGTGAGTTTATATTTACCTCGCCTCCTTGGACAAAATCGTGGTCTTTAATAGGCTCATTTATTATCACAGCCTTACCACTCTTGAATACCCTGCCTGCAACTCCTGCATTTATATCAAGCCAACAGGGTTCATTAACAATTCTACCTGAGACAGCCTTAATAAAGAACTTTCCATCTTCTGATTCAACAGTCATTATAGAACAATTCTCCACGCCCATTATTTCTTTTATCCTTAAAGTAACCACCCCCAGTATCTCGTTTATCTCTATGGATGAACTCATTATCTCACTTAATTCAGAAAGAAAGGTAAGTTCTCTATATTTATTAAGGGTATGAGATATTACTCTCTTTTTCTCTTCTATCTCCTCGATAAAACATTCAATAATTTTTGCAATAGTGTTGATATCCGGGCTTTCGCCCTTAACTATCCCAACCCGGTCTTCTTCAACCCTTACCTCTACAGAATAAACCTCACTAACATCTGATGAATAAAGCTTCTTACCTTCAGGGTAATAAAGACAGAAAGGCGAAATCTTCTCTTCAAGCACTTTACAGATTTTTAATATATCCTTTTTTCTTATGGGGGTCATAACCTCATACCACCCCGCCTCAAACTTTTATCTAACTCCTCTGAAAGGATTTTGAATTTATCAAGATCAAGCTTCCTTAGAATCTCCATCTCCTTCTTAGTAAAAACAAATCCCTCCTTAATACATGTCTCCACAAATGATGTCTTTACCATTTCTCTAAAGACATCATCTGTAATTATTCTACCAAGAAATCTCTCTACTGAATCCTGCCCCATAGCTCTCCTCCAGCATGAGGTTTTTCCTTTTTAAGAACAAAAATTGTGCCAAATTAAGAATTTTTTGTTTTTAAAAATTATACAGGATTATACATCAGAATTTTACACCTTACTGTACTCTTTTGGTACAGACTGTTCCTTTAATGGACATTTATATAAATAGACTTTACTGTAGTGGCCACACAATCTCTTTTTTGGACATCAACTCCTTAACCTTATCAGGATGCAGTTTGAAGTATTCTGCAAACTGGTCTATGCCAGAAGCAGCCACACTGCGTCTCTTGTTTCTCTTACCAAACCTCCAATAATTATAATATCCCCAGGTACGAAGAACAACAAATACTACCAAGATGATCCAGCCCATTTTACTAATAAGAGCAAAGAATTCTTTATATCCCACCTTCTCTATAACCTCCACATAAAAGTATCTAAATCCTAATATCCAGAGAATTAAGCTCAATATAGGTGACAGCAGATACAGCCATAATCCCCAAACTATACCTGTAATGCTTAATTCAGTAATTGTTCTTAAAAAAGATTTTAAACTTGGATTGTCTCTTATTTCAATATCCTCTGACATTATAACCTCCTCCCTATGGTCTCTATTCCTCTGTCTGGACTCTTCCATACGGCCCTTCTCTTTTCTTTCCTAAACAAGACCTTAGGGACCGCTACAGTTACAGTCAATGCATTGATCATCCAGTACGCGAAGGGATACCATATAACCCAGAATAGATATTTAAACATCTTTTTATCATATATATAATCCATACTTAAGCTAACTACAAACTGGATCAAACACACAAGGGCAAGGATTGATCCTGTCCATAGAGGTGGAATTGGAGGAACAAACTTAATGGGCATAACAAGTTTGAATAAAGCCTGAACCGCCCATAAACAGATGATCAACCAAAAGGAGTATGACCAGAAGGCACTCAGTATATACTCAATATAAATGGGCCATAGCCTTCTCTGTCTCCAATCTTTCCAGATATTTACATGTTTCTTTAAGACTTCTACACCTCCCTGTGCCCAACGGAGACGCTGTCTCCACAAACCTCTCAGTGTCTCAGGCACAAAGACCCAGCAGATAGCCCGGGGTTCATATCGTACATCCCAGAAGTTCTTCTCCAGTTTCCATGTGATATCTATATCCTCTGTTACCATATCTGTATCCCATAGACCGACAGAAATCAAAGCCCGCTTACGGAATGCAGCCATCACCCCAGAAACTGTTAAAATTTTACCGAGTATCCTTTGTGCCCTTTTAATTAATCCAATAATAGTTGAGAACTCTCCTGTCTGTATTTTGCCAAGCAGGGTAGTACGATTAATAACTCTTGGATTGCCTGTGATAGCACCCACTCGTGAATACTTCATGAAATGCCACGCAAGCCATTTAAGAGCATTACGGTCAACCAAGGCATCTGCATCCACTGTAAGAATAAACTCTCCTCTGGCCACCATTGCACCTATACTAAGAGCAGCTCCTTTACCTTGATTCTCCTTTAAATATACAACCCTTATACGATCGTGCTTTTGAGCGTATTCTTTTAATATTTCTGCGGTTCTATCAGTACTACCATCATCTATTGGTATTATTTCGTAATTTGGATAATCTAATTTCAATAGTTGATCCAGTGTCTGTCTAATCTGACCCTCTTCATTGTGACAGGGTACCAGCACTGAAAACATTGGATACTCTTTAAGTTCAGGCAAGGTCTGTTTCTTTCTCTCATGTCTCCAATAAAACAGTATCCCTCCCACTATCCAGACAATACTCATCAGCAGTGGATAGAGATATACAAAATCACTTATAAACTGTAAAACCGCCTCTATGGTTGTTCTATTCATGGCAAAAATGGATAATCCTTGGTTGACATTTCGAGTTTTATAATATTTAGTGCCGGCTTGTTCTCCCATACATTATCAGGATAATAGGCTATGCTTCTGCCACCTGAGGCCAGTATGTCCCTCATCTGAGAAAGCAATTTCCAGTCATCTATCCATTTATTTCTTCGCCAGTCATATGCCTGTAATTTGAAAACTGTTTTCTTAACACCAGACTTAAATCCCTTGGCAACTCTGACTAGTTTTCCGAGCCATTCGGATGGTTTCTTAACTTCTTCCATATAGGGATAGGCCATTACTACCACATAATCATAGTTATTCAAGAAGAGTTCATAATTCTGCGCAAACCACTCCTCGGACTCCGGCTCTGTTAAAAGAGGTGCATAAATATTCCTTGCAAAGAAAGTCTCAGGACGATACTTTCTCACACTTTCCATAAGTTCTTTTGTAAAATCTATCAACACCTCAGTCTTATATCTACTCCATTGCTTCATAAGTTCAGGGTCTTCTTTAATATTCACCCTCTGGAAATCTATACCAAAACGTTCTTTGTATTTTTCAAGTGCTGCAGGATGGAAATCTTCATAGTCTGTAAGATAGGCATCGTCCTGAAATAGAACTCCTTGTATTAATGAGTGAGCAGCAAGGTCTTCATATAACATACGCATTATCTCTCTTGTCTTTTCACTAAAAGGACTCAGCCTGTTATACCAGGACTTTTTCTCTTCTGGTTTACTCACCACTTTAAGAGACTGATTGAGTTCTTCATCTGGCAGCTCAATGCTTAAAACCGGCATCCAGGCATAAACATCCATATCTCTTATCTTTATTTGATGCACTGCATGACTGAAGATATCAGCCTTCATAGGCAAAACCCTATTAGGAAAATATACGCTCTTGATGTTGCCTGTACCCTCAGGGTCAGAGAATGCCTGAAGAAAAACCGTGTTTACTTTCATAGCCACTAAACGGTCAATCAACCTCCCCAGGTTTTCATCTGTCTTTTCATAGGATTCTGGATCATAAATCAGATCAAGGTCTACTTGGACTGCCCTCACATAGTATTGAAATTTACTGGACTGGTTGACCATCTCCACAAACTCTTCCATAGGTTCATTCATAACAAAATTACGTTTTATTTCATAAAGAGAGTCTAAATCAGCATAACCATTGAAAGAGGTAAAACACATCTTATATCCCCTTTTTATGGCTATCTCTTTACTTATTGTAGTGTACTTTCCGAAAGGCCATACTATCGCACGTGGTTTAAAACCAAGATGTTTTTGAAAAACCTCCTCCTGTTGTTCAAAATCTCTCTCGATCCTCTCTATGTATTCCTCCTCTGTCTCATATCTCTTGGTTAAAGGATCATATGCTCTGACATACAATGCTGGACCTATATTACCTACAGAATTGTACTGAATGCCTTTATGAAGATCATATGTATGGGATACTATCTCCACAAGTTCCTTTGATGCCAACTCTTTTATCTGTTCCCAGCTCATAATAGGCTCTGGGATCTCCTTGGGGGGATTGTCCACATAAGCCCCACTTATCGCAACTACTGAAGGATAACCAAACTCTTCAAGTACAGGAACTACAAATTCATAGTAAGAAACATAACCATCATCGAATGCAATCAATACAGGCTTAGGTGGCAGCTTCTTCTCTCCTCTGCTCGCCTTTAGAATATCATCCAGTGATATGGGATGGAATCCATGTGTTCTCAAATACTCCATCTGTTCCACAAAATCTTTTCTTGATACACTGTACTCGTCCTTTGGATTTTCAACTACTGCGTGATAAACAATAACCAAGAACTCTCCTTCCTTCATCTCCTTTGCAACCACTGAGCAATTAAAATTTAAAATAACCAGTATATTCAGAAATATGAATATTAAAATCCTACACATCAAAATCTCCCCCTGTAGGTGAGATAGAAACTATAACTATACACAGAGTCTCCATCATAGACCTGTCTTGAGACTGTAATACCCCACAGCAGTGCCTGGGTATCAGAAAAATCGTAGATATGCTCATACCGGACAGCCCAAGTTGGTCTGGGAGAGTATCCTGACTGTTTATATGTTCCTCCCGTAAGAAAGAGTTTCTGAAGGAATGCCTTATTGTAAATCCTCCAATGGGTATATTCAGTCATAAGCGTTGCAGACAGACTAAGGTCATACTCTGGATTAAAGTAGGGGACATCCCTCTTTGAATTCTTGGATGAAAATAGTTCTAAGAAAAATCTAAATCTCCAATTATTCTTCACATAAAGTCCCTGTTCATAGGTAAACATACCTTGAAATCTATCATTTCCGTCTGAAAAGTTGAGATAAGAAAGTAACAGCCCATACTCACGCCACTCACTTTCTCTATAGGTTATATCTGCCTCTAACTTACTGGCCTCTATGTTATACACCCTTGCTCTGACAGGAATGTCTGTTGTGAAAGAATCATAGGAAACTCCAAAGGTCCAGTAGTCATCAGGAGTGAAGACCACTTCTGTGAATGAACCTAAATTATCTCCAGTATCATATTCAACAGAAAAATGCTGCCTTGCCCTCCAAGAGCTATTGAATATATGTTCAGCTCCAGCGCCTATTCTCCGATAATAATAGTGTCTATCTTCGGTATCTATATAACTCTGCTGCCAGAGCAAGAAACCATATACATGGGTATAAAGGGTAACAGGTTGGTACAGGGCAATATTCAATCTTATATCTTCATATCCATCCTCATCCCTGTAATACACAAAATCCCCTCTCACCTCTCTCATCTCTTCCACTTCAAGTTTACGAATAAGTTGCTGAACATGTTTATCCTTGGGGTACTCTGCAAGAAGCTGTTTTGCTCCTTCTCTTGCCTCTTCTTTATAAGCAAGCTGGTTGAGGGTGTGCATCATACCTATTCTCGCCTTCACATTATGAGACTCCATAGAATGAATTATCCTAAATTCTCTTAATGCCTTTCTTGGCCATCCACGCCATAGATACATGTGTGCAAGTCCTGTACGAATACCCATATTTGCAGGTGCCTGCTTCCTTAATCGCCAGAAGTACTCCTCTGCCTCCTTCAACCTATCTTCATATGCAAGCATCCATCCTCTAATCACAGCAATCTCCAACTTCTTCCAGTTTGGGACTGCTGTTTTACCCAACCAGTAAACTCTCGGTTGCTCTTTATCTAACTCATCAAGAATCTTTCTTGCTTTGTTGAACTTCCTTAGTTCCTGTAGAGTATAGAACTTCCCCAATCGTCCATTGTAGGATCTTGGATTGCTCTTAAGGGCCTTATTGTAGAGCTCAAGAGCCTTCTCAGGCTTTTCAAGATACAGATATGCCTTAGCCACATTCTCCAAGACCCACCATGGAAGAAATATATCTCTTTCTACAAGTCTCTCATAAGCCTCAACAACCTCTTTCATATCATTGTTTTCAGCAAGTGCAATTATATAATCAAACCTTGCACGTAGATTATCAGGATCACTCAACAAAGGCTGCAGTATCTTCTTTGCTTCCACAGGTTCCTTCCACTTGATCCGATCAGTGGCTGTATTACCTATAAGAAAAATATGCAAATCCTTGGCATCAGGTAGTTTTTGGTAGGCCTTATCAAGTGCCAGAGAGCTTGCTCCAAGATCAGAAAAGGCTATAAGTCTCAACCTATGAGCAGTCTTGTTTTCAGGATATATTTCAAGAATACGATCATACTCTTTTATGGCTTCCCAAAACTTCTTTGCCTGCTCAAAAACATATGCACGGGCAAATAGGACTCTGTTGTCTGTATCAGGAAGTTCGTCTAATATCTTAAATGCCTTCTCAGACTCATGCTCCTTTGCCAGACAGTAGGCCAAACCTATCTTTGCACGAACATAATCAGGATTCCTTTTAATTACTGTCTTATAATAATATTTCGCCTTACTGATATCCCCACTCTTAAAGTAGGCCCATGCAATCCATGTAAATAGATGGTCTGATCCCTTAAGAGTATCTATATTTTCTTCAAAAAGTTTAATCGCTTTGTCGTAATCCTTGTATGTAACAAGTGCCACTATATAATCCTCTATTGTACCTTCCTGTTTAAGTTGCTCAAGCAGAAGCCTTTTTTTCTCGTAGGGAAGAGAAGCAATTAAATCATTAATTCTCTTATCTATCTCCTCCTTGTCTATACCCTCAATCTTTTTAATTTCATGGTATAAACGAAGAGCATCTACATATCTGCCTTTCTCAAACAGGATATGGACCCTCATCAAATCAATATCTCCATCACCTTCTATAGAAGTTTCCTCCAAGTATCTTAGAGCCTCCTCCAATCTCCCTATCTTGATAAGACTCGCCACAAGACCTTTTAAAGCCTCTGTGTCTGCAGGATTCTTTTCAAATGCCTCTTTGTACAGAGAAAAGGCCTCCTCAAACTCTCCATGTTCAAAATATGCCTTTGCTATATTTCTTAGGAGATAGGGTCTTCGAGGAAAAGAAGATGGTAGATTCTCAAACATTCTAATTGCCTCATCATTCCTTCCTACCCAGACCAGGATAACGATATAATCAGAAGTGGCCTCAGGAAATTCCATTGGTTCTGATACATACGGAGACAAAAGTGACAGCGCATCTTCATACTCTTCTTGGTTAACAAGCTCTCTCACTTTTTGGAGTATTGAATTAATTTCATCCTGCGTTACTACAGCATTCTCTATCCTGCCTGTAGAGTCCACAGAAACTCCTATCACCGTATTATGGCAGGTTAGAATAAACAAAACCACTAATAATATTTTGCAACCCTTTTTCATCAACTCTTTTCTCATCCTTTCTTCATAAATAAAGCAAAAAATATACCATCCCGCCCTTTGTGAAGATCTCCTTCTTATAAAGTAGAAACCCTTATCCTACTCAAATCCCTTCAGAATATTTATGTTAGGGAAGAATTTAAGCGAAAAAAATCCTTTTTACTTAAGTAACCTAAGGATACCATTCTATACTTAAAAAGTCAAATAATATTTTGTGGAGAGCATATTAACTGTACCTTTAAGACACACCTTGTACCTTTTTGGTACATTACCATAAAAACTCTGGAAAGCAGAAATGACAAAACCTACAAATTCCTTCGATAAAAGACCTTACGATCCACTTTAAGGAGTTCTGCTGCACGGGTTTTGTTGTTGTTACAGAGGTGAAGGGCTGTCTGAAGGACTTTGTCTATTATATTGTCCATTGTAAATTCTTCAATGGAAAGAGTGATATTTATTTTATTCTTTTCAGGAAAATCTTCACCAGAAGGGTTTTTAGTTATAATAAGATGTTCAGGTTGTATAAGCTCATCTTCTACCAGTATAGCTGCCCTTTCAAGACAGTTCTTTAACTCTCTAATATTACCTGGCCAACCATAATCTATTAGAACCTCCATTGCCTTCTGGGAAACTCCTGGAAGTCTCTTGCCAAGTTCCTTTCTGAACTGTGCTATAAAATGCTCAACAAGAAGTGGTATATCCTCTTTACGCTCTCTTAAAGGTGGCAAAGTAATTGGAAATGTGTTTATTCTATGGTAAAGGTCTTCACGGAATTTTCCTTCCTTCACTAACTGCTTAAGATCCTTATTTGTGGCTACAATGATACGAAAATCTGCTCTAATAGATTTATTAGATCCTACTTTCTCAAAAACCCGTTCTTCCAAAACTCTGAGAAGTTTTGCTTGAAGATCCAAGGGCATATCACCAATCTCATCCAGAAGAATAGTACCCCCTTGAGCAAGTTCAAATTTACCTTCTCTGTCTCTGTCAGCACCTGTGAATGCACCTTTCACATGACCAAACAATTCACTTTCAAATAATGCAGGTGGTATCCCTGCACAGTTGACAGCTACAAATCTATTCTCCATCCTTTCACCTGCAAAATGTATAGCTCTGGCAAGCACTTCCTTCCCTGTACCACTCTCACCATAGATGGCCACAGTAGTATCTGGTGTCTTTGCCACCTTCTCTGCAAGTCTAAGGGCGTCCCTCATCTTAGGAGAGTTTGTAACTATATTCTGAAAGCAGTACTGACTGCAGAGCTGTTCTTTTAGTTTCTTATTTGCCTCACTCAGCCTCCTGTAACTAAGGCTACGCCGAATAGTTGCAATAAGATTTTCGGGTTCACAGGGTTTCTCCAAATAGTCATCTGCCCCCTGTTTTATTGATATAACCGCCTTTGTAACACTGCCATGGGCAGTAAGCAGAATAAATGGCATATCAGGATACCTTGCCTTTATTTCTCTCAGAAGTTCAATCCCATCCATTCTTGGCATCTGCTGATCAGACAGAACAAGATCAACATCGTGTTTCTCAATCACTTCCAATGCCTCCACCCCATCTTCTGCTACAAGACACTTAAACCCCCCACGTGTTAGATTACGCTCCAATGTTTTACGGGCTATCTCACTGTCTTCAACAATCAGGATGGTCGCTTTTGAATTCTCTGTTCCCAAAGTTCTGACCTCTCCCTTTGAATTAACCTGAAACAAATCCTTTTAGAGCCTCAACCAAATATTCCATCTCCTTCTCCAATGCTTCGTACTCTTGCATAACCATTGACATATCCTTCTTACGCCCCATCACTTCCAGATTATAGGCCCTTTCTCGGGCCCTCTCAGCTCCGAAAGAGGCAAGTTCTGTCTTCAGTTTATGGGCTACACGGGCTAACCCCTCTGGATCATTTCTTTCTATAGCCTCTCTGATTCTTTCCAGTGAATCTGGAGATTTTTTAATAAAGATCTCTGCAATCTCTTTTAAGAACTCTTCATCTCCTTCTACCAGTTTAAGTGCCTCTTTCAGATTAAATGCTTCCTCTTGAGCTTCTTTCTGAGGCACTATCCTCGATATAGTCTCAAATAGAACCTCTTTTCTTATAGGCTTTGATATGTAAGCATCCATCCCTGCATCAAGACAGCGCTGCATATCTTCTTTGAAGGCAAAGGCTGTTATAGCAATAATAGGAATATGACCTCCTATCACAGTCTCTCTTTCTCTTACTACTCGGGTTACCTCAAGTCCATCCATCTCAGGCATCTGCACATCCATTAATACCAGATCAAATCTAAAATTCTCTATAGCATCAAGTGCCTCACGACCATCTCTTGCTACTATAACCTTATGCCCCTCTTTCTCAAGCATACGGACTATCATCTTCTGGTTTATCTCATCATCTTCTGCAACCAGAACACTTAAAGAAGGGAGTTTCTTTGATGTCCAGATGGGTTTCAACATCTTTTTTCTCCTATCTGTTATTCTTACTTCTTCTTTCTGTTTTGAGAGAGCTTTAACAATAGTATTATACAACTCAGGTCTCTTTACTGGCTTTATAAGATAGGCAGAAATACCAAGAATCTTTGCCCTTGCAATATGATTACTTCTGTCTTCTGAGGTAAGCATCATAATAGTAGTCCCTTCAAGATCCTTATCATTCTTTATAGCACGTACAAACTCAAAACCATCCATCTCTGGCATCTTGCAGTCAACAAGCACAATATCATAGGGACTACCTGTCTCCTTCGCCTTTTTAAGCTCTTCAATGGCCTCTCTACCACTTTCAACTTCTGTTACTTTCATTCCCCATAGTGACAGTGTCTCTTTCAATATAAGCCGATTGGTAGCATTATCATCAACAACAAGGGCCTTCAAACCTTTCAGATCAATATATTCAGAGGGTTTAGCCACTGGCTTGTCTTGAATTCCGAAAGTGGCAGTAAAGTAAAAGGTGCTACCTCTGCCTTCTCTGCTTTCAACCCATATCCTACCCCCCATCAACTCAACCAGCCTCTTACTTATCGAAAGCCCCAGACCTGTACCACTGTATTTTCTTGTGGTAGAAGAATCAATCTGTGTAAAGCTCTCAAATATATAATCCTGCTTCTCCTCAGGTATCCCGATACCTGTATCAGACACGGAAAACAGGAGAGCACACTTACCATTTATCACCTCTTTCTTTTCTACAAGCAGATTTACCTCTCCTTCTTCAGTAAATTTTATTGCATTACTGAGAAGGTTCACCAACACTTGGCGGAGTCTACTGGGGTCTCCTACCAAATAGATTGGAACATCAGGACTGATATGGCAGGTAAGCTCTAAGTTCTTTTTATGTGCCCTGATAGCCATTATATCACAGGTCTTACAGACAACCTCTTCAAGGTCAAAATCTACAGTATGCAGTTCCAACTGTCCTGCCTCCACTTTGCTGAGGTCAAGTATATCATTTATTAACTGAAGGAGATTCTCTCCCGCAGTCTTAAATATCTCCACATACTCAGCCTGCTCATCTGTAAGGTCTGTATCTTTTAGAAGCTCTGCCATACCAATAATGGCATTCATTGGAGTCCTTATCTCATGGCTCATGGTGGCAAGGAACTCGCTCTTTGCCCTGTTTGCTGCCTCAGCAGCCTCCTTAGCAGCCTGTGCCTCTTCCTCCGCCTTCTTCCTCTCTGCTATCTCCTGTCTAAGGAGTTCATTTGAGCGGGATAGTTCTGCTGTTCTCTCCTCAACCCTCCTTTCCAGTTCACTTTGAGCCTTCTCAAGAGACTCAAGCATGGCATTAAAAATCTCTCCAAGCTCTCTGATTTCAGGAGGACCTCCTACCTCAACCTTCTTAGAGGTAAGACCCTTCTGATGAATCTCCTTCATGAGTGAGACAAGCTTTTTAACAGGCCTGTTCATGGTTTCACTGAAAACGATGGACAATGCTAAAGCAATACCAAGAAGAACTAAAGAGGTATAAAAGATCTTTCTACCAAGCCTTCTTGCAGGTGCTTCTATTTCATCCTTGTAAACAGAGGAGGCCACATACCAGTCAAGAGGCTCGAAATAGGCGACATAGGATTCCTTGGGATAGATATAGTTGCCTTTGTCATCAGGCCTATCCCATAGATACTCTAAAGGAACATCAGGATTTTGAGCCGCTTTCATAAGGTCCTCAACCATATATGTCCCTGTAACAGGATTTTTCAATTTTGAGACATCCTGGCCTGCCAGCACAGGATGAACAAGCATCTTCTTTTGACCATTGAAGATGAATATATATCCCGTCTTCGCAACCTTAACCCTTGCAAGAACCTTCCTGAGATTATCAAGCATTGCCTCCAGTTTTCGGGCTACTTCTTGCTCTATATCGTCAATATAGACTCCTGTACCGAGCACCCATCCCCATTCTGGGAAATGTTTCACATAGGCCAGCTTCTCCACAGGTTTCTCAGAATTCAACCTCCGCCACCAGTATGAGTAATACCCTTCTCCATACTTCCTTGCTATTTCTACCATTGGAGGCACTATAAGCTTACCATTAACGTCACGTACCTTTGAGTAGTCCTTACCATGTAACCTTGGGTCAGGATGGGATATAAGAACTGAGTTATAATCAGACACCCAGATATAGTCATTATTACCAAATCTATATGTTCTTAACTCTTCAAGTATTCTCCTTTTGGCTGTCTCCTCGTCAATCAATCCTTTTTGAACTCTTTCATACACCTTTCTTATTGCAGCTTCCTGGAGGGTTATTATGTCTTTGATGTGTCTTTTATGAAGCTCAAGAGAAGACTGTTTGTAATAAAGGAGGTCATTATACTCATTCTCTATCTGAAGCATCACCAGTTTCAGGACATTCCGGGCTGATTCCTCTTCTGCATTAAACATGGCAGTAACCACTTCCTGTCTGGTGAGCAACATAAAAGTAGCGGTAATAAAAACCACTATTCCACCTATCAGTAGGAGAGTCCTTGCTCTTAAAGAGAGTCTCATAGTCTAATTAGCCCATTTTTGAAGCAGCTTTGTAAAAAGAGAACTTCAGCTCACTAATTTTTAGTACTTTTAATATAAAAAACCGAAGCAAAAAAGGCAAGAAGACCTCCACATGCAAATGCATAGTTATAACCTAAATATTTCCAGATAATACCAAAAATAAGACTCGCTGGTAGAGAGGCCACCCCCACAGAGGCATGATATAAACCAAAAGCACGTCCCCTTTTGCTGGAAGGAACTATTCTGTAAACCCAAGCCCTTTCAGCAGGTTCAGAAATACCATAATAAAGGCCGTAGATTAGAAATAGAACCAATACATACGTCTTTCCCTCAACCAATGCAAAAAGGAGATACACTCCTGCATAAAAGAGCCATCCTAAGAACACCATTGTTCTTGGACCAAAATGGTCAACAAATCTTCCTCCAATATAATTTGTAAACATCTTTACAGTATGAAAGGCTGCCCAGAGAAATACTACTGTAGAGGCATTGATCCCCTCTTCTGTGAGTCTCAGAATCAAAAAGGCATCTGTAGAGTTACCAAGTGTAAATATTACAAGAGCCACCAAAAAATAATAAAAGTCCTTCTGTACAGATGTAGAACTTTCATCTTCTTTAGCCTGCAATTCTCTTTTCTTCACAACCGACTCCCTTTCTTTCACAAAGAACTTCAATGTGAAAATCACCATCACCCCAGGTATTACTGAGAGAAGAAAAATACTTCTTATGGAAAGTCCCACAAACTTCAAGAGATACACAGCCACAAGAGGCCCTATTACAGCACCTGCATGGTCCATTGCTCTGTGTAGTCCATAGGCACGACCTATTATTCTTCCTTCTGTTACATCTCCTATCAATGCATCCCTGGGAGAGGTCCTGATACCCTTTCCTGTTCTATCTAAAAATCTGAATATAAGCACCTGATACCAGGCAGTAGCAATCCCGATTAGTGGTTTTGATAGGGTAGATAGGGTATATCCTGCAAAAACCAGTCCTTTCCTTTTCCCTGTTCTGTCTGTAAGATAACCCGAAAGGATTTTCAGAATCGACGCTGTTAACTCGGCGATACCTTCTATCAGACCCAGCGCAATTGTTCCTGCATTAAGAACAGTGGTTAAAAAGATGGGCAGAAGTGGATAAATCATCTCTGAGGAGAGGTCTGTAAGAAGACTTACCACACCAAGGGCGATTACTGTTGTAGAAAGCTTTTTCTTCACTTTACTTAATTGTTAGTGATTCCCTCTTCATAATGTCCTTCTCCCCTTTTCTCGAGGCTTCATCTTCCTATAAATCAGATAACAGGCATGAGAACCTGTCTCTGAAGCCTCCCAGGATATACTCTCCTGAGTCACTCAGCTTTTCTTTTACTTCAACAACTCTCATACTTAACTACCTTGTCTGCCCTGCTTTAATTATTCTTCAAGATACTCTATAAACCTCATACCTTTAACATCTGGTCTCGGTAGTCTCTGTGATTCCAGCCTCTGATGATAATACTTTATCGTATCTTCCATCTCTTTCATTGTCTCCACAAGCAGAAATCTGGCATAGGCCTCTGTATTGTCAAATATAAGTCTCCTTAACCTCTCTTTCAGGGTGAGAAAATAACAGTAATAAAAGAGTTCTTCATTAGGTGGATAACATTGAAGTAGAATAGCTTCTTTTGCCTTTTTCAGGAAAAAGACCCTTTCAGAAGGGGTAAACTCTCTCAAAAATTTCTCTTTCAATTCTCTTCTGAGTATGGCAGAATTGTTTATCATCCTAAGTTTAATATTCAGATTTGGATAACACTTCTCATTTGCGACAACAAGATACTCTTTTGTTATAATACCAAAAACCAGGAGGGTAGAAATAATGATAAAACAGATCTCAATAAAAACATCTTCAAGGATAGAGATGGTTGATATTACATCAAAGGTTGAAGAGGTTGTAAGAGACTCTGGAATAAAGGAGGGTATCTGTTATATATATGTGCCTCATACCACTGCAGGGATTACTATTAATGAAGGTGCAGACCCTTCTGTTGTGAAGGATATAAACCAAACCCTTCGGAAGCTGGTTCCACCAGATGCAGGCTACTCGCATCTTGAGGGGAATGCGGACTCTCATATAAAGACCACAATTGTGGGGCCCAATACATTTGTATTTATTGAGGGAGGCAGGCTACAGCTTGGCACATGGCAGTCTATATTCTTCTGTGAGTTTGATGGTCCAAGATCCCGTAAGGCCCTAATAAAAATTATTCCTGACAGGATATGAAAGGAAAGATAGAGATAGACAGAGAACTCTGCAAGGGATGTGCGTATTGTGTAATCACCTGCCCCAAAAAAATCATCGACATTGATAAAAAATTCAATTCTGCTGGATACTATCCGGCAGTATGCATAAGACCAGAGGAATGCACTGGCTGTGCCCTCTGTGCAGAAATCTGTCCTGAGATAGCCATAGAGGTCTGGAAAGTAGAGGCCCCCAACAAAAGCGAGGGCCTGCTACAGGGTTAATCGTTCTGCCTTTCAGGAAATCTTCTTTTTTTCTCTAAGAATCTTTTTATCTGGTGTGAAAACCTCTCAGAGAATACAAGATATCTTGCCTGCTCCTCTGGAGTAAGCACCTCTGCAAGGGCATCCATTTCTTTCTTTCTCAACTCTGCAAATGCAATATGGGTATGAAGTATTTCATTGATTAGACCTTCTACTCTTTCAGAAGATATCCTCTTAGAGTCAATTGCCTCTTTCAACCTCTCCATAAGCTCTCTTCTCTTCAAAATTAACCTCTCTCTCTCCTCATCAAACCTCTTAAGAATAGAAAACACCCTCTCTGCCCTTTTACCCTTCAGATCCAGTGCATTCATTAATTCCCAGTTTCTAAGAGTAATTATCCTCTCTTTCAAGACTTCAGGAGAATGTCTTCTGTCTGGGTTAGCATAGACAAAGACAGGCAGTAGTGCTACCAAAAGGGTTATCAATAAGATCCTCCTTTTCATGCTACACCTCCAAATATTGGTATTCACTGTTAATGTTTGATCATCTTACTATAATTATTGGGAAACCTTTGGGATGATAACCCTCAGAGCCTATGTATATCTTCATAGGTCTGTATCTACCATCTATTTTGAGCTCAACCAGCAGTTCTCTGCCTCTCCACCTGAAGTCAAATCCGTCTATACCTACGGAAGAGGTTGCTGCAAAGTGTATCTTCCTGCCTTTCTTCCATACCCTGTCTCCACGTTCAAGCTTATAGCGGTGGGTGATAAAGAGATTTCCATCAGGACTCCAGAGTCTGCCACTGAAGTGATGTACTCTGTTAAAGCCTGTCCATCTCAGATGCCACCCTCCAGAATCATGCCAGAGTTCATACCTAAGCCCTGAGGCAGTGGGTTTTCCCTCTGCCCTGAACGCCCTAATCGCCCATACACTGGTTGTAAGAAAGGCAATGGTTATTACAAACACAAATACCAACAACCACTTCTTTTTTCTCATCATACACCTCCTTAATAATAGATAAGCTCCCATTCATCTGGAAAATCGTATATATAAACCTCTCTTTGATATTCTTTATATACCTCATTGTTTAAATAGGCAAAATATTCTTCTTCAAAAAGTTCATTAGCCAGGGGTTCCACAAACATAACCTCAAGATCATCCATGGTGAGAGAGGGCTGCTGATACAAAGGCCAGAGTATTATAAAAAGCAGGACAACAACCGTCATAGGGACAAAGGCCAGTCTCCACCAATGCTTCAGAACACTTTTAGAAGGCCCAAGCTTTATTCCAGAATGGACACCCTCTCTGATAGAATCCCAGAGTCTATCAGGCACATCTTTGTGAAGCATCGACCTTATATCCTCAATACCTTTACGGAGAACCTTCATCTCTACACTACAGGCGTCACAATGCTTTAAATGCTCTTCTGCCTCCAATGGTAACTGTCTACCTGTAGCCACCTCTTCACCAAACCTTTCCCAAAACTCTTCACACCTCATAGCCTTTCTCCCTCAATGTCTTAGAAAGGTTCTTTATACCAAAATGAAAACTCGTTCTTACTGACTCAGGAGTAATATTAAGCATCTCTGCAATCTCATGAAACCTGAGACCATGATAAATCCTCAGCAATACCACCTCCTTCTGTCTTGTAGAGAGAGAGCCGATAGCTTCAAGAAGAAGCCTCTTCTGTTCCTTCTTAATCGTCTCTTCTTCAGGATCTGCTTTACAGTCCACCACATTGGGTGGCTCCATAATGCTTGTTTTTACTGAACGGAGACTGTCCTTTGCAGTGTTAATGGCTATGCTTAGAAGCCACTGTCTAAATTTTTTTCTATTACGCAACTTTTTAAGCCTTCTGAATGCCTTTATGAATGTCTTCTGTGTGATATCCTTTGCCTCCTCAATATCCATAACTAAACCCCTTACTAAATAAAAGACCTCTTTTTGATACCTCACCACAAGAGCATCAAATGCCTCAATGTCTCCCTTAATACATTCTTCAACCAACTGTTCATCATTCATCTGTTTCTATCCTATTAGACGATGATTTATCCTAAAATGTTTAATCTAAGAATAACACAATATGGTAGGAGATAGACTGGATAGATTCCAAGTTAAAGGTCCTTCTTAATCACCACACGATTGTAAAATTCACACTTTTTACAATCACCGATTTTTTGGGCTATTGCACCCTGTACTCTACCCTCACAGTAGGTCCCTGCAATAACCCAGCATATCCTGCCATAATTTGGATAGGCAGGGCATCGCCTTTCAATAGCACCCTCTGCCTTTTCCACCCCACATTTCATATATTCCCAACACTGGGTCTTGAAGCTCTCTTCAGGAGGCATATAAGGAAAATACAGGCTAAAGGATGTACCCTTTTCTACAATGCTACAGACTTTAATCCGTCCCCTATGTTCTTCCATAATCTTTTTACATATGGACAACCCCAGCCCTGTGCCATGGCCTATCTCCTTTGTAGTAAAAAATGGTTCAAATAACCTGTCGATCTTGTCCTCAGGGATACCATGGCCTGTATCAACCACATCCACTACAACAAAATTGACATTATGTTCAGTATCTACTCTGGTGCTAAGGGTGATGGTACCTCCCTCAGGCATGGCATCAATTGCATTGCTAATCAGATTATTAAACACCTGAATGAGCTGGTCTCTGTCAATAAGGACCTCAGGGAGTTTATCTGATAACTCTGTCTCTACTTTTATAGACCTTTCAGCCAATATATCTTGAAAATACCTTAGAGACTCCAAAACCAAATCATTTATATTGTAGTGGCGGAGATGATAACGGGCTTCTCTCGAGAAGCTGAGAACATCTCTTAGTATCTTCTCAAGCCTCATAACCTCCTGCACAATTATCTCTGCATATTCCATCTCCTTTGTGCCTGGTTGAAGACGCTTTTTTAACCTTTTTGCAAAACCCCCGATGACTGAAAGGGGATTCCTTATCTCATGGGCAACATCAGCCGTCATCTTACCAAGAGCTGATAGCTTCTCTGCCTTAATTAGTTTGCTCTGTAGTCTCTTCAGTTCCTCCATGGAATGGAGAAGTTCTTTATTCAATGATTCAATCTTTTCTTTGTCATACCGGAGGCGATCAGAAAGTATTCCTACTGGTAGGGAAAGGAGGAAAAGGAATGCTATCCTGAGAGACAGTTCAGTCCAGTGGATTAACTCAAACTCAAAGTTTCCAGAAATCACATAGACAACCGAACATAAGGTAGCCACAAAAAGGCCGAAGATATATCCATAGTAGAACGAATGTAGCACTGTAAGCAGATAGAAGCCTACAAAATAACTACTATTGAAGCCCCCTGTGTTTTTAATAAGAAGATATAAAAAGGATATGTCTAAAAATAAAGAAAAAACATATATTACCTGCTTTTTATGAAAAAGCCAAAAAAGAAGTGTATAAAGAAGTACACAGTAAAGAATAAAATATATAAGAATATAATGGAATCTCCTTGCAACGTCAGGCTCTATATCAGCGAAGGCAAGCCATCCATATCCACCAATAAGGGCTACGATCCTTAGGATAAGAAAACCTGCGTCAGCAAGTTCAAACTCAGCCTTAATATGTTTCCATTTTTCTCTCAATGTTCAGACCATATCTTTCAAGCTTTAATTCTGTCCATTCCCTTTATACCACTAATTTTAGCATATCAAAATTAAGAAAATGCGTCTCTTTTTGGTATCTTTATTAATTTTATGTCGGGCATTGGATAGAATATAAGAGATAAAAATTTACAGAAAGACTACAACATATTTGACGAAACCTTAGAAAATCCTTTAAAATCAAACTAAGCGCCCATAGCTCAACTGGATAGAGCGGCGGACTACGAATCCGTAGGTTGGGGGTTCGAATCCTCCTGGGCGCGCCAGATTGCTATGAAACTCATACTCTTTTACGCACATTCCTTCTATTTCAAGACAGCATCAAAGAGCCTGCCTCAGGTGCCAGACACAGAGGCAGAAGAAAGTATTGAGAATGCTGTGGTTGTATTCTTCCATGTAGAGGAAAAAGATCAAGAAAATCATAAAGGCGTGGTACAGAAGTTTGTGAAAAATACCAAATGGCTCTGTGGTAAGTTCAATACAAAGAATGTGGTACTACACTCCTTCAATCATCTCTCAAGTAGTAAGGCACCTCCAGAGTTTGCAAAATCAATTCTTGATGAGGTTAGAGAAAGGCTACAGAGAACAGGCTACAAGGTGCTGCAAACGCCTTTCGGTTATTTCAATGAATTCAAGATTCATGTAGCAGGAGACTCTCTTGCAAAGGTGTTCAAGGAGTTCTAATACCTTATATCAGAAAAGAGTCTTTCATAAAAGTCTGAGTTTTTTATCTCTGTCTTTATCCTGACCGAAAACACTCTCTCTCTTATACTGTTATCCAGAAGTCCATCTATCTTTACCATATCCTTCTCTGTAGTTAATATTATCTCTGAATCAGTATCATCAGCCCCTTTCAGTATTTTTCTTATATCTGCTGGTTCATAATGGTGGTGATCACGGAATGCCTTCATTCCTGTCACATTCACCTTCTTTGCCGTGAGCATACTTACAAAATAAGAGGGATTACCAATCCCAGAAAATAAAAACACCCTTCTGCCGAGCACATACTCGAGTGGGTAACTCTTTCCACTGGTGTCATACAGCCCTTCAATCACATAGTGGCTATAGTATATTGGAGCAGTGGGATTGTATCTTCTGATCTTTTGTACCAGCTCAGGCATCTCAATAGAGGTCTTGTTAATCACTATAATACTCGCCCTTTTTAGGGCAGAAGGGGGTTCTCTCATCTGTCCAAGGGGCAGTAGCCTCCCGTTACCAAAGGGACGGGTGGCATCTATCACCACAATATCAATGTCCCTGTGGAGTGGCCAGTGTTGAAATCCATCATCAAGGATGTAGACATCCTTCTTCCCACCTACAAGTCCTCCTCTGTACCGATTTTTATCCTTCACAATCCATACACCCTTCAGCTTCTTTGCCATAAGATAAGGCTCATCTCCTGTAACTGTCCATTCTGCAGTAGGTCCTTCCCCCTTGCTCACAATTAGTGTCTCCGAAGAGCTGCCTTTATATCCCCTTGTAAGTATGCATGTGCTTAACCCTCTACGGACAGCCTCTCTGGCAATCTCAATAACAAGAGGTGTCTTTCCTGTGCCTCCTACAGTCAGATTACCCACACTTATGGTAAGGCCATCAAGCCTCTTAATGAAATGTCCTTTGTATTTCTTGTGAAGTTTGTATCCTATATAATATAGGTATTCAGCCAGGAACATATTAATATTATAGGCTAAAAAGGACATGAATGGTGAAGCTCTCCAACCAGAGGTCTGCCTTCCAGAAGGAGGCATTCTGAAGTGCAATGGACAAATGATATAAGTGAAGCAGTCAGGATACAGAATGAGATAGCAGAGGCTGTTAGACTTACTCCACTTATCTCAGAGCCTGAAACAGTGGCTGGTATGGATGTGGCATTCACTGACACAGAGGCGGTCTGTGCAGTAGTTGTTATGAGATACAAAGACCTTGAGATCATTGAAGAGGGAATCTTAAAGGACTCCCTCCTCTTTCCCTACATACCAGGTTATCTCTCCTTCAGAGAAGGGCCCTTAATGAAGAAGGCTTTAGAGTGTCTCAACACAAAACCAGATATACTGCTTATAGATGGACAGGGAATTGCACATCCAAGAGGGGCGGGTATTGCAACACATATAGGGGTCTTAACAGGCCTGCCATCAGTAGGTTGTGCAAAGTCAAAGCTTGTGGGTGAATATGAAGAACCCTGTCCAGAAAGAGGCTGCTGGAGTAAACTCCTCTATGAAGGCAGAACCGTAGGGGCAGCAGTGAGGACGAGGACTGAGGTAAAACCAGTCTTTGTATCTCCAGGACACCTTGTAACCCTTGATGATGCCATAAGAGTGGTTCTACACTGTAGCACTAAATACAGACTACCTGAGCCTATAAGAAGGGCAGACCATCTTTCAAGGAGGTTCAAAAACCTGTTATGATATATAAAACATTTTGTGAGGGAGGCTGAGGGGATGCCCATTTATGAGTTTTATTGTGAAGACTGCAATACCATATTCAATTTCTTCTCCCGAAGGGTTAATACAGAAAAAATACCGGTCTGTCCAAGATGTAAGGTGAAGAAGCTGAAAAGGCTGCTGTCTCCCTTCAATACACTCCGCTCTGAGGCCCGTGGAGATTCAGACAACCCTGATGTAAACATTGATGAGTCTAAAATCATGAATGCCCTCTCCTACTTAGAGAAGCACTCGGACAGAATAGATGAGGATGATCCAAGACAGGCAGTACAACTGATGCGGAAGTTTACTGAAATGGCTGGTCTGGACCTGGGCTCAAAGTGGCAGGAGGCATTAGACAGGATCGAGGCAGGTGAAGACCCTGAGGCAGTAGAGGCGGATATGGGTGAGTTGCTTGATGAAGAGATATCCCTTCTTGCACAGAAAAAGAATATCTCAAAAAGAAAAGCTCTGCCACCCAGACGAGACGAAAAACTCTACGAACTTTAGTCTCTATTCCTTAGCTTTCTTCTTTAAGTTGTCTCTAAGCCACCTAAGGATATCATCATAAGTGGGAGGGGTAACAAGAAATATCTCTATGTCAGATGGAAACTGCAGTCTCAGTCTCTCCTCATCGGTTATTATAAGCAATGCTGCCTCTGTTTCCTCGATATTCTCCTCTATCACCTTTTGAATATGCTCAATCCTTCTGTTGTAAATATCTCTAAAAAACTTCAGTACCTTTTCATAGACCTCGCCTGTACGGACCACAGCAAGACAGTTTCTCCAATCAAGAAAAGGACCAAGGATCCTTTTGTCCTCCAGTGCTACCAGCTCTGCCCCCTCTTCAACTTTTACCTTCACAATCCTATAGGCATACTCATTGAGCTTTGAAAGGAGTTTTAACCCTTTCTGTCCCTCCAGATATAGACTTTCACAGAACACCTTTTTCACCTTACCAGCCATCTCAAGCCTTTGAAGCTGTTTTTCAACCTCAGACCAGTATTTCTCCACAAGCTCTCTTAATTCCTTGTGTGTATCCCCCCTGAAGTAAATGTTCGGAACACAATATAGCTTTCTCCTGTTTGAGAAACTGTCTACGGAGGGTCTTTTAATCTCTGCCAGTTCAGCCATTGTTAATTATTTTATCATGAAAGAAGATAAATTTATGAAGGGGTCTGTATGATATATACACCTGTGAATAGCACTATGAAGGCGAGTATGATTATTGAAGTTCTCACGAGCTTAAGCAGTCTTGCTGAATGGATATACTCTATGACAATTCCCCATAGTCCATTCAGTCCATGATACAGGATGGATACAAGAAAAACTATATCAAATGCCTTCCAATAAGGACTTGAAATCCTTTTTATAACACTTTCATAGGCCAACGGGTCTGCACCGCTGTAATGCATCACATAAAAATGTACTATTAATCCTGCAAAAAGCAGAACACCTGTGAGCCTCTGGAGGAACCACTGTAGAGCACCCCTCAATGGAGACCTCCAATAATGGGTAGCCCTCCGATTATAAACAAGAGTACTCCTGTGGTGAAGACAGCCCAGAAGACTCGCTTATGTAGTCTTGAAGAAAGGCCAAGATCAATCAACAGAAGCCTCACTCCATTCAGGCTATGGGCAAGAACAAGCCCCAGCAGTCCCACCTCAGCTATCTTAACCAGTGGATGCTCCATCAGGCCCATTATATTCCTATAGTTTTCAGGGTCCTTGAGGTTGCTCAATACATAAAGATGCAGAAGGATATAGAATGTTAGAAGCACTCCTGTGATCCTGTGGACTATCCATGCAAAGGAGCCTGTATGCCAGCGGTATCTCATTAGCCTTTTATTATACTCACTCCTCTGTATATACCTTCAAGCTCAGACTTCAATGCCTTGAAATTCCCCTTTCCCTTTGTCCTTATCACCACTTTTCTGTATCCCTCTTTTATCCCTTCATAAGAGGTCAGAATACTTTGAAGACTGAAACCGTGTTTCCGGATAATATCAGCCACTTCTTTAATAGAGCCAGGTCTATCATCCACTACAAGACAAATCCTATGTCCACCATGGCGGATGCCTGTGATATCAACAAGCACTCTGAAGATATCCCTATCAGAGATAATGCCTACCAGAGCACCTCTGTCCAACACAGGGAGTGAGCCAATATCCTGATCATACATAATTCTTGCTGCCTCTTCGACAGGCATATGAGGTGTGGTGGTGAAGACCTTTCTCTTCATTATCTCCTTCACCTTTGTCTTTGCGAGAAGATAGTGGAGTTCATAGATATCAAGTGTTGTCGCCTTTGAAGGTATATACTCTTTAATATCCCTATCTGAGAGTATACCCTTCAGTTTCCCATCTTTGAGCACGGGCAGATGTTTTATATTCTTCTCTTTCAGTATCTTTGATGCCTCTGACACAGATACATCAGGGTCCACAGTGTAAACCCTCTTTGTCATCCAGTCTCTGACAAACATCCCGGACCTCCACTTACGGAAATTTAAATCAGTCTAAACCCCCAGATAGGCTGTTTTTACATGTTCGTTCCTGAGCATCTCCTCACCTGTGCCCTCCATCACGATCCTTCCATTCTCAAGCACATAGGCCCTGTCTGCGATTGACAGTGTCTGTTTCACATTCTGCTCCACAATCAACACCGTTGTTCCTTCATCTCTTATCCTCTTTATCACATTGAATATCTCTTTAACCAGTATTGGAGCAAGCCCAAGAGAGGGCTCATCAAACATCATCAACCTCGGAAGAGACATCAACCCCCTTCCAATAGCAAGCATCTGCTGTTCACCACCACTGAGGGTGCCTGCAATCTGCCGTCTCCTCTCCTTCAGACGGGGAAAGAGTTCAAAAACCATTTCCTTTGTCTGCTCCCTTCTCTTCTTAGCCTCTGCCTTCAATGAACCCATGTCAAGATTCTCCTCAACGGTCATCTCTACAAAAAGCCTTCTCGCCTCTGGAACATGAACTATGCCCATCTCTATCAGTTTAAAGGGCTTGATGGTATGAATAGGTCTCCCTTCAAAGAGCACCTCTCCAGAGGCTGGTCTCAGAAGCCCTGAGATAGTCTTCAGAATGGTGGATTTTCCTGCTCCATTGGCACCAATAAGGGAAACGATCTCCTTCTTCTTTACATGGAAAGAGACCCCCCATATTACCTGAACATCTCCGTAAAAAACATCTATATCTTTCACCTTAAGCACTGATAGCTTCTCCTAAATATGCCTCAATAACAAGGGGATTTCTTCCCACCTCATCAGGACTGCCCTCAGCAATCTTCTCACCATAATTCAGAACCACTACCCTGTCAGAGATTGACATTATCACCTTCATATGGTGCTCTATGATGAGTATAGTAATACCCCGCTCTTTAATCTTCTTTATAATCTCAATGGATTCATTCTGTTCTGTGGGATTAAGCCCTGCAAAGGATTCATCCAGAAGCAGAAGCTCTGGGTCAGTGGCCAGTGCCCTTGCTATCTCCAGTCTCTTCCTCTTACCAAGAGGAAGCCCCCTTGAGAGCATGTCCTTGTCTTCATAGAGACCTGTAAATCTTAAAATTTCCTCAGCCTTTTCTACTGCCTCTCTTTTACTGCTTGACCTGAGAAAGGCAGAGGCAATCACATTATCCAAAACGGTCATCCTCTGAAGGGGCTTCACCACCTGGAAGGTCCTTGCTATTCCAAGCCTGCATATCTGGTGTGGTTTAAGCCCGGATATCCTTTTCCCTTTAAACAGGATCTCACCCTTGGAGGGGCGGTAGAATCCATTAATCACATTAAAAAGTGTGGTCTTTCCTGCTCCATTAGGGCCTATAAGACCTACTATCTCTCCCCTGTCTATTCTAAAGGAGACATCCACCACAGCAGCAAGCCCTCCAAAGAACTTTGAGACTCCTCTTATCTCAAGAAGTGGTGCCAACTCTCCTCCTGAATCCCAATATCCTTTTTATCTTTGGATAATCACCAACAATCCCATTGGGCAGAAAGATGATTATAAGGATGAGCAGAATCCCAAACAGTGTCTGATGCGCAGTACCTATCCTCGGTAGAGACCTTATCAACTCTGCAAGAAGCACCATTATTACTGCACCCACAACAGGTCCCCAGTATGTGGCTACCCCTCCCACCATCACAACCATAATGGTGATAATGGATATATCATGGAGTGCAAAGACAATCTCAGGGTCAATATACCCCATGTAATTGGTATAAAAGGCACCTGCAATGCCTGTAAGAACCGCGCTTATTGTTAGGGCGATGGTCTTATAAAGAGTGGTATTGATGCCTAAGGACTCTGCAGCATCCTGGTCCTCACGGATTGCCACAAAATAGTAACCAAGTTTTGACTCTATAATCTTCTTCACAAGAACAAAGGCACCTACAGCTATCAGGACTATTATATAGTAGTACCAAGTCTTCTCAACCCATGTCCTCTCCTTGATCAGTATTCCAAGAGCACCCTGTGTAAAGCCTCTAAGGTTCTCTGCCGTTACCCTGAGGACCTCCCCCATTGCGAGTGTAGCCAATGCAAAGAATGGGCCTCTTAGTCTGAGACAGATAAAACCTATAATGAGGGCTTCTGCAGCCACAATCACCACACTCAGAGGCAGACCCCACCATGCAGAAATGCCTGTCTTGAAATAGAGTATTCCTGCAGTATATGCTCCCACTCCGAAGAAGGCAGCATGTCCGAAAGATACCTGGCCACAGTATCCTCCAAGAAGGTTCCATGCCATCCCTATAACTGACCACATGATCACCAGTATCAATATATGCATCATATATGTGCTGAGACCGAAAAGGGGAAGCAACAATAGCAGAAGCAGCATTATATAGGGCTGATATTTTCTCATTTGCCGAGCCTCTGTCTCCTAAGGATTGATGCAACACCACCTGGCAGGAATATGAGGGCAGCTATAAATATAGCAAACCTCCCCACAGGAGCCCATCCCATACCCACATATGTTGCAGTAAGGGATTCAAAGATTCCAAGAATCAACCCACCTATAATTGCCCCTACAGTGGAGCCGAGCCCACCGAGAATGGTTATAACAAAGGCAATAAGGGTAAATCTTCCCCCAAGTGCAGGATATAGATAGTAGATAGGAATAAAGAGACAGCCAGCTGCACCTACCAAGGCTGCCCCAAGGCCAAAGGTTATGAGCCTCATCCTCTCAACATTAACACCCATCAGCACAGCAGCATCCATATCCTGGGCAGTTGCCCTTATGGACTTGCCAGTGTCTGTCCTCGTGAGAAAGAACCAGAGGGCCACGGTTATTACCACAGCAAACAGGAATGATATGCTCCAGGGTACTGACAGAGAGAGCTCCACTGGTGAGTCCCTCCAGAAATCACTTAGATACCATGCATCAGAGGCATATTCAACAGGCACTGAACGGTAGTCAGAGGTGAAGAGAATTGTGGCAAGGTTGGCAAGGACCATTCCTATTCCCACTGTCAGTATAACCTGGTTTTCAGGCAGTATGGATTCCACCTTCAGCACAGGATTTATGAGATACTTCTGGATGGCCATACCGAAGAAAAACATCAGAGGAGCTGCAATAAAAACAGACAGATAGGGGTCTATATTAAAAAGAACAAAAAGCCAGTAGGCAAGATACATAGCAACCATCATTAACTCACCATGGGCGAGATTGATTATCTTCATCACGCCCATGATGAGTGTCATGCCTATGCCTATGAGGGCATAGAGCCCTCCTAAGAGGATACCTGCTATCAGGGTCTGTAAGAGAACCTCAACCTGTACAGCATCCACTATAGGACTGACTCCCTACCTATCTTCTGTCTCTCCATCGAGGAATGGGATATACATACTTTTTAGTTGCATACTCAAGGGGCCAGATGGTCTCGTGTTTCCCATTTATGACCTGTAGCACAAGAGTATCCATGAAGTTCTGGTTCTGATACCCCTCACGATCTTCAAACTTTATAGGACCAAAGGCTGTCATAAGATTCGTCTCCTTCATCGCCTTCCTTATATCCTCAGGAGTCCACGTCTTTGCACGCTCTAATACATCTTTGATCACATACAGGGCAGAGTATGCCTCTGCACCATGGTAGGAGGGATATTTACCATGTCTTGACTTATACTTCTCTGCAAATTCCTTTGCACCTGGATAGGTGACCTGAGGGCTCCAGAGTGTTGCAGTTACTACATATTCTGATGCATCCTTTGCATTCTCAATAAACTCAGGGATTGCGAATCCTGCTGCACCACCAGCAAAGAGCTTGGCATCAATCCTCAGCTCTTTTATCTGTCTCATCAGCAGCGCAGCATCCATAACATAAGAGACCATATAGATAACATCCGGTCTTTTTGATTTCACCTTTGAGAGAATTGGTTTAAAATCAACAGCACCACTCTCATATTTCTCCTTCAACACAACCTTCATACCCAGCCTCTTGGCATCCTTCACCATTCCCTCTGCTCCCTTTGTGCCAAAGTCAGAACTCTCGTAGAGAATAGCAATCGTCTTTGGCTTAACAACCTCTTTAAGAAAGGACCTGAGACCACTGGTATAGTAGGATACAGAAGGGTTCATACGGAATACATACTTGTAATTCTGCTGTGTTATGTTATCTGCTGCACCAGTGACAACCAGATAAGGAACCTTCCTCTCTTCTGCCACTGCAGCAATCGCTTTTGAGCAGGAGGAGCTGTATTCACCAAAAATCACAGGCTGTTTCTTCACATCTATCAGCTTCTCCACTATCGCCCTGGAAACCTCGGGTTTACCTTGTGAGTCCTCAAACACCAGAACAACCTTCTTTCCTTTAATACCACCTGCAGCATTGATCTCCTCCATGGCTATCTCATAGGAACGTTTCTCAATCTCTCCAAACTTGGCTTTACTGCCTGTCAGTGGAAGGGGAATTCCAAAGGTAACAGTATCTTCTGAAAAAGAAGACCCTGTGATTACTAAGGAAAACAGAAACATAACTGCTATCAGCAAAATCATCCTTTTCATGACTACCTCCAAATATTTTTAAATATTGAAGTTTTTAATTAAATAATTATACCATAAAAATGTAATAAAAAAATTTTATAAATAAAAGAGGCGTATTAATGTCAGCCAGACCAAGCCCCAGTTACAGTCTCACAATAAGGGCCTCAATAGAGAACCGGATAGGAATGTTTGCCCAGATAGCCACTGCCATAAGCAGGGCAGGCGGTGACCTCGGTGCTATAGATATTGTAAGAGTAGAAAAAGGGAGAATAGTCAGAGATATCACAGTTAATGCAAGAGATGAGGCCCATGAGAAGGCGATTGTAAATGCGATAAAGAAGGTAAAGGGTGTTCAGGTTTTAAGGGTATTTGACAGGACCTTCACAGCCCATATTGGTGGCAAGATTGAGATAAGGACAAAGTATCCCATAAGAGACAGCAATGACCTCTCAAAGGTCTACACCCCTGGTGTAGCAAGGGTCTGTAGAGACATCCTCTCTCACAAGGAACATGCCTACCGGTATACACTCAAGGGCAACTCTGTAGCCATTGTTACAGACGGTACAGCGGTACTGGGCTTGGGTGACATAGGCCCAGAGGCTGCACTGCCTGTTATGGAGGGCAAGGCAATGATATTTAAGGAGTTTGCAGGTATAGATGCCTTCCCCGTTGTTCTCAACACAAAAGACCCTGAAGAGATTATAAGTACTGTTATAAACATCTCACCCACCTTTGGAGGCATAAACCTTGAGGACATCGGGGCACCACGATGTTTCTATATAGAACAGACTCTAAGGGAGAGACTGGATATCCCTGTTATTCACGATGACCAACATGGTACTGCAGTGGTGGTTCTTGCTGCACTGATCAATGTTGCAAGGCTGTACAGAAAGAATATAGAGAATCTTAGAATAGTAATAATAGGGGCAGGTGCTGCAGGTTCTGCTACTGCACGGATGCTCGCCTCTTATGGTATAAAGGAGATAGTAGTCTGTGACAGAACAGGTGCCATATACAAGGGAAGACGGAAAGACATGGACAGATACAAAAGACATCTTGCAAAACTCACCAACCCCCGGCGAGTTAAAGGCAGTGTTTCTGATATAATTGAAGGTACAGAGGTGGTTATAGGGCTTTCTGCTCCAAATGTTCTTAAACCAGATGATATAAAGAAGATGGCAAAAGAGC
The DNA here is from genome assembly GCA_002011745.1 of Nitrospirae bacterium JdFR-85. GTDB lineage: Bacteria > Nitrospirota > Thermodesulfovibrionia > Thermodesulfovibrionales > JdFR-85 > JdFR-85. The sequence continues at coordinate 39,158 of MTOU01000005.1, forward strand.
CTGTAGTCTTTGCCCTTGCAAATCCTGAACCTGAAATATCACCAGAAGAGGCCCTCCCTTTGGTGAGGGTGCTTGCCACTGGAAGGTCTGACTATCCCAACCAGATAAACAACATGCTCGCCTTTCCAGGGCTTTTCCGTGGGCTGCTGGACGCAAAGGCGAAGGGTGTTAATGAGGAGGTGAAGTTTGCAGCAGCAAGGGCGATCGCATATACAGTAAAGGATGACGAACTCCATGAGGACTATATCATACCGAGTATATTTGACAAAAAGGTGACCTCTGCAGTAGCTCATGAGGTTTCAAAAGCAGCAAAAGACAGTGGTCTCGGAAGAAGATGAACAGACTCCACCAGTACGATGTGGTAATAATCGGCTCAGGGCTTGCTGGCCTCAGGGCAGCCCTTGAGGCATCAAACCACGGAAATGTGGCGGTTATCTCAAAACTCTATCCTACCCGTTCACACTCCACGGCTGCACAGGGAGGGATAGCAGCCGCTCTTGGAAACGAGGAGCCCGACAGCCCTGAATGGCACTTTTACGATACCACAAAAGGAAGTGACTACCTTGGAGACCAGGACGCTATAGAGGTGATGTGTGAGGACGCAATAAGAACAGTTATTGAACTTGAACACATGGGGGTGCCTTTCTCAAGGACCCCGGAAGGACGGATAGCACAGAGACGTTTTGGTGGACATACACGGGAGTTTGGGGCTGCTCCAGTAAGAAGGGCCTGTTACTCTGCAGACAGGACAGGCCATGCCATAGTCTTCGCTCTCTACGAACAGTGTCAATTAAGGGGTGTCAGATTCTTTCCTGAATTTCATGTGCTTGATATTGTTGTTGAGGATGGAAGGTGTCATGGTGTTGTGGCAATGGAGATACCCACAGGACAGATACATGCCTTCTCAACAAAGGCAACAGTGGTGGCCAGTGGTGGGTATGGAAGGGTCTTCAAGACCACCTCCAATGCCATTGCAACCACAGGAGACTGTCTCAGTATCCTATTCAACAGGGGAGTCCCTTTGGAGGACATGGAGTTCTTTCAGTTTCATCCCACAGGACTGTATGGTCTTGGCATACTAATAACAGAAGGTGCAAGAGGAGAAGGCGGTATCCTGATTAATGGAAAGGGTGAGAGATTCATGGAGAGATATGCCCCGACGATAAAGGACCTTGCTCCAAGAGATATGGTTTCAAGGGCCATCCTGAATGAGATAAGAGAGGGAAGAGGGATAGATGGCAGAGACTTTGTCTACCTTGATCTCACGGGTATTCCGAAACAGATACTACAGGAGCGTCTGCCTGAGATATCCACCTTCTCAAAGATATACCTGGGTATTGACCCCTCAGAAAGCCCTATACCGGTTTTGCCCACAGCACACTATGCGATGGGGGGCATACCAACCGATGTAGATGCAAGGGTGCTTTCCAACGAGAGGGGAGATACCATTGAGGGACTCTATGCAGCAGGAGAATGCGCCTGTGTCTCTGTACATGGGGCAAACAGACTCGGTTGTAATTCACTACTAGACACAGTTGTCTTCGGAAGAAGGGCAGGAAAGGCAATAGCAGAATGCCTCAGAGAGGCTGATTATGGAAGGATAACCAACGAGGTGGTTGAAAGGGCTATTGTGGAGATAGAGAATATTATAAATAGCAGGGGTGATACAAGAGTAGGCTCTATAAGGGCAGAAATGCAGAAGGAGATGATGGAACACTGTTCTGTATTCAGGACTGAAGAGGGCCTTAAAAAGACTATTGAAATCCTGACAGAGCTGAAGAAGGCTTCAAAGAATATTCAACTCCATGATAGAACAAAGAGATTCAACACAGAACTCCTTGAGGCGATAGAACTGAGGCATCTGCTGAATCTTGCTGATGTGATTGCAAGATCGGCTCTACAGAGGACAGAAAGCCGTGGGGCTCACTACAGAGAGGACTTTCCAGAAAGGGATGATAAAAACTGGTTGAAGCACACCTTCGCCTTCAAAGAAGGTGATTCAATAGAGTTCAGATACAGACCTGTAAAAATAACGAGATTTCAGCCTGAGGAGAGAAAGTACTGAGCTGAAAGAGATGAAGACCTATACTTTCAGGATTAGAAGATTCAATCCAGAAAAAGACACTGAATCTCACTGGGAGGAGTACACTGTAGAGATGGAGTCAATGGAGAGGGTACTTGATGGGCTAATCCGTATCAAAGAGACCCAAGATGGCAGTCTCACATTCAGGCGATCCTGTGCCCATGGTATATGTGGTTCCTGTGCAATGAAGATTAATGGAAAGAATGCCCTTGCCTGTCAGTCCCTTATAAAGGAGATGCCTGAGACAATAACGATAGAACCACTTCAGGCATTCCCCGTGATCAAGGACCTTGTTGTTGATATGGAACCCTTCTTTGAAAAGAATGAGGAGGTTCTTCCCTATCTTATAAACGACGAGCCCCCACCAGAGCGGGAACGGCTACAGAGTCCTGAGGAGCAGCAGAGGGTGCTTGAGTCTATCACCTGTATAATGTGCGGTTCCTGCACCTCTTCATGTCCTGTCTTTTGGTCAGACCCTAAATACCTCGGACCCTCTGCCCTGCTCAAGGCATACAGATTCATCTTTGACTCCCGAGATAGGGCACAGGATGAGAGACTGAAGAGGATACTGCATGAGCATGGACTATGGAGATGCCATTCTATCTACAACTGTGTGGAGGTATGTCCGAAGGAAATCGATATTACCTCACATATAATCAGACTAAAACGCCTCGCCCTAAGAAAGAGATTAATAAAGATACAGACAAAAAAGAACAGCAATATTGAATATTGACAGAGGAAAATATAGACTCTTAAAATTCAAAAAGGATGAAGACAAAAAAGCTGGTAGTTATCTTTCTTTTTCTTTCTTTTTTACCTTGTTCACTGGATGCAATGGTAAGTGGTCCCTGTAGTCTCTGCCATACCATGCATAATAGTCAGAATGGAGCTGCTGTAGCAAAAGCTATAACAAATACAGGATGGAATGACTTAGGAGAGTTAGCAGGTCCTACCACTGCTACCCCTTATGAATATCTCCTTGTAAGCAGTTGTGTTGGCTGTCACTCTTCTACAACAGCCAATACAATTATTACCTTGGGAAGTCTTACTATCCCCATTGTTTATAACATGATAGAACCTATAAAACCTCTTGCTGGTGGTAATTTTTATTGGGTGGCAAACCCTGCCTATGGTGATGCCTACGGACACAATGTATATGGAATTGTGGGAAAGGATTCTCAACTCACAGAGGCACCCGGAAGACTGTGGGGCTGCAACAGTACCTGCCACACAACCCTTGCAGCAGATTTTCCAGATCCCATGTATAACAAGAGGGGATGTGAGGGCTGTCATGCATCCACTGCCCACCATGATGATTCAAAACCTTGGTATAGATTTGTAAAGGCACCTCATGGTGACTCCTACTATGTGGAAGGAGTTGAAGACAGTGATTGGGAGTATACCACGGATCTGAATGATCATAACTATTATAAAGGTACAACCGTTCTATACTGGGGAGTAGGTTATTTCCCTCAGTATAAAACAATAACCGCCTTTTGTACAGGTTGTCATGGGAATTTTCACGGTTCTGGTCCTCTGCCAGGGCAGGGGATGGGTGATTCAAGTCCTTGGATAAGGCATCCTACTGATATAGCACTTCCTCAGACAGGTGAGTATTCTGCCTATGATCCTGTAACTAATTACAGCACTGAAGCACCAGTAGCGTGGGTTAATCCCCAGAATCCGACCAGAGCAGAGGCTGTGGTGATGTGTCTCAGTTGTCATAGGGCTCATGGTTCTCCCTATAAAGACCTTCTGAGATGGGATTATAATCAGATGATAGCAAACGGTGGTGGCCCAGATACAGGCTGCTTCACTTGCCACACTACAAAAAACTAATTTTTAGATAAAAACAGATTGTTTCTTCTACATGTATATATTCAATCTCCTCATCTGCCAGACTGCCACTGTGCCTGCAAGCACCATGAAAAGTATCATACCCCACTCAGTCATCGTAGGCACTACCGTGGCCTGCTGCCCA
>MTOU01000010.1 GCA_002011745.1 Nitrospirae bacterium JdFR-85
CTGTATATAGCCTTGAAGGCAGGAGTTATTACAAACATGTCTTCCAATTCTATAGAACGGCTCTTCTCCTCTTCACTCATAAGTTCTTCATAGAGTTTTTCTCCAGGCTTTGCACCCACTTCTATGATTTTGATATCAGAGGGCTCATACCCGTATCTGGGAGCAAGAATCTCTATCATCACCTCAGCAAGATCAGGAATCCTTACAACAGGCATCTTTGTTACAAAGACCTCACCACCCTTTGCTATTGTGAGGGATTTCAGCACCAGATAGGCGGCCTCTTTTATTGTCATAATGAAGCGGGTCATCCTCATGTCAGTAACTGTTACAGGGCCTCCCTTCTTAATCTGTTTCATAAACACAGGGACAACCGAGCCTCTGGAGCCTATGACATTGCCGAATCTTGTACTGCTGAATACTGTAGTGCGATTATTTCTAAGTGCATTTGCTGCTGTTATAAGTTTTTCCCCCATGAGCTTGGAAGCTCCCATTACATTAGTAGGGTTCACTGCCTTGTCACTGCTGGTGAAAAGGACATATTTTACATTGCATGCAGTGGCTGCCCTGATGATGTTCTCCACGCCAATGATATTTGTCTGGACTACATCAAAGGGATTGTATTCTGAAAGAATAACATGTTTGAAAGCTGCTGCATGGATTATTATATCCACACCCTCAGCAAGTTTCTTTATTTTTTCAAAATCTCTTACATCTCCAAGAAAACAGTGGACATTAGTGCTGCTGGAGTACTCTTCCATTAAAAAGAAGACCTCTGATTCGTTGTTGTCCATGAGCCGTAGTTCTTCTGGTTCACACTCATGGAGTAATCTAACAATCTCCCGCCCTACTGTACCTGTAGCGCCTGTTACAAGAATCCTTTGGTTTTTATAAAATTCTTTCATTATGTTTATTTAGGATAAAAGAATTTACTATTTTTGCTATTATATCATTTATTTAGCATTGGGTACTTATTGTTAAAAAGAATTTATGCCTTAAAGATCTTCTTGCTGTTTATACCATGCCTTGAGAAGGCATTCCTGGTATCAACAATACATTTTGCATGTTTCTCAATAAAAGAATAATCATACACTGAATGATCAGTAACGAGCAGAACCAGGTCTGACTCTTTTAATACATCCTCAGTTAGCTCAACTGAAGTCATATCTATATCGGGATAGTGGCGATGGCCTCTGCATACAGGTACATAGGGGTCGTTGTACATCACCTCAGCACCATGGTTCTTCAAGAGTTGGATGATCTTCAGAGCAGGAGACTCTCTCTGGTCATCCACATCCCTCTTGTAGGCGACTCCAAGGACAAGTACTTTAGCACCATTGAGTGTCTTTTTAAATTTATTCAGCACATGTATTGTCTTTTCCACTACATAATAGGGCATATAAGTATTAATCTCACCAGCCAGTTCTATAAATCTGGTATTAAACTCATACTCCTTGGCCTTCCAGGTGAGATAGAAGGGATCTATGGGAATACAGTGACCACCAAGCCCAGGGCCTGGATAGAATACCTGAAAGCCAAAGGGTTTTGTCTTTGCAGCCTCTATTACCTCCCATATATCTATACCCATCCTGTCAAAGAGTATCTTTAACTCATTCACAAGAGCAATGTTTACAGCACGATAAATATTCTCAAGTAATTTTGTCGCCTCTGCCACCTTTGGTGAGGATACAGGCACGGTCTCTACAACAATCTGCTCATAAAGGGCCTTAGCAACTTCAAGACATCTGTCTGAATAGCCCCCTACCACCTTTGGGATAGCATGGGTTGGAAAGTCTTTATTATTAGGGTCCTCTCTTTCAGGAGAGTAGGCAAGATAGAAGTCCTCACCGGCCTTCAGTCCTGTCTCCTCAAGAATGGGTTTCATTTCTTCTTCTGTGGTGCCAGGGTATGTGGTAGACTCAAGCACGATGAGCTGGCCTCTTCTCAGATACTGGGCAACTGTCTTTGTAGTATTCACCACATAGGTCATATCAGGCTCGCGGTATTTATTAAGTGGGGTAGGCACACACAGGATAATACAGTCCATATCGCGGAGTCTTGAGAAATCTGAAGTAGGTTCAAAGAGTTTTGAATACTGAGTTATGAGTGCAGAATCAATGTGTTTTATATAACTTTTCCCCTCTCTTAATAGCTTAACCTTCTCTTCATCAATATCAAATCCTACTACGCGAAACCCTGCCCTGCAGAATTCAAATACAAGTGGCAGGCCCACATAGCCAAGGCCAATAATTCCAATAAAGGCCTTTCTTGCTTTTATAAGGCTAAGTAGATTCATAAATAGAATAGTTGTGTTCTTGGAGATTAAAGGGGCAATTCATATGAGAAATACAGCTTAATACCTTTCTGTTCTGCATACTTTCTTGCAAGAAGAGAAGCTTGATAGGTCACTGCAATCAGCATCTTCTCGCCTTCCAGAACACTCTCTGCTTTCTTAATGAATCTTATAAATGCATCTATATTAGTCTTCTTTAGTTGGGTCTTACTCTCACCCTTCTGGGCCTCAGCGAGTTCTTCTACTACAGCTTCAAGCCTTGTTAGTCTCTGCTCAGTTCTTCGTTCGGCTTCAGTAAGCTCTGCCACGGTATCTTTGCCTCCTTTGTACGGTGTTAAAAGTTCACTATCCACTCTCCCTATCGCCTCTGCAATTTTCTTAGCAGCGGAAGGAGTGATCTCATCCTTATAGTTCTTCGTATATTCGAAGAGTATCTATCATGATAAAAAAATTATAACATAGATGGATTTGTTAAGGTTTTTTATTGTGTCTAATTGTGTTTATCAGAGTTTTTATTCAAAAGAGTCGGGGTAGAATGAATTTGCCCACAATCAACCCTGCGACAATTGCAATAATAAAGGCCCAATATCTACGCCAGAGCGTTTTAATACGACGTTTGGTTGTCTTTCCCTTTATGGATTTATATCTTTTATGATCTTTTTTTTCCATTTTTTAAATTTGTTGACAGGCTCAATAATTACATATGTAATTTGATCTGGCCGGAAGTCAACAAAAACCTTCTGGATGCTTTTGGTTTGTGATGAAACAGAAATTTTTAATATCCCTCCTCTTTTAGAAGACTGATGATATATATTTAGCATATTAATTGGTTATTGTCAAGGAAAAAATAAGTGCGGAATACTTTTTCATTCATGGACTATTTTAAGTATTTCTCTTTTAAATAAAATGTCCATTATTCTGTTGACACTCTCTTCTACAGACAGTTCCTTTGTGTCCAGTATTATATCCGGATTTTCTGGTTCCTCATAGGGAGATGAAATCCCTGTAAACTCCTTTATTTCTCCTCTACGCGCTTTCTGATAATGACCCTTTTTGTCCCTTTTCTCACATACCTCAACAGGGCATCTGCAGTAGACCTCTATGAAGTTTTCCCCTCCCACAAGCCTCTTTACTTTCTCTCTGTCTTCCTTGAAGGGAGATACAAAGGCTGTGATAGCTATGACTCCTGCCTCGAGAAATAACTTGATCATCTCGCCTATACGACGGATATTCTCTGCCCGGTCTTGTCGGCTGAAACCGAGGTCTGAACAGAGGCCATGTCTCACATTATCTCCATCGAACACAAAGGTTCGGCATCCCAGTTCATACAGACGCCTCTCAAGGGCATGACCAATTGTTGATTTCCCAGAGCTTGGAAGTCCCGTGAACCAGACACAGACACTGCGGTGTCCATTCAGCCTTTCACGATCTCTTCTTGTTACATGAGGATTATGCCAGACAACATTGTTGTTCTTCTCAGACACTTTCTAACTCCTTTCATCAAGATTTTGTGTATTAATTAAGGACTATTTATTATACTTCTTTAGATCCTTTTTTAACTTCTCTATCTCAAGCCTTATTTTTTCATGCTTCCTGCATCTTTTCTTTCAGAAACTTGTTGTGTCAGTTCTGTCTTCTTTATGCCCGCAGCTGTAAGTATATATCTAAAGGCTATCCTATTTCTTGAATTTTTAAATCTCTGTGTCTTTTACAAAACCTTTGTTTATAAGGCTTTTAAATAGATAGTTTGCTTTTTCCAGGCTGATACCAAGCCCTTTGGATAGTTCTCTCTGAGATATCTCAGGATGTTGTGAAAGTAACCTGAGTGTTTTAAGATATTTTGATATATTGTGAATGGAGAATGTAAAAAAGCAAGCTACCGCTTCTTCAAGGATTCAGTTTCCTTTCAATTTGTTATATGTTAAGAAGGCTGTGTTCAAGCAGTAAATTAATTCTATCACAAAGTTTATTTTTTGTAAAGAGATGAAAAATCATTATATAATTCAAAAATAGATTTGTAAGGGAGGCCCCTGTGAACAGAAGCAGTGGTATTCTGCTACATGTTACATCTCTGCCCTCGAGGTTTGGGATAGGAGATTTTGGTCCAGAAGCATACCGGTTTGTTGATTTCCTGAATCAAGCTGGCCAAAGGCTCTGGCAGATCCTCCCCCTGAATCCCGCCACTGCAGATTCAGGAAACTCTCCATACAATAGCTACTCTGCTTTTGCTATGAATCCGCTCTTTCTCAGTCCAGAATTTCTTGTAAAGGAGGGATTTCTTAAAGATGCAGATATAGAAAAACATGTGTTTTCTCCTAAAAGATACATTGATTATTCAGAAGTATATAAATTTAAAGAGAGGTTGCTCACCATCGTCTTTCAGAGGTGTGGGCCATGGATTGAGAAAGATGATGAATTTAAGAGATTTCAGGCTGACAATAGCTACTGGCTTGAGGACTATGCCCTTTTTAAGGCCTTAAAGGAACGCTTTATGGGGAAGGTCTGGAGTAGATGGCCTGAAGATATACGCTATCGCGAGCCAGAAGCAATAAATAGATGGAAAGAAAGATTAAGAGAGAAGGTGTTGAAGGAAAAGGTTTCTCAGTTTCTCACCTTCAGGCAGTGGATTCTGCTCAAGAAGTTTTGTAATGAAAGAGGTGTTAAGGTCTTTGGTGATATGCCTGTATATGTGAGCTATGATAGTGCTGATGTATGGGCCCATCATGAGATATTCAAACTAAATGAGAAGAGAGAGATGACTCATATGGCTGGAGTACCTCCAGATTATTTCAGTGCCAATGGTCAACTATGGGGTAATCCCCTTTATAAATGGGAGGTGCTAAAAGAGAGGAATTATGACTGGTGGATTAAACGCCTTGAGCATAACCTCAGGCTCTTTGATGTGCTAAGGATAGACCACTTTAGGGGATTTGTGGCCTACTGGGAGGTGGAGGCAACAGCAGAGAGTGCACTGTCTGGCAGATGGGTAGAAGCACCTGCAAAGGATTTTTTCTCAAGGCTCCTCCAGATATTTGGAAGGCTTCCTATTATTGCTGAAGATCTTGGATTTATTACACCTGATGTAAGGGAAATAATGGACTACTTTGGTTTCCCTGGGATGAAGGTGCTTCTTTTTGCCTTCAATGAAGACAATCCACAACATCCCTATCTTCCCCATAACTATAAAGAGAATTTTGTAGTCTATACAGGCACGCATGATACTAATACTGTGGTGGGATGGTTCAGGAGAGAGGCGACGAGAGATATGAAACGGAGGCTTTCAGAGTATATAGGTAGAAGAGTCTCAGAAAGGAATGTCCACTGGGAGATGATACGACTCGCCATGGCCTCTGTTGCTCGTATTGCGATAATTCCGATGCAGGATTTGCTGGGGCTTCCAGAAGAGGCTCGGATGAATCTTCCATCAAGCAGGGATGGTAACTGGAGATGGAGGGTCCTTAAAAAGGAGCTTACCAGTGTACTTGCAAAAAGGCTTAGAAGAATGACACTTATATATGGAAGACTCTAAGGATACAGATGAAAGGACATAGAAGACTCTTAGAGATAAATACAGTGCTCTGGCTTTCAGAGTTGTCTGAGAATTATGGAGAGTCCTTCAGTCTGGCAGATGTGCCTGATGAGGAACTGGATCGGTTCAGAAAAACCGGATTTGATTACATATGGTTCATGGGAGTATGGAAGAGGAGTCGAAGGGGATTTGAGATATTTCGTCAGAGCAGAGATTTTGATGCCTTCCGTCCTATACTTGATGCTACCTTGCCAGGCTGGACAGAGGATGACCTCATAGGCTCTCCTTATTCCATAGCCAGCTACGAGCCAGATCCATTAGTTGGTACATGGGATGACCTTAAAAGACTGAGGGAGAGGCTTCATGAAAGGAATATGGGCCTTGTTCTTGACTTTGTTCCAAATCATACTGGTCCTGATTTCCCTTGGGTGAGTCAAAATCCAGAATTCTACATTCTTGTAGATGAGAGAGAGTATATAAGAAATCCATCAAATTATACGGTTATTGAGAAAGACGAAAATAGATGGTATTTTGCCAGAGGACGGGATCCATACTTTCCTCCATGGACAGATACCCTCCAGTTAAACCACTTTAATCCCCATATGAGGAGAGCACTTGTTGAGGAGTTGAAGAAGATATCCACATATTGTGATGGTGTAAGGTGTGATATGGCGATGCTTGTTCTTAACGATATATTCCAGAATGTATGGGGATGGGCAAAGGAGAATAATGTCTATGAAGAGCAGAAAGAGGAATTCTGGACAGTGGTTCGTGCCTCTGTGCCAGAGCTTATCCTCATTGCAGAGGCATACTGGGACACAGAGCGAAGACTTCAGCAAATGGGCTTTGATTATGTCTATGACAAAGGACTCTATGACCGGCTAAGATACGCTTCTTGTACTGATCTAATCATGTATCTTAAAGCAGATGTGAGCTATCAGGAGAGACTTCTGAGGTTTATTGAGAATCATGATGAGGAACGGGCAGCCTCTGTGTTCCCGAAAGACAGGCTAATGGCCTCTGCCATTCTGTTTTCAACCCTTCCAGGGATGAAGCTCTATCACCATGGACAGCTTGAAGGAAGAAAGACAAAGGTGCCTCTTCAGCTCAGACGGGCCAAAAGAGAAGAGCCTGACCAGGAGATGTTCTCCTTTTACAAGAGACTGCTTGAGTTGACCAGTGTTAGAGTCTTTTTCTCAGGCAGATGGGAGCTTCTTGAGGTTCCTTCTGATTCGGATATTATTTCCTATGTTTGGTCAATAGAGGATGAGATGATTGTTGTGGTTGTCAATTTTTCACCACATCCGTCTTCTGGAAGAGTTTACCTAAAAGGATTAAATGAGCAGAGGCAGTTTTTTCTGAAAGAACTTTGGCAGGAAGCAGAGACAGTTATAACAGGACTTAAGCTCCAAACAGAGGGGATTCATATAGAGTTGAAAGGATATGAGTGGAGAATTTTTTATTTAGTTGGGAGTAATTAAATATATGACCCCTTATGGTTTTGATGGGTGGGGGTGGAATATGTTAAAATGAGGTAATAATATTCGGCCTGCCTACAAGGGTTATGAAGATAAGATGTCCCATATGTAAGGATCTAACCACATGGGAAGAGAATCCATACAGACCCTTCTGTTCAGAGAGATGTAAGTTGATTGACCTGGGGGCCTGGGCTTCAGAGTTTTACAGGATCCCGGGTGAGTCAATATCGAGGACCGAAGATGGAGATATTCAGGAAAATCGCAGAACAGAGGATTATTGAGGCAATGGAGAGGGGTGATTTTGATGACCTGCCTGGTAAGGGCAAGCCCCTGAAGCTTGAGGATGACTCCTGGGTGCCAGAAGACCTAAGAGCAGCCTACAGAGTGCTGAAGAATGCTGGATGTCTTCCTCCAGAGATGGAACTGAAAAAGGAAATTATAACTCTTAAAGACCTGATTGAGACCCTTGATGATAACAAAGAAAGACTGAGAAGACTGAGAGAGTTGAACTTTAAGATACTACAGTTTAACATTATGCGGAAAAGGCCCTTTAATCTTTCTGATTTTCCAGAGTATGAGGGACGGATCATAGAAAAGTTTACAGAACCTTAAGAAGGTTCTTTCTTTCCATCGCTGTTAAGTTCATTAATAATTTCTCTTACAAGTAGAGAAACCTCCTGCACAGAGTCGTTCAGAAGAGGCTTCAGATAGGAGATAGCATCCTTCCCTATAATAAGTGAGATCAAATAAGCAGCGTCCCCTCGGGTGGTGGGATTTTTGTCCTTTAGCAAAGGCAGCAGAGATTCCAAGGCACTTTTTACTCCTTCAGCATCGGATTCAGCAAGCTCTTCCATAAGGGCTGTAGTGCCTATCCTTACACGGATTCTGGTATCCCTTATTAAGTCTCCGATTATACTATAAAGAGAGGGATCATATCTAAACATGTCAATAATGTTTTCTAAGAAGCCCTTCTCCATATAATCGGCTATTGTTTGTCTTAGAGCTTCTCTGCTATCTCTATCATACATTGTTGTATCCTCTGGGCTGCCTCTTTAGTTTTCCAGAGACGTTTCTGTCTTTTGCCTACATAGTTGCTGATTCCCCTTAATTCGGCAAACTCAACGCTGTATTTTCTGCAGACATGGGCCACTGCTACGCCTTCCATGTTTTCACATATAGGTCTGTATCTCCTTCTTAGAGCATTTGCCCTGTGGCGTGTTCCTGTTACAGTAGAGACCGTTATGAAGGGGCCTGTTCTGAAATTGATCGATAAGGAGGTGAGGATATGGAGTATCTTTTCTGTCAGTGTCTTGCTCACATCAAAAAGATTGAAATACTCTCTTCTTTCATCTCTCAACAGAGGTAGGTTAATGAATTTTAGATCCATAAAGCCTCTTTCTGTTGTCACCCCTTCGTCTGCATAACACTCTGAAGTGGCAACTGCAATATCAAGAATGCTCAGACCAGAGCCGGGGAAGGCACCTCCTATGCCGAAGTTTATCACCCTATCTACGCCAAAGACCTCAATTGCCAGTGCTGTTGCATAAGCAGAGTTTGTTTTGCCAGGACCAGAGATCACCATTAGGACTTCTCTTTTGCCAAGTTTTCCTTTTATGAATAGGGCTCCACCTCGGCTCATCTGCTCTGAAATTCTTGCTCTCTCAATTAGTTCTTCCATCTCTACTTCTACAGCAGCTATAAGACATAACATAATTCTGACTCCTTTCGTTATTATAATAAACTAAGCATGAGAAAGTGTTTTTTGGCAGTGATACTATTCCTGGTGGCTGTTGCCTCAGGGGGGTTTTACCTGTTTGTGGTGAAGGATCTGCCTACAGTACAGCAACTACGCACAGGTAAGCCTCCTGTCACTTATATCTATGCAGCCGATGGGGTTTTAATAGGACAACTGAGCTCACTGCCAGGCAGATATGTAGATATCAAAGAGATGCCTGAACACCTGATCAAAGCAGTTGTGGCTACAGAGGATAGCCGTTTCTTCAGACATAAGGGAATTGACTATGTAGCAATTGTAAGGGCTGCTGTAAAGGATATACTTCATGGCAGATTTAAAGAAGGGGGAAGCACTATTACGCAGCAGCTTGCAAAGATACTTTATCTCTCAAAGGAAAAGACCATTATAAGGAAACTGAAAGAGGCCATAATAGCCATAAAATTAGAGAGACACCTGAGTAAGGAGGAGATACTGGAACTGTATCTCAACAGGGCCTATTTTGGTGGAGGTGCTTATGGGGTGGAGGATGCCTCAAGACTTTATTTTGGCAAAAGTGTTAAGAAGTTAAATATAAAAGAGGCTGCACTTCTGGCAGGTCTGCTTAAGGCACCCAACCTCTACTCTCCCTTCAAAAACCTGAGGAGGGCAGAACAGCGGGTAGCCATTGTGCTCAAAAGGATGGAAGAAGAAGGGTATCTCAGACCCTCAGAACGGAAGGCTGCAGAGTCTATAAAACTGAACTATAAAACAGAGGCAAGGGATGATATATATGGTTATTTCCTTGATATGGTGAGGGAGTATCTTGAGGAGAAGTACGGTCACGATGCCATCTATAAGGATGGGCTTAAGGTCTATACAACACTCAGGCGTTGGGCACAGATATCCGCCACAAGGGCACTGAGGAGAGGGCTTGAAAGAGTGGATAAACTCAAGGGATGGCGAGGCCCAATTGCACATAGGAATGACTTAGATGTGCAGAAGGAGCTTGGTTCCCTTATGTCTGGCGAGTCACTTAAGCAGTTCAAGGGTAGGCGCCTTAAGGCAACAGTGTTGAGAGTATATCCAGATAAGGCTATACTCAAGGTGAATGGTGCATATGCACAATTGAAGAAGAAGGATGCCCTATGGGCGAGAAAGGTGGTTAAGAACAGGAAAGTTAAGTATCTGAAGAGATTTTCCCTACAGAAAGTTCTCTCGCCAGGTGATATAGTCCTTGTGAAAGTGAAGGGAGTCAGAGAGGGGATAGCCTATGTGAGTTTAGAGCAGACTCCCCTTGTTGAGGGAGCCCTTGTAGCAGTTGAGCCAGCTACTGGATTTATACAGGCACTGGTTGGTGGATATTCATACCGGAAGAGTCAGTTCAATAGGGCATTGTATGCAAAAAGGCAGGCAGGCTCTGTATTCAAACCCTTTGTATATGCTCTTGCTTTTGACAAGGGCCTTACGCCTGCTACTGTGTTTAAGGATGAACCTGTGGAGTATCCTAAAGGTGATGGAGGATACTGGCGTCCAATGAACTATGATCGGAAGTATCATGGAAGAGTGAACCTGAGAGAGGCCTTGGTGCAATCATTGAATATCCCAACTGTAAAGGTAGCAGAGCAGATAGGTCTTTCTGAGTTGATTTCCTTTACAAAAAGGATAGGTTTTTCAGACATTCCAGAAGACCTCAGCCTCAGCCTCGGCTCCGTAGTGGTGACTCCCCTTGAAGTTGCAAGGGCATATACTGTTTTTCCAAACTATGGACGTCTTGTAGAACCTATATTTATAAAAAAGATAGTAAATAGTAAAGGGGAGATGGTAGAGATAGGCACAGCTTCAAGCAGGATGATTATATCTGATGGAGTAGCTTTCCTGATTACAGATATCCTGAGGGAGGCAATAAAGAGGGGTACAGGGAAGGAGGCATCTGGTCTTTCAGTGGCTACAGCTGGTAAGACTGGTACCACAGACAACTTCAGAGATGCATGGTTTGCAGGCTACACTCCTAATCTGCTGGCAGTAGTCTGGATAGGATATGATAATGGGGCCAGTATAGGAAGGGGCATGAGTGGAGGTAGAATCGCAGCACCTGTGTGGAAGGAGTTTATGTCAGCCCTGATAAAGACAGATGAGAAGAAGGAGTTTAGAAGACCTGAGAGTGTTGTTGTCTATTATGTGGATAGAAAGACGGGTCTCAGAGTGATTATACCCTCTAAGAGTTCTTATAGGGAGTACTTTATTAAAGGAAAGGAGCCTGAGTTCAAGACACTAAAAAAGATTAAAGAATTTTTAAAGAGCATTCTGTAACATAGATATACCTTATCAGGGTATGGTAGAATGTACAAAGAAACATTTATAAGGAGGAGGCTTCTTATGAGGAGGACAATAGCTATTCTGGTATTTTTAGCTTTTCTTTCTATTAGTACTTCTGGACTGGCCCAGCCAGATGGGCTTTATAACAAGGCACTTTATCTCTATGTGAAAGGAGACTTCCGGGGGGCTGAGAAAGTACTAAGAGAATACCTCAAAAGACGTCCAGAGCCTTCAGCATACTATCTGCTCGGCTATGCCCTTTATGAACAGAGGAGATTTTCAGAGGCTATAAGATACTTTGAAGAGGCTTATCTGATTGAGCCAGATTTTGTGCCTGAGAAGATTGATTTTGGTAGGGCTAAAAGCCCTTAGGTAACCTTAGCCTGTCTCTTTTTTCTTCTTCATTCTGGAGAGGTAGACGATACAGTCTTCGCATATTTTGCCAGACTCACGGTTACATATGAGTCTGTTTAGCTCCCAGCAGGGTTTACTTCTGTCTATGTAGGCAGAACATTTTTCTCTTCTGTCTTTTGGACAGTCTGTTATCTCCCAGCAAGGTGCATAATCAAGGAGCTTTTTAATGCCTTCTATGCTTATCTTCTTTACATGTATTAACTCTCTTAGGCATCTCAGCCATTTAATATCATTTTCTGAATAGTAACGATTTTTATTTCTTCGAGCAGGTTTTATTAAGCCATGTTTTTCATAGAGCCTTAGGGTCTGATCTGTGGTACCAAGTAGTTCAGCTACAACACCAATCGGATAAAGAGGCATTGACATCTTCTCTTCTTCGGATAGTTCCTTTTTTAATCTCTTTTTTCCCATTTTCTTTCTTAAGCTTTTGTTTTTTAATTTAATTTTTAAGGTGTCTTTAATATTAGTATTTTTTTTCACTAAAATGCAAGTTGTTAAGATTTATACTATTTATATTTCAAAAATGCTTTGATTTTTGAAATTAACATATACTATAATTCTTCAGTAAATATAATTTCAATTTTCCCAAGGAGGGAAGAAAGTTTGAGGGACTCGAAAATAACTTCAAGCTTTTTATTAAGAGATCTGAAAAAAGTTCTTGACATTATGATTTTTTTTTGGTATATATAATACATGCCTTTTGGACCGAAGGCACCCATAGGGCTTGATATTGGTTCAGGAATGTTAAAAGTCTCTCGCTTGAAAGAGAAGAAGGGGGGGTATGAACTTGAACTCTTTGAGTCTCTTCCTCTTGCCCCAGAGTTAATTGTTGATGGTTCAGTTATAGATTCTCTTAGGCTTGTAGACTCTATTAAAGAGCTTATAAGAAAGGCCAAAGTAAAGACGAAAGAGGCGGTTATTTCTGTTTCAGGGCATTCCTCAGTGATTGTTAAAATGATAACCCTTCCTGAGATGACTGAAGAAGAGCTTGAAGAATCTATAAAATTTGAGGCTGAACAGTATATACCCTTTGATATAAATGATGTGAGTCTTGATTTTCAGATAATTGGGCCACGTGAGGAGCCCGGACAGATGGATGTGATATTGGTGGCTGTGAAGAATGATGTTATAAATGATTATATATCAGTAGTAAAAGAGGCGGGGTTAAATCCTGTAATTGTTGATGTGGATATGTTTGCTATAGAGAATCTCTATGAGGTGAATTATGAGATTGAACCTAACAGGATTGTAGGCCTTGTAGACATAGGTGCAAGTTCAATAAAAATGAATATCATAAAGGGTGGTATGCCTTCATTTACAAGGGATACACCCATTGGTACAAACATATTGACCGAGGCCCTTCAGAGAGAGTTTAATCTCTCTTATGAAGTGGCAGAGAGGCTTTTAAGGGGTGAGGCAGTGGAGGATGTGAGTGAAGAGGCAGCAGAACAGGTGGTTGCAGAAGCCTCAGATGAGATAATAGCAGAGATTAGCAGATCAATTGATTATTATCGTACATCTATGATGGGTGAAGAGGTAGTGGAGTTGATTCTCTCTGGAGGTGGGGCTTTAATAAAGGGGCTTTCTGAGAGGATAAAAGAGAGGACAGGTATAGATGTGTCTATAATTGATCCTTTTCAGAATATTACTATCTCTAAAAAGCTTGATGAGTCTTACTTAAGGGATATTGCACCTATTGCTGCAGTATCCCTTGGACTTGCCCTTAGGAGGATAGGGGATAGATGATAAGGATTAACCTTATACCAGTAAAGAAGAAGAAAAAGAGACCTAAGCCTGTGCCTAATTATATAGTTGGAGGGACAATCTTCACCGTAGTTGTAATAATTGTAGCAGTCTTTATTACATACAATATAAGAGCTGAGATTACGTCTCTTAAAAATACAAAGGCGAGAAATGAGCAGAGGCTTGCGGAGTTAAGAAAAAAGTTAAAGGAACTCAAAAACTACGAAAGACTGGTTGAAGATGTAAAGAAAAAGAAGGAGATCATCATACAACTCCGGAAAAATCAGGCTATACCTGTTAAGGTGCTTGATGAGTTAAGTAGAAAATTACCTGACAGTGTATGGTTTAAACGTCTTGAGGTAAAGGGCAAAAAGGTAGTTATTGAAGGGCTTGCATTTACAAACACTGATATTGTTATGTTTGTGGATAAATTGAAACGGTCTGATGTTTTTAGTTCTGTGTTTTTGGTTGAGAGTAAAAGACAGCAGATTGCTGAGAAGGAACTGAGGGAAAAGATAACAGTATACAATTTTAAATTGTCACTTGTAATAGCAGGTTAAAATGGCACTTAAACTGAAAATAAACCTTGAAAATGTTCCTAAGTGGGGTAGATATGCCATAGCTATAGGAATACCTGTAGCAATTATTCTTCTTTACTTTCTCTTTTATTATAAGCCGAAACAGGAAGAGATCACTAAATTGAAAAAGATTGTTGTAAATCAGGAAAAAGAGATTGCGAATGCCGAGACGAAACTGAGAAAGTTACCTGAGTTAAAAAGGAGATATAACATTTTAAAGAGTGAATTTGAAGACCTAAAGAGACAGCTACCTGAAGAGAGGGAGATATCAGGACTTCTCAAACAGGTATCAGATCTTGGTGTAGAGTCGGGACTTATAATAAAGTACTGGAAACCGGCGAAGAAAAGACTACATTCAAGTCGGATAGTGTATGAGATCCCTGTTAAAGTTGAGATGATGGGTTCATACCATAATTTAGGAAGATTCTTCAGTTCCCTTACTACACTGGATAGAATAGTGAATATTACAAATATAAGACTTGCAAACCCAAAGCCTGCAGTAGATGAGGCAGTGATCGATATTTACTTTAATGCCTTAACATTTTCTGCAGTACCAGAAGAGGAACTGCAGAAAATGAGAGCTAAGGCCAAGGGTAAGAAGGGGAAGAAGAGAAGATGAAAAGAGTAGTCTTATTGTTTGTCTGTCTTGTTTTTGTGCTTCAGGGAGCAGGCTGGGCTGAGCAGGAAGGACAAGCCAGTAAGGGTATTGTGGCTAAGGAGGTAATAAAGTATGATCCAGCTGGCAGGAGAGACCCTTTTCTCTCTATAATTGCCATCACAAAGCAGAAGATAAAGAAGATGGCGAAAAAGAGAAGGAGTCTCAATCCTCTTGAAAACTATGACCTTACAGATATTAAACTACTTGGGATTGTTTATGATGGTAAACAGTACTATGCCTCTGTACTACTGCCTGATGGTAAGGGATTTACTGTAAAAGAAGGGATGAGGATTGGAATAAATGGTGGAAAGATTATTAAGCTTTTAGCTGATAGAATGATTGTAAGAGAATACTTGCCTGATATAAAAACAGGGAAATTAAAACCAAGAGATACAATTTTGAAGCTCCATAAAGAGGAGGAATAGATAATGATGAGAAGAGTAATAATATTTATAGCTTTTATCGGATTAATATTTTATGGATGTGCAAATAAGGCTTCTGTTAAGCAGGGGGAGAGTATATCAAAACCTGAGGTTAAAACAGCAGAATCGGTTCTGCCAGAGATAACCTCTCTCGAGGTCTCTTCAGATTCAGTCACTATAAATGTTGATTCTCCATTTGAATATACTGTCTACAAGCCTGGTGATCCTTTTAAGACCATTGTGGAACTAAAAGGGGTCAAGCCTGGCAAATACACTGGAAGAATTGAGGGAGAAGGAAAGATCTCTGAGATGAGATTGTCTTATTTGAAGACTCCTGTGGAGGGAACACGAATAGAGATTACCCTTGCTGAACCATCTGAGTTTTCTGCTGAATATGGGGGAGGCAGGCTTGTCTTGAAGGTGATCTCAACAGAGACAGAACAAGCAGGTGTCTCTATTGTTGAGGTGGGTCCCTCTATAAATGAAACACCAGAAACAGAGGAAGAGATAATTCCTGAGAAGATCGAGATTCCAGAGGCAGAGTATGTAGAAGAGGTGATAATGAGCAGGGAAGGTGACAAGGTTATGGTTACCATTAAGGGAGATGGAAGGTTAGTCCCTGATATATTCCCCTTAGAAGGAAGACTTGTGATCGATCTGCCAGGAGTTGATATGAGGGCAGAGTTACCAAAAGAGGTGATTAAACCTTTGAGAGGCATCAGATGGGGTGAACATGAAGACAAAACAAGGATAGTTCTTGATCTTGAACCTAATACATCCTTTGATGTGGTTTCTATAGATGATAGGATAGATATAGCTTTGAGGTCAGCATTACTTATGAGTGAGAGGATTGAGGAAGAGATTGAAACCAAAGCAGAAGGGGTAGCTGCGGAGGTGGGAGAATTAAAAGAGACACCTGAGCAAAAGTTCCTACCGGAAAGGGGTGTTCTTGAAGAAGGCAAATACAGGGGCAGAAGAATATCCCTTGATTTCCAGAATGCTGATATAGTTCCTATTTTTAGACTGTTAGCAGATGTGAGTGGATACAATATAGTGGTTGATCCTAAGGTGAAGGGTAAGATAACAATGAAGTTGATAAATGTGCCTTGGGATCAGGCTCTTGATATTATTCTCAAGACACATAAACTTGACAAAGTAGTGGAAGGGAACATTATTAGGATAGCACCTGCAGAGGATATAGCAAGGGAGAGAGAAGCAAAAGCGAGAATGTTGGAAGCACAGCGGAAGGCAGAGCCTCTTATTACGCAGGTCTTTCCAATTAGTTATGCTGACGTGAAAAAAGTGAAGAGTGCTATTGTGAATGCCAAAATACTCTCAGAAAGGGGCAGTGTGAGTGTTGATGAGAGGATCAGTTCTATTATAGTAAAAGATATAGAGAGTAATATGCCTAAGATAGAGCAGCTGATAAAAACCCTTGACAAACCAACTCCTCAGGTGATGATAGAGGCAAGGATAGTTGAAGTGAACACAAATGTAACAAGAGAGTTAGGTATTAGATGGGGTATTAATACCCATTCATATGATAAGTTAATAAATCTTGGAGGTCTTACTCCTTATATGGTTGATTTCCCTTCAGGTGCGGGAGCAGGTTCAGGTTCTGGAATAACCTTTGGATTTCTCAACAAGGCAAGGACCTTAGGGCTTGATTTAGAGATTTCTGCCCTTGAAACATCAGGTAAACTAAAAATAGTCTCCAATCCCAGAATTATTACGATTGATAATCAGGAGGCTATGATATCTCAGGGTAAGAGTATTCCTGTGAGAAAGCTAACCTCTGAAGGAACAGTCTCAACAGAATACAAGGATGTTAAACTGGAGTTGAAAGTAAAACCTCATATCACACCCGATGGTTCCATAATTCTTAAGGTGGAAGCCAAGAAGGAGGAGCTTGATCCAACGGTTCCCTCTGTAGAGGGTGTACCAGGGACAGACAAAAAAGAGGCAAAAACAAAGGTTATCATAAAAGACGGAGAGACATTAGTTATAGGCGGTATCTACAAGACAGTTGATAATAATTCATCCTCGGGTGTTCCAGGTGCAAAGGATATCCCGATTATTGGCTGGTTATTCAAGAATAAAAAGAAAGAGAAGCAGACTAATGAGTTGCTTATATTTATAACACCCAGGATTCTCAAGGCTACACCAAAGGGAGAATAATTTTCGGTAATATAGAAGGAGGAGTTATGCAGAAGAAGATACTAAAGATATCCTTAATATTATTGGTAGGGTTTCTGCTTTTTAGCTGTGGTGCAGGCCCTGGTTCCCCTGGGAGTTCAGGATTCGAAAATGTGGGTGCCTATATTGATGTGGTAGAGGCAGTGCACATGGACCCCTCAGGTGAATATGGTGATGTATGGCAGTTTGATCTGATACAGGATATATGTGATGCTGGCCCGCCTCCTGAGTATGAGAAATGGGGTGATGATTTTGCCATACTTAAATTCAAGGCATCCAGTTATGATCCAAACTTCCCAGGAGGCACAATGTACATCAAAAGATACAAGGTGGAGTTTACTCCACAAAACTTTAACTTTGGGCTACCTCCCGTGGTTGAGTATGACCTCACCTATTCCCTTGCAATAGAGCCAGATGGTGATGAGGTAACAGGAGTATTTCTTGTATTGAGATTTGGTGATAAGACAGAGATTGTTGATGCTATAGATAGAGGTATTTTTAGCCCCTCTGAGTATCCCCTTACATATGATATGAAGATAACTTTTTACGGAGAAGATATGTACGGTAATAATTTTAGCTTCATATGGCATAGAACTATTGATTTATTCAATGTTTATAGATGTTAATAGTAATTTAAGAATATATAGGGAGGAAATATAATCATGAAGAGATTCGGATTTTTAATAGGATTAATATTGACTCTAATGATAGTTCTTTTCCTGAACAGTTGTGGTGGTGGAGCTGGAGATGATTATACACCTCCAGGTATAAATCCAGGTCAACCTGCTGAATTAAGGCTCTATCCTGATAGAAATGTAGTCCAAACAGGTGCTTATGTGAGTTTAAGAGCTTTTTTGATTGATGCTAATGGTCGTCCCGTGTCTGGGCAGGTGGTAAATTTTACAAACCTTTCCATATATGGGATTCTTAGCAGTACGACTGCCGTTACAGATGATCAGGGGGTTGCGAAGGTAGAAATAAGGTCTACCACTGATGGAATAGCCACTATAGTGGCTGAAAATAGCGGTCTCAGGGATCGAAGAAGTGTAGTATTTACGTCAAATGATACTATTAATGGTCTTGCTATATTCCCTGTCACTGTACAGATGGATGTGGATGGTGATGGGGATGGAGTATATAATGAGCCTGAGGATTTAAATATGCTTCAGGGTTCAGGGGATGATACTATATTGGTCAGAGCGACTGTTTCAGTTTTTGGACAGTTAGTGGTTAATGCAGAGGTTACATTTACTACTGATTTTCCAGATGATTATGCCTATTTCCCCTTTGGTACAGATACAGACAATGACGGAAAAGGAGATTATCTGCAGACCTATACAAATAGTGCAGGTCAGGCTTATGCCACTATAAAGGTAGAGGCTGGTAATGTTTTCTCATCTGGTTCATATCTGAATATATTTGCACAGACAGAATCAATCTATGTGCCTGAATTTGACAGTTACTTTATAGGTTATGGTGCCACAAGTGTGTTCCTTGAACCTGTGGTGATAGCAGATGTTTCCATTTATGCAACACCAGATGTGGTTACCGCAGGTGGCACATCAACTCTCACAATAGGTGTAAGTCTCTCTACAGGTTATCCAGCTCCTGACGGTACGGTGGTACAGCTTTCAGCCACATGTGGTGCCATAGACAAGCCTTTTGTACAGACCCAGAATGGGGTTGCCTCAGCAACATTCACTGCTCCTTCTGAGGTTGCAGCTACAACTGTTTGTACCGTAACAGCAGCTGCTGGTGGTGTGGAGGATAGCGTTAATATTACGGTTAATCCGTAAGGAAATAAATAATTTAAGTAGGGGGAGGTTTGATCCTCCCCTACAGAAGGTAAGAGATGGGTAATGGATTTCTTTGGTGTGGGGAAGGTGAGACCTATTAAATACAAGGAGGCATTTATGAGAAGGTTATTTATGACAGGTATAATCTGTATTGTTTTTATATTCTCGATTAATATTAGAGACGCCTCTTCTCTTACATTACAGGAGGTGAAGAATAGAGTCCTCGCTACCTTGGAGAGTGTCTCTGAGGATGCCTATAAGCCTGGAGAGGTAATAGTCAAGTTTCGTGAAGGTGTGGTGCAGACTCAAGCAACCCAACTGCACCGTAGTCTTGGTGCACAGGTGGTGAGAGAGATGAAGGGTTTAGGAATAGAGCTTGTGAGACTACCAGAAGGAGTCTCTGTAAAAGAGGCTGTACGGCAGTACATGGCAGATCCGGCGGTGGAGTATGCAGAGCCGAATTATATTTATAAAATAAAAGATACCTTCCCGAATGATACTTACTTCTCACAGCAATGGGCACTCCACAACACAGGTCAGATGCTTAATGCAGTGCCTGATGCAGATATGGATATGCCAGAGGCATGGGATATCGCCACAGGTAGCAGGGATTTTATTGTTGCTGTTATAGATACAGGTGTGGATTATAGCCATCCTGATCTTGCACTTAATATCTGGATTAATAAAAATGAGGTACCAGATAATGGGATTGATGATGATAACAACAATTATATAGACGATATAGTAGGCTGGGACTTTGTGTTGAATACAAATCAGCCTTTTGATGCCCTTTATCACGGCACCCATGTGGCAGGTATTATAGGTGCCTTAGGGGACAATGATATGGGTATAACAGGAGTAAACTGGTATGTGAGGATCATGCCCCTTAAGGCAGGAGATGAAAATGGTCTTCTATATCTTGATGCAATATTGGATGCGATCCATTATGCAGCAGATATGGGAGCTGATGTTATAAATGCAAGTTATGGAGGATATGCCTTCTCTCAGTCTCAATATGATGCAATATCCTATGCTGACTCCAAAGGTGTACTCTTTGTGGCAGCAGCAGGGAATGAGACCAATGATAATGATTTGAATCCAGTTTACCCTGCAAGTTATGACCTTCCCAATATTATCTCAGTAGCTGCCTCTGACCAGGATGATCAGTTTGCCACATTTTCGAATTACGGTGCCACCTCAGTTGATGTTGTAGCCCCTGGGAATCATACTATCAGCACATGGCCTACATATGTGGAGCCTTTGGGATATGAGACAATTGAGGGTACCTCAATGGCATCACCCCATGTGGCAGGGCTTGCTGCACTGCTGATGGATTATTATCGGAATTTCAATATATATCAGATAAAGGCCACCATAGAGAGCTTTGTTGACAAACTTCCACAATTCAATGGTTATGTTGCATCTAATGGAAGGGTAAATGCCTATAAGGCTCTTTCTTCGCTATTGGTCCCATCTGGACTTGTCTCTACAGCCTCAGACCCCACTGCTGTTAAACTCACCTGGCAGGATAATGCCACTGGAGAGTCTGGCTACAGGATAGAACGTAAGGAAGAAGGTGAGGCTTCCTTCCAGCAGATTGCCACTGTAGGAGCAGACACCACAGAGTATACTGATACCAATGTGGAAGCAGGGAAGACTTATACCTATAGGGTAATAGCCTACAACTCCATAGGAGAGTCTCCTCAGTACTCTAATGAAACTACCATAACAGTACCTACCACAACAACGACCTCTTCTGGAGGCGGTGGGTGCGCAATAGTGGCTTCTGATACTCATACAACCCTTGACATAGGGCTTATCCTTGGTGCTGTGATAGCACTCTTGTGGTTGAGGAGACAGAGGCACTGATTTCTGTCTATTCTGCTGGAGAAGGGGTTGGTATAATTGGTGAGAGATAAAAAGAGTGGTCTTATATTCTGGCCGCTTGTGGTATGTATATTTTTTTTGTCCTCTGTAACAGAAGGGCACTTCCCTCTTGAGAGTAATGATAGAAGATATGTTGAGGGAGAGGTAATTGTAAAATTTAAAGGCTCTGTCCTCGGAGTTCAAACCTTAATCCATCAACAGATAGGAGCAGAAGTAAGAAGGAGACTTGTAAGAAGTAATATAGAATTAATAAGGCTTCCAGAGAATTTATCAGTATATGAGGCAGTCCAATACTATCTCAGTCATCCAGAAGTAGAGTATGCAGAACCCAATTATATCCTGAGTATCCAGAAGATTCCTGCAGACCCTCTGTATTCGAGTCAATGGGGGTTGCGGTTTATATCTGCTCCAGAGGCATGGGATATATCCACCTGTGATCAAGAGATAATAGTTGCAATGATTGATACAGGCCTGCAGATAACTCATCCTGATATTTCTCAGAATCTTTGGCAGAACCCTGATGAGACAATAGACGGAACAGACAATGATGGTAATGCCCTGGTGGATGATATATATGGATGGGACTTTGTAAATGGTGATAATGATCCTGCTGATGACCACGGACATGGTACCCATATAGCAGGTATTATCGGGGCTGTTGGCAACAATGGAATAGGTATAACAGGTGTATGCTGGAGGGTGAAACTGATGCCATTGAAGATTCTTGATGCAGATGGTTATGGAACAGTAGCAGGGGAGATACAGGCTATTATGTATGCGATTGAGGAAGGGGCTGATGTGATAAATGCGAGTTTTGGGGGAGGTAGTTATAGCAATGCAGAAAGAGATGCTATCAGTATGGCTAAGGAGGCAGGAGTTCTATTTGTCTCTGCAGCAGGCAATGGAGGGGAGGATTATATTGGAGACAATATTGACCTTTTTCCTTTTTATCCAGCAAGCTACTCCTTAGAGAACATAGTATCTGTAACAGCCAATGGCAGTTCAGGCACCTTAGCTACTTTTGCAAATTTTGGAGCTACTTCTGTTGATCTTGCAGCTCCAGGTGTCTATATTCTCAGCACCCAGCTTGGAAATTCTTATATAGAGAAGACCGGTACCTCTATGGCAACAGCCTTTGTCACAGGTGCGGTGGCATTGATGAAGAGTATATATCCCTATATGGATTACTGGCAGATAAAGGAGATTATCCTGAGAACAGTGGACAAAAGGATGTCTTTGAATGGAAAAGTGCTTTCAGAGGGGACATTGAATCTCCAGAAGGCTGCACATTCACTGTTGAAGCCCTCGGCTCTACAGGCGGTTCAGGTGGAGCAGAACAGGGTAGAACTTTTCTGGATTGACAACTCCTCCTCAGAGGACGGTTTTATTGTAGAGAGAGCTCCAGATGGGGAATTCGCAGAGATTGGTAGAACAGAGGCAGGTATTACCTTCTTTGAGGATACATCAGTGAGTGATGGTTCTCTCTATAGGTATAGAGTAAAATCCTTTATAGAAGGTGTGGGCAGTGGAGAGGTTTCAGAAGAACTCACTGTTGTGACACCTCTTAACCCCCCTACAGAACTTTCAGTGCTTGGTGTGGGCTCTACAGAGGTGAGTATAGGATGGGTTGATAATTCTTCTTCAGAGGAGGGCTACATTGTAGAGAGGGCTGAAGGAGATGGAGGATTTGTTTTAGTGGCAACACTGCCTCAGAATACCCAACAGTATTCAGACCACGGGCTTTTCCCTTCCACCAGATACCGTTATAGGATAAAGGCATACAACACAGTAGCAGGGGAGTCAGAATCGGTGGAGATTGAGGTGACAACAACTGAAAAAGTTTCTTCAGGAGGAGGCGGAGGATGCTCTATAACTCGTGGGCCTGTGGAGTCTTCAAAGGCTGTTTCAGAGGTTCTTCTGTTTCTGTTTCCTCTCCTGATGCTTATGCTAAAAAGAATAATTACTAAGAGAGTCTCTTGAGAAGCTCTCTATAGAGTTGCTGGTATCTTGGAAGACTCTCTTTATACACGTGCCTTCCAAATCGGAGTTGATGATAGAGTTTTATAAACTCTTTTAGTTTTTCCTTTTCTTTCTCATATTCTGGTGGAAGGACTCTGAGGAGTTCTGAGGCAGTGACAGAGTTGTCCTTAGAAAGCTTTCTCTTTATTCTATAATACTGCTGACTTACAGGATGTAGTTTTCTCCGATGTGTGAGAGTTTTTATAATAGCAGCTGTCAGAACAATGGCAAGCACTACAAGGGTCGGGTATATAATATAATGGATTTTGAATTCCTTCTGTTTCAGTCCCCTGAAGGGAGAAGAAAAGAATCTAAGGATTTTCACTTGGTCTGCGCTGCTGAAACCTACTACATACCTTTCCCACTTCAATCTGAGATAGTCTATCATGAGGAGTATCCCTGAAGGCGGAGATTCTGAGACTGCTGGGGTTGGGTCGAAGGTTATCCATCTACCTTCAATTGCTGCCTCAACCCATGTATGGGCGTCTTTCTGTCTCACAATATAGTATCTACCATAACGATTAAATTCTCCTCCAAGGTATCCTGACACTACTCTTGCAGGTATTCCTATGGATCGAAGCATAAGAGCCATAGCAGTTGCATAGTATTCACAGTAGCCCTCCTTTGTATAAAAGAGGAAGTCTTCAATAGGACTGACCTCTTTGTTCTTCTGAAGGGCTTTCAGTGTATAGGTATAGTTCTGTTTCAGATACCTCTGAATTGCTCGGGCTCGCTGAATATCCGTGGTTGCATTGGCTGTTATACTCTCTGCAAGGGCCTTTACTTTCTCAAGACCTTGTGGCATCTGGAGATATATCTTAAGGTCTTCGTCTGTATAAAGAGGGGTATCAGAGCTATAAACAGTATATCTGAACCTCTTTGATGCCTTGTTAGGTACATATACAGCCAGGTCAGGGGTTATGTAGATATTTTTAATCCTCTCTGCCTTTAATTTATGAGGAGTGTTCATAGAAAAGATCAGGTTTGTGTCTACAGGTTCAAGGATTATCTCCTGTCGGTACATCTTAGAAGGTATTTCTGGAGAGAGAGTGAAACTTCCTTTCTGGCTGACCAATCGTCTGCCTCTTGTGTCAAGGTCTATCCATGTATTGTCAGTATAAATCTCAAAGGTGATTCCTCTCCAGTAGGGTGTCTTTCTTGGAAAGGGCTCCACCTCAGCCCTCATCACCACAGTATAATCCAGCTTTATCTCCTCAAGGGCACCGAGCTTTACTGTATCAGAGAAGCCTGATTTTATTCCTCTACTCAGTCCCTTTCCCCAGAGACCTCCTCTGAATCTCGGCATAGCCACAAAGAGGATGGAGGTAAGCAGAATTATAATTAGAGTGATTGATGCTATAGGTTTGAAGAATCCCCTTATCTGCATAATTCCTTCCTTTACAAAGTGTGAATAGGAAATGGCAAAGGCCATTGCTACCATGAACAGGAGAAATACTGCACCGAATACCATCGATCTTGTTAGCTCTGAAGCAAGAAGAAGCTGTATTAGGGCCATGAAGAATACCTGCAATGGGTCCCAGGGGTCCTTAATATCAAAACTCTTTATAGCATGGAACAGGAGGGTAAGGTGGGATACACCCACTATCAGGTCCTGAGATACTATAAAAGAATCAACAAAGAATACCAGGATAGTAACGGTAGAGAGGGTTCCAATAATATATCGATGGGCCTGTTTTTTGTTTTTTATTGCCCGCCAGTAGCCAATCAGCATCACAGAGCTTAAGGCAACAAACAGAGGGTTTAGTTCTCCTGTGGTTATAAGACTCAGGTTTCCGATAAGGGCTACAATCCCTGTGAGGAGCTTATATATTGCTGGCATAGTATACCCTGTCTACCATGGATGAAAGATGAGTAAGTGATGAGCCCTCAGATGGTAGCACCAAGATGGTGAGACCTTCCTCAATATCTTTGATAGAACAAGTAAAGTCCTCTCTCATTCTAATTACAGCGAGATGATCAAGGATTCTGTAGAGGTGTTCCATGCCAGAGCCGAAAGGAAACGCCTTGCCACAACTGAGGAGCCTTACATTCAGTCCCTGCAAGATATATTCATTAACAAGGGTAGCTGCCAGCGATACCGCTTTCTCAAAATGTTCCTCATTAGGAGTCTTAGAATTATCAATAATTATGGTTACCATATCGGTCTCTTGTCTGTAGAACTCTTTTACCATGAATCTGCCTGTTTTTGCTGTAGCCTTCCAATGGATATTCCTCCAGAGGTCTCCTGGTTGGTATTCCCTTATACTCTGAAGATAATCTCCTGTGCGTACAGGCTGGGTTCCTGAAGTTTCTTGCAGGATGTACTCCTGTATACGGAGTTGTCTAAGGTCATAGAGTACAGGATATACAATCACCTTTGTTGAGCCTGGGGGTCTGTGAGTGAGATAAAAGAATATGAAGGGAAATCCTGATCGGAGTTTTGTATCTTTTACTCTATATAATCCCCTCTTGTGAAACATAATCTTTTTCAGGATCTCTCTTGAACCACTCGCAGGGATCCTATCAATAAATATTCCATCCTCCAGTAGCCCTGGCAGTATGAATCTAAGAGAAAAAGATGGAATAAACCTCTTTGTGTTTCTGACTGTAAGCCTCAGTGTTGCATATGAAGCGGCGAATACAGGCTCTTCAACACTGAATTCGACTTCTAACCCCTTAAGGTTGAAAAATAACATGGCAAGGGAAAATACAAGAGTTGACATAAGCATTGCGAAGGTGAGGTACATAAGGTTGTTGCCAGTATTGAAGGCTGCAAAACCTACGATTGCTACTGCAAGCAGAAACCTTTTCCCTTCCCTGGTTATAGAGATTCTCATACAGGGACTTCGGTTTTGTTTAGTATCTCCTGTACAATCTCTTCTGCATCCCTTATAAAGGATTTGCTCCTCAGGAGTATCCTATGCCCAAGCACCAAAGGAGCCACTTCTTTTATGTCCTCCGGCAGGGTATAATCCCTGCCCTCAACAAGGGCATGCGCCTTGGCTGCCCTAAGCAGATGCTGAGCCCCTCTTGTGCTTGTGCCGAGCCTTACCTCAGGATGACGTCTCGTAGCCCATACAATCTTCATCAGATAGTCAACCACATCCTCATCTACATGGACCTCTGTAGCCAGTCTCTGCGTCTTGAGAATCTGTTCCTTAGTTACCAGTGGTGTTATACCTTCAAGGTCCTCAAAATCCTTCATCTGAACAACAGCCCCTTTTTCATCCTCATAGGAGGGGTATCCAATTCTAAGGTGGAGCATAAATCTGTCCAGCTGGCTTTCAGGTAGAGGGAAAGTGCCATGATATTCAATAGGATTCTGAGTGGCAATCACCATGAAAGGCTCTGGTAGGGTATATATACTTCTCTCAATAGAGACCCTTCTTTCATTCATTGCTTCAAGCAGGGCAGACTGTGTCTTTGGATTTGTTCTGTTTATCTCGTCAGCAAGAACAATATTAGCAAATATGGGACCGGGCCTGAATTCAAAGTCTTTCTTGTCAGGATTGTAGATATGAACTCCTAAAATATCAGATGGTAGAAGATCACTGGTGAACTGGATCCTCTGGAAGGTGCAGTCTGTTACTCTGGCAAGCCCAAGGGCAAGGGTTGTTTTGCCCACACCAGGAATGTCCTCAATAAGTAGATGTCCTCTCCCGATAAGAGTCACCAGGGCCATTTTGATGACCCTGTCTTTGCCTCTCAGAATAGTTGATAATCTGTCTCTTGCATCCTTTATCCATTCAACTGCCTGGATCATAGAGTTTTAAGTAAAGAGGTGATATTCACCTCTTGTTTTACCAAGGTTTTAATATGCTCGAGTCTTTTAATATCTCTTATTCTCGATTTACCCATCAGGGATTCAATCCTGTCAACAGTATGAAATGTATCATGTCTGACAGAAAGCAGAGGAACGCCTTTTTCCTCTGCCCTGCTGATTATCACCTCATTTGGCATGAGCCCTCCTGTGAGAATTATACACTTTGTTGAGGTCTCAAGGGCAGCCATCTGAATATCGGTTCTATGGGCTCCAGTTATAACTGCCTTGTTGGGAGTGACACGGAAGTATTTCAGGGCATTGTTCACATCCATTGCGCCTATGGAAAAGTTCTCTACAAGCTCTTCCATCTTATCTTTACAGCATAGTACCCTTGCACCGAGTACCTCAACCAGTCTTTTTATTGTAACTGCCGAGATAATAGGGTCTTCAGGTATTACCCCGAAGAGTTTGATGTTTTTTCTTTTGAGGAAACTCCTGACCTTTTTTTCGATAAAGTTCCTATCATCCTTCTTCACCCTGTTTATGATTATCCCTGCAAGCCGTTGATTGAGTATCTCAGAGGCTGCGATAATATCGTCAATACTCTCTTCACCCCTCCAGGACTCAACAATAACAGCCTTGGTCTTAGGTGTCTGTACTATCCTGATTCCGCTTACTCCAAACATGGAGCCCTCAAATATGTCTGTAGTGCCTGCAATCAGTAATATATCCACATTTCTGATAGAGGTTATTGTATCAAGCACCTTCTTCTTTATGTTCTTCAGCCTTCCTGAGAGGGCCCTGGAGACAGTATCAATTGTATATATGAAGGGAGAAATGGTTTCAAGGGGTTGCTGTAGAGAAAGGACCTTCTGGAAAAAGAGGGCATCTGCATCCACCATACTGCCTTCATGGATTACAGGTTCCTTGCCAATAGGTTTTATATATCCTATCTTAAGACCTCGGTCTTTCAGGTTCAATCCCAGCCCAAGGGTGAGGAAATTTTTGCCCGAATAGCTATTAATGGAGCCAATATATAGTCTTTTCATTTTAACCTCCAATACTGAGAATTATTCTTGCATCAAGGGCTATTGCTCCTTCTTTCCTGACCATAAGAGGATTTATATCAAGCTCCTGTATTTCGGGAAAGTCCATTACCAGTTGATTCAGTCTCAAAAGCCCCTCCACTATGGCCTCAATATCTACTGGGTCTTCCCCTCTTATGCCTTTCAAGATAGGGTATGACCTTACCTCTTGGAGCATATCCCTTATCTGTTCTTCAGTAGTAGGTGCCACCCTAAAGGATACATCCTTCAGAATCTCTACATAGATACCACCCAGTCCAAACATGAGCATATGCCCGAAGGTCCTGTCGAATGTGATGCCCAGGATCACTTCTTTACCATCTGTGACCATCTCATAGATATTCACACCCTTCAGTCTCGCCTGAGGGACTCTCCTCTTTACAGAGGATATAATCTCAAGAAATGCCTTCTCTGCATCTCTTCTATTCTTTATACCAAGTTTTACTCCTCCTACATCTGTCTTATGGAGTATATCTGAAGAGGAGACCTTCATAACCACAGGAAATCCTATTTTTGATGCCTCCCTGGCAGCCGCCTTTGCCTCAAGTACAAGAGCTCTCTTAGGGAAAGTAAAGCCATAGCATTGTAGACACTCCCTTGCCTCATCTTCTCCCAGATGTCTTATGCCCCGGGCCTTTGCATCCTCAATAATTCTTCTTGCCCCTTCAATATCCACCTCAAATCTTTTTATCTCGCCTGGAGGGGATTTCTTCCATACAGAGAATCGCACAAGTTTTTCATAGGCATTGATAGCCTCTTCAGGATAAGAATAGTTCGGGATAGACTGTTTCATCAACCTTTCTACAGCTTCTCTAACTGTGGAGCCTCCCATGAAGGAGGTGATAACAGGTTTGTCTGTGGAGTTTGATGTCTCGATAACAGCTTCTGCAATCTCCTTCACATCTGTCATTGCCTGTGGTGTCAGTATCACAAGGATACCATCTATATCAGGACTGTTGCGTACTTCCTGAAGAACTGTTTTATATCTCTGAGAGGTGGCATCTCCTATAAGATCAATAGGATTGTATAGAGATGCACTTGGAGGAAGAAACTTTCGAAGTTTTTCAATAGTTGACTTCTGTAACACCGGCAAAGTAAGTCCTTTTTTCTCTGAATGGTCTGCAGCAATTATGCCTGGGCCTCCAGCATTTGTTATGATAAGGAGTCTATTGCCAGCGGGTAGTTTGCCACTGGTAAATACCCTTGCTATCTCAAAGAGTTCTTTGACCCCATCAACCCTGATGATGCCTGTCTGCCTGAAGGCAGCACTGAATGCAGTATCAGAGCCTGCAAGGGCTCCTGTATGAGAGGATGCAGCCCTTGCCCCTGCACCTGTGCCACCTGATTTTATGAGTATAATAGGTTTTACAGAGGTACATCTTCTTGCCACCTCTATAAACCTCTTTCCATCAACCACATCCTCAATATATCCGAGAATTACATCTGTCTCTTCGTCATTCATCAAGAACTCGATAAAATCAGTCTCGTTGAGATCAACCTTGTTGCCGAGACTGATGAATTTTGAGAATCCCACATTATTGGCTACTGCCCAATCAAGTACAGCCACCCCCAGGGCGCCTGATTGAGAAAAGAAGGAGACTCTTCCCTTTGGAGGCATCCCTTTGGCAAAGGTGGCATTCAGATTGTATTCAGTGTCTATTACCCCAAGACAGTTGGGACCGAGTACCCTAAGCCCAGTGTCCTTGATAATCTCGCTGATCTGTTCTTCAAGAATACGCCCCTCTTTGCCAACCTCTCTAAAGCCTGCAGAGATTATGATAGCGACTTTCACATCTTTCTGGGCACATTCTCTCAAGGCCTGAGGCACCGATGTTGCTGGGATCGAAATAATGGCCAGTTCTATACTGTCTTTTATATCTGTGAGTGAGGGATAGGTTTTAAGACCTTCTATTGTTGTGGCTGATGGATTCACAGGAAAGACCTTTCCAGTATAGCCATAGGTAATGAGATTCTTCAGAATAGAATGGCCTACCTTTGACGGGTTTCTTGATGCCCCAACTATTGCAATAGATTTGGGTTTAAATAAGAACCGAAGCATATTTTAGAATAATATCAAAGGGACAAAAAAATAAAGGGGGAATTAGCTCCCCCGAGGAAGGTTATATATTATTGTTATGCCCCTTTTAGGGATCTATTTCTCTGTAATAATACCACCTGGCATCTATCCTTCCCCTTTCATATTCATACCGCTCCCTCTCTCTGAAAATTCTTCTCATCTCATCACACCAGCCCTTTTCATAGGCATATGATGGTGGTGGACAAGGCCTGTAGCAGGGCTGTTGTTTGTAAATATAAACCTTTTTGTACACCACTCTTGTAGGCCTTGGGGTGTAGTAAACCCTTTCAGGACCATAGAAGATATCCTGTGCAATAGCGTTTAATACAGGTCTTCCAAAAAGGGCTATAGCGCCAGCAAGCAAGGCTGCAGATTCATTGTTCATTGCCTTTGCCTGTTTAGTAGGGACTAACAGAAATACCAGTGCGATGGTTAGGACAACTCCTATTACCTTTACTCCTTTCATATTACACCTCCTTTCAATTATTTAATTTTATTATTTTATATACCAAGAACCGTGCCAGGATGGAATTTCCTTAAATATAGGCAAATTTAGTATAAGAGAGAGGATCTCTGTTCCTAAAAAGGAAAAGCTCTTCCTCATCTGGGGAATTATGATGTATCAGGTATGAAGATTCAGGGTTGGGTTTATAGCTCTTGGTATAATGGGGCAGCCAATGGCTATGAATATTTTGAGGACGAGTTATGAGTTGATGGTTTAAATCGTACAAAAGACAACACTACTGTCCTCCACGACAGAGGTGCCCTTCTGGCAACAACTCCCACCGAGATAGCTGACTGGTCAGACGTGATTATACTTATGTTAACAGGATCAGAAGATAAATAATTTATCTTTATCTCTTGCCTATCTTTTCTGCTGCCTGTAGCCTTGTAAGAGCCCTCTGCAGAGATGCCTGTGCCCGTGCGAAATCTATATTCTCCTGCTTCTTTAACCTTTCTTCAGCCCTTTTCATAGCAGCCTTTGCCCTCTCTACATCTATATCCTCAGCCCTCTCTGCACTGTCAGCAAGAATTAATACCCTGTCTTCATAAACCTCTGCATAACCTGAATTCACAAATACATATCTTACACTACCATTCTGCTTGTATGTGAGAATCCCGATCTTTAATGTGGTAACAAATGGTACATGTCCAGGTAGTACCCCAAATTCACCTTCTGAACCTGGGGCAACAACTTCATTCACCTCTTCACTCAATACAGACCCATAAGGAGTAACTACCTCAAGTGTCAGCTTCTCTGCCATTTATATCTCCCTTGACCAACCGAGTTTCTTAGCCTTTTCTTCTGCCTCTTCAATTGTGCCTACCATGTAGAAGGCCTGCTCAGGTAGATCATCGTATTTGCCTTCGAGAATCCCCTTGAAGCCTTTAATGGTGTCTTCCAGTTTCACATACTTGCCAGGTGTTCCTGTAAATGCCTCTGCTACATGGAAGGGCTGACTCAGGAATCTCTGAAGTTTTCTTGCCCTGGCAACGATGAGTTTGTCATCCTCACTCAACTCTTCCATGCCGAGGATTGCAATGATATCCTGTAGCTCTTTATATCTCTGGAGCACCTTTTGCACACCACGTGCAACCTGATAATGCTCTTCACCCACTATTCTTGGATCAAGTGCCCTTGATGTAGAATCAAGGGGGTCCACAGCAGGATATATACCCAACTCTGCAATTTGCCTTGACAGAACCACGGTTCCATCAAGATGAGTAAATGCAGTTGCAACTGCAGGGTCAGTAAGGTCATCTGCAGGCACATAAATAGCCTGCATGGATGTGATGGAGCCCTTCTTTGTGGTGGTGATTCTTTCCTGAAGCATACCCATATCGGTTCCGAGGTTTGGCTGATAACCCACTGCAGAGGGCATCCTTCCAAGCAGTGCCGACACCTCAGAACCTGCCAGGGTGTAACGGAAGATGTTATCAATAAAGATTAGCACATCCTGACCCTGATCCCTGAAGTACTCTGCCACTGTAAGGGCTGTGAGTGCTACTCTTAGTCTTGCACCAGGTGGCTCATTCATCTGTCCATATATAAGGGCTGCTTTACTGATAACACCTGACTCCTTCATCTCCAAGAATAGGTCATTTCCTTCCCTGGTTCTCTCACCAACACCTGCAAACACAGACACACCACCATGCACCATAGCAATGTTATGGATCATCTCCATAATGATAACTGTCTTGCCCACTCCAGCACCACCGAACATTCCCATTTTTCCACCACGGACAAAGGGCACAAGCAGATCAAAGACCTTAACCCCTGTCTCAAACACCTGCTGTGCAGGAACCTGCTCCACAAACTCTGGTGCAGGCCTATGTATAGGCCATTGTTCCTTAGACTCTATTGGACCAGCCTCATCAAAGGGGTCACCAGTTACATTCATTATCCTTCCAAGAGTGACATCACCAACAGGTACAGCTATAGGCCGTCCTGTGTCTATTACCCTCATCCCCCTTACAAGTCCATCAGTAGGACCCATAGCAATTGTTCTCACCCTATTATCCCCAAGGTGTGAAGCCACCTCAAGGGTGAGATTAATCTCTGGTAGACCTTTCTCCGGGTCAGCCGGCTGTTCTACCTTTAATGCATTTAAGATAGGGGGCAATTCAGTATCGAAATCTACATCAACAACTGCACCTATAACCTGTGCAACTCTTCCTACATTCATCTTTATACCTCCAAAATTTATTTTTATGCTATTGTATTAGCAAGATTATTCTTTCAGTGCTTCGGCTCCTCCTACGATATCCATCAGTTCTTTGGTTATGGATGCCTGCCTTGCCTTATTGAACTCGAGTGTAAGTCTGTCTATCATCTCTTCTGCGTTCTTTGTTGCGTTCTCCATTGCGGTCATTCTTGCTGCCTCTTCAGAGGCCTGAGACTCAAGCATTGCTCTGTACACAAGGATTTCTATACTTTTCGGAAGCAGTCTATTGAAGACCTCTTGTTCCGACGGCTCAAAGAGAAAGTCTTTCATATCTACAGATTCATCCTTTTCAATCTCTCCTATAGGGAGGAGTCTAACCTCTCTCACCCTCTGTGCAACTACTGTCTTGAATTCATTATAAACCAGATAGAGCTCATCAAAGGTTTCATTTATATAGCTTTCCATAAGCTCCTGCGCCACTTCTTGGGCAGAGGAGTATGTAATCTTTCCAGACAGCCCTGTCCAAACCTGTCTCATCTTGATACCACGACGGCGGAAATAATCTCTCGCCTTTCTGCCTATTACACTTACACTCACTTGAAATCCTTCCTTTTTCAGTCTTTCGATCAACTTGACCCCTGCCCTTATTACATTGGAGTTGAAGGCACCACATAATCCTTTATCACTGCTCAGAATAAGGACTTCTACAGTCTCCCTTGGCCTTACCTTTAACAGGGGATGTGTCTCTTCGTCTGAAGGTCTGGCAAGCGCAGAAAGGACTTCACTAATCTTATCAGAATAGGGTCTAAGAGCAAACATCTTCTCTTGGGCTCTGCGTAGCTTTGCAGCAGAGACCATCTTCATTGCCCTTGTGATCTTGGCAGTGCTTTTGATTGAATTGATTCTTCTCTTAATATCTCGTAAAGTCGCCATTGTCTATCCCCTGTTCAGCTATTAAGCCTGAAATGTGGACTTGAAAGATTTTATAGCCTCATCGAGTTTGTTTCTCAGGTCTTCATCAAGTGCCTTCTTCTCCATAATCTCTTTCTTCAGATCAGGTTTCTGACTCCTCACATAGCTGAGCAGTCCCTGCTCAAATGCCCTGATTGACTCCACAGGTAGATCATCAAGATACCCCTGAGTACCAGCGTAAAGAACAATTATCTGCTCATCAAGGGGCATTGGTTGATACTGGTCCTGTTTCAACAGTTCTACCATTCTTTTACCACGCTCAAGTTGCATAAGGGTTGCTTTGTCAAGGTCAGAACCAAACTGTGCAAATGCTGCCAGTTCTCTGTACTGAGCAAGATCAAGCCTTAAGGTACCAGCAACCTGCTTCATCGCCTTTGTCTGTGCAGCGCCACCAACACGGCTTACTGACAGACCTACATTAATAGCAGGCCTTATTCCCGCATAGAAGAGGTCAGGCTCAAGATATATCTGACCATCAGTGATTGAGATAACATTTGTGGGAATATATGCAGAAACGTCTCCTGCCTGTGTCTCAATAATGGGCAGTGCTGTCAAAGAACCACCACCCTTTTCATCTGAGAGCTTTGCTGCTCTCTCAAGCAGTCTGGAATGAAGATAAAAGACATCACCAGGATATGCCTCACGGCCTGGAGGCCTTCTCAGGAGCAGTGAGAGCTGTCTGTATGCTGCTGCCTGTTTACTAAGGTCATCATATATGATTAATGCATGTTTACCATTGTCCCTGAAATACTCACCCATTGCACAACCACAGTAAGGGGCAATATACTGCAGTGGCGCAGGCTCTGAGGCTGTGGCAACTACTACCGTGGTATACTCCATTGCTCCATGTTCCTCCAGGGTTTGAACCACCCTTGCCACTGCTGCCCTTTTTTGTCCCACTGCTACATATATACAGTATACATCTGTATCCTTCTGGTTAATTATTGTATCTATTGCAATGGCCGTCTTTCCTGTCTGACGGTCTCCAATGATCAATTCCCTCTGTCCCCTGCCGATAGGGATCATAGCATCTATTGCCTTTATCCCTGTCTGCAGAGGCTCTTTAACAGGCTGACGTGCAACAATTCCAGGTGCCACAACATCAACCTGTCTTGTCTCTTTGGCTTCTATAGGACCTTTACCATCTATGGGTTGACCAATTGCATTTACAACTCTTCCAAGCAGTGCCTCACCAACAGGCACTTCCATAATCCTGCCTGTTCTTTTAACTATGTCTCCCTCTTTGATGAGGGTATCCTCACCAAACAGAACTGCACCAACCACATCTTCCTCAAGGTTCAGGGCCATCCCAAAGACACCATTGGGAAACTCGAGCAGCTCGGAAGCCATACAGTTCTCCAGTCCATAGACCCTTGCAATACCATCACCTACACTGAGTACAGTTCCTATCTCACTTACATCTACCTTCTTCTCAAATTCTGTGATCTGCTTTCTTATTGCTTCACTGATTTCTTCAACCTTGATTTCCATACTCTCACCCCTTTATTAACTCTTCTTTTAAAAGCCTTAACTGGCCTTTAATGCTACTGTCATACATGGTGCTTCCTACTTTTACCACAATCCCACCAATCAACTCAGGATCATGGACATATTCTATTTCTACATCTCTGTTGGTGAGTCTTTTTAGGGCCTCAAGAAGTCTCCTCTCATAGTCACCATTGAATCTTACAGGCGAGATAACTGTAGCCTTTGCCTTTCTCTGTTTTTCATAGTATAAAGCGGTGTAGTGTCTTATTATATCTGGTAGGGATACAATTGCCCTTCTTTCAGTTATATATATAAGGAATTTTTTCAGTTCTTCAGAGAGATCTATCCTTTCTGCAAGGGCATCTATTCCTTTAAGTCTTTCCTCATCAGAGATAGTAGGAGACATAAAGAAGTTTTTCATCTGTTTATCAGCCTCTACAAGTTGCTGGATTATCTTCAGATGCTCCAGTGTGGTAGCAGCTTTTTCAACACCTGTAACATTAAAAAGCATCTTTGCATATTTCTTTGCAAATTTACTTGCCTTAGTTGCCATTTTCAAACCTCTTGATAGAGTCTTCTATTAATTTTTTCTGCTTCTCTTCTGTTAGCTCTTCTTTCAACCTTTTTTCAGCAATCTTCAGTGCCAATTCTGCTGCCTCAGCTCTCAGGGCAGCCTTGGCATTCTGAAGTTCAAACTCTATATTTGTCTTTGCCTGTTCTTTAATCTTTTCACTCATCTGTCTGCCTTCTTCAATCAGCCTCTCCTTTTCTGCTTCACCAGATGCCTTTGCTGAAGAGACTATCTTTTCTATCTCCTGGTCTTTTAATCTTAATTTTTCCTGTACCTCCTGTAGTGCCTTCTGTGCAAGTTCTTTTGCTTCTGTTGCCTCTTTCAGGGATTTGTCTATTGCTTCTGTTCTCTTGCGGAAGTATTCTTTCATTGGTTTTCCGAGGAACTTGACAAGAATGAATACAAGAATAGCAAAGTTTACTATCTTCCAGACCCACTCCATCACTCCACCACCATGTTCTCCTCCTGCTCCTTCTACAGCATAAGCACTGGAGACTATTACAATAGATACTAAAATTAATAAAAAGAGACCAAATATGTTTTTTCTATTCTTCATAACTATACCTCTACAAGCTTTCTTACTATCTCTTCTGAGAACCTTTTCACGTCTTCTCCCAAAGCCTTTCTCGCCTTTTCAGTCTCCTGTCTAATTACTTCTTTCGCTTTCTCCAGTTCTTTCATTGCCTCTTC
Source organism: Nitrospirae bacterium JdFR-85 (assembly GCA_002011745.1). Classification (GTDB taxonomy): domain Bacteria; phylum Nitrospirota; class Thermodesulfovibrionia; order Thermodesulfovibrionales; family JdFR-85; genus JdFR-85. The sequence goes on from MTOU01000010.1 coordinate 36,353, forward strand.
ATGTGCCTTAGAGATTAGTTCTTTTTGTTGCGCCAGTCCTTCTTCTCTCAGAGAGTTATATATCTCTTTTGCCTTTTCCCTTGCCTCTGCTAATTCCTGATGATAACGTTTAAGTTCTTCATCTTTCTGTTCATTTAATCTTTTAGCTTCCTCAAGAGCACCGTCAATTGATTCCTTTCTCTGTTTGAAGAGATTAAGCATAGGACGGAAAAGGATAAAATTTAGAAGAATTAAAAGGACGAGAAAATTTACTAATTGTACAAAGAACCACTTATTTAACTCAATCATCCTGTCCCACTCCAGAATAAGGATTTATGTTGAAAGTGCCAGAACTTTATCACAGATGAGGGCTGTTTGTCAAGGATTTTGGCAATAAATTTTTTTATAGTCTTAAAAGTTTTTTAAATTTTCCTTCTCTTTTTGTGATATAATAAATAAAAATTTTTTAAAAGGAGGTTTTTTATGGGGTTTTGGGACAGGCTTAAAAGAGATATCAAGAAGGGGATTGATGAGGGTCTGGCAGCTCTGAAAGAGGGGACAGAGGTTATTAAACACAAGGCTGAAGGTGTAACCAGTGATGTAAAAAAGAAGGTAAAGGTTTTTGAGATGAAACAGAAGATGCAGGCACAGTTGGCAGAGCTCGGTGGGAGAGTTTATGAAGTGGCCCTTGATAAAAGAAGGAATCCCTTTAGTGATGAAAAGGTGAAAAAAGTTATAGAAAAGATAAAAAAGCTCCATCTGCAGATCGAAAAACTGGAGGGTAAAAAGGAGGAGAAGTCCAGAAAGAGGGTATCAAAGACAAAGAAGGCCCAGAGCAAAAAGGCTTCCCCATCCAAGAAGAAGACGTCATCCAAGGCTAAAAAGACAAAAGCCTCTAAGAAAAAGGTTTAAATGAAGAGACTTAAGGTATTCACCTCTCCGGACTGAGCAGACTGTAAAGCCCTGAAAGAGTTTCTTTCAGCAGAGGGGATTCAGTATGAGAATAGAGATGTTTCTACAGATCCTGATGCTCGGAGAGAATTGATAGAAAAATACAATAGATTTGCTACCCCAACAATTGTAATTAATGATAAAGTATTCGTGGGATTTAAAGAGAATCGGCAGGAAATAGAAGAGCTGCTCAGGAGGTTATGAATTATATGGGGGGCACTAAAGCCCCCCATATTCTAATCTTCCCATTTAATTGCTTCAGTGGGGCAGGTATCAATAGCTTCTTGGCAATCACAGGTGTCACAGGCATCGGGATTTTTTACAATCGCTTTCCCATCGTCACCCATTTCAAAGACTTCTGGGCATATTGCGACACAGGACTCACATCCCTCACAGAGATCCCACTCAATCACTGGTTTTGCCATAGCTCTACCTCCTTCTGTTAAGTTTGAAGCAGGACACACCTGCCTTATCAAAATTTTAGAACATTATATCACTATTATTCAGAAAATGGAATATATTTTAATCATAATCTTATGGTCTTGGCAACAAATTTCTTTTCTTGGGTAATGTCAATCTTTCTGTGTAAATTCTTTAAGAGGGTGTAAACTCCAATGCTCATTCAAATAACTTATTACTGCATACACTATCCTCTCTATACTT
>MTOU01000033.1 GCA_002011745.1 Nitrospirae bacterium JdFR-85
TATTCCTCCTTCCTTAAAGTTTTAAAACCTATAAATTATATGGAGGATACACCCTCTTTTCTTTGAATTTCAATTTTACACAGAAGATTTTACATTACCCTGTTCCGAATTCAAATTCTGAAGTGCTGATAAATATCATATATCTTTGCCTTATATCCTTTGGAGGGCTTATTACTGAGAACAAAAAGCAGATTCATATAGAGTCTTCTGTAAACTCATCCCTTGCCTTTGAACCAAAGAGGTAAACCTTCTGTATCATGTGATCAGAAACAACCAGCTTATTAAGCTTATTAATTTAATAATCTCTTAAGCAATTGTATCTCATTATAATTCAAAAGCGAGACAACGGCTGATGAGAGAAACATATTTATGTTACCCTATATGCTGATGTGGTCTGTTCCAGTCATGGGCTTTGTAGCTAGTCTGCTTGCAGGTATGGCTACTGGTGTAGGAGCACTTCCTGTACTCTTCTGTAGAGATCTTTCTCCAAGAATACAGGACATTATGATGGGATTCGGTGCAGGCGTGATGCTTGCAGCCACCTCATTCTCCCTTATAATTCCCGCCACAGAATATGCAGGGGGAGGCTTCAGTGGTGCCCTTACAGTCGCCTTCGGAATGCTTCTCGGAGCACTGTTTCTCTATCTGAGCGACAGATTCTCACCTCATGAACACTTTATAAAGGGACCTGAGGGAGCCAATATTAAAAATCTCAAAAGGATCTGGCTCTTTATCATAGCAATCACAATACACAACTTCCCAGAGGGACTTTCTGTAGGTGTCTTCTTCCTTTAGGTATGGGCTTTGCAGCAGGTGCAATGCTCTTTGTGATAAGTGATGAAATTATTCCAGAGTCTCATAGAAAGGGGTTTGAGAAAGAGGCGACCTTTGGAGTCATGATCGGATTTATTGTAATGATGATCCTTGATGTAACTCTCTAAGGGATTTCCCCTCTGCCATCATGGCAAAGTTTCTAATTATCTGTAGTCCAAGCCTCTGACTCTTTTCTGGATGAAATTGAGTAGCCACGACATTGTCTTTACATACTGCAGAGACAAACTCCACACCATAGTCTGTGGTTGCAGCTATAACATCTGGATCCTCCGGCACCACATAGTAGGAGTGTACAAAATAGAAGTAGCTGTTATCCGGAACCTGATTGAACAGAGAAATCTCTTTTTTAAACCTTACATTGTTCCATCCCATGTGGGGTACTTTTAGACCATTAACCTTAAACCTCACCACCTTGCCTTTAATTATATCAAGACCCTTTGATGCCCCAAACTCCTCTGATTCACTAAACAGTATCTGAAGCCCCAGACAGATACCGAGATAGGGTTTTCCTTCATTGATTATATGAAGGATTGTATCAAGTAGATTCAGTCTTTCAAGGTTCAGCATACAGTCTCTGAAGGCACCCACCCCTGGCAAAACCACTCCCTTTGCATCTTTAAGTCTTTCAGGCTTACTTGTTACAATCACATCAAATCCCACTTTTTTAAATGCCTTCTCAACGCTTCTTAAATTTCCCATCCCATAGTCAACTATAGCGATCAAACCTCTTCTTCCTCCTCATCATCCTCTATGATTTGCCCTTTAAGACCATCATAGGAGAGTACACATATAGCCCCTGTCTCACCGTTGTCGGGGAAGCACATGTATCTGTAAGAGGCTGTCTTACCATAATTGACCCTCATATGTTCCCATCCTTCAACAAAAAAGGAACACTCATCATTGAAGCATACCCATAGATATCTTACACCCCAACCAAGACCATCTCCTATGTTATAGGGAGGTGGCTCAATTTTAGTCATCTTTACTCCACAATGTGGACAAGTCGGTGCCTTCTTAACCTTGTAATTCTTGGTCGCATACATCTTTAAACCTCCTAAAAGGAAAATTAGTTTCACTCTTTTAAGATTGATATATATTATGACATATTCAGCACAGCTTTGTTAAAATTACTTTATCAATAAAACTACCTTAAATCAATCCTATCCACAAAGAAGCGACATTTTTGGGTTGACTATCATTGAAGTTTTAAAGCAAAATAACTCATCTACTATGAAAGTACTTGTTACAGGCGCTACTGGTTTTATAGGAAGTCACCTTGCAGAGACACTGCTTTCCAGGGGATATGAGGTTAGATGTCTGGTTCGCTCTGGCTCAAACAGGAGATGGCTTGAGACTCTCTGTGTGGAATTTACAGAGGGTGACTGTCTTGATGAGAAGAGCTTGGAGAAGGCTGTAAAGGACTGTAGTTATATCTTCCATGTAGCTGGTATCACCAAGGCATGTAGGGAAAACGACTTTTTTTGTGTTAATGTGGATGGCACAAGAAATCTGGTAAATACCGTTATTAAACACAACAGTAATATAAAAAGATTTGTATTTATTAGCAGCCTTAGTGCTGTAGGTCCAAGTTTAGATGGTAAACCAGTAAATGAACAGACAGAACCGCATCCGGTCTCTGTGTATGGTAAGAGCAAACTGGAGGCAGAGAAGGTGATCCTTGGTATCACTGATCAGATACCAATAACAATAATAAGACCTCCTGCAGTATATGGTCCAAGGGACAGAGATTTTTACTTCTTTTTTAAACTGATAAAGAGAGGGATTTTCCCTTACTGGGGAAAGGCAAGGTATTCCCTTGTTTATGTAGATGACTTAATTAATGGTATAATAATGGCAGCAGAGAGTCCTCAAGCGGTGGGACAGACATATTTTATAACGGATGGAGAGGTTCACAGTAATGAAGAAATCGCATATGAGATATCACGGATACTCAATAGAAACATCACCAAAGTGCATTTACCTAAGAGTATGATGCCTTTTCTTGCGAGTATAGGGGAGAGGTTCAGTAAAGGACCCAGCATATTCAACAGGGATAAGATAAGGGAACTGAGGTATCGGTATTGGATCTGTGATCACTCAAAGGCCGAGAGAGAACTGGGTTATAACCCAAAGGTTAAACTGAACGAGGGGTTAAGATGGACAGCAAATTGGTACAAAATAAACAGATGGCTATGAAGAGATCTGATCTTTTTGAGAAGTGCCTTAAGTTTACAAAGGCCAAGGAGGCTATGGCTGCAGGGCTTTATCCCTACTTCAGGGTGATAGAGAGTGCCCAAGACCCAGTTGTATATATGAATGGCAGAAGAATGATAATGGTGGGCTCTAATAACTACTTAGGACTCACCAATGACCCAAGGGTGAAGGAAGCTGCTAAAAGGGCTATTGACAAGTATGGTACAGGCTGTGCAGGTTCCAGATTTCTCAATGGCACCCTTGATATCCATGTGGAACTTGAAGAGAAGCTTGCAAGATTTATGAGAAAAGAGGCGGCTCTTATATTCTCCACAGGCTTCCAAGTCAACCTGGGTGTCATCTCTGCCCTTGTGGGGAAAGACGATCTGGTGATAATTGACAAGATGGACCATGCCAGCATAATCGATGGATGCAGACTCTCTTTTGGAGAAACGAGAAAGTTTAAGCACAACGACATGAATGACCTTGAAAGAATCCTCAAAACCGCCGAGGCCCGAGGAATACTAATCGTGGTTGACGGCGTCTTCAGCATGGAGGGTGATATAATCAACCTTCCTGAGGTGGTAAAACTGGCGAGACAGTACGGGGCAAGGGTGATGGTGGATGATGCCCATGGAATTGGAGTGCTTGGCGCCACTGGTAGAGGGACCTGTGAACACTTTGGTCTGGAGAAGGAGGTTGACCTCATTATGGGTACATACAGTAAGTCCCTTGCCTCAATAGGGGGGTTTGTTGCGGGTGACGCGGACATAATTCACTATATAAAACACTTTGCCCGTTCTCTAATATTCAGTGCCTCTCCTCCTCCTGCATCTGTTGCTGCTGTGAGTGCTGCAATAGACATAATAGAACAGGAACCAGAAAGACTTGAGAGACTGTGGAAGAATACCCGAAGGATGCTGAAGGAATTTAAGGAGATGGGATTTGAAGTAGGACCAAGCCAGACCCCCATAATCCCTGTAATCGTTGGAGAGAATGAGACAGCCTTCAAGTTTGCGATGATGCTTCAGGAAGAGGGGGTTTTTGCCAATGTGGCAGTAAGCCCTGCAGTACCAAACGGAAGGGCACTTATCAGGACGAGCTACATGGCAACACACACGGACGAACACCTTGATATTGTCTGTGATGCCTTCAGAAAGGTGGGTAAGGCACTCGGAATAATTTAGATGATAGAAATCCATGAGGTTAAGAATAAAAAAGATCTTAAAACCTTTGTAAAATTTCCCTTTGAACTGTACAGAGGTGATCCCCTCTTTACACCTGAGCTGATTATAGAACAGATAGCACACTTCAGTGAAAAGAATCCCTTTGTAAGGCAGGCAACCGTAAGGTACTTTATTGCAAAAAAGAAAAACACCATCCTTGGAAGAATAGCAGCAATAGTGAACCCTGCACATATCCAATATCACAATGAAAAAGCGGGCTTTTTTGGTTTCTTTGAAGCTGTGGATTCTCAGGAGGTTGCAGGCAGATTGTTTGCTGCGGTGGCAGATTTTCTTAAAAAAGAGGGTATGGTATTGATGAGAGGTCCGATGAACTTTTCAACCAATGAATACTGCGGCATCTTGGTTGAGGGATTCCAATACCCCCCCACAGTAATGACCCCTTACAACCTACCCTATTATCAGAAACTTCTTGAGAATGAAGGCTTTAGAAAGGCCAAGGACCTCCTTGCATACACCAAAGAAGTGCCCAAGGAACTGCCAGAAAAGGTATTAAGAGTGGCACAGATAGCTGAAAAGAGGGGCATCAGGGTGAGAAAGGTGAATATAAAAAAGCTATATGAAGAGTTACAGGTATTCAAGAGTATATACCATGAAGCATGGAAGGATAACTGGGGGTTCGTACCAATGAGTGACGAGGAGTTGAAGTACATGGCAAAGAGACTGAAACCGATTGTGGTACCTGAGCTGATGCTGATAGCAGAGAAGGCTGGGGAGTCTGTTGGATTTCTTGGGGTGGTGCCTGATTTCGGATTGGTTCTTAGAAAGATGCGAGGAAGGATCACTCCCTTGAGTATATTAAAGGCACTCTATTATAAAGGAAAGATTAAAGATCTGAGGCTTCTACTTCTGGGAGTGAAATCCGACTACAGACTAAAAGGAGTAGATGCACTTCTTTTCAGAGAAGGATTCAGGGAAGGAAGAAAATACCACAGGGTGGAGTTTTCGTGGATTCTGGAGGACAACCTTCCTGTTATTCGGCTCGTTGAGATGATAGGAGGCAGGCTTTACAGACGTTTCAGGGTTTATGAGAAGTCCCTAATCTAATTGCTTAATTCTGGACAGTACAACAGCAGCATTTACTCCTCCAAAACCGAAAGAGGTGGTTAAGGCGGTCTGGATACCTTCTGTCCTTTTAATATTGGATATATTCAGCTTAAATTCAGGCTCTTTAGTGTTTATAGTAGGTGGAATAACACCGTCCCGAAGACTTACAGCGGTCACCCCCACCTCAAAAGCTGAAGAGCCTGCGAGCATGTGACCTGTCATTGACTTAACCGCAGTCAGAGGAATCTGAGAGAACCTTTTGCCAAAAATCCTCTCTAAGGCTGCTGCTTCAACAGAGTCTCCGAGTCTTGTTGAAGTGCCGTGGCAGTTTATATGGTCAATATCTGAAGGGCTCAAAGATGCATCTTCAAGAGCCTGGCGTATCACCTCCTCTTCTGCCTCAACTACAGGCTCTATCTGTCTCCTTACCATTGTCAAGGTGGCATATCCCACAATCTCAGCATATATCTCAGCTCCCCTTCTTAACGCATGCTCAAGCTCTTCAATCACCATCATACACGCCCCCTCAGAAAGAACAAACCCGTCTCTTCTTCTGTCAAAGGGACGACTTGCCTCAGAAGTAGAGACAGTTGAGAGGACTCCCATCCTTCCGTACCCTTCAAGACAGACCCTTGTTATAGGAGCCTCTGTTCCTCCGCATATGGCAACCCTTGCTTGAGAGCTTTTTATAGCCCTGTAGGCCTCACCTATGGCAACTGCACCAGAAGCACAGGCAGAAGATAGGGTATGAGAAGTACCAGAAATGCGCCATCTTTCAGAGATCGCTGAGGCTGCCATATTGTGTGTGGTTGCAGGCATTAGATAAGGAGAAAGTCTTTTCTGCTGAAGAAACGCTCTTTCGATTTCGTATATTCCACCACGACTGGTCCCCACAACAACAAGTGTATCTGGCGGGGGAGAAAGTCCTGCATCCTCTATTGCCTCCTGGACAGCTACCAGTGAGTATTGAACAAAAAGCCCCAGACGGGCTATCTCTTTTTTACTCAGAACCTCTCCAGCAGAAAAACCCTTTACTTCACCAACAACCTTCCACGGCAACCCATCCAGTAGAGACCTGCTACAAACACCAAGACCACTTCTACCTTCAAAAACTCCTCTAAAGCTCTCCTTAAAACTACATCCAAGGGGGGTTACTGCACCTATTCCTGTTATAACTACCCTTCTCACTTCTTTGAGGACTTACTTCTCAGTGCCCTCTCAACAGTCTTAATAGCACAGAACTCTCCGCACATACTACACACCTCTGACTCCTGAGGAGGGGCCTCAGAACGGTAGCGATACACCTTTTCAGGGTCAAAGCTGAGCCTCATCTGACCCTCCCAGTCAAGTGCCTTTCTGAAACGGGCCATCTGGAGGTCTTTGTCTGCTGCACCTGGAATACCCTTTGCAATGTCTGCTGCATGGGCAGCAATCTTTGATGCTATCACACCTTCCTTCACATCCTCAAGGGAGGGGAGTCTTATATGTTCTGAGGGAGTGAGATAACAGAGGAAATCCGCACCTGCCCAGGCAGCCAGTGCACCCCCAATAGCACCAGCTATGTGGTCATAACCCATTGCGATGTCCGTTACCAAGGGACCAAGTACATAAAAAGGGGCACCCTTGCAGAGGTCCTTCTGGATCTTGATATTTGTTTCTATCTGGTGTAGTGGTACATGTCCTGGCCCTTCAATCATGCTCTGCACACCCGCATCAAGGGCCCTCTGGTGAAGTTCACCAAGGGTTATAAGCTCCTGTATCTGGGCTCTGTCAGTAGCATCTGCAAGACAACCGGGCCTCAGGCCATCGCCAAGGCTGAGGGTCATATCATATCTGTAGGCAATCTCTAAGAGTCTGTCATAATACTCGTATAGGGGGTTCTCCTTCTCATTGTATATCATCCATTCTACAAGGAAGGCTCCTCCACGGCTTACTATATCAAGTATTCTGCCTTCTTCTTTCAGATGCTCAACCGCCTTCAGAGTCAGTCCAGAGTGGACTGTTATAAAATCTACTCCTTCACTACCATGTTCCTCTATCACCTGAAAGAGTTCATCAACTGACATCCTAACAATACTGCCGTGGGTCTCTGCTGCTCTTACGGCTGCCTCATATATAGGCACCGTGCCTACAGGTATAGGAGAACTTTTCAGCATCAGCCTCCTTATATCCCTAATAGGTCCTCCTGTGGAAAGATCCATAACAGTATCTGCTCCATACTTGATTATAATATCCAGTTTCTCCATCTCATCCTGCAGAGACATCCTGTCCTTAGATGTACCTATATTTGCATTCACCTTGGTACGGAGTCCTCTGCCCACTGCAACAGGTTCGATATCATGGTTGATATTTCTGAGAATAACGGTCACTCCTTCAGCAATATCCTTGCTAAGCCTCTCAGGAGAAGTCCTTTCCCTTTCTGCGCACCTTTTCACCTCGTCTGTAATTACACCTTTTTTTGCTAATTCTACTCTTGTCATTGTAGTAACCTCACAAATTTTTTAGTTTCTTCATCTATATTATATGCCCCGAGTATAGCTGACACCACAGCCACCCCGAAGGCACCTCTCTGTCGCACTTCCTCAACCCTATTTAAGGTTATACCTCCAAGGGCAAAAACAGGGATTGAGACTGCCCTGACCGCAGCCTCCAGCTTATCAAGCCCTTGAGCCTTGACACCAGGTTTTGAACTGGTCTCATAAACAGGACTAAAGGTTACAAAATCAGCACCCTCTACCTCTGCCCTTGCCGCCTCCTCAGGACTGTGAGCAGAATATCCTATAAGAAACCCTCTGTCTCTAATCTTTCGGACTGCCTTAATTGGTATCCCCTTTGCACCGAGATGCACTCCATCAGCATCCACAGCCATGGCTATATCTGCCCTCTCATTTATAAATAATTTTGCCCCGTATCTTCTTGTCAGTTCTCTCATCCTGTACGCCATATCAAGCAGTGGCCTTGTCTGTAGATCCTTCTCTCTTAACTGCACAGCCTTTATACCTGCTCTCAGGGCCTCTTCTACTGCATCAAAGAGAGACCTTTCTATTCTCTTTCTATCAGTAATAAGATAGGCCCTAAAATCTATCATCTATCTCCAGTCTTCTATGCTAACATCCCTTCCAAGGGACTACTCGCAGAGGCATAGAGTTTCTTTGGAATTCTACCCGCCTTGTATGCCAGTCTTCCAGCTATAACAGCATGTTTCATTGCCCTTGCCATCGAGATAGGGTCTTTGGCCCCGGCAATGCCTGTATTTATCAGAACAGCATCACACCCCAACTCCATAGCTATTGTAGCATCCGAAGCAGTACCTACTCCTGCATCCACAATAACAGGTACATCCACAGATTCTAAAATTATTTTTATATTGTAGGGATTTCTTATCCCTAGTCCTGAACCGATCGGGGCACCAAGGGGCATAACTGCTGCTGCACCTGCATCAACCAGTCTTTTAGCAGTAACAGGATCGTCATTCGTATAGGGAAGTACAATAAAACCCTCTTTTGCGAGTATTTCTGTTGCCTCCAGTAGTCCACAGACATCAGGAAACAGGGTCTTCTCATCACCTATCACTTCCAGCTTTATCATGTCTGATATACCTGCCTCACGGGCAAGACGTGCATACCTCAATGCCTCTTCAACAGTATAACAGCCTGCTGTATTAGGAAGTATTTTGTACTTCTTTGGATCAATATAATCCAAGAGATTCGGAGACTTTCTGTCAAAGATATTAACCCTTCTTACTGCCACTGTTACACAGTCAGTTCCAGAGGCCTCAACAGCCCTTGCAGTTTCTTCAAAGTCCTTGTACTTTCCAGTTCCCACCCAGAGTCGAGATGAGAACTCTATTCCCCTTATTACCAGTTTGTCATCTTCCATTGTTCCTCCTCCTACAAAACTGACGACCTCTACTGTGTCGCCTTCTTTTATTGGAAACTTTTCATATTCAGCCTTCTTAACAATATGTAGGTTTACCTCAACAGCCACCCTTTCAGGATGTATCTTAAGCTCCTTCAGAAGCTCGGCTACTGTTGCTGCTTCTGTGTTGTATTCATTTCCATTCAGTTTTATCTTCATTGTAATACAAATAAAAAAGCCGTATCCCTGGATGGTATACGGCCCTCCTTCCCTTTCCCTACGCCGGCATTACCCGGATCAGGTTCAAAGGGTCCCTCTGCACTCACCATGAGCACAGAGGTTCTCAGGCTCAAAGGCCTCCCCCAGGGAATTTCACAAAATAACTCCTTTTTTCAAGTATAGATTATAAAAAAAACCTTTGTCAAATTGTTCAGCCAGGAAGCCACTTTAAGTTTGAAGGTTTTCCTAAAAGCCTATCCCTGTATGCTTAGGTTGTTTATATACTGACGAAGTTTTATCACAGAGACCTGCCCAGGGGCCTTAGGTTCTCCCACTGCCCCAAAGGTAAAGAGGGAACCGATGAATGGAAAGAATATCCTGCTTATCAAGGACATCTTTCCCATGCAGAGTGTCACTACTCTCTGGGCATGATTAAGGGTAAATTGTGTCATCCTTTTTAGGTCTTCTACTTTATCAGCCATGACGGCTATTTTGACAATATCTGCTCCCTCAGAACTGGCTTTCATGTAGAGAGCTTCCATTTTATCCAATTCAGGCGTGCCACTGAAATCATGAAACGAAGCAATAAGGGTCTTCCTCTCATTTTTTACAATCTCTCTGACCTGATTAAATATCTCTGAAAGCATCTCAATATCAATCAACTCTGCCAGTGGAATGACTTTTTGAAAGAGAAAGAGTCTTTCTTTATTTGATAGTTTTACCATCCCACCCTCAGCATAATCTCTAATAGTAGCTATCAGTGGTTTTCCAAAATCTTGAGCCTTCCTGAATACGCTCTCAACCCCCTCTGGTGACAGATCTCTAAAGAGGTCAACCCTGAGTTCTATAATGTCTATATGTTCCAAGATCTGAGCATCTACCAAAGAAAGGTCTTTATCTGATAAAGAGGCTGCTATTGCGGGTCTTGAAAAACTGAGGGTACTATTTTCCATTTCAGATTTGGAAACTCAGGTCTTAAATTCTTCTTCGATCCTGGGCACTACGCTTCTCAGCACAAACCTCGCTTTTCCATAATTACCATCAGGTCTTATAACAACAGTGATATAGTATTCATCTGTGATTTTTCTGGTGATTATTCCACAGGCCTCTGCAATTACTGCAAACTCTTTTGCCTTTCCAAGTTTGAGGTCTTCTGAGGCAACCTCAATATCCCTTATAAGGGTCGAGATTTCGGCTGACAGATCATTGAAATCAATAAGATTCTCTACAGAATACTCTTCTACAGGGATACCATCAGCCGCGAGGATTATACAAGACACCGCCCCGTCAACTCTTTCTACTACCTCTTTAAGCGCCTCTGAAAAACTCATCCTGCCTCTTTTTTATTCCTGAAAGGAGTTGTTCAAGATTATTTATAAGTTGATCTGGATCTTTACCAAGGAATCTTATATAATATCTTAATTCTTCAAATCTCTGACGGACCTTTCTGTTGTCAGGTTCTTTTTCGAGTATTTTCTGATAAATCTCAGCAGCATTGATGTATCTATCAGCCCTTATAAGCTCGTCCGCTTCAGAAAGCATAGATTCTACATCCTCAGGAAGTTCTCCAAATGGAAACACAGGACTTGGACCTTTGAATTCTTCTTTTTCTTCTTCAAAGGAAGTCTCCTCATATGTTTCTACAGATGCGAACATGGCACTACTGTCTGTTTCGACATTTCTGTCTTCAAACTTTTCAGGTTCATGTATCTCTTCTTCCACAAATTGCGAGAATTCTTTATACTCCTCAAATGCCTTGTCTTCTTCCTCTGTCTCTACAAGGTCTTCTTCAGGTTCAGATATCTCCTCTGCCTCTGCAGCAGGCACCTCCTCAGCACCTCTAAACTCCTCTACTATTACTTCTTCATCCTCTTCTTTAATAGTTTCATCTACTGATGGTTGTATCTCTTCCTCCTCCTCACCCTCTAAGGGGAATACATCCTCTGTCTCTACAAGGTCTTCTGCCTCCTGTTCAGGTGTCTCTGCTTTTAGTTGCTTTAGAATACTAAGTGTCTCTTCATCTAAGGGATTTAACTCTATCACCTTCTCATAATGCAGCAGGGCCTTCTGAATATTACCAATATCCCTGTATATCTCTGCAAGCTTCTTATGGGCAAATAGATTATCAGGAATTATCTCAACAACCTTTTCAAATTCATCACGTGCCTTGTCTACCTCTCCCTTTTCAAGATAGATCTTACCCAGTGCAACCCTTGCACTGGTATAGTTCGGATGTTTCTCGAGCCCTTTTATAAGAACATCAATAGCCTCTTCATACATACCAGCCATTCGATACTCTTCTGCTAAGGGGACAAACAACTTAGAAGAAGGGTCCTTTTTAAGCCTTTCTTTCAGTTTTTCAATCTCTTCAAGGCCCATCATTACCTCCATTAACAAATAAAACAAAAAATGTCATTATACTGACAGAAGATGACACCATTTTTACGCCTTCTCTAATAAAGTTAAAGCATGGTTAAATATCTCTTCTGCACATTCTTCTTTGCTTATTAAGGGTAATTCTTTCACAGTATTTCTGTCAATAATAACTATCCTGTTCGTGTCCGTACCAAACCCTGAACCCTCTTCCAGGACATTATTAAACACAATCATATCCATCCCTTTTTTCGCCATCTTTCTTTTTGCTCTTGCAATATTTGGGCCAGTTTCTGCAGAAAATCCTATTATAAATGGCCTCTTAGGCAAAGAAGAAACCGTTTTTATAATATCTACTGTTGGTTTTAATTTTAATGACTGCAAACGGTCTCTCTCGTACTTTTTATCTGAATATCTTTCTACAGTAAAGTCAGCTACTGCAGCTGCCATAACAAGAATATATGCATTCTTTATTGAACTGACCACAGCATCAAGCATCTGTTCTGCCGTCTCCACATAGATTGTCTCAACACCATCGGGAGAGTTTATTTCTGTAGGACCAGTTATAAGAACCACCTCTGCCCCTCTCCTTCTGGCAACCCTTGCAATCGCATACCCCATTTTACCCGAAGATCGGTTGGATATATACCTTATAGGATCGATTGGTTCCACTGTAGGTCCAGCAGTCACAACAATCTTCTTGCCTTTAAGGTCTTTGGGAGAAAGGGCATACTTCAATGTCTCCACTATTCTTTCAACAGATGCCATCCTGCCTCTGCCTTTTTCACCACATGCAAGTATCCCTTCCTCAGGCACAACCTCTATGCAGCCTCTGTCTTTAAGAATCTGGATATTCCTCTTAACAGAAGGATGCTCATACATTCTCCAGTTCATCGCAGGCACCAGGATTACTGGACCCTTAAAGGCAAGATAACTTAGAGTGACAATATTGTCTGCCATGCCCGAGGCCATTTTAGCAATAGTGTTTGCAGAGGCAGGGGCAATCAACAGGGCATCTGAGACAACAGCCAATTCAATATGAGACAATGGTGCAGAGAATATATCAGTATAAACAGGATTGGAGGAAAGAGTCTGCAGTGTAAGGGGGGTTATAAACCTCTGTGCTGCCTCTGTCATTAAAACAGTAACAGATGCATCTTCCTCTTTTATCCTCTGTATGAGCTCTGCACTCTTGTAAGCTGCGATACCCCCCGTTACAGCAAGCAGAATCTTTTTATTCTTCAGAATCGAAGATTTCATCCGGTGAGATTGATTCTTCTTTGTCCTGCATATAGATCTGTAGATCCTTCTCAAGCTCTGTGAGATCCTCGGGTTCTCTCTCTTCTTCTCTCATCTCAAGGAGTTTTCTGATATCAAGTTTCTTCGCCTCTTCTTTTGCCTTTGCAGCCTCTTCACCAATAAGGAATTCCAGTTTGTTCTGTATAGCCTCTTCAAGGGCTATTGTTGTGACTTTTTTAGACTTTGTCTGTATATATGGTTCTACACCTGCAGCAAGCTCCTTAGCCCTCTGTGCAGCTATATTGACAAGCCTGAATCTACCATCAATCTTCTCCTCATCAAACTCAATAGGAAGAGAAATTATATCCATACTCTTCTCACCTCCAAGATCGGTTTAGGCTACCATGTAGCCTCTTTATTTAAGGAACTCCCTTTCTATGATTTTATGATCAATACGGTTAATACTCAGCCTCTTGGCTATAACGATTGAACGTAACTGCTCTACTGCTTCATCAACCCTAATATTAAATATAACATAATCATACATCTTGTAGTCACTAATCTCCTTCTTTGCCTGCTTCAGTCTTCTACGAATCGTTTCCTCTGGGTCTGTACCTCTCTTTCTCAATCTTTCCTCAAGTGCCTTTAGAGAGGGAGGCAGAATAAAAATAAAAGTTGCTTCTATTCCAGAGTCTCTGATCTGTCTCGCTCCCTGGGTATCAATATCAAGGATAACATCTGTACCTGTATTAATTATTTCTTGAATGTACCTTTTGGAGGTCCCATAGAGGTTTCCATGAACCTCTGCCCACTCAAGAAATTCTCCTCTTCTGACCATCTCCATAAACTTCTCTTCACTCACAAAAAAATAGTCTCTTCCATCTTTCTCACCTTTCCTGGGTTCCCTGGTGGTATATGATACAGAATGTCTTATTCCTTCAGTTGTCTCAGTCAGCTTCTTACAAAGAGTTGTCTTTCCAGCACCAGAGGGTGCAGAAACAATAAATATAGAGCCTTTCATTTAGGTTTCTTTTTCTACAGAAACACTTTCTTCCTTGCCAGAGAATCTCTGGGTTATGGTTTCTGGTTGTAGTGCAGACAGCACTATATGATCACTATCCATAACAATTATTGACCGGGTCTTTCTACCCTCAGTTGCATCAATGAGCTTCCCCTTTTTCTTTGCCTCTTCTTTTAATCTTCTAAGGGGAGCAGAATTGGGAGATACTATAGCAATAACTCTTGAAGAAGACACTACATTCCCAAAACCAATATTTATCATTGCTGGAGCAGTATCACGCTTCATTAACCCTCCTTAAAAATTTTTTAGTCTTAATTATAGGTCTTATTAATTTTACCCTACCCAACCCCCTATTTACAATCTTTCGATTGTGAAAAAACAGAACTTCAGCGACATTGATATTATCTCTATACTTTGAATTCGAGTTAGACAGCAATCTTAAGGTTTTCTTTTCTCTTTTGAATCTATCATAATAGTGACAGGACCATCATTTACAAGAGAAACCCTCATATACCTTCCAAAGACCCCTTCTAAGGTTTTTATCCCTTGTCCTCTAAGAGCTTTTATACATTTTCTATAAAGTTCTTCGGCCCTTTCAGGGGCTTCTGCATCATCAAAGGAAGGTCTTAATCCCTTGCGAGTCCTTGCAGCAAGGGTAAACTGAGATACAACCAGAACCTCTCCCTCAATATCTATCAATGAGAGGTTCATCTTTCCTCTGTCATCCTCAAAAACTCTTAATCTCGGCACCTTTTTTACAATATAATCAAGGTCTTCCTCTGTATCACCTCTAAGGACGCCAAGAAAGAGGAGCAGCCCTCTTCCAATCCTTGAAACCACCTTCCCATCCACTTCAACCGAAGCAGATAAAACTCTCTGAATAAGTGCCTTCATTTAGTATATAGAACGCACTCTCCCTGTTTTTCTGTCAAATATTATTCTGTCCACAACTCTACCGTCCTCGAGAATCTCAGCTATAACAAATCTACCCTCCGTTGATCTAATCACTGCCTTAAGATTCTTTTTCCCATAGTATGCTTCAAGGGCCTCAACAGCCTCTTTAATTGAGAGCATCCTGGGACAGACACCATATCTGGTGCACCTGCGACAGAAATCACCATAAGGTGTAACAGGTCTGTCTCTCTGCCAGCCTGCTGCTGTTGCTGGAATAAACATTGTCAGGATTACCAATACAATAAATAGTGACTTAAAGGACCCCTTTATATAACCCATAACCCAATTCTACTCAGAAAAGATGAAGAAATTATGAACCTCTTACATTTTATCACAAAAAACCTCTAAGTGAGCGTTATTCAGCTAAATCGGTCTTCTAAGATAGAGATAGGCTCCCAATAGAAAAGGCTCAAACCTAATAATCATATTATCAGTAAACTGCCATAAGAACTGCCATAAGAATATTCTAATAAAACTTTTGGATTCATATCCCCGGAGCATCATCACCCTTGTTATATTCTCTCCTTCTAAAGAGAAAACATATATAAAATGTACTACAATTAGAAGGCATAACCCCTCAATATATACCCTAAAAAGTCTTTTGTGCTTTCTTTTAAGATAAGAAAACATTGCTACCATAATTGCGAGACTGAGAGGGGTATTAAAAGTATATACCGATGTTTTCACATTTATCTCAATGGCAATTCTTGATCTAAATCTCTCCGGGAAAAAAGACACTACTGTAGTGTCTCCTTTCTGTTTCATACCTATAACTTCAACATCTTTTAACATACTTATCAGATGAGAGGCTACTGTAGTGACGCCTTTTGCATAGAAATCCTTTGTTTTTATCCATATACCAAGAAATATAAAATAGGATATGAAGAAAATCAATCCAGTCTTAAGCAGTGGTCTGAGTGTGCTTTTCTTTTGTTGCATAATATAGATAGAGGACAAATATGGCAAGAGCTATAGCAATCATTATTCCCTGTGCAATATACAGATGTATTATTTCAAACATTTCCTTCATATGGACACCAGCGTATCCCAATGCTACAATTCTTATAATATTCAGTACCTGTATTACTATAAATCCTACAACTATTCCTGCTGCCCGTATTCTCCATCTTGCAGGATAACTGATCACCGCCACTGTATAAATCATCACTGCTTCAAGCCCATTACAGCCAAATCTCACATCTAGGGCTATTGAGGGTAGATAGATAATCGAACCATTTACAGAAGACTGGATACCCACGGTCTGAAGAATCTTAGATGTTATTTTTACAATAGAGTTTGTGTATATTCCATTAATATCTATAATATCCTGTACAGGCTTTAAACCAATAAGGAGAAAAAAAATTCCCATTAGTATAAGATAGGTTAAGAGAAAACGTCTAAGACTCATTTGCTTGTTTATTTAAACTCTTCCTGCTGTCTTTTTCTCAGCCTCATAGCTGCAGCACCTGCAAGAAAGGCAGCCATTGCAAGGGTACCCCACTGTTCAAGAGTTGGTACAGCAGTAGGCTGACCTCTGTCTCCAGCAAGAATCGGTGTATTACACTGGTCCTCGTATGCCCAGTCTATTATGGTGCCTGAAGACGCATCAGCAGCTCCTTCAAACTGTATCCATCCATAGTGGTAGTTGCCACTGTTGCATTGAGCACTGATAAACCTCACCCCAATGTAGCCCCTCTGGCCAACAAAATTACCATCAGTACTCCCATATTTATTAGAGTATAAAGCAAGTATATCACGGCTCTCATAATCCCAAGAAAAAGAAGGATTTACCAAAGTAGCCCTGATAGGATAACTTGTAGGAAGTCTCGCAGGGTCACCATTAGCAGTAGTATCGATCCAGCTATCTCCTAGAGTAAAGGGATTAATGGCCAATGTGTTTATTATGTAACCATAATAATATGAGTAAAAAAAATAAAATCTAAAATCAACCACTCCATCTCCATTGAGGTCAACATCTACTGGAGTATTAAATGCATCCACTGTCAAATTCTGCAGACCACTGTACTGTACTGCAGCCTCTGCCTGTGAAGCCACTACAAGGGCACCTGTTGCCACCGCCGTGTAGGCTTTAAGTCTCCTTTTAGTAGATTCTTTCATGCTTTTCATAATAAACCTCCTACAAAAAATTAAATATTACTATTATCACAAAACTATTTAAAATGTCAAATCAACCGCAAAGGTTTATAGTTATATTTTCTCCTATAAATCAAAACCTTATATACCACACATCTTGTCCTCTAAGGTTCTTTCCATAATATCTTAATCCTTTCCGTTGGAGCCACCTTCTGATCCCTTTTCTGTAAAACTTTGGATTTTCCATTATCATGACTATCCCTTCAGGCCGGGGATTATATTCATAATCCTTCAGAAACAGATAGGTCTGTTCTGCTATAAAACTGATAAGACCAAGATTTCTGCGGTCCTCGGGACGGATAAACATTCTATAAAAATAGAAGGGTTTCTCAAAATCCACTAACTTCCTTATATGTACTGTATTAACTCCTATGATATCTCCCCTTTTGCTCCTAATAATAAATACCACCTGATGTACTCTTTGTTCTGCTATTTCCTTAGACAAAGCCCTATGGGTAAGCCAAAATCTTATCACCTCCTCCCGTATCTGCTCTGACATACTCTGATAAACATTCTCAAGTATATAATCTCTATAAAAAAACCTTGTCCTTAGCATTTTATCCCTCTGCCCTGTCTCTTCAGAGAGGGGTCCACTGCTCTGCACATTCTTTCTTCATCGAGTCTTCCATTCAAGAATTGATTTACCCTCTTTGCCGTTTCTTCAGGCCTCAGCAGTGTCTCATTGTAGTCCACATACAAGGTGGGTATCTCCCTGGCGGCCAGCATCAGGCGGGCCTGTGTCAGTTGGTGTGAGAATATCTTCTTAAGTGTCTCGTCTGATAGTGTTGCTCCCTTTTTCCCCTGTCTCTGGAGCATTCTCCTTTGTGAGGCAACTACCTCGTCAAGGTTTCTCAACATGAAGATGATTCTGTAATTTATATCCTCCTGTCTCGGTAAATAATACAGAAGTTGTGTCACAATCTTTACCGCCTTACCCTTTGCATCAGGAAGCCACGAAGCGTCTCTTTTGAGTTGTTTTGCCTTCTCAAATTCTAAGTACCCCTTTGGGTTGTCCTCGTCAGGTTTCCGCAAATCATCGGTAAGTATGGGAAAGCCTCCCTCTTTTAACATCTGCATCATCATGGAGGTGCCTGATCGGGGAAGTCCTGATACTATCACCACCGTGGTATCAGGTTCAAAGGAACTGCTGAGAAGGGCCTGCTGTGCTTCAAGCAACCCTACCTGGTCAGAGGTTATTGAACGGGTAGCTTCCTCTGTCTTGTCAGCAGTTACAGAAAGCTTGCCTTCCTTTATGAGCTTGAGTCTTCTTGCTGCTTCCTCAGCAAGCCTTTTATGTCTGTCTGCTAATAGCTCGTCCTTTAAGCGGTTCCTGTAAATATAGGCTAATCTCCTGTGAGCCTCTGGGAAGTTCGGGTTCTGATGAACAGCCAGTTTCAGTGCCTGGACAGCCTCATAAAGCCTGCCTGTACGGTGCAGAGCTACTCCGAGAAAGTAATGTGCCCTCGGATTGTGAAACTGCAGTCCCACTGCGTCAAGTCCTGCCTCCACAGCCCTCTCATTCTCCCGTCTGCCAAGATATACTCTGCACAGACCGAGACATGCCTCAGCACTTTCAGGGTCTATCTCCGATGCCTTCCTGTAACACCTTTCAGCCTTATCCCATCTCTTTATCTTGAGATACACCTCTCCAAGTTTGGTATAGAGTGCAGGTTGAGACCTTTCCGTCCTTTCTGCTGCTTTAAGGTGTTTAAGTGCCTCCTGCAGCCTGTCTTCTTTAAATAACAGACTCCCCATCAAAAATTCCATTGTGTAAGGGTTTCTGCCTGCCTCAGCCCTGAGCTTTCTCAGTCTTCTGTGGTCCTCCTGAGTCCACTCCTCTGGAGACTTGTCCTTCATCTTTTCTCTGAACCCTTTCAACTCCAACCTTGCCTTCCTGGTGTTCTTCCTCTTCCTCTCAAATACTTCTTCAAGCACTCTTCTCGCCTTTACAGTCTGCTCAATAGCCTGATAACAACTGACCAGTTGGATTCCGAAACGGTACTCATCAGGGTATCTCTCGTACAGGTCCTCCAGCATCGGTATCGCCTTTGAGTACAGTCCAGCGTCCATGTATGAGCGTGCCTCGTTGTAATGGAGTTCTCTTACGCAGTCTTCCACAGCCTTCTGTTTATCTTTATCAGGCTCTTCTATATAGCCCAATTCAACCAGTTGTTTGATAGCCTCCTTTGTTTCTATAGGATCTATCCTCCAGTCGGGTGGATGACTGCCGTCCTCTCCTGGCACATCGTCCCAGCTCGGTATGACCCTTATCTTAGGAGGCTGTTCAAATATGTTTACCAAAGGTTTACCGTCCATGTCTTCACCCACGGGAAGTCCCAGAATAGTAAGCACAGTAGGACATACATCAAGCAGACTCGCTCCGTAGATTATCTCGTCCTTTTTTATCCCTGGCCCTTTTGCAACGAATATCCCGTAGTGGCGGTGCTGTAGAGCAGGCCCTGCCGGTTCCATTGGAATATGTCTTGGCCTCATTTGGTCAGAGTGAAAACCGTGGTCTGAGACAAGAATCACCACAGTGTCATCACCTGCCCTCTTCAGAAGGGTACCCAGGAGAAGATCGTGGTAGATATAACCACTCTCTACTATATTTTTATATAATTCATAATCCCTTTCATTTATCCATGGCAATTTTGGCGGGTGGTAGTTTATAAAGCCGTGGCAGAAGTGGTCTATTGCATCATAATACACTGCAGCAAAGTCCCATGGTTCATGGTCAAGTATGGCAGTGGCTGCTCTGTTGATGGTGGTACAGTCTGCAATAATCTTGGCTATGTTCTCTACCCTGCGGTCTTTTTCCTGGTCAATCTCAGACAGTTTGGGCAGAAATTTCAGAATGAGTCCCACATCCAGTTCTTGAGGATGGAGCCTGAGTTGAGCAAGAGGGCGAATGAGTCTTTCTGGATATATAGAGCCCGGCCTCACAGGCCAGGGCTTTCCATAAGGTACCACAGCCCTCTGGTAGTGGTTTGAGACCATTACACCATT
The DNA here is from genome assembly GCA_002011745.1 of Nitrospirae bacterium JdFR-85. Taxonomy (GTDB): domain Bacteria; phylum Nitrospirota; class Thermodesulfovibrionia; order Thermodesulfovibrionales; family JdFR-85; genus JdFR-85. The sequence goes on from MTOU01000033.1 coordinate 20,143, forward strand.
GATAGGCTCCACAGGATGGGAGGGCCACCAGCCAACCACCACACATTTCTTTCCTACAAGTGTGAAAATGTTCCAGATTGCTCGTGTCTTTCTTGAAAGAGTGGTTATAGGCCGAACGCCCTCACCTGAAGGATCAGGTTCTATAAAACCAAGCACTCTGTGCTTGTACGGACGCTTCCCAGTGGCTATTGAGGTCCAGAGCATTGGAGAAAGAGAGGGATAAAGGGTGGCAAGATTACCCATCACTCCTTCATTGATAAACCTCTCAAGATTGGGCATCTTGCCTGCTTCAATCAGGGGATGGATAATCTTCCAGTCAGCCCCATCCCATCCGATTAATAGAACTCTTTTTACCCTCATTAAGGCAATAAAATTTTAAAAAACTTTTAAGAAATTTGTCTATTACAGTAAGGCTTATGTTAGACCAATAAATTGACTTACCTTTATACCTAAGGTTAATATTAAAAATCATGAAAAGACATGCTGAGTATGTGCCTCTGCATCTTCATACCGAGTACAGTCTCCTTGATGGGGCAATCCGGATTGACGAGCTTGTCCGGAAGGCGTCCGAGTACAGGATGCCCGCCATTGCTATTACTGATCACGGTAACCTCTTCGGAGCCATAGAGTTCTATAAGAAGGCTGTTAAGGCCGGCCTGAAGCCGATAATCGGCTGTGAGGTCTATCTTGCCCCAGGTAGCCGATTTAGCCGTAAAGTGCTACCCACTGGAGAGAAGGCATTCCATCTGATACTGCTTGCAAGGGATATGGATGGCTATAAGAACCTGATGCAGCTGTCAAGCAAGGCGTATATTGAGGGATTCTACTATAAACCACGGATAGACATAGAGCTTCTTCAGAGCCACAGCAAGGGGCTTATAGGCCTCAGTGCCTGTATGCATGGAGAGGTGCCCTATTATATAGGGCTCGGGGATATTGACAGGGCAAGAGAAGCAGCCCTCAGATACAAACAGATCTTTGGAGACAGAAATTTCTATCTGGAACTCCAGGACAACGGTCTTAAGGAACAGGAAGAGATCAACAGGACACTTGTGGAACTTTCAAAGGAACTTCAGATCCCTCTAGTAGCTACAAATGACTGTCATTACTTAAGACAGGAAGACCACAGAGCGCACGACATCCTGTTATGCATACAAACAGGTAAGTCCGTGCATGCAAAGGACCGTTTGAGGTTTGAGACAGATCAGCTGTACTTCAAGTCTCCCGAGGAGATTAAGAGGAGCTTTTCTGAGATACCAGAGGCGGTAAAAAACAGTGTAGAAATTGCTGAGAAATGCAATCTGGATTTGAGGCTTGGTGAACCCCTTCTGCCAACTTATAAACTACCTGAGGACAGAACAGCAGAACAGGAACTCGAACGATTGGCTGAAGAAGGGCTGAGAAGAAAGTTAGGGGGTGATCCCCCTGAGGAGTACATGAAGCGGCTCCAGTATGAGGTGAGGATAATCAACAAGATGGGATTTGCCCCGTACTTTCTGATAGTCTGGGATTTCATAAACTTTGCAAAGAGCAGGGGAATACCTGTTGGTCCTGGCAGAGGCTCTGCAGCAGGCAGTCTCGTTGCATATTCCCTGAATATAACAGAGATTGACCCTATAAAGTACAACCTCTTCTTTGAGAGGTTCTTGAATCCTGACCGTATAAGTATGCCTGATATAGATGTAGACTTCTGTAAGGACAAAAGGGATGAGGTGATCCATTATGTGGCAGAAAAGTACGGAGTGGATCAGGTTGCCCATATAATCACCTTCGGTACCATGAAGGCGAGGGCTGTGATAAGGGATGTGGGCAGGGCACTTGATATACCTTATTCAGATGTTGACAGAATAGCAAAAATGGTTCCTGCAGGTGTAAATGTCACCATAGATTATGCACTCCAGACAGAACAGAGGCTGAGAGATGCCTACGAGAAGGACCCACGAATAAAGGAGCTTATTGATATAGCCAGAAGACTGGAAGGACTCTGCAGACACGCCTCAACCCATGCAGCAGGGGTGGTGATCTCACCCTCACCCCTCACAAACTACACACCTCTTTATAAAAATCCTTCTGAAGATACCATAACGACCCAGTTTGATATGAAGTCTGTTGAGGCTATTGGACTTCTTAAGTTCGATTTTCTTGGACTGAAGACACTTACTGTAATTGAAGAGACCCTTAGGTATCTCAAGGAGTCGGGCAAGAACTTTGACCTAAGCAGCATACCCTTAGATGACCCCAAAACTTACCAACTCCTGAGCAAAGGGCAGACAACAGGGGTGTTCCAGCTTGAAAGCTCGGGCATGAAAGACCTCCTTGTAAGACTTGAGCCAGGCAGGTTTGAGGATCTCATAGCCCTTGTGGCTCTGTTCAGGCCAGGCCCCCTTGGAAGTGGCATGGTAGAAGACTTTATTCAGAGGAAAAAGGGACATAGAAAGGTGGAGTATGATATCCCACAACTGAAGGAAATCCTTGATGAGACCTATGGGGTAATACTCTACCAAGAACAGGTGATGAGGATTGCCCATAAACTCGCTGGCTTCAGTATGGCAGAGGCGGATATCCTCCGTAAGGCAATGGGGAAGAAACAGAAAGAGCAGATGGAGGCCCTCCAAACAAAATTTGTCAGTGGTGCAGTGAAGAATGGAATACCTGAAGAGAAAGCAAAGAGGCTCTTTGAGGTGATGTCTCATTTTGGAGAGTATGGCTTTAATAAGTCCCATTCTGCTGCCTATGCCTATCTCGCCTACCAGACCGCCTATCTGAAGGCACACTTCCCAGTAGAATTTATGGCCGCAAACCTGTCAAAAGAGGAGAACTCTGATAAAGTGGTCCTCTTTATAAAAGAATGCAGGCAGATGGGTATCCAGGTTCTGCCGCCTGACATAAACCTGAGTGAGAGCAATTTCAGGGTTATAGGGAACTCCATCCGCTTCGGGCTTGAGGCTGTAAAGGGGATTGGAGAGGCAGCGGTCTCAGAGATACTTAGGGCGAGAAAGGAGGGGCCCTTTAGAGATATTGAAGACCTTCTGCAAAGAGTTGACACCAGGAAGGTAAACCGTAAGGCACTTGAGAGCTTAGTGAAGGCAGGGGCCCTTGACAGTCTTGTAGATTTAGACGCTCCTGTGGTACTAAGAAGGGCAAAGGCGATGAAATTGATAGAAGAATTGATGGATAGGCGTAGCAGCCCAGGGTTGTTTGGACAGCAGAGTCTCCTGTCATCTGAGAAAGAGGATACTGTGGAACCATGGAGCGAGGAGGAGCTCCTTGCAGCAGAGAGAGAATCCCTCGGATTCTACATCACAGGCCATCCAATAGACAGATACAACCCCTTTCTACAAGGCACAGGTGTAAGAAAGACAAGGGTACTGGAGGAGCTACCTGACACCACAGAGGTGACTGTTGCAGGTATAATAAGTACAATAAAAAGGACCACCACCAAGACGAAGGAGAGGATGGCTATCTTTACCCTGGAGGATGATGAGGGTTCTGTGGAGTGTATAACCTTTCCAGACACTTATAGTAGAAAGGCAGATATAATTGTAAAGAACAACCTTGTCTTCATAGATGGTACTACAGATAAGTCTGAAAAGGGTGTAAAGATTATAGTAAGAGACCTCTGGAGTATTGATGATGTATTCTCTGTAAAAAGGTTTAAGGTGGAGTTGACCCTTGCATCGGAGACACTAAACAGTGATAAACTAAGAGAGGTTAAAGAGACTTTTGTATCCTCAAAAGGAGATGCACCGGTGTATATAAGGCTCAGAAACAATGGATACGAGACAGTGATACTTACTGACTACAGCATCAGTCCCTGTTTTGAGACCCTTGAGAGGCTTTCAAGCCTGCTCGGGAGCAACTCTATCCGGCTTATTCCAGTAAACAATTGATTAGGGGAGGACAATGCCGAAAGTATACCTTGAATTTGAAAAACCACTACAGGAACTTGAGCAGAGAATAGAGGAACTCAGAAGGCTCACCAATGGCCAAGGACCTGATATTGAGCTTCGTCAGTTGGAGGAGAGGGCGAGAAAACTTCGTAGACAGATATTCTCTAATCTTACACCTTGGCAGAAGACCTTGATTGCGAGACATCCTGACAGACCCTATACAATGGACTATATAAAACTGATAACAGATGACTTCATTGAACTGCACGGTGACAGGAGATTCTCAGAGGATCCCTCTGTAGTAGGGGGGATAGGGAGTATTGATGGGATGACGGTCTTCATTATAGGCCATCAGAAAGGGCGCGGGACGAGAGAAAGAATAGAAAGAAACTTTGGACAGCCCCATCCTGAAGGATACAGAAAGGCTCTCAGACTGATGAAAATGGCTGAAAGGTTCCGTAAACCTGTATTAACCCTTATAGATACTCCAGGTGCATACCCTGGCATAGGTGCAGAAGAAAGGGGACAGGCAGAGGCGATAGCCACTAACCTAATGGAAATGTCCATGCTGAGAGTCCCCATTATTTCAGTGGTGATAGGTGAGGGTGGAAGTGGGGGTGCTCTGGCCCTCAGTGTTGCAGACAGACTCTATATGCTCTACTACTCCATATATTCAGTCATATCTCCTGAAGGATGTGCTGCGATTCTCTGGAAGAAGGATGGAGAGGTGACTACTGTGGAGTTTGCAAAGGCTGCCGAGACCCTGAAGCTCACTGCAGATGACCTTAAAGGATTCGAAATTATTGATGATATAATACCCGAACCTGAGGGAGGTGCCCATAGAGACCCTGAGACAACGGCAAGGAATATCAAGGAGAAGGTGATGGAGAGTTTTGAGGAACTCTCAAGGCTTCCTACAGAGGAGCTTCTCCAGAAGAGATACGAAAAACTGAGAAAAATCGGTAAATTCAGAATAGGACAGAAGCAATGATCAGATTTAAATTATTGCTTCTGACAGTGGTATTTCTTATTCTGTCCTGTGACAGAGGCAACTACATAGACAGCGGTTTCAGAGAAGAGACAAAAGAGGAGATTGTCCAGATAACACCGGAGAAGCCTGTGAGGGTAGAGTTGAGAAAGACCACAAAGGGATATACATGGGTACTGAGGGGCGAGGATGTGAAGAAGGTGATAGAGACAGACAGAGCCCTGAGAAGGTATATGGAAGAAACCAGGACCAAAAAAGAGTAATAACCCTTAACCAAATAAGGAGGGAAAGATGGAGAGATTCTCTGTAAGAGAAGTGCTGGAGCAGGCTATAAGAACAGAAAGACTCGGATATGAATACTACAGCAGTATGGCAGAACGATTCAAACATACAGAGGAATTCAGAGACCTCTTTGAGACACTGGCAAAAAAAGAACTAACCCATGAACAACGATTCAGGGAGCTTCTTGAGACACTCAAAGATGAGGAGCCCGAGGGATGGGATGAAGTATCAGAGTATATGAGAGCCTTTGTAGAATCAGAGTTTTTTCTCGGTTCAGATAAGGCACTTACAAGGATGAAAGATGTAAAAGATACAGAAGAGGCCATTGAGTTTGCAATCGGATTTGAGAAAGAAACGCTCCTCTACTTTAATGGCTTAAGAAGTATTGTCAAAGAGAAAGCAGTTGTGGATGAGATCATCACTGAAGAACAACATCATATAGCATGGCTCAACAGATTTAAAGAGAGATTTACAGGTACAAAGTGAGAGGTATACTTTATATAGTTTCCACCCCCATAGGAAATCTTGAAGACATAACCCTGAGGGCATTAAGGGTCTTGAAGGAGGTTGACCTGATTGCTGCAGAGGATACCCGTCATACCCAGAAACTCCTTACACACTACAGTATATCAAAACCCCTGATAAGCTACTGGGGAGCAAAAGAGAAGGTAAAGGCAGAGGAGGTTCTGAGGCATCTTGCAGAGGGGAAATCGGTCGCACTTGTTACCGATGCAGGTACTCCGGGTATCTCTGACCCAGGGGTCCAGGTGGTAAAAAGGGCTACTGAGGAGGGGTTTGAGGTGATACCTATTCCGGGGCCTTCTGCAGTCACTGCAGCACTGTCTGTATCTGGACTCTCCGGAGAGTTTCTTTTCATAGGATTTTTACCTCCCAAAAGGACACAGAGAATAAAAAAACTGGAGGAGTTGAAATACGAAAGACGCATCCTCCTGTTTTATGAGGCACCACACAGGCTCCTTGACACCCTTGCTGATATGCTTGATGTCTTTGGCAACAGGTATACTGTCCTCTGTCATGAGCTAACAAAACTGAATGAGAGTATATATAGGGGAGACCTTAAGGATGTCTACGAGAGCCTGCTTGAGGAACCCATTGCTGGTGAGTATGTACTTGTGATAGAAGGAAGAGTCGATAGCACAGAGGCAGAATCAGATGCAGTACAGGAGGTGCTGAAGCTGATGAGACAGGGGATGAGGAGAAAGGATGCTGTAAAGAAGATAGCACGGCAGTATGGGATAAGCCAGAAGAGCCTTTATGACCAGAGCCTAAAGGAGGTGACCAATGAGACTTAAACCTCTCTCCTTGGGCATAGCCATAGGTACTGTGTGGGGTGTCTCTCTTTTCATTACCACATGGCTCTCCTATTATACAGGCTACGGCAGGCTCTTTTTACAGACAATGGCAGAGTCAATATATCCTGGATACAGTATAACACCCCTTGGAAGTCTGCTTGGACTCGTCTATGGCTTCATTGATGGTCTTGTCAGTGGTGCCCTGGTAGCTATAATCTACAACAGACTCCAGAGATAGGCTCCTCTGCTAAGGTTTAATAAACCTGAAGAAATATATCTCTGCGTGTGCTGCTCTTGCCTTCTCTGCATATTTTGTATAGCTGATCTCATCTAAATCTGTATGCTTTGACTTTTCAAAACCTGCGTTCCTGAAGGACTCCTCAATCACCTCTGCGTAACCTTTGTGGTCTGTTGCTACAAGGACGAAGCCACCCTTCTGGAGCTTTCTGAGAAGAACCTTTGCAAACTCAGGATTGATGAGCCTCCTCTTGTGGTGTCTCTTTTTGGGCCAGGGATCTGGGAAGAGGATGTATACCCCTGTGACTGAGCTGTCAGGAATATACTCGGTGAAAACCCTTCTTGCATCCTCAAGGATTATACGGATATTGGAAGGAGTGGGCTCCTTAGTGTTGTCATAACCTGTCATCTTCCGTATGAGCTTGGCTGCACCTGTAATGTAGACCTCAATACCGATAAAATCCGCATAGGGCATGGAAAGGGCCTTCTGATAGAGAAATGAACCATTACCAAAACCGATCTCTACAAACAGAGGTGCCTTCCTGCTAAACTCCTTCTCATGGTTAATTATCCCTTTCAGGGGTATCTGGAGCATGGGTAGGAACCTCTCCAGCGCCTCTTTTTCAGCCTTGCTCATTCTACCCTTTCTTCTGCCGTAGGTCTTCGTCTTCAGTTCATACATTCTTAGTGTCCCATTATACTGATACTTTGTTTGGCCCTTTTCATTATCAATATCAAAGGTAAAATCAGCACCATCATCAGAGAGAGGAGATAGAACGCATCATTGAAGGCGAGCATGTGAGACTGTCTCAGCAGTTCCCTGTATATCAATGCATCTGGTGGTATGTTATGGATACCTACAAACTTCAGGACCATATGTATCTTTTCTTTCACGAACTGGTAGGTACTATCAAAAGGGGTGAGGTGTTCTACAAGTCTGAACTGGTGCATCTGGGCACGTCTGGAAAGCACTGTGGTCACAAAGGCCACCCCAAAGCTCCCTCCAATATTCCTCAGCAGATTATACATCGCTGTTGCCTCTGTCATCCTCTCTTTCGGGATATGAGACAGTGTGAGTGTTGTGAGAGGGATAAAAAGAAAACCCATACCAACCCCGAGCACCACCCTCGGCCATACAAAGCTCCAGAAGTCTGTCTGTAGGTTAAACTGGGCCATCATGTATGTGGAGAGGGCACACACGAGTATCCCGAATGCCAATATCCCTTTTGGATTGGTTTTGTGCACCAGTCTGCCAGCCACAGGCAATGCAATCATAGTGGCTATACCACCTGGTCCAAGCACTAGGCCAGCAAGAAAGGCAGTGTATCCCATCAGTGTCTGTAGCAGTATAGGCAGAAGCACAATGCTGCCAAACAGGTTAAAGAAGGCAAAGAACATGAGTATATTACCCGTGGTGAAGGTCCTGTCCCTGAAAAGCCTCAGGTCTATTACTGGTTTTGAAGAGAAAAGCTCCACAATGACAAAGAGTGCAAGGCAGACCACAGCCACTGTTGAGAATGTTACTATCAGGCTGGAGGAGAACCAGTCCTCGCGCTGACCTTTGTCCAAGACAAACTGGAGTGAACCCAGTCCAAGGGCAAGCAGGGCAAGCCCAGCATAGTCTATCTTCATCTTTATCCTCTTCATGTAAGGAGGATCCTGGATAACGAATATGGTAAGCAGTATTGATATTATACCAATAGGCACATTGATATAGAATATCCATCTCCATGACCAGTTGTCTGTTATCCATCCACCAAGAAGTGGTCCTACAATCGGTCCGAACATTATCCCTATCCCGAATATAGCCATGGCCATCCCGTGCTGCGATGGTGGAAATGCCTCAAGGAGGATTGATTGACTCAGAGGTTGCAGTCCCCCACCTCCTATGCCCTGTATAATTCTGAATATTACAAGACTCCTGAGGCTCCATGCAGAGCCACACATAAAAGAACTGACAGTAAACATCACTATTGAGGCTATAAGATAGTTCTTCCTCCCGAAAAGCCTGCTCAGCCAGCCTGTGATAGGGATGACTATCGCATTTGATACGAGGTAGGCGGTTATCGCCCATGTTGCCTCATCAATGCCTGCACTGAGGGAGCCCCTGATATGATCAAGCGAGACATTCACCACCGAGGTGTCAATAATCTCAATCAGGGTAGGAAGCATTACAGTTATTGCTACAATCCAGCGGTTCACTTCACCAGTACTGTTGGCACCACTGACATCCCTATCCTCAAGACATGTTCAGGGTCTGCCCCATCTTCAAGCAGGATCTTCACCGGAATCCTCTGGACCACCTTTACATAATTACCCGTGGCATTCTCCGGTGGAAACAGTGAAAACACAGCTCCAGTGCCTGCCATGATACTGTCTACCCTTCCCCAGAAGGTTTTATCAGGATAGGCATCCACCTTGATCTTCACTCTCATGCCTGGTTTTATCTTCCTGATCTTCGTCTCCTTATAATTAGCCACAATATAGAGATCCCTTAATGGGACAACAGCCATAAGGGGCTGGCCAGCCTGAATCTGCTCTCCCACATCAACCGCCTTTTTGGTAATATACCCATCTGAAGGGGAATAAACCTTTACATAGGAGAGCTTGAGCCTTGCTGTCTCCAGAGCAGCCTCCCTGGTTTTTACCTTCTCGCTCTGCGTCTCCATGGCTGCCTCAAGCTGCAGAAGCACTGCCTTCTCAGCCCTTAAAGCTGCTTCTGCCTCCTGTATGGTGCTCTCCTGTGCCCTGAGTGAAACCTCGGCATGAGTCTTAAGTGCCTGGGATGCCTTCATTGCTGCAAGGGCTGAGCTGTAGGCAGTCTCTGCCTTCTCGTACCTGTCTTTTGGGATAACCCCTTTTTTGTAGAGGTTTTTAGCCCTTCTAAGGTCTGCCTCTGCCTGCTGAAGCAGGGCCTTCTTGGCGAGCAGGTCCGCCTCCTGTGCCTTAAGAGATGCCAGAAGTGACTGCCGAGCCATCTCTGCCCTTCTCAAGGTAGCACCTCTTGCCCGTATCTTCTCTTTCTGCACCTGAATCATTGTTTTAATCTCATAAAGCCTCTTTTTTTCTGCCTCCAAGGCAGCCTCTGCCTTCCTAAGTGCCTGTATGTAGAGTTCTGGATCAAGCTCAAGAAGTAGCTCACCCTCCTTCACCCACTGGTTATCCTTAACATAGACCTTCAGCACCGTGCCTGAGACCTTGGACGCTATGGTATGTATTGTACCCTCCACAAAGGCATCGTCAGTACTTATGTGGGTCTGCTTGTAGCGGATGTAAAATGCCCCGACAACTGCCCCTGCAACAAGGACTATGAAAAATACGAGAAATGCAGCCTTCTTTTTTCTATTGTTGTCTCCTCTGCTCCTCTCCTCCATCTTTAGGCCTCCTTATGCAAAGAATTAGTAGACAGTGGTAAGGTCTACACCCATGGAATAAAATAGCCTCGCCTCAGCCTTCCTCCGTTCATACAAGGCACTCCAGTAATTGGTTTCAGCCCTGGTAACAAGCACCACTGCGTCAGTGACCTCTGTGGCAGTCCCAACCCCTTCTTTGTATCTAAGTCTCTGGAGCCTCAAATTCTCTTTTGCCTGCTCCACTGCCTTCTCTGCCACCTTAACCCTGTGTATTGCTGACAGAAGCTGAAGATAGGCGTTCTTTATCTCAAGCCTTATGTTATCCATCAGTATCTGCCTCTTCAGCTCCAGTGCCCTTAGCTCTGCATTAACCTGTCTAATCTTTGCCTTTGTGGAGCCTCCTGACAGTAGATTAAAACTCAGCCCTGCTATCAATGACCAGTTGCCCTCATGAACCATATACCTATTCTCCTGATACTCATACCCCCCTGATACAAACACATCTGGTAAATACTCTGCCCTGAGTGCTTTAAGCCTCTTCTTCAGCGCCTTCCTCTGTGCATCAATCAGGACCAGCTCAGGCCTAAGTGTCTCTGCCTTTTTGTAAGCCTCCTGTAGGCTTACATCTACAGAGGGAAACTCAGCCACCTCGTCCAGTTCTACCGGCTCATCAAGCCCTCTCATGAGTAGGCTGTTTATCCTCGCCTTTGTAATCTTCGTATAGTTTTCTGCATTTATCCTCCTCTGTCTTGCATCAGCCAGAAACACCTCAGCCTGAAGCAGGTCGTTCTTTGTGATGAGTCCTTCTTCATACATCGCCTCTGTGTCTTTCAGATGTGCCTTGTATCTCTTTACCTCTTCCTCTGCCACTTCAAGCATCCTTTCTGCTTCAAGTGCCTCAAGATAGGCAACAACAAACTGGAGTGCTACTTGATTTTTTATCTTTTTCACCTCTGTCTTCTTCGCCTTAAGAGCATACTCCGCAGCCTCCACCAATGATCCCACCTTACCAAAATCATATACCAACTGATTAACTCTGAATCCGTAGGTGAGAAAGCTCTTTTCACTGAGGGGTACTGGTCCGAACGGGGCAAAACGTGCCTGGGGTTGATATCTGAGCCATGTCTGACTCGCATATATATCTACCCTTGGCAGTCTCTTTGCCCTGATGATTGAGATATCCTCTGCCACAGAGGTCTTCTCAGCTTCTGAGAGTTTGACTGCTCTGCCCGATTCGGTTACAATTTTTAGACCTTCCTTTAATGTAAGCCCTGTGGCAGTGCTACTGAAAAAAAGTACTATTAGTATTGTTAATCTTAATATTCTCATCTGTTGTCCCTCCTTTCGGTTCCATTTATAAAAAGGTCAACAAAACCGTCTATCACCCTTTTTGTTTCCCTCTTAGAAACATCTCTGTCCTTTACTACCTCCTCCACCAGAAAATAAGAAAAGACCATACCAAGAAATCCCCTTGCACCTGATTCTGGATTAAAATTTCTCAGTCTCCCCTTCTTCTGAAGCCTCCTCAGGTATCCTGCCAGTGTCCTGATCATCTCAGTGATGAATGCATCATATACTCTACGGAGCTTCTCTGGATGCAGGCTAATCTCTGAAAGCATAATTCTTATAATATGTTTTCTCAGCTTAAGGGTCTCAAAATACCTCAGTCCCACCTCCAAGAGCGCATCTCTGTAGGAATAGCTATCAAGAAGGGGAATGAGTTCTCTGAGTTTTGGCAGAAAAGAGTATCTCCTCAGAATCTCTTCAAACAGTCTCTCCTTTGAGCCAAAGTGTCTGAAAAGGGTAATCTCTCTAAACCCTGCTTTTTCTGCAATCTCCCTTGTGGTTGCACTGATATAACCTTTCTCAGACATCAGTTCAAGAGCAGATTGCAGAATCTTCTCTTTTGTATCCAACTCTTTCTTCCTCACGGCCGGGCCTCCTTAATGTTAGTTAGTACTTACTTATTTTATTTTTTAAAGAAAGACAAGTCAAGGGTTGTAAAAGGGCCGATCGTGAATACACATTATGGTATAATTAATTATGCCCTTTAGTGTAGATCTGATAAAGAAACTTGAAAGGGTCTCACCCGAACTCAGAGGTGTGCTTATAGCCCTGCTTGAAGAAGTGGAGAAGCAGAGAGAGGAGTCTGTAACCAAACGGGAGTTCCAGGAGTTCACCAGGCGGACGGAAGAAAATTTTCAGAAGCTCTGGCAGGTAATAAGGGAACTCGGCGAGGCCCAGAAGAGAACAGAAGCAAGGATAGAAGAGCTGGCTGAAGCCCAGAAGAGAACCGAGGTAAGAGTATCCCGACTTGAGAAGGTGGTAGAAGAGCTGGCTAAGGCCCAGAAGAGGACCGAAGATGAGTTGAAAAGCCTTATAAAGGAGCACAAGAAGACGAGGGATTTGGTATCTGGACTCTCAGACACGGTTGGTTATGGTCTGGAAGATAAAATCTTTCCTTATATAGAAGACTTTGCAAGAAGAGAGTACGGGGTAGAGGTAGAGGTGCTTGACAGGAGAAATGTAGTGTATCCTGACGGAGGTTTTGATCAAGTGAACATATACATAGAAGGACGAAAGGGAAAGAAGAGGATTTACATAGTGGGTGAGTGTAAGGCCCAGCCCGGCAAGAGGGACATCAAGAGGTTTGTTCAGATACTTGAACGCCTAAGAGGATACTTCAAGGCTCCCGTAGAAGGATTTATAGTAGGGTATTATTACACTCCTGATGTGGAGAGGTATTTAAGGGAGAGTCATCCAGAGATAAAGGTGATGAAAAGTTTTGAGTTTGAAATGAAGTATAAACCGGTTTTCTCGTAGTAGGTGATGAACTCTTTTGTTATAGTTTATTTTTAGCGTAGAGACTATAATAGGTGGATAAAACTGCCAAAAGCTCTAATGTTGGACACAATAAGGCATAAAACTTGACAGATTTCAGGAACAAATCCTAAAATAAAGTACACCGGGGTGGTAGTTCAGCACGGTTAGAACGCCGGCCTGTCACGCCGGAGGTCGCGGGTTCAAGTCCCGTCCACCCCGCCAGTGGAAAATCCTTCCTTAGAGTTAAGAAAACACAAAGGGACACAACGAATGTCCCTTCGTATTTTGATGTTGTTAAAGATTAATACTCCTCACACTTCACCTGAAAATATGCTGCCTCGTGGTTACAAGAGGGACACTTCTCGGGTGGTGTTTCTCCCTCATGGACATAACCGCATTTTCTACATACCCAGACCACCTTTCTGTCCTTCTTGAAGACCGTCCCGTTCTCCACCTCTCTGAGTAATTTCTTGAATCTCTCCTCATGGTGTTCCTCTGCCTTGGCAATTGCCCTCAGTCGGGTAGCAATCTCAGGAAAACCTTCCTGCTCAGCCACATCCGCAAACTCAGGATACATCTTGGTATACTCGTAATTCTCACCCGAGATAGCAGCTTTCAGATTCTCCACAGTGGTACCGAGAGTTGTAGGAGCTGCTGCCTCAACCACTATCTCATCAAGGCTTTCATTGCCCTTTTTCTTGAGCTCATTAATGAGCCGGAACAGCCACTTAGCATGCTCTCTCTCGTTGTCTGCTGTAATAAGAAATACTTCGGCTATCTGTTCATACCCCTCCTTCTCTGCTACCTTAGCGTAAAAGGTGTAACGATTCCTCGCTTGACTCTCTCCTATAAATGCTTTGGTGAGATTCTCAACCGTCTTTTTCATTACTACCCCCCTTACAGAATTTTTTTAATTTTTATATTTTAAACTATCATATCTTCGTACTTCAACTCAGCAGGTCAAACCCAAAATATCGTTACTTTTGGTTAAAAGAGGAGGTGAGGATAAGGCGGGACAAATTTTCACTTAAGTGACTAAAGGTTTCACCTTCCCTCTACATGAAGCAACCTGGTCTTCTTTTTTAGCGTTCTCAATGTGAGGTATGCTACCAAGCTAATGCCAAAAAATACGAGCCATCCCATCTCAATTTCCAACGCCCCTTCGGACACAAAGTCTCCTGCTGTCTCAAGAAGAGTAAAGGACGATGAGATTACGAAAAGTCCCGTGTATTCTCTCTTTAAGACCGTTTTTAGAGAGAAAGGTAGGTCAGGTTTACGCCAATTCCCTAGTCTGGGTAAAAAGGCCGGTGTTGTCCTTGCCCACTCAACGAATGCATCTCCAAACTTCTGGCGCAAAAACTCCTCTTCTTTGAAGATTATCCTCTCATAGTATATCCAAAATGCCAGTACAGCGATTAAGACGAACCACCACACTTGAGTAAACATCGCCATGCCTAACATAATAAAGAAGTTGCCCAGATAAAGCGGATGTCTTACAACTGAATACATACCTGTAGTGTTGAGACGCTCTGCTATCTGGTCTTTGGTATTTCTACCTGAGGTGCCCTTAGGCACATGTCCGACGGTAAAGCAACGAATAAAGAAACCAAAGAACGAGACACCTATGCAGAAGAACTCCCACAGGTCCTCTGCCCCGTCTCCCAATAGGGGTTCTAAACATTCTGAATCCCTTAAGGCTACAAGCAGTACGGGAAGAATTAGTAAGGGAAGGTAACTTCTGCGTCTGAAGAGCCATGCACCTTGTCTTTCTAATTCTTCTCTTAATGCCATCTTTTATGCTTTTTTATTGTTGATACAACTAACCCATTCATGAGCCACGATTAATAGACTCCTTAGCAGCATTCCACTGTCTAAGGGAAAATTCCTGGAGTATACAGCAAAGGTCTTCCACTCCTTCAATATATATCATAGCCTTTAGTATACCATCTTCCATAACAGCATGAGGATACAATACAATGGCTGCCTTTCCCTGCTTTTTACCTAAGAAGAAGGTATATCCTCCCACCTCAGAGGCATTTTCCCAGAAAATCTGCTCTATATACCTGTCAACCTTTTCCTAACCAATCTCTTTTGCAAGCTCCTCAAAAATCGGGTTGCATTTCCATAGCTTCTGTTGTCAAAAAACAGATAATGACTTGAAACATCTGACTCATATGCCTCTTATAGGTCTTTAATGATTCTTTAAGAATCCTTTTGCCCGCATGTTCTACCTGAAAGGGTGGATTAAAGGCATAAAAATATACTCTGAGAAATTGTCAAAAAGTTGATTATAACGATCCTTCTCAGTTCTAAATTATTCCAATTTAGATACAGTCTTAGGAAAATTTGACAGCTTTCTGTTAGGATCTGTATTCTTTTCACATTCATTAAGCCATCTATCAATCTCAACAATCCTGAGTGGCTTTTTAAAGACTTTACATCCGAGACTTTTAGCTTGTTCAAGGTCAGCATCTGTCCATAATCCTGACATTATCGCCATATTCGGAACTTTACACCCATTTTTCTTCTGATTTTCTACAAATTCTATTCCTGTCATGTTAGGCATATTAATATCAGTAATAATAATATCACAACAGGGCTGATATTGAGGACAGGGACAGCTAATGTCCAGATAAATGGGACAGAAAAGTGGCTCAGAACAGGATATAACTTCATATTCTCTGATCTCTAAAATAGAAGAGATCAAAGACCTCACCAACTCTTCATCATCAACCACAACTGCTCTTAATTTCATAATACTCTCCCTCCCTTCCACTGCGAACAGCCTTTGGCTATTCACAGTAAAAAATTTTACGGTACCAAGTTATATTGGATTCGGCTCCCTCCTCCAATAAAATTGTAAAAACTCAAATTCATTTTAGATCGAAAGAAGCAATTTTTGCAAATTTATATTTATAGCCTAAACTCCTCGCTTTTAGGCACATAATCTTAGAGACTTAAGTATGTCTTTCTGTTTTTTTGTTAATTCTGTTGTCATTCGTTCTCCATTGGAGAGTTCT
>MTOU01000047.1 GCA_002011745.1 Nitrospirae bacterium JdFR-85
GTATTCCTCCTTCCTTAAAGTTTTAAAACCTATAAATTATATGGAGGATACACCCTCTTTTCTTTGAATTTCAATTTTACACAGAAGATTTTACATTACCTTAGATTATAGGTTTCTTTGAGAAATCTTATAAATTCTCCATAAGCCTTGGGAAGAGTTCTTTTCTTATGGGTAACCACATAAAAATTTCTTTTTATTTCAAGGCCCTCTATCTGTAATTCCTTAAGGAGCCCCCTCTTCAGTTCTTCTTCGACTGCAATCCTTGAGACAAAAGATGCCCCCAGAGCTGATTTTACAGCCTCTTTGACAGAATCAGTGCTACCAAGGACAGCCACTACATTGAGATCGCCTGGGTCTATTCCCACACCTTGCAAGTATCTCTCAAAGGTCTCTCTTGTGCCTGAACCTTTCTCTCTTAGAATAAAAGGGATCTTTCTTAATTCAGAAGGACCGATAAGCTCCTCTTCTATGAATCCACTTTTACAAACAAGTATAATATCATCTTTGGCTATCTCCTGATATTCCAGAGTCTCTGGAGCAAGCTTTGCTCCTACTACTCCCATTATAAGTTCATGGTTTTTTACCATAGTGGTGACTTCTGCTGTGTCTCTGATGATTATTTCAAAGGATACTTCTGGATGTCGCTTCTTAAATTCTGCAGCTCTTGTAGGAAGAATATAGGAGCCAGGAATGGTACTTGCTCCTATTCGGAGTTCACCCTTAATACTGTATTTGTCTAAGATAACCTCTTCCCTTAGTCTTTCTATTTCATCAAGAATTCTCACTGCTCCTTCATAAAGCCTGTCTGCTTCTGGGGTAGGAATTATATGTCTTCCCATTCTATCAAAGAGTGTACACCTCAATTCTTCTTCTAGGTTTTTGATATGCTCGCTTATGGTTGGCTGACTTAGGTTAACGCTCTCTGCTGCCTTAGAGAAGCTTTTTTCCTTATAGACTGCAACAAAAATTTTTAGGTGATGAATATCCATATTACTCTTTATAATTATATATAAGAACTTTGGAAATCTGTCAATTGATATTAGAGATTAACCTGCCCATAAAAATGGTTTGGTTATGGCCAGAGGGTAAATTAGGGAAAGGAGGTAAATATTATGAGGATAGATATGCATTTTCATGTCCTTGGCAATGGAAAAGATATAAATAACCCTGACAGAGATGTATACTTCAATGTAGAAGACAATCAGCACTGGTTTACGAGAGTACTCTATAATCTCATTGAAGATGATATAAAAAGGATGGGGGTGGACCTCAACAAGGATGGAATAATCTCTACATCCGAGTATTTTGAACTGGCTTACAGACTGCTTGTGAGTTCTGAAGAGATTGATGCTGTGGTGTTGCTTGCCTTAGATGCTGTTTTTTCACCAAGGAATGGAGACCTTGATAAAAAGAGAACAGATCTCTGGGTTTCTAATAGATTCCTCTACAGAAAAGTTAAAGAACTGAATGAGAGACTCCAAAGGGAGACTGACCCACGGATAAGGAAGAAGAGGTTTCTGTTTGGGGCATCAGTAAGTCCTAACAGGAGGGATTGGGAGTCAGAGCTTGAGTTTGTCCTCACAGAAACAAATGCTGTACTTATCAAATGGATACCCTCAACCCAGCATATCTATCTTATGGATGAAGGTCATAGAGAATTCTACGATACCATTGCAAGAAGTAATATACCTCTCCTTTGCCATGTAGGCCCTGAGTATTCTTTCCCTGAAGGTATAAGGAACAAAAGGCTTGATGATTTTCGATATCTTGAGAGACCTCTGGAACATGGAGTGACTGTTATAGCCGCACATTGTGCAGCACCTGTATTTCCACTTATAGACAAAAACCATTTGAGGGAGTTCTATGCCTTTATGAAGAATGCAAACGGAGATGGGAAGATCCGGTTATGGGCAGATACATCTGCATTAACTCTCTCTACCAGAGTGCCTTTACTCCCAGAGATACTGGAGATGTTTCCACAGAGTTGGCTTGTACACGGTTCTGACTTTCCAATTCCTATAGATGGCTGGACACATCTGCCCTGGATCATTCCTGATATAACACCAGAGGAGTATCTCGAGATTGTGAAGACCCCCAATCCCTTGGACAGAGATGTAAGGATTAAAAGGGCTTCTGGCTTCTCTGATAAGGTGCTGGAGAACGTACAAAAAGTTATCAGGTTTTAATATCCTTCAAATATATCATAGCCTCTCATTAGGAGGGCGGTATCTCTGTCTTCGTCTATGAGCATCTGTGCTACTGTCTTACAGTATCTCTGATAATACACAAGCTTCTGACGAAGTTGTTTCTCTAAGTTGGCAACTTCTGTATAAAATGGCGTTCTGTCAAGTTTTGCCTCTGCGGAGCCAAAGAGTTTTTTAAACCTCCAACAACCTTCAAATTCTTTGATATCACCTCTGGGACTCTTTAATATCCCAGGCACTCCATATACACGGCATGTCATAGGTCTGTGCTGATATAGAATACATTTTGCATCATAATTGAGGGGACAGAAAAGTTTCAGATTCTCCTCAGGTCTTGATACTCTACAGTAAGCCTCATTATATTTATATGCCCTCTCTATTATATCCTTTCTGAGTTCTTCAGGAAGTGTTCTGAAGCCTTCAAGGAGATATAAGTGCTCCACAAGGGTATAATGTAGGAAAACACTCTGGCAGCAGTTGTCTTCACAACCTTCACAGGTGAATCCGTAGCTGTCTGCTATTTCAGTATACGCACTGTCAAGGGAGGTATAGATTTGAGCAAGTTTAGTAGAGTATTCTGAAGCATCAATGAATCTCATATAATTCTGTAACTCAGAAGATTCCTGTCAAGAATCATTTCTGCAACTGTTTTCCGAAACTTGAGCATATAGTCCATATCCTGTCTCAGACGGGTTTCGATAGTGGCTATCTGTGTATAATAGGGTGTCCTGTCTATCCTTTTCTCTTCTAAGATTTTATGCTGCTGTTCAAACCTTTTACAGCCACTGAAAAGCTGTTTGCCTTTTTTGGGATGTTGCAACATCCCTGGCAGCCCATGGACCCGACATATAAGGGGTCTATGTTCATAGACTGAGCACAGGCCATCATAATTCAAGGGACACATGATTTTCAATTCCTCTTCCCTCATTCTGTATCTGTTGAGCTGCTGCACATAATCTCTTGCCCTTTCTATACTCTTTTTTTGGGTCTCAGGAGGAAGATTATCAAACCCTTCAAGTAGGGCGAAATACTCAATAAGGGTATAATGATAAAAGACTGTGTTGCAGCAGTTGTCTTCACATCCAGAACATCCAAAGCCATATTCAGATGCTATTTTCTCATATTCTGTATCAATCTCTCTGTAAACCTCAAACAGTTCTTCCAAATATTTACTTACATCTAATTGTAGAGACCCTCCCATCTTTACCTCCATGTATAAATTATTTTACCATTTTCATTTTTCATATATCTCAAGGAGCCCCTCAACAGGAGTTATGGTCATCCTGTTTTGGTCAATATCTATCTCTCTTATAAACTCTTCTACAGCAGGAATAAGATATTCCTTCTCCCTGTCTCTTACAATATATATATCATTCGCTCCCGTCTCCCAAATCTCCTCTACTTTACCAATAACCCTTCCTTCATCTGTGACCACTTCTATACCGATTATCTGGTAATAATAGTAGCTTCCCTCTGGAGGGGGAGGGGATTCCTCGATGGGTATCTTTAATTCAACTCCTCTGAGCCTCTCTGCAGTGGTTCTGTCAGAGATCTCACTGAATTTTATGAGAATTAGATTCTTTTTGTAAGGCTTTACATATTCAATATTTAGCCTTCTCTTCTCACCACGAATAATTATACTAACCCCTTTGACCTCATGAAACCTCTCTATGGAGTATGTGAGAGGCAGAACCTTCACCTCTCCCTTAATCCCCTTAGGTCCTAATACCTTTCCTATTACTATTTCTTCAGAGTATTTCATCAATTTTTATTATAACAACTTTAGTATGCAGGATACCCAGACCCTCCAAGTGTAATTTGACCATAATAGATAGTTAAATTGTGGTTTATAATTGGCTTGAGGGGGCTGGATTTGGCTTGATAGGATTTAACAAAAGAGAGTGATTAGACAAGAAGACAATGATCTTTATAAAAACAAAGAACCCGGCTTCTTCCTCCGGGTTCTCCAGAGATATGAGAAAATCTTCTTGGGAATTATTTTAATTATTCAAGGATTTCTAAAACGCAGCGTTTCCCTATCTTTGTTCCTGCAGCAGACAGGATTGTTCTCATTGCTCTTGCTGTTTTGCCCTGCTTGCCAATCACCTTTCCGAGGTCACTGGGAGCCACTCTCAACTCAAAAACAGTAGTCCTTTCACCATCAACCTCTTTCACATTCACCTCTTCTGGTCTGTCAACCAGAGCCTTAACCATCGTTTCAACCAACTCTTTCATCTAACCACCTCCATTAGATATGGATTCGGCTGCCTAAAGGCCAGCCCTCTGCAGTAGCCTCTTAACAGAATCACTTGGTTGTGCACCACGTTCTAACCAGTATTTTACCCTCTCTGGATCGACCTTTATCTCTGAGGGTTCTTTCATTGGATCATAGTAGCCTACAATTTCAATAAAAGGTCCATCTCTTCTTGCCCTTGAATCAGCCACTACTATCCTGTAAAATGGTTTGTTCTTGGCTCCCATCCTCGTCAACCTGATCCTTACCAACTAATCACCTCCAACTCTTTGTTTTATTATCAAATCTTATAGTTCAATTATAAAAAGTCAATAATAAATTTTGCAATAATTGTTAAAAAGGCATAAATTTAGGCATTTTCATAAATTTGCCCTTTTTTCCTTTGAACATTTTAAGCATCTTCTTCATTTCTTTATATTGTTTCAGGAGTCTGTTCACATCTGCTACTGTAGTTCCACTACCACGTGCTATTCTCTTTTTTCTGCTGCCATTGATTATATGGGGGTTTCTTCTTTCCTTAGGGGTCATGGAGTTTATAATTGCCTCGATCCTTTTAATCTCTTTATCATCAATTCTTACATTCCTTATCTGACTTCCTATCCCAGGTATCATTGAGAGAAGGTTCTCTAAGGGACCCATTGATCTTATTCTTTTAAGTTGGTCACGAAGGTCTTCAAGGTCGAAAGAGTCTTCCAGAATCTTCTTCTGGAGTTTTTCTGCCTCGCCTTCCGTAACTGTCTCCTGTGCCTTTTCAATAAGACTGAGCACATCACCCATTCCAAGGATTCTTGATGCAACCCTGTCCGGATGAAAGGGCTCAAGCATCTCGATCTTCTCACCAACACCTATGAATTTTATAGGCTTACCAGTAACAGCCCTGATAGACAGTGCTGCACCACCTCTGGCATCACCATCCATCTTTGTTAGAATTATTCCATCAATACCTATCTCTTCATTGAAGCTCTTCGCAATATTGACAGCATCCTGGCCTGTCATAGCATCTGCTACAAGCAGTATCTCTGTAGGATTGACAGCCTCTTTTATTCTTTTTAGCTGGTCCATTAACTCCTGGTCTATATGGAGCCTTCCAGCAGTATCAAGGATCAAGATATCTCTCGCCTCTTGTCTTGCCTTTGCCAGTGATTCCTTAGTAACAATCACAGGGTCTTTCTCTGTCTTGTTGCTGTATACGGGAATATTTATCTGACCTCCCAGCGTAACAAGCTGGTCCACTGCCGCAGGTCTCTGCAGGTCTGCTGCAACAAGCATGGGTCTTCTTCCTTGCTTATTGAAAAAGTAGGCGAGTTTGGCAGCAGTGGTGGTCTTTCCAGAGCCATGAAGGCCGATCATCATGATTATAGTGGGTGGATTAGGAGAGAGTTGTATTTTTTCATTTTTACTGCCAAGCAGTTCGATAAGTTCATCATGGACTATCTTTACTACCTGTTGACCAGGTGTAAGACTCTGGAGGACTTCTTTACCAATCGCCTTTTCTCTTACCCTGGATATAAAATCCTTAACCACCCTGAAATTGACATCTGCTTCTAAAAGAGCAAGCCTTATCTCCCTCAGGGCAATATCCACATCTTCTTCTTTCAGGTATCCTTTGCCTTTTAATTTTTTAAATATATCTTCTAATCTCTCGCTTAAGGAGTCAAACATCTCTTCTCCTTTTATAATAAGGATTCTATCTCCTGGGCCAGGAGCTCTCCGAGCCCTGGACTGTATCCCAGATATTTTTTTGCAATTCTCTGTTGCCTGTCCAGGACAAAGATGGTAGGCACACCTCTTACAGCGTACATACGGGTTACATGTCCATTGTCCAGCAACACAGGATATGAGACATTATATTCATTTAAGAAGTTTTTTACTTTCTCTTTCGCATTCTCCTCATCGTCAATATTTATACTTAAAACAATAAAATCTCTTCCTATGAATCTCTCATAGAGGGCTTCTATCTCTGGTATGGCCATTCTACAGGATGGACACCATGTTGCCCAGAACTCCAGTAGAACCACCTTGCCTTTATAATCAGAAAGTGTAAATTTTTTCTCATCAATACTGAAAAGGACAAAATCTGGAGCACTACTGCCTACATCAAGGGATATAGTATTACTCTTTTCGCAAGAGAGGATAAAGAGTATTAAAAAGAGAATAAGTATCTGGAATACTTTCAATATCATCTCCATTCATGAAGCAAGCAATTGATCAATCTTAGCTTTCAGCTGCGGCTTTGGTACTGCACCAACAATCTGATCGACCTTCTCACCATTTTTGAAAAACATAAGAGTTGGTATCCCCATTATTTTATATCTGCTTGCAATGTCAGGATTCTCATCCGTGTTGAGTTTACAGACCTTCAGTTTTCCCGAATACTCCTTTGCTATTTCTTCAACTGTGGGAGCAATCATTCTACATGGACCACACCATATAGCCCAAAAGTCTACCATTACAAGGCCATCTGCCTTAAGAACTTCTTGATCCCAAGTGGATGCATTCACTTCAACAATACCTTCTGCCATTTCCAGGTACCTCCTTCTTTTAAATACTTTAAGAGGACAGACTTCCTGCCTCGAGCATTCTAAAAAAATAGTTTCGAAATTAAATTATATTGTTTACAGGAGAAACTTGTCAATTGAATGGAGTCAGCTTTTTTAGTGTTTCCTCTAACTCTGCCAATTTAAAGGGTTTTTTTAGCGTAAGAATGCCCTTGTCCTTAAAATCTCTTTCCATTTCAGGTGTTATATAAGCGGAGCAGACCACAATCTTTGGAATATGCGACATTTCATTAACCTTCTGGATAAGGAGGGCTCCATTACCCTCGGGCATCTTGAGGTCTGTAAACAGGATATCAAATTTCTCTTTTTTAAGAAGCTCTTCAGCGTCACTAATATTTGATACGAGAATCACTTCATGTCCTTTTTTACCAAGAGCACGTTCAAGGAACCATCTTACAAGTTGTTCGTCATCCACAATGAGAATTTTCATTTATAACTCCATTGCTTAAAGTCTAATATTTTTCAAGGAGTCCATACTTCATCATCCTATACCTGAAGGCATCTCTTGAGAGATTCAGTAACTTAGCTGCCCGTGTCTGATTACCCTTTGTCTTCTCCAGTGCCTTCTCTATCAGTTTCTTCTCTACTTCTTCAATATCAATCCCTCCAGGCGGTATATCTATCTCTATTGACTCTGTATTTTTTATAAGGGTTTTCTCTGGACTATACAGCTCCAGTGGCAGATGTTCAGGTTTTATATATTCAGTATTCTCCAAAATCATTATTCTCTCTATTATATTTTTTAATTCTCTTACATTTCCAGGCCAATGATATTCCATAAATATTTTTTCTGTTTCCTTTGTTAGTCCTTTAACATTCCTCCTGAATTCTTTATTGTATTGGTCTATAAAATATTTTGCAAGTAAAATTATATCTTCACCCCTGTCCCTAAGAGGTGGTAGATAGATAGGAATAACCTTAAGCCTGAAGTACAGGTCCTCACGGAAGTTTCCTTTTCTTACCTCTTCCTGCAGGTCTTTATTTGTTGCAGCTATTATTCTTACATTCACGTTTATATCTTTGATGCCTCCTACCCTTTTAAAGGTCTTTGTCTCTATAACCTTAAGGAGTTTGGCCTGTGTATGGAGCTTCATATCACCTATTTCATCAAGGAATACACTACCTCCATTTGCAAGCTCAAATAATCCCTTTTTTAAGGTTTTGGCATCAGTAAAAGCCCCTTTCTCATATCCAAATAGTTCACTCTCAATCAGGGTGTCTGGTAAGGCTGTGCAATTTATCTCAAGAAAAGGTTTTGAAGCCCTCTTGCTCTGGTAATGTATTACTCTTGCCACAAGGTCCTTGCCTGTCCCACTTTCACCCTGAATCAATACAGTGGTTGCATCTGACATGGCTACCTTATGTATCATCTCAAAGACCTCTCTCATTGGCTTTGAGTCTCCTATTATGCTATCAAACCCATACCTCCGAGAGAGTGTATTCTTCAGCTGCGCCACTTCCCTTCTGAGGCTTCCTGCTTCAAGGGCCTTTTTAATAATCAGATTGAGTTTTTCCATATTGAAGGGTTTTTCAATAAAATCATAGGCTCCCATCTTTATTGACTTCACCGCTGTCTGAACATCACCATAGGCAGTAATCATTATCACAATAGCGTCCCTATCAAACTCCTTCATCTTCTCCAGTACAGACAGGCCAGAAATATCCGGAAGATGTATATCAAGAAGGGTTATTTCTGGAAGTTCTTCTTTAAATATCTCAAGTCCTTCCATACCTTTTTCTGCAGCAAGTACAGTATATCCCTCCTTTGATAGGTTCTGCTGCAATGACCATCTCAAGAGTTTCTCATCATCAATTACCAATATCTTTGCAAGAGACATTAGACCGGTAATCTTATCTTGAAGGTAGTTCCCACCCCAAGAGTGCTATCCACCAAAATCGTTCCTCCATGAGCCTCAACAATATTTCTACTTATAGACAATCCCAGTCCTGTACCTCTATGTCTTGTGGTGTAGAAAGGCTTAAAAACAGTTTTCAGGCCCTCAGGAGGGATCCCTTCTCCAGTATCCGAAATACTGATCTCCACATGATCGTCTCTCTTCTTTGAGCTCACTGTAAGGGTTCCACCTGAAGGCATTGCGTGAATCGCATTCATCATTATATTTACTACTGCTTCCTGTATCTGTTGGGGATCAATCTTGAGGATTGCATTCTCCTCTATCTGTTTTTCTATTTTAATATTCTGTTTTTCAGCCTTTGGTTTTATCAGACTTATACATCTGTCTATTGTACTCATTATATCCACCTCTATTTTTTTAGGTTCAGCAGGTTTTGCAAAAAATAGAAGGTCTCTTACTGTCTTGTCAAGCCTTTCTATCTCATTGAGCACCTCAGAGATTACCTCCTTCTTAGGATCACCATCATTTAGATCTTCGTATATAACCTGAATTGCACCACTGATACCAGCGAGAGGATTCTTTATCTCGTGGGCAACTGCTGCTGCAAGCTCACCCAGAGTAGCCATCTTCTCCACCCTTCTCATCTCCTCTAAATGACACCTCTGTATCTCTTTTCTCGCCCTATCAAGTTCTTCGAGCATTCTATTAAGTGCGTCAGCAAGTTTTCCTATCTCATCTTTTCTTTTGGTGAGAAATCTCACACTAAGGTCACCCTCCTGTACCCGCCTCATTGTTCTGATTATACCTTCAATAGGTCTATTTACAAGTAGTGTAGTCATTACTGCAAGTGCAACTGCCAGAGAGAGGATTGTTATAAGAGAGAAGAGCATTGTCCTTTTCCTCAGTTCACCAATTCTTTGAAGGGTCTGCTTCATTGATACTTCAACATCAAGTATTCCTCTGAGGGCTTTCCCATCTGTATGACATCTCTGACAGGCTATATTATTTTCTATAGGTACAAGCATAGAATAAACTGTGGTTCCATCTTTTACATGAGAGAATACCTCAGGAGCCTTCTGTGTCATAAGTTTTTCTTTGTCTTCTCTGTGAATCTCTTTCCCTACTTCAGCAGGATTTGAGGATGCAAGTATTTTTCCACTGTAAATATCAAAGATTCTCACCTCTTCGATTCCCTCCGCAATTAATGATTCGAGAAATTTCTGGAAGTCCTTTCCACGTCCTTCAAGCATAATGGTAAGAAGACCATTCTTGATTATCTCTGTAATCAACTCGACTCTTTTTATATCATCATTTTTTATGATCCTTTCTTGATATGTAAGGTTATAGCAAAAGAAGATACTGATTATCACAATGAGTATCAGGACTGTGAATAATATGTATTTCCATTTCAACGTCATTTTTACATTCTACAATTCTATTACACGTAACTATGAAGTCCTGACAGCAGAAGGTTCACTCCAAGATAGGTGAAGAGAACCACTACAAATCCTACCACTGCTACAACAGCTACCTTCTTCCCTCTCCATCCTCTCATCAGCCTTGCATGTAAATAAAAGGCATATACAAACCATGTTATAAGAGACCATGTCTCTTTCGGGTCCCATGACCAATATACTCCCCAGGCCTGGTCTGCCCAGATAGCACCAAAGATAAGTCCACCGAGTGTGAATATAGGAAAACCAATGGCTATTGCCCTGTATGTGATATCATCAAGCATCTGTTCAGATAGGTTAAAGGTGTTAATTATTCTTTTTAAATAGTTTCCAAACATCCAGACAAAGCCAATTATTGAGAGAGCGCTGAACCAACTCAGGGCTACAATTGTTTGGGAGTTGCTCTTAAAAGTAGCTCTGAAAAGATATTTCTTCATTGCCTCAGTGGAGGTTGCAATCACATGGAACTTCAGATAGTCTATTGCCATAGCTAGAAGGATTACTATCATAAGACCTACTGAGAATGTCCAGAATATATAGGCTGGTTCGGTCTTTTTCTCTGTCTTCTGTATAAGATAGATCAAAGCAGTAGCAAAGGAGAGCCCAAACATTGCATAAGATATAAAACTCATTGTTACATGTGCCAGAAGCCAGTTACTCTGAAGAGCTGGTACAAGGGGCTCAATCTCCTTAGACAGTCCTGTCATCTCAATAAAGGCAAGTATCATTGCAGCTATTGGGGTTACAAAGGCACCAAATGCTCTGTTCTTGTATCTAAATTCAATTATTATATATCCCAACATGAGACACCATACAAAAAACACGAGAGATTCGTAGAGGTTGGAAACAGGCGGTCTCCAGAAACTTCTAAGACCCATTATATAGCCTTCATACCATCTCATCAGAAAGGCTATTGTATGGAAGGCAAAACTTACAATGGTTAAATAGGTGGCCACAAGCCCCACATATCTGTTTTTGGAAACTAAGTATGTGATATATGCAATCATTGCAAATATATATCCAAGAGTTGCTATTCCAAAAAACATAGAGTTATCCATTTTTTTTACCTCCTATCCGAATGATCTGATCTTTGATATTAGGGATTCAATCTTTCTCTCAAAGGCTCCCCTGTTCTTGTTTGCGGTAGCAAGTACTGTAATACTACTCTGTTTCCCATCCTTTTTTACAAAGACCCATATCTTTCTGTGACTCATGAAGAAGGCTATGTATAAACCTACTGTCATTATTATACATCCGAGATATACTAACCATACTCCAGGGTCCTTTCTCACTTGCAATCCTGTATACTGGACTCCCCAGTAGTCTATAAATTCTACTATGTTTCCATCTGGAAGGTGCCATGTTTTAGGGAATCTCTTTAGTATCCATCCTCCATATTTTCTTTCACCCTTTTCTGTAAACTCTATGTATACTGCTGGATTGTTCATCATCTCAGTATATGTATATGGACGTCCCTCTTTATCAAGAGTGAGAGCAGGACTGAAGTTTATTATTTTGCCTACAATCTCTGTTCCAGGAATAGTAAAAGTTTCACCAAATCTTTTTAGAACGGTTTCTGTCTTGCCTCCCTGTCCTGTGACTCTAAATATAAATATACCATGTGCATTGGGAACCATTCCGTAACTGGATTGATAAAAGGTGTATCCTTCAAATTTGAGGGGTTTATTCACCTCTATCACCTTTCTCATCACCTCTTTACCATCCTTGATCACAGTGAGCCAGCTTCTGTAATCCTTGGGCATTTCAGTTATCCCATAAAACTCTACATCGAAATCGTCGCATCTTATTGAGAAGTTCAATTGATGAGGTCTATTATCCCTTGAGTATGCAACATTGGAAACCTCTCCTTCCTGTAAATACATAAATCCCTTAAATCCAAAAAATATTCCGATTACTGCTCCAATCAGGATTATCAGTATACTAAGATGGGTAATATAAACTCCGAATCTGGTCCAGTTGCCCCTTTGTGCATAAAGTTGATAGCCTCCCTGCTCAAGAGGGCTGTTTTCTGCCTTGAATCCAATCGATTTTACCGCCTTCAGAAGAGGTTCTTTAAGCTCTTCAGGTGATTTTTTTATTTTTATTTCTTTCTTTATCGGAAAGTTCTTCTTTTCTGTATCAAGTGGTCTTATTGGTTCTTTCACTAAATTTAAGATCCTTGGGAGTCTGTCAAGGGAGCATATAATAAGATTTACCGAGAAGAGGACAAGAAAAGTAACAAACCACCATGAACGATACATATCCATAAAACCCAGACTCTCAAGTATTCTGTACACTGTAGGAGCGGCCTCATCTCCCACAATCTTCTTCAAAACAAGAATATTTTTCTCAGCAGGGGCATTCTGCTCTATTATTGTCCCGATGATAGAGCTTAGAGCAATTAGTGCAAACAGCACTATAGCAAGTTTTACAGAAGCAAACAGATCCCATATTCTGTCTATAAGACTCTTCTGCTCTTTCTGCATTTTCTACTCCTTATAAAGTTTTAATTTTATATTTTAACCTTTTCAGGTCTGTCTCTTTCTGCATTGACAATGCAGAAGAAACCAAAGGGTTCATTATAAGGATTATAAAGACGGTGAGGTGTACCAGGGGCAATATAAAGGGTATCGAGAAAATTCATATCTATTGTTCTTTTTCCAAGTTTTACCCTTCCCCTGCCTCTTATGCATACTACTACATGTTCATGTCTATGGTACTCATAACTGCTGTATCCACCTGGAGATATTTCAAAGTACCTTAAATGAAAGTGGAGATTCTCTCCTCTGTTGCCTACAAGGACCTGTCTTATAATTCCTTCAAAATCGTCTCCTTCTGCTTTATATTTTTCTATCTTGATACCTGTCCATCGATACTCTTTTTTAAATTTAAATAGTCTGTTTCTTAGTCCTCTATTAAGAGACTTCTTTTCTGTAGGCCATTCACAAGATGAATAAAAATTCCTCTTCATAACTTCAGTCTTAAATTATTATAAATTATAAGGTATAAATTTTTCATAAAAGAGTATTGTCCTTTCGATTAAGCTTTATTTATAATGTGTTTGTGTCTGCCAGGAGATTCAAGAATATTGTTCTAACAGGGTTTATGGGTACGGGGAAGTCTACCGTTGGTAGGGAACTGGCAAGACTTATGGGTATGAGATTCCTTGAACTTGACAGAATGATTGAAGAAGAGGTGGGGCTTAAGATTAAGGAAATCTTTTCCAGATATGGTGAAGAGTATTTCAGAGATAGAGAGTCTGAGGTGGTGAAAAAGATTTCAGAAAGGGAAGGACTTGTAATCTCTACTGGTGGGGGGGTAGTTCTGAGAAGAGAGAATATGGATGCCTTAAGAAAAAAGGGTATTATTGTGTGGCTTAAGGCTAAACCTGAGACCATTCTTAAAAGGACACTCAGTAGTGATGAAAGGCCTTTGCTTAATGTGGATGACCCTGAGGAGAGGATAAGGGAACTTTTACAAAAGAGAAGACCCTATTATGAGGAGGCAGATCTCTCGGTAGACACTGATGGTCTTTCACCTCTTCAAGTGGCAGAGAGAATAAAGTCTCTCCTCAGACAATATACTCACTAAGGGGAGGTTTGTATGAGAAAGAGGGAACAGTGGAAATCACAGATAGGGTTCTTGCTTGCTGCTGTTGGCTCTGCCATAGGTCTTGGTAATATTTGGAGATTCAGCTACATGGCTTATACCTATGGTGGAGGTGCCTTCTTAATACCCTATCTAACCGCACTTTTTACTGCAGGTATTCCTCTTTTGATTCTTGAATTTGCTATAGGCCATGAGAGGATTGGTTCGGCTCCGCTTGCATATGCAAAAATAAGAAAGAACTGGGAGTGGCTTGGCTGGTGGGCTGTGACATTTGTGATGTTTGGAATAGTACTCTATTATGTGGTTATTATTGCTTGGTGTCTTAACTACTTTATCATGTCTTTTAGTCTTGACTGGGGTGCTGATCCCAATACTTTCTTCTTTGAAAAGTTTCTTGCCGTAAGTGGTTCTGCTTCAAAGATGGGTCAGATAAGGACTCCTATATTCTTTGCATTGATAATTATATGGTTCATAAATTGGGCAGTAGTATACAGAGGGGTACAGAAGGGGATTGAGTTGGCCAATAAGATCTTTATGCCTATGCTCTTTGTACTAACGGCTGTTCTTGTATTCTGGTCTCTGAATCTTGAGGGTGCCTCAGAAGGTATAAAAGCCTATCTGACCCCAGATTTCAGTAAAATAATGAATCCGAAGGTGTGGATTGATGCCTACAGTCAGATCTTCTTCACCCTCAGTCTCGGCTTTGGCATCATGATTGCCTATGCAAGCTATCTGCCTGAGAAGTCAGATATAACCAAGAATGCAGTATTGACTGCATTCCTGAACAGTGGCTATTCCCTCTTTGCAGGTTTTGCCGTATTCTCAGTGCTTGGATTTATGGCTCATGCACAGCAGAAGGCGATCTCAGATGTGGTTTCTCAGAGTATAGGGCTTGCATTTGTAGCCTACCCAAAGGCATTGAGCCTCATGCCAGGAGGCAACCTCTTTGGGGCAATCTTCTTCTTCTGTTTAGTTGTTGCAGGAGTGTCTTCTTCTGTATCTATAATTGAGGCATTTACTTCTGCAATGGTTGACAAATTTAATCTTAACAGAAAGACCCTTGTGAGTGTTATCTCCATACTTGGTTTCCTCGGTTCTATTGTATTCACTACTCAGGCAGGTCTCATATGGCTTGATATAGTTGATCATTTCCTCACAAATTATGGACTGGTTGTGGTTGGTATTGCTGAGTGTATACTTGTAGGTTGGTTGTTCGATATTTATATATTGCAGAAACATGTAAACAGGGTCTCTTCAATAAAGCTTGGTAGGGTATGGGTAGGACTTATAAGATACTTTGTGCCCGGGATGTTGGCCATTATGCTATTTGGTGCCCTTAAGGCAGAAGTTACAAAGCCATATAGTGGTTATTCCTGGGCAGCCATAGGTCTTATAGGCGTTAACTGGATAGTCCTGACAGTGCTTGTAGCCGTAGTGCTTGCCACGAGACCTTGGAGGACAGAGCAGAATAAAAAGGGCGGAAGAAGTGAAAAGTAAGGATTTGTCTGAGTGAAAATTAGTAAAATACAATAAACTATGGAAGCGATTAAAGACGATAGAAAGAGCAGAGAATTAATTGAAAGAATTTCAGTTGTTTACAAGAAGGTCTCTCATGCAGCAATGAGGGCAGGCAGAGATCCAGCAGAGGTGAAAGTCCTTGCTGCAACAAAGACCGTTCCTGTAGAACTGATAAAGGAGGCTATAGATGCAGGTATAAGACTGATTGGTGAGAACAGGGTTCAAGAGGCAAAAGAAAAAATAGAGGCCCTGAAAGGAAGAGTTCCTGAGACAGTATCATGGCATATGATAGGACATCTCCAGAAGAACAAAGCAAGAGCGGCTGTACAGCTATTTGATCTTATCCATTCTCTTGATTCCTTTGAGCTTGCAGAAAGGCTGAATAGGATCGCCTCTGAGTATGGCAAGATTCAGAGGTGTCTTGTACAGGTGAAACTATCTCATGAGGAGACAAAGCATGGGATAGCACCAGAAGAGGTGGAGAGATTGCTTGAGAGGATTATAGAGTTAAAGAACCTGAAGATTGAGGGGCTAATGACGATGCCACCTTATTTTGAAGACCCTGAGATGGTGAGACCCTATTTCAGAAGATTGAGACTGCTGAGAGAGGCCCTTGAGGGCAAAGGTTATAAATTGCCTGAGCTTTCAATGGGGATGTCTGGAGATTTTGAGGTGGCGGTTGAAGAGGGTGCAACCATTGTGAGGGTAGGGAGTGCCATTTTTGGACAGAGGAGGTATTAAACATGATAGGTTTCATTGGTGGAGGTAACATGGCAGAGGCGATTATTGGAGGAATGAAGGTATCTAAGGAAGATATAGTGGTATCTGATAAGAGAGAAGATAGACTCCAGTATCTTAAAGAGAAGTTTGGGATTAAAACAACCACTGACAATACTGAGGTCTGTGAGATGGCTGATCTGATACTACTTGCTGTGAAGCCCCAGAATATAGATGAGGTGGTGAGGGAGATAAGAGACCTTCTGCATGAGGAACATTTAGTGGTTTCCATAGCAGCAGGCACAGGACTGAAGTGGCTATGTGATAGTCTCCAAAGTAGAAGAATTATAAGGGTTATGCCTAATACCCCCGCCCTTGTGGGTGAAGGAATGAGTGTAGTTTCAGCAGCTGAAGGAGTAAGTGAAGAGGATATTCAGAGAGTTATGGATATATTTGGTTCAATAGGAGATGTTATCATAATGGATGAGGCAAAGATGGATGCAGTAACTGCTCTGAGTGGTAGTGGTCCTGCCTTTGTGGCAGAGTTTATTGAGGCAATGATAGAGGCAGGGGTTAGAGAAGGTATTGCCTATCAGGAGGCTTCCAGACTGGTGGTTCAGACTGTAAAGGGTACTGTAGAGATGTTTAAGGCTGGTATCAGTACCCATGAGATAAAAAAGATGGTGACCTCTCCTGGTGGAACTACTGCAGAGGGCCTGTATAGACTACAGAAAGGTTCTCTAAAGGCCATTCTGAAGGAGGCTATAGAGGCTGCGAGGAGAAGGTCTCAAGAGTTAAGTAGGGGGTGAGGTATGTTTATTATTGGTAATCTTTTTATAGCAGTGGGGAATGTGATTGATATTCTGCTTACAATCTATATGTGGGTGATTATAATTGCTGCACTCGTGAGCTGGGTTAATCCAGACCCCTACAATCCTATTGTAAGGTTTCTATATGGGGTTACAGACCCTGTGCTCAGACCTATAAGGAGAAGAGTAGGTGTATTTGGTGGAATTGATATATCACCGATGATAGTAATCCTGATAATACTGTTTCTAAAGTATTTTCTTGTAAAAAGCCTTATAGATCTTGGTTACAGGATAAGATAAGAAGGGAGGCATATTATGAGAATTACGCCACTGGACATTCAACAAAAACAGTTCCCTGTAAGATTCAGGGGCTTTGACATGGAGGAGGTCTATGCCTTCCTTGAAGTAATAAGGGAAGAGATGGAAGACCTCATTAGGGAGAATGCTTCCCTGAAAGAACAACTGCACAGGACCGAGGCGCAGCTTCAGGAGTACAGAGAGATGGAGAACACACTGAGGGAGACATTACTTACTGCCCAACAGTTGGTCGAAGATTACAAGAGTAATGCTCGCAAGGAGGCAGAATTAATAATAAAAGAGGCAGAGATGAAGGCGGATGCGATAATAAAAGAGGCCCAGGAGAAAGTGATTAAGATCCATGAGGATATAGTAGACCTTAAGGGTATAAGGAGACACTTTAAGGAAGAACTGAGGAGGCTTATAGAATCACATCTCAGGATGCTGGAGTTTGATGAAGAGAGAGAAGAAGATATGGGAGAGGCTATCACAACCGAAGAACCTAAACAGGAGGAGGCAGAAGAGGACAGTGAAGTACAGGGCACCTAAGGGTGTTCAGGATATATTTCCTCCAGAGGTCTATGTATGGCAGGAAGTAGAGAAAAAGGCGAAAGAAGTCTTCTCTGTTTACGGATACTCAGAGGTAAGGACACCTATAATAGAGTTTACAGAGGTCTTTACCAGAAGCATAGGTGAGGATACTGACATAGTTGAAAAGGAGATGTATACCTTCAGTGACAGGGCAGGCAGAAGCATCACCCTCAGGCCTGAAGGTACAGCCTCTGTAGTAAGAGCATATGTACAACACCATCTCTATAATTTACCCTCTCCCCAAAAGTTCTTTTATTTAGGACCGATGTTCAGGTATGAGAGACCTCAAAAGGGCAGATACAGACAGTTTCATCAAATTGGGGCAGAGTGTTTTGGTGAGGATGACCCAAGAGTGGATGCAGAGTTGATTGAGATGCTTAAGAGATTTCTTGAAGAGGTAGGGCTCAGTGGACTTAATTTTGAACTCAACTCAATAGGATGTAGAAAATGCCGACCAGAATACAGGGATGTCCTGATAGGGTTTCTTGCAGAAAGGGTGGAGCACCTCTGCAATGACTGTATCAGAAGATACAGAAGGAATCCTCTGAGAGTACTTGATTGTAAACTTGAAGGCTGTAGGAAAACAACAGAAAGTGCTCCTCAGATTCCAGATTATCTCTGCACTGAATGTAAGGAACATTTCGGTGCTCTCCAGCAGTATCTTCAGAGACTGAATGTGTCCTATACTGTTAATCCAAGGATGGTGAGGGGACTGGACTACTATACAAGGACCACTTTTGAGGTGACATCAGAATCACTGGGTGCACAGAATGCAGTTGCTGCTGGAGGAAGATATGATGGGCTTGTAGAGGAGTTTGGAGGTCCTTCAACCCCTGCAATAGGTTTTGCTGTGGGTATGGAGAGACTAACCACTCTGCTTATGGAACAGAGAGAGATACAACCTCCAGGGTTGTTGGGCTTCTTTGCAACTATGGGCGAAGAGGCAGAGGAAAAGGCCTTCTTCTTGGTGTCTGAACTAAGAAAAAAGGGGTTCTGGGTGGAGATGGATTACAGAGGTAAATCACTGAAGAGTCAATTCCGGAAGGCAGACAGACTTGGCTCAAGGTATGTATTTATCATAGGCGAAGATGAGATCCAGAAAGGGGTTATAAAGTATAAAAGGATGAGTGATGGTGCTCAGGGTGAGGTGCCAGAGGAAGAGTTTATCAATTTTCTCACATCTGTATAATCAACCCTCCATCTGCCTCTACGAGTGGGAACCTTGAGAGCTTCTTCAAGCATTCTAAGAAACTCCTCACGTGGTATCTCCTTGGCTCCAAAACGTATCATATGCTCAGTTCTCACCTGGCAATCAATGAAATGGAAATTCCATCTTTTTAGCTGAAATACAAGGGCAACAAACGCTACCTTTGATGCATCATTTATCCTTCTGAACATACTCTCACCAAAGAATGCAGCTCCAAGACTTACACCATACAGTCCACCTACAAGCTCTCCATCTTTCCATGTCTCTACTGAGTGTGCATATCCTTCATGGTGCAGTCTAATATAGGCCCTTATCATATCCTTAGTAAGCCAAGTATCACCATCCTTCCTCAGGTGTACATCCCTACAAGCAAGTATCACTTCTTCAAAGGCTTTATCCATGCTTACCTGAAAAATTCCCTTTTTGATGGTCTGTCTAAGACTCCGGGATACTCTCAGTTCATTAGGAATCAAAATAGGTCTTGGATCAGGAGACCACCATAGTACTGGAGAGCCTTCTGAATACCATGGAAATATACCCATCCTGTAGGCAGTAAGCAGTCGTTCTACAGATAGGTCCCCACCAACTGCAAGCAGACCATCCTCATCTGCATACTCTGGTGGGGGGAAAATGGTCTCTTCTGTCAGATAAAATACAGGCATTCTTGTTAATTTTATTATAACAAAGAATATTATCCCGAATTTTGGTAACGGGCAGTAGTGATAACAAGGATGAAGTGAGTTATAATTAGATTTATGTATTGGCGAGTTGTGGATACAGGACATCTCGATGCTTACAGTAACATGGCAATAGATGAAGCAGTTTCTGTAGCAGTTAGAACAGAAAAGGCACCACCTACACTGAGATTCTATATGTGGAAGGACTTTTCTGTGAGTATAGGACAGTTCCAGAGAATCGCAGAGGTTGATACACTTTTCTGTAGAAAGGAGAATATACCAGTTGTTAGACGCCCTACAGGTGGAAGGGCAATTCTTCATGGTACAGACCTGACATACAGCTTTTCAGCACCTAATATACCCCCTTTCTTTTCTGAAGGGCTTCTTAGTACTTACTCTCACCTGAGCAAGGCATTCTATATTGCCTTCCGTGCTCTGGACTTTGATGTAAGGATCAGTTCACGGAGAGAAAAGGGGCGGGTTCTCACTGGAAGTCCTCTCTGTTTTCAGTCTGTATCTTATGGTGAGATTACAATTTTGGGACGTAAGGTGATGGGTTCTGCACAGAAGAGATGGAAGGATGGGTTTCTACAACAGGGAAGTATTATGCTCACCATTGAAGGTGCTCTCATGAAAAGTGTCTTCAGAGAAACAGAAAAAGAAAGTATTGCCCAGACAATGATAGGTTTAGCAGAAGTTAATCCCTCTGTTAACCTTGAAGACCTAAAAGAAGCGATAGTTAATGCCTTTCAGGAAGTCTTTGGAGTAAGCCTTAGAATAGATAACCTTAGCAGATATGAAAAGGACCTTGCAGATAGACTCAAGGAGGAAAAGTATCTAAGTCCTGAGTGGACAGAAAAGAGATAAATTATCTTCTCACACTTAATACCCCATCAGTGGATGCTATCTTTTGTGTCAGTATATGTAACTGGTTGCGATCTTTTACCTCAAGGATTATAGTGAGATAGGCCCTCCTGTCATGGGTTGTATTTGCTTGAAGATGCGAGATATTCACATTCATTGATGATATCAATGCACTGAGACTTGCAAGAATACCTGGTCTATCTACTGTTTCAACGAACAGTCTTGCAGGTGCTGTGGAATTCTCCTCTGAGACCCAATCTACCTCTATAAGTCTTTCGTCATCTACAGCTATCCTCTGGAGATTTGGGCAATCCTTTCTATGGATTGTAACCCCTTTGCCCCTTGTTACAAAACCTACGAGATAGTCTCCAGGCACAGGATAACAACATCTTGCAGTATGATAGAGAATATCATCTATGCCCTTGATCTTTATTCCTCTTGTAGGTTCAACTTTTTTTGTGTGTTTTACCTTGAGTTCTTCTTCATCTTCTTTTTCTTCATGTTTGAGTCTGTTTATTACCTGCTGTGCTGATATCTTTGCATAGCCTATTGAAACGAGAAGGTCTTCTCTACTTTTGAGACTGAAAGAATGTGCCACCTTTTCCATTTCGTCGGACTTAATTAGAGAAGGACTGAGATTTCTCTTTCTCAACTCCTCTTCAAGTATTCTGTAGCCAAGTTCATAACTCTGTTTTCTCTCCTCTGACTTGATCCACTGTCTTATTCTTGTTCTTGCACGTTGTGTAACCACAAAGTTTAGCCAGTCCCTACTTGGACCATGGTTTGGTGAGGTAATAATCTCCACAGTATCTCCGCTCTGGAGCTGATAACGGAGAGGAACAATTCTACCATTAACCCTTGCTCCAATACATCTGTGTCCCACTTCTGTATGAATGGCATAGGCAAAATCAACAGGTGTGGCACCAGCAGGCAGTTCCTTGATATCCCCTTTTGGGGTAAAAACATAGACCACATCGGGTACAACTTCACCTTTAACCATCTCAAGAAACTCTCGTGCATCCTTGAGGTCCTTCTGTGAATGTATCAGCTCTCTTAACCATTTTATGTATTTTGCGTCCTTTTCCAACACATGTCCGCCCTCTTTGTACATCCAGTGGGCTGCTATTCCTTCCTCTGCTATCCTGTGCATATCATATGTTCTTATCTGAAATTCGACTCTTTCGCCTTTTGGTCCAATTACAGAGGTATGCAGTGATTGATACATATTTGATTTTGGCAGGGCAATATAGTCTTTAAACCGGCCAGGTATGGGTTTCCACAGAGAATGTATAAGTCCCAGTATTTCATAGCAGCGCCTTTCAGTATCTGTAATTATTCTTAGACCAAGTACATCATAGACCTGTTCAAAAGGTATCCTTTGTATCTGCATCTTCCGATATATACCATATAGATGCTTCACCCTTCCTGTAACCTCTCCAGGTATATTATTCTCTTTGAGTTTCTCTCTTACTATCTCTGCAACCTCTTCTATATAACCCTCCTGTTCTTCTTTCCTCTTTGCTACCTTTTTCAAAAGAGATTTGTATATGTCAGGATAGAGATACTTAAAGCTTAGGTCCTCAAACTCTGTTCTCATCCAGCCGATTCCGAGTCTGTTGGCAAGAGGTGCATAGATCTCAAGTGTTTCCTGTGCAATTCTTCTTTGTTTACTGGGAGGTAGATACTGGAGTGTCCTCATGTTATGTAATCTGTCAGCAAACTTTATCATAATAACTCTGATATCCTCTGCCATAGCGAGAAACATCTTTCTGAAATTTTCTGCCTGAGCATCTTCTTTCGTCTTGAATTCCATTTTACTCAATTTAGTGAGGGAGCCCACCAAAAAGGCCACATCTTTGCCGAATAGTTCTTCTATATCCTTTAGATTAGTTTCTGTATCTTCCACTGTGTCATGAAGAAGTCCTGCGATGATGGTTGTTGTATCCATATGCATATCTGCAAGAATAGAGGCAACCTGAAGAGGATGATCAATATAGGGTGTGCCTTCAACCCTTTTCTGGCTGCAGTGCGCTTCATGGGAGAAGTAGTAGGCCTTTCTTAGTAGAGCAATATCGGCCTTTGGATTGTATGTTTTTACCTTGGCAGATAGTTCATCAAATGTGATAAGCTTATAATTCGTCTTCATAATCTTATAATAAAACCTTCTATGGATTTATTCAAGATGTTAGAGCTTCTACCGATAACGAAAGAGGTCTTGTGCTGGAGTTAACGGCAAGTTAGGGAATTCCAAGATGAAGAAATATTATAAAGGGCGGCAAAAAACTTTGGTGGCGGGGGGAGGATTTGAACCTCCGACCTTCGGGTTATGAGCCCGACGAGCTACCAGGCTGCTCTACCCCGCTATATTTATAATAAAAAACCCTCTATTTTTTTGTCAATCTAACATAGGGCTCATAATATCCACATATGATAGAGTTCCAGCAATTGCTTTGTCTTTCAGATTGCCGAGAGTTATTTTATTTTTTATCAGACTCGCATAAAGTCCTGCCTTCTCTACTTCTCCCATGAAGACCGCACCAACAAGCTTGTCATCGCTAAAAAGGAGTCTTCTGTAACCATTCGGGAGAGTGGATACATGGGTTTCGCATACATCTGACTCAATTACTCCCACAGAGATGAAAGGTATTCCCAGGATCTCTGTGGCATTCATTACTGAAAGAAACCCACTGTATCTGAGTTTCTGGCCTGCCATGTTGCTGCCTGCAATCCTTCCCATCTCTTCCGCATTGCTCCAGAGTCCACTTACTGCTTGGGAGCCAGTAACTATATCAACATACTCAACCACATCCCCTGCAGCATATATATCAGGAATACTACACTGAAGGGTCTCATTGACAACAATCCCCCTTTTTATCTCTATGCCGGAGTCTTTTAGAAAATCCACAGAGGGCTTCACACCTATGGCAATCAGTACTAGATCTGCATCCAGCACTTTCCCCGATGAGAGCTTCACAGCCTTGACACTCCCTTCTTCAGATACTATCTCTTCCACTGTTTCGGATGTGTATACAGAGACTCCTTCTCTCTCAACAGCCTGCCTTATGGTGTCTGCTCCAGCGCTGTCAAGTCTTCCCTTCAGGATATGTTCAAGCATCTCCACGATTGTGACCTTCAGTCCAATGCCTCTCAGTGCAAGAGCGCCCTTTATACCCACGAGCCCGCCGCCTATTACTACCGCCTTCTTTCTGCCCGTAGCATACCCTTTTATATTTACTGCATCGGCGTATGTCCTGAGGGTAAACACACCTTCAGAGTTAATGCCCTCAATGGATGGTAGTATCGGGGTGCCTCCAGTTGATATTAATAATCTGTCATAAGTGATGCTCTGTCCATTGGACAGAATAAGTTCTTTTTTGTCTGGATCCAGTCCTTCTGCCCTTGCATGGATGACCTCAACCCTGAACTCACTTGCAGGGTCATCGGGAAAGGTGATGTCAATCTCTCTGTCTTCTATTAACAAGGGTATAAGGGGACGATAATAAGGAGCCTTCTTCTCGTCGGTCACGGCAACGATTTCTGCATCAGGTTGAATTTGTCTGATGGCTCTTGAGGCAGAAACACCGGCTATACTGTATCCCACTATTAGATAACGCATTTATGCCTCCCCCATTGCAGCCTGAAGAAGCACCTTCTTCCTCTTATCAGCAGACAGTTCATCCACATCCTTGAGTACCAGAGCACCTGTGGGACAGGCATTCACACAGGCTGGTACATCCAGTTTGTGACACCTGTCACACTTTACTGCAATACGGGCATCCTTGTCTCTTGTTATAACCCCGAATGGGCACACCATTATGCAGGTCCAACAACCTATACACCTTTCCTTCCGTCTCCTCACAAAGCCCTTCTCATCCTTGTAAAGGCATCCACTTATACACGCCCTGAGACAGGGGGCGTCCTCACAGTGCCTGCAGATCACAGGCATCTTTATACCCTCGGCCTGTTCAACAAAGAGCCTCTTCTTAGGAGGAGGTGACTGAAGCACTGCTGAAAAGAGGTTCTTGTCCTTTGAATGCTGTACAGCACATCCAATCTCACAGCTTCTGCATCCCATACATCTTTCTGGTCTCACAAATACCTGATTCATCAGACACCTCCTATGCAGAAAGCCCTAAGGCCCTACGCCTCTCGCTTAGGGCATTAAGCAGTTTCTCAGATGCCTTCTCAGGGTCAGTCTCCACAATGAAGTATCCACCCAGAAGGTCCTTTACACCAGAGGTGAGCACTTCTGTCACGACTCTGCTTCCGAGCACCGGTGGCACTACGCCCACATGGGTTGGCAGCCCTGCTGCCACAGCCCATGTTCCTATTGCTATCGCCTTCTCAGTAACAGGTTCTGGAGCGGATGCAACAACCGGTAGGCTGTCCAGATCAGTGCCGAGCTTGTTTGCCACTGCAACTGCCACATCCGCTGCCCTTGTGTTGTCCACGCATGAGCCCATGTGAAGCACCAGAGGCAGTGGACCTCCAAGGCCTGCTGCCTCACCTATTGCAGTAAGCACCGCCTTCAGGCCATCACCTGCGTACTCCTTGGTAGCCTCAGGAGTCATAAAACCATGCCTCGCAAAGGCACCCGATGCGCAGCCTGTGGCAAGTATCAGGACATTCTGTTTTGCAAGTATCTGTATCATCCTCAGGTAGTTTGCATCCTGAGGGACCTTAACTGTATTACACCCTGCAAAGAGACATACTCCGTAGATGTTTCCCTCAACGATCTGATCAATAAGTGGCTTGAGAGGGTCTTCTTTGTTCAGCAGTGACAGGGCCTGCACCACTGCCTCGGTTGAAAAACCTGCAAAGGCAACACTGCTTGCATCAGGGATGTTCACCTTGTTGGGGTCACGGTTTTTGAACGCCTCTATTGCGGTTCTTATTATCTCACGGGCAACCTTAAGGGCTTCCTTTTCTTTAAACTCTATGTGTACAGCCCCTGGAATCTTTGATATTGGCATTGTGGTAATTATCTTTGTATGAAGACATTCTGAAATTCCTGAAAGCCCTGGCATTACACACTGATAGTCAACCACCATTGCGTCAATAGCACCTGTCAGCAGAGCTGTCTCCTGTGATACGGAGCTTGTTGCAAGGGGTATCTTGTGACGCATCATCACCTCGTTACCTGTACAGCATATGCCTACTACATTTATCCCATCTAATGCCCCTGCCTCCTTGGCCATGTTGATTAGTTCAGGTTCTCCTGCTGC
Organism: Nitrospirae bacterium JdFR-85; assembly: GCA_002011745.1. Lineage (GTDB taxonomy): Bacteria > Nitrospirota > Thermodesulfovibrionia > Thermodesulfovibrionales > JdFR-85 > JdFR-85. Next base: position 25,841 of record MTOU01000047.1, read on the forward strand.
CTGAACCACCATCTCGCTCAGAAGGGGATTGTGACCATGGAGTGCTATATTAATAGTATCCTTTTTTATTACTCCGAGATTTGCCATGCTCTTAACTGGCGAAGGAGTTCCAAAGAGTATATCTGCAATATCTGTTGCCATATGACAGGCAGCATAATCAGCCAGAGCACACTTTATGGCACCAAGAAGGAGGTTCACTGGATCTGAATCTACTCCATAGGTGCTTCTATGCATTGCTTCTGAAACAGAGCTGTCAATACCTGTAGGGACCACGCCGAGCTTCAAGAACTTCTCTACTCTTGCCTTTGTTACTGTGGTAGCTGCCCATGTAAGTGGAGAGTCTTTTTCAGAGAAATCTTCAAGTGCTTTTTTTGCCACCTCTAAGGCGATCTCCTCTTTTGAACGGCCCTCTGTCTGGATGCCTATTCTCTCAGCAACCGCCCTGAGTTTTGATTCGTCTTTAATGGGATAATCAGATGCCTCTCCCGTGGCAGACTTAAGCAGCGTATGGGCCATGTGTTTTGCATGTCCACCATGCGATGCGGTACCAGCAGCCACTGCCCTTAGTATACCTCTCGCAACCATCACATCCGCAGTAGCACCACAGACTCCCGCCTTTGGTCCCTCATCAAAGGGGCTTATTCTACAGGGTCCCTGCATACAGTTACGGCAGCAGAGCCCTGTCTCGCCAAAACCACATTGGGGCAGTTGTTCCTCATATCTATCCCATGCAGTCTTCACCCCCAGAGCAATGGCATTCTTTAAGGCTTCAGTAGTTGCAATATCCATTGACCTTTCCATGACTGCCTCCTTTTGAAGATATTAATAATTCACACATTATATTAAATCAACATAATAGATATTGTGAAGGCTTTTATAATCTTAATAATTACAAAATCCAGAAGATTGTCTACTAGTTGTCTTTGATCAATTCAAGAATAATCCTGTTTGACAGAAGCATACCTCTGTCTGTCAGTACAATCCTATCGTTGTTGATTTTTATTAGCCCCTGTTTCTGTAAGTTGTTGATTAAAGTATTGTTTGGGATTCTGCTGATGTCTATGCCTCTGCTGGTTCTGAGACCAAGCATTATCTCTTCCTCTCTGATGTCCTTCTCGTGTAGCTCTATCTTCTCCGCAGTTGCTTTCCCTTCAGTTTTTATTATTTTAATATATCTATGTACATCTGCAACATTACGGGTTCGTCTGTTAGAAATAAGTGATGATGCAGAGGCCCCGAAACCTATATATTCCCCTCTAAGCCAGTAGTTAAGGTTGTGTCTGCATTGACCCCCCGGTGTGGCGTAGTTTGATATCTCGTAATGCTCGTAGCCTTGAGATCTCAGTACATTCACAATACACCAGTACATCTCTTCCACCTTTTCTTCTTCAGGCAACTTGAGGATGTGGTTTTTGATCTGTTGGTGTAGGTGTGTTCCTTCCTCTACAGTGAGTTCATATGCTGAGATATGTGGTGGTTTTACTTTTAGAACAGTGTTCAGTGTTGTCTCAACTGAGAGAGTATCCTGTCCAGGGATGCCATAGATGAGGTCCACAGAGAAGTTCTCATAACAGTCTGAGACGAGCCAGAGTGCCTCTTTTGCCTTTTTTACATCGTGTGTTCTTCCAAGCAGGATTAGTTCATTCTGGTTTAGAGACTGAACTCCGAGGCTCAGCCTGTTTATGCCGAGAGACTTTAGTTGTAGAAGCTTTTTTCTGTCCACTGTTTCAGGATTTGCCTCAATAGATACCTCTGGCTCAGACACAAAGGAGAATCTTTTCTCTAAGGAAGACAGAATTCTTTCAATATCAGAGATGTCGAGCACCGTGGGGGTGCCACCTCCGAAGTATACCGTTTCTATTTGTTGAGAATAATCAGAGTATGAGATTTCTTTGAGGAGTGCCTCTGTGTAGTGCTCTTTCAGAGAGGTATCAAAAGGAACTGAACAAAAGTTGCAGTAGTGACATTTCTTTGTACAGAATGGGATGTGGATATAAATTCCAGCCATTTTTATATTATAATGAAAAAGGGCTTGAACAGGTTCAAGCCCTTTCTGACACTTCAAATTACAATAATCCTTGCCGAAGATTAAAGCTCTCCGGCCGAAGGTCGGAAGGCTTCACTAATAGATAGTTAGGGATAAATATAGAATATGCGGTTAACAAGTATAGTGGTGTTCTTACTTTTATTACCAATACCTGTTTTTGCGACCTCTTTAAAACCCTTTATTGTTCTTGACGGGAAACACCGATTCTCTACGGGAGACAACCCTGACTGGGCCGTATCCGGTTTTGACGACTCCTCCTGGCAAATGATAAAAGTACCCGGTAGCTGGCGCTCACAGGGTATCAGACCTTTAAGAGGGTTTGGATGGTATAGAATCCACTTCATTGTACCAGAAGAGATTAAAACTATTCAGCCTGCTGTGCATCTCGGTATTATAGGTGATGCTGATGAGGTATACCTGAACGGGATTAAGATAGGGGGAGAGGGTAAAGTCGGTAACAATTTTGTGATACCTCCTTATATTAAAAGAATTTACAGAATACCTGAAAAACTGCTGAGATATGATAGGCCAAATGTTCTCGCCATAAGAGTGATGAATCTCTTTTATGACGGTGGAATAGTAGGAGACAGCGTTGTTATTACTGACTACAGAGATCTTCTTGTAGAAAGAACAGACAGACAGATGATTATCAAGGCATCAGAGATTGCGATGTTGGCACTTATAGGACTGTTCTTTCTGGGCTGTTTCTTTCTCTATATTAAAGGTATAAGAGAAAGCATATATTTTGCCTTCTTGATGTTCGTCTATGGAAGTATCTTCTTGCTTGAAAGTCTCTTATTCTACCACACGGGCCTTAAAACCCCCACAATTCAGAGGCTCAGTCTTTCACTCATGGGGCTCTTCCCTGTGAGTCTACTTCTGTTCACCTTGAATTTTTTTGATACACCTTTCCGCCCCTTTTATAGAATCATTGTATACTCCACAGTCGTTATATCCCTTATAGCTTTTTTGTGCTTCTCATTTAATACATACCCCTTTTTTATGTTGCTCTGGATAATCCTTATTCTACCTATCTATACAGGAACAATTCTATTTCTTGTTATAAGTGCTTATCGTAAAAACAAGCCCGAAAGTGGAGCGATTTTGGTCGGTATTACAGGATTCATACTTGCCTCTCTAACTGGAGACTTTACAGCATTTTTTCATCTGGGACTGGAGGAGGTGTCCTATCCACTGTATCCATGGGATTATGGAATGGCATTTTTCTTGGTATGTATTATGTACGGCATGATCACAAGATTTATTCGGGCAAGAAATAGGATGCATCTTCTGGCATCCCGTATACTCGCAGCCCATGAAGAGGAGAGAAAACGTCTTGCAAGGGAGTTACATGACAGTCTTGGACAGAATCTACTCGCAGTAAAGTTTAATCTTCAGAGGATCAACCAGAAATTACAGAGGAAAGAGATTAGTTCAATCATTACAGAGATTGACAGAAGTATTGAAGAATTGAGAGATATCTCAATGGGGCTCAGACCTGCCATGCTTGCGGAGATGGGTTTAGCAGTAGCACTCAAGCTATTTAGCAAAAGTTTCACCAAAAAGACTGGTATACATATCAAGATGAGGGTAAATGTTACTGACCGTCTGCATCCACGGATAGAAGAAAACCTTTTCAGGATATTTCAGGAGGCATTGAGTAACGTAGTGAGACACTCTGATGCTCAGGAGGTAGAGGTATCAGTAGAAAGGATTTCCAGGATTTTGACCATGCAGATAAAAGACAACGGTAGAGGTTTTAAACCTGATGAGATAAAAAGCAACGGAATCGGGCTATCAACAATGGCAGAAAGGGCTGACCTTATGGGAGGTGTACTAAGAGTAGTGAGTTCAAAAGGAAGAGGTGCAACTATTATTGTAGAGGTTCCGATAAGTGAAAAAGATATTGGTAGTTGACGACCATACCATATTCAGACAGTGTATTGTAGGACAGATCAATACACAACAGGGGTGTGAAGTAGTGGCAGAGACGGGCTCAGGTGCTGCTGCTGTAAGACTTGCTGAAGACCTTGCCCCTGATGTGATTATTATGGATATTTCACTTCCTGATATAGATGGTATAGAAGCGGTAAAAAGGCTAAGACAGAAGAAAGGGAAATGGAAGATAATACTTCTCAGTATGTATAAATATCCTGAAATAGTGGATTATCTCGAGGAAATAGGGGTTGATGGTTATCTTCTGAAGAATGACGCCTTTGAAGACCTTCTTTATGCTATTAAGGCAGTAAGTGAAGGGAAGAGGTATATAAGTCCTTCGCTGTTGACAGATGAAACCTCTGTATCAAAAATATCCTCTTTCTCTCTGTCTTCTCTTACTGAAAGAGAGAAGGAGATAGTTTCTCTTATAGCCGAAGGCCTTACCAGTAGAGAGATTGCAGACCGCCTCTGTATAAGTATAAAGACAGTGGAGACCCACAGGGCAAGAATAATGGAGAAGCTTAAGGTCAGAAATGTTGCAGAACTGATCAGGTATGCAATAAAGGTAGGAATATTGAAGGTTTGAAGAGGCAATTATAAAACCACCACATTCAACTCTTCTGCCTTCTTTTTCGCCTTCTTTGTTGTATCCTTACCCAAGGCTACAGCAATAGTCTCTGTGTTGAATGCCTTACCTATGGTATTTGCCCTTTTTGCTGCCCTCTGGACATCCTCGGTGTCTACCTTCAGGGAAACCTCTAAAGCAAGGATTACAATCCTGCCCGTCTTTTTTATCAATCCTTTGGCTACTGCATCCACAAGCATGGCATCATCTTTATCGTTCTCTGTGATTATTCCTTCATCCACCGCATCCTCAAGCTTGTCCGCAAGCTCCTCAAAGCTTATGCTCCTGCACCGTCTGATAAGCCTACCAAGATAGGCAGGAGCCCTTTCCCGCACAGTTCTTTCAAACTCAGCTCCTTTAAGATATGCCACATCCTGTTTTAGCACAGCCACATCCTGTTTTAGCACAGCCACATCCTGCTTTAGCACAGCCACATCCTGCTTTAGCACAGATACATCCTGCTTTAGCACAGATACATCCTGTTTTAGCACAGCCACATCCTGCTTTAGCACAGATACATCCTGCTTTAGCATAGATGTATCTTCTTCAAGAATGCCTACTTTTTCTTTAAGGGGTTTGAATTCCTCTTTTACAAAGGAGTCAAACTTGGCTGGCAATTTTAGAAGCTCTTCCGTAAGAATCAACCGTCTCATTTCCTCCAGCCACTCCGGTCTCTCCCTTAGTATCCTCAAAATGTCCTGGAAGGTTCTAATGGATGTCTCTTCTGAATTTTTTACTGGCATAAACTTATTATATCAAAATTTACAGACATCTACCTATAAAAATACAGGATTTCACCGATAGACATCTTTCCAACAATGAAATAAAATTTTAAAACAGGCTATATAGGGAAAAAGCAGACCACAATGTCTCAAAGGCTTCTGACATTGAGATTTTAATATGTAACTTTTTATCTCTGGGACATAAGACATTTTCACAAAATTGAAGGGGGTGTAAATATGTTGTATGTAGGCGTGGGGCACAGTGATGATGTGGACTCACGGGATGCTATCAGAGATGTCCTATCTCAATGTAGAACATCTCTGAAGGATACCTCTCCACAGGCAGGTCTGATCTTTATGGCAATAGACTATGACCATGAACTGATTCTGAAAGAGATCAATCAGGAATATCCTGACATAGAGTTGATAGGGTGTACCACTGATGGAGAGGTATCTTCATCTCAGGAGTTTATGGAAGACTCTATTGTATTGATGTTGTTTGGTTCAGATGATATTGAGATTAAGGCAGGTGTAGGAAGGAGTGTATCAAAAGACCCTTCAGCAGCAGCCAGGGAGGCGGTTGAGGTAGCAAAAAGAAAATGTACCAAGCAGGTCAGACTCTGTATCGCCACCCCGGAGAGCCTCACCGCAAGCTGTGTGTCAATTCTTGAGGGGCTTAACAATGCGCTTGGCAGTGGTGTTACAGTAGTGGGAGGCTCGGCAGGGGACCAGTGGAGGTTTCAGAAGAGCTATCAATTTTACAAAACAGAGGTGTTAAATGATTCTCTTCCTATATTGCTTTTCTCTGGGAATATAATCTTTTCCGTAGGGATTTCCAGCGGATGGAGACCTGTGGGGAAAAGGAGCGTGGTAACTAAAGTGAGTGGAAATGTTGTTTATGAGATAGACAACAGACCTGCTCTTGAATTCTATCATTACTATTTTGGAGGAAAGATGATGCCATCTGGAGAGTATCCACTGGCCGTGTTTGAAGAAGACACAGAAAGATTTTATTTGAGAGCTCCTCTTGGATACGATGAGACCGAAGGCAGTGTCACCTTTGCAGGGGACATTCCCCTGAATGCTACTGTACAGATTACAGAAGCTGACAGAGACAGTATTCTTAAAGGTGTTGAGGAGTCGATAGAAATGGCAATAAGAACTTACAGGGGAAGAAGGTATGATGCTGCTGTAGTTTTCTCCTGTGCAGCAAGAAGGGCCCTGCTCGGGACAAGAGCTGCGGAAGAATACAAGTTTTTGAAGAAGAATATTCCAGGGAATGTGCCTATATGTGGTTTTTATACCTATGGAGAGATAGGTCCACTGCTGAGTAACAGTGTATCTCAGTTTCATAATGAGACCTTTGTAACACTACTTCTGGGATCAGGGTAATGTCACTTCAGGAAGAACTACAACAGAAGATAAGACTTCTTGAAAAGGAGAATAAACGTCTTAGGAAGAAGCTGGAGCGGTCAGAGCGTAACAGGGTCTTACTTGAGGAATCCAACGAGAGACATAAGGCGATGCTCAGGACCATTAATATGGAGCTGAAGGCGACAAATGAGAAGCTGAAACAGGTTGATGAAATGAAGACGAACTTCCTCTCTATGGTTTCCCACGAACTGAGGACACCTTTAACCTCTATCCTTGGCTTTACTCAGATCATAAAAAAGAGGTTTGAGCAGATTATTTTGCCAAATACCGATCTTTCAGACAAAAAATCCCAAAAGGCTGCCTGGCAGATCAGACAGAACCTTGAGGTTATTATTAAAGAGAGCCGGAGACTTTCTGAGTTGATCAATGATGTGCTTGACATAGCAAAGATTGAATCAGGCAGGATGGAATGGAAGGAAGAAGATACGGATATAAAGGCTGTCTTTGAAAGGGCAATTGCAGCTACTGAGGCACTGCTGCAGGAGAAAGGACTTTACCTGAGGAGGGAGTACGGAGATGATTCCTTTATTATTAGGGGGGACCCTGATAGGCTGATCCAGGTAGTTACCAATCTTCTAAGTAATGCCATAAAGTTTACAGACTCAGGTGGTATTGTCTGCAGAATCAGCAAAGAAGGGGATGTCATCAGGTGTGAGGTAGAGGACACAGGATGTGGAATTCCAGAGGATATGCTTGAGAAGGTTTTTGAGAAATTCAAACAGGTGGGGGACACCCTTACAGAAAGACCAAAAGGCACGGGGCTGGGGCTTCCCATATGCAGAGAGATAATTAAACATCATAGGGGCAGGATATGGGCCAAGAGTGAGCTGGGCAAAGGCAGCAGATTCATTTTTGAGCTTCCAGCAGCCACCATGGTAGCAAAGAAGACCATTAAGAGAGATATTCTTCACAGGATTCAGGAACATATAAGAGAGAATGAAGGTGGTAAGATCCTTATAGTAGATGATGATCCTTTTATAAGAGGGATGGTAAGACAGTTTTTGGAGGATAAGGGATACACTATAGAGGAAGCAGAAGATGCAAAGGAGGCTATTGGTAAGACACGGTCTTCAAAGCCAGACCTTATAATTCTTGACATAATGATGCCAGGGCTGAGTGGATACGATGTGCTTAGGGTATTAAAAAATGATGAGCTTACCTCAGATATTCCTGTACTGGTGCTTTCTGTGCTTGAAAACAAACAGAAAGCTCTCATGCTTGGGGCTTCAGAGTATATAACTAAACCCTTTGATGAAAAAGACCTCTATGAAAGGATTCAGAAAATACTAAGTCATCATGGCCAAAAGGAGAGAATAATGATAATAGATAGAGACATCTCACTGATGAGGCAGTTGAGTCAGTTTATGAGAAGCAAGGGATATGAGGTGATAGAATGTAAGCCAGAGCCTGAAGAGGTGAAAAATGGATTGAAGAGCGCTCCCGAAAGGGTTTTTGTGGATATTGAGGCTATCCAAATACTTCTTCAGAATAGCTCTCTTGTAGAAGCACTGAGCAGTACGAAGATGGTTTTTATATGTAAAGTGCCCGAAAAGAGAGATTCGGGGTAAAGATTCAAGAGATTAAGACAGAAGATCAAACCGATAAAGAAAGAGAAAAACATGCCCCACACTTTTTTATGACCGTTACATAGAAGAGTGAAGGTCTATGATTTTTACAAACTTTGTTATTAAATAAGGGATTAAAGATTTGAAAATAGTAGTTATCGATAATCATGAGTATTTCAGAAATACCCTTGTAGGATTCTTAAGGGATATACCTGAGGTAGAGAGGGTAGGAGAGGCCAGCAATGGCCTTGAGGGGGTGGAGATGGTTAGAAGAATGAAGCCAGAGGTGGTTGTAATGGACATAAAGATGCCGGGAATGAACGGTATTGAGGCAGCAGCTCTGATTAAGCACTACAGACCTTCCGTGAAAGTAATACTCTACTCTATGTATGAATTTGACATCTATGACACTGAAGAACTGAAGGTTGCTGACATGGTTATCTCAAAACATAGGCTTTTTGAGGAACTGGTGAGTGGTATAAGGAGGATTTTGTAAATCTTTGAATTTCAGAAATCTCTTTTAACATTCATGAAAAGTAGGAGTTAAGCACTTGTAGGGGTGCCATCTCCAAAGTATAATGTTTTTTCAGAGAGACATCAAAAAGGGATGAGTAAAAACCACCGATATATATATAACACTTGTCCTCTATAACCTAAACTCCCTATTTCTTAGGCACATATAGATAAAAGGTCTACGCTAACCTTAAAAAATTCTCTTAACTAAAGGCAGTTGACAAGTTATGTACAT
>MTOU01000029.1 GCA_002011745.1 Nitrospirae bacterium JdFR-85
AAAAAAAATAATCACTGAAGAGATAGAGAAGGTGGGTTTACGAATTGAGAAAATTCTACTTTTTGGAAGTAGAGCAAGGGGAGACTATACGAGGGATAGTGATTGGGATTTTTATGTAATTATTGACAGAGAGATTCCATTTATTGAACGACGAAAGATTATAACTTGCATAAGACGAAGATTNGCTAAAAGCAAAATTCCAAATGATATAATAATTCAGTCTGTTTCTACTGTAGAAAGAAGGAAAAACGATGTGGGTTATTTAAGTTATTATGTGTTAAAAGAGGGGATTGAAGTATTATGAATACTGAAACTGTTAGAAAATGGATTCTCAANGCTGAAAACGACCTGAAAATCGCCAGAGATGAGATTCAAACAAAAGAACCTGCCACNGACGCCATCTGCTTTCATGCACAACAGTGCGTTGAAAAGTATCTGAAGGCTTTTCTTGTCTTTTAATAATAAAGAAATCAGAAAGACTCACGATATAGCAGAATTAATAGAATTATGTTGTGAGGTTGATTCTGAATTTCAGAAACTATTTGAGTGGAATGTAGATGAGTTAACAGTTTATGCCGTAGAAGTAAGATATATAGATGACTTTTATTTTCCTTCAATAGATGAAACTACATCGGCTATAGAGAAAGCAGAAAAGACAAGGTCTTTTGTATTAGATTAAAAGAGGAAGGATTTGAATATGGAGAATAATTATGAAACTCAAAGTTAAAGACTGCAAATTAAATTTTAAAAAGCAGTTTAAGAAATAAGGAGGTGGTAAGTATGAAGATAAGATATTCTGAAGATGCTGACGTTTTGCTCATAGAATTGCGAGATGGCTCTCCAGTAGATTCTATTGATATTAAAGAGGGGATATTCTTCATTTAGATGAGAAAGGGCAGCCTCTGGAGATAGATCTTAAAATATAACCCAATTTTGCCAGTTTTTTGCTACTTCAAAGAGCAATTATACTTCATTGGCACACTTATAAATACCGCCTTTTCAGTTGCCTTGTCATAATTTATTAGTTATAATTATGCACTATCTGATTCCTTCCAATCTATCCCTGTTGCCCTTATATCTTCAAAGGACACGATATATCTTATTACCTCAACCTTCTCCTAACAGGATATTAGGTTGTCCGTGCCCGTAACATCTTGATGAGAGATAACAATATATTCAATCTTCAGCAGTTGTCTATTTGTGAGACTCATAAGCTTATAATAGAAATAATGTATCGAAAGATAAGAGTATACGAATACGGGGGGTTTAAGGGAGGCGAAAGGCCTTTGAGGCTACTTTTTGAGGATGAGACAGTAGAGGTTGAGGTTGTGGACAGATGGATTGAAGAGGATCTTCACACAAGAAAGAGAAGGAGATATTTCAGGTTAAAGGACTCTCTCAGGAGAGAGTATCTGGTCTATTATGATGAAAAGACTCACGAATGGTATATAAAGCTCTAAGGGTTCAGTATCCCTTTTCATTCCATTCTTCATCTTTAAGGATGTTTGAGAACTCATCCTTTATCACATATACAAAGGCATTAATGAACTCTCCATCAGATGTCTCCACTTTTACCTCTGTTCTTTCATACTCTTCCCCCTCGTAATAGTCAAGCACCCGGAGTTCTTCTTCTGTCAGCCCCAGCAGAAGCTTCCCTCTAACCGAGCTGCCAGGTGATTTTCTTATTCCAGGATAGCTCTCTCCCTTTACTTTAAATCTTTTGTAGTCGTAAAGAAGGGCATCCACTGTTTGAGGAGACCTTCCAAGAAGTGCTCTCTGTGTCTCTTCCCACATCAGGGTGCCATATACAAAGAGATTGTATTTCATACCATAGGATTTCCCTTTGAAGTATAATATTATAAAAAATATTCTTGATAGGAGGGTTATTATGAATCTCTATCTTGTTCAGCATGGGATTCCAAAGCCTGAAGAGGAAGACCCTGAGAGACCCCTTTCAGATGCAGGCCGTGAAGAGGTCCAGAGGGTTACAGAATGTCTCCGCAAAGCAGGTATCGGGGTAACACAGGTCTTTCATAGTGGTAAGCTGAGGGCGAAACAGACTGCAGAGATATTCGGAGAAGCCCTTAAGCCGGCCAAAGATGTGTCTGAGACAGATGGGCTTAAGCCCCTTGATGATCCCAAGATATGGGCAGAGCGTCTTGAAAGTATCAACGAGGATACGATGCTTGTGGGTCATCTGCCTCATATGCAGAGACTCGCCTCCTTGCTGCTTTGTGGTGATAGTGAGAGGAGGGTTGTCTCCTTCAGGATGGGTGGGGTCGTCTGTCTCGGAAGGGACGATGAGGGATGGTCTCTTAAGTGGGCAGTAACGCCTGACATAATATAAATTATTCTTTCAGGTGTGTGTAAAACTCCTTTGGCCGGAGCTCGGGGAAGTCAAAATTGAGGGCTAAAAAAGAGCGGATATCGGTGCAGAGGTGGCATTTTGAGAGGTAGCCCTCAGGGTCTTCCTCAAAACCTCTTTCTCTTGCAAAGTTATAAAGTCCCTGAAAGTCACTGTTTATAAGATAACTAATTACAGGATACCGTAGGGTATCAATCCCTTCGGATAAAAGCTCGTCCAGTCTCCGGCAGTCTCCAAGGCTTATTCCTCCACAGAAGCCAGGGACCAGGTTCCCATAGTTGTCAAAATGGTTATGAAGGCTTCTTAGAAAGGGGGTGATGCAAGGGGTATTAAAGTAATATCTGGCAGACTTTGGAGGATAGAGGTTCTTTATTAAATTCTTTAGCATATATGGGGCTCTGCCCATCACAAAAAATTCTACATCACGGAGAAAGTTTTCCTTTCCCTCAATCCGGAGGTAATCTTCAAGTGAAACCCTGCCTTTAAATCCGTACAGTCTGAATCGTCTATAGTACTCCAGTTGATAGACTATCACATTTCTTCCAAAGACCTTGAGGGCTATCCTTATTGCCCTTTCTGTCCTCTCAAAGGGGACAAACTCAAGATAGAAGGGGTTGACAGAGATCATTATCCCTTTGAGCCCTTTGGCTTTAAGTAGTTTGAGTTTCTCTTTGGTCTTTCTGTCGTCCGTAGCCCAGAAACAGTTTGTCTCCACAAAGGTGGAAGGGATTTTCAGCTCATTGGCAATCTCTACAGCCCTGAGGAGGAGTTCAAAATTCATAAAGGGTTCACCACCTGTGAAGTGTAACCCCTCGTTCAGTCCTATGGAGTTGCGTCCCCAAGGAGCAGGTCTGATCTTACCGGCAAGGTTTGAGAGCACTGCCTGAAGGTCTTCCTCTTTTATCCAGTCTCCACTCCAGCGCTGAGAGCATCCATAGATACAGTGTCTGCACCTTGCTGTGCACCTGTATGAGAGGATAAGCCCACCAGACAGAGGCACAGGAATTCTGACCTTCATTTCTGTAGTTTCTCTTTCAATTCTTCGATTAATCCAACCTGCCCTGGATTAATCTTGTTCTTTGCAGTGTTGACCTCAAACCAGCCTGCACGGTCTATCTCTGGAAACTCTTGGTATCTGCCTGAGTGTGGTGGCCACTCCATCCGGAAGGTGTTGCTTCTGATATTGTCTGGATTACAGTCACCTTCAAATGCCCATGCTTGAACCACCTTACCGCTTTTCAGCCTCACAGGAGTAAGGGGGATGAAGTTCTCTGCTTTAACCTCTATTCCTGTTTCCTCTTCAAACTCCCTGACAGCAGCCTGAAGAGGGGCTTCCCCTTCTTCTACAAGCCCCTTTGGAATTGACCAAGCTCCCTCATCCCTTTTTGCCCATAGAGGGCCTCCTGGATGGACAAGAAATACCTCAACCCTCCCATCTCTGATCCTGTACATAAGAAGTCCAACACTCAGCTTCGGCATAGAGATATTTTAGCAAAGAGCCTCTCTTATAAGGTCCTTATAAAAAGGGCTTTTCAGACAGGCCTCTCTCCAATGGCAGTCACTACAGTAAAGAGCAGCCCACTTAGAAAACATCTCTGGCAGAGTCTTTCTAAGCTGGTTCCATTTCACCTTCTCTCCCACCTCTGTCCCGAGAAGCTCCAGGGCAACCTTGTCCATCTTTTTGATCTCCTCTTCAGCATCCTCAGTATACATACATTTTCTGTTTCTCAGATAGGGGCAGCAGGCACATACATCATCAGCACCCTCTGCAACAGTTATCTCTCCAAGCTCTGCCATTTTAATTACACTGTTGAGGTTTTCAATAAAGGATCTATCATACCCTTCACCCCTGTAAAAGTGTAGGCACACCAGATGATGTCCTCTTAAAGAAGGCATATTTAATTATACAATAGCCTCTTCATTCTCCTCTCCTGTTCTTATTCTTATAGCTCCTTCTACTGGTGCTACAAAGATCTTTCCATCTCCGTGTTTGCCTGTTTGATTTACTCTTATTATTCCCTCTACTATTTTGGGAACCAGCTCATCAGGTACCATAATAGTAAGCATCTTTTTGGGTACATAAATAGCAACTTTTGGCAGGGTATGTTCAAGGGCATAGGTTGATGGTGTTGGTTTCAATTTGGCCCCTGTGCAGAAACTCTCAGGCATCTCAGAATCCATCTCTGCACACATTGCACCCTTCTGCTTGCCCCTTCCATCAACACTCTGTAATGTGAGCGATGGATATCCAATATCCTCAAGCACTCTCTTCGTCTCCGGCACTTTGTCCCTTCTTATTATCGCGATAATCTCTTTCATTCTTATAAACCTCCTTAGTGACTTCTTATAAACCCGCCTCCCCTGTCCTTACTGTATAGGCTGTCTCAACAGGACTGATAAAAATCTTTCCGTCTCCTATGAAACCTGTTCTTGCCTTCTCCTGAATTATCTTGACAACCTCATCTACATCTTCATCATCGACTACTATCATAAGCAGCGTCTTGGGTAGCTCATCATAGTGAATGGGGCCTACCTGAAGGCCCTTCTGTTTTCCTCTTCCGAACACTGGCATCTTTGTTACAGAAGGGAACCCTGCCCCTTCAAGTGCAAGAACTACCTCCTGTTCCTTTTCTGGTCTTATGAAAGCCCTGATCATCTTCATCTTTTGCCTCCTTATTTAATTTATTATGAAGTCTCTTCATCCATTGCCTTCTTGAGCCAAGGTGGTGGTGATTTTTTGAGGACCTCAACCAATTGTTGAAGCGCCTCCTCAATAGTAATTACCTCCTTAACCTTTACAGGCATTATTCCTGCCTTGGAGAGGCGGGCTGCTGAAGGTCCTCCAATCTCTGTGAAATATATGAGTTTACAATCTACAAGTCTGTCCACCTTTTTCTGCACCCTGTCTTCATGGATCTCTCCCAACCCCTTTGTCTCCTCTATCTCCCTGTCTCTACCTTCGGCAAACTTCCTAAGTTCAATGAATCTATAGCCCTCTTTTGATACTTCATAGATGGCAAACATACCACTTCTGCCGAAGTGTTCATTCACATTTTTGCCATCTGTGGTGGCAAAGGCTACCTTCATTGGTGCACCTCCATTGATAGATTTGCTAAATCATTGATTAAGGTTAAACTTCCCCTGTAACCGACTGTTACCTTTGTGGTGTATCCAATAGCCCTATACACTGGAAAGCCCATCTGATATAAGGGGACCTTGAGTTGTCTTGATAAATTCTGCGCACGGGAGTTTGAGATTATAAGCTCAGCGTTGCGGTCTATAGAGAAAAGACCTCCGACTATCACCTCTTCTGCTTTTATCCTCTCCTCAGAACCAGCAGAATAAGGAACTACTGCAACTGTTACCTTGGCTCCCATCTCTTCCAAGAGTTGGGAGACCTGCAGGGCAAGGTCATTTTCGAGGGCTACAGAAACTCTCCTGCCTGCAAGATAAAAATGGGCATCCCTCATACCGTCAATTAAGCTTCTCCTCTGTCTCCTGAATCTTTCTGGCATGGTTCTGCCACTAAGAACAGATAGCACCTCCATGAATCTGTCCACTGCCCTAAGCCCAGAGAGACCATCTATGAGTGTGTATTCCACCCTTGTGATCTCTTTAAGCAGCTCTGCAGGTGTCTGCATGCTTGCTCCAATCGCTATTGTAAACTCTGATCTTCCCATCTCTCTGATCTCAGAGACCTTGGTGCCTCCTTGGGCAAGGGAAGAGAATCCCTGTCTGCTTCCATCAAGGCTTGATAGATCAGGCAGAAGAAGGGGTTTCAATCCAAAGACCTCAACCATCTCACGGACCTCTGAGAAGTCTGAAGGGGTTAGATGTCCACCCACAAGTATATTGATCTGCCCAAGTATCTTTTCTCTATCAGGCACCACCAGTTCTTCTATAAGCCTACATACCGTGGTCTGATATCCCTTTTCTAAGGAATTCTTAAAGTCAGGTGTGGATATATAGAGCAGTTCAGTGCCTGTCTGTTTAAACAGAGGTTTTAACTCTCCTATGATCCTTTTAATGTCCTCCCCTTTTACTTCTGTAAGTCCACTACTCAAGACACCCACAATCTCAGGAGAAAGGATCCTTCGGAGTTTCAGCAGAGTGTCTCTGAGCCTTTCTTCTCCTCCCAGAATCACATCCTCGGTAAAGAGTTTTGAACCCTGTAAGGCAATAGGTTCCCTGAAGTGCCTTGTAAGGAGCGCCTTTGCAAGGAAGACACAACCCTGTGAACCATGGATAACTGGCAAAGCCCTGTCTATTCCCTGAAAGGCAATGACAGCACCTGTAGATGCTGGAAGTTTAAGGGGATTTATAACCACATCCGGGTTCTGAAAGTTTTTTGATTTTTCAAGGGTCATTCTTGATTCCTTTCCCTGGGAGACCCTCACGACTTTTGGCTCCTGACTGAAGAAGTGGATACTTCTGCTGATGTCTTCAGCAAAGGTGACAAGCCCTTTATATCCTGCATAAGCCCTATGCCGTTCCTGATTCACATCCACAAAAGGGAACCCTTCTTTCATGGCCAGGTAGAGGTTTCTGCCGCCTGCAATTAGTATGTCTGCTTTCTTTTCCTTCATAAGGGCTTTAAGCCTTTGAGGACTTACATCTTCGTACAATGGAGCGTCTTCACCAAGCAGCGCCTTCATCTTCTCTTCATCCTCATAGGTACTCTTTTTTGTGCCCACAGCAACTACCTCCATCCCGAGATCTAAAAGGGCAGAGATAAAGGACCAGCTTTTCACCCCACCTGTATAAAGCACCGCTCTTTTGCCTTTCAAATGGGAGAACTCCTTCAACTGCTGTTCAAGCCATCTTTCATTTGTTTCTATTATCTTAGAGAGTTTTGGCCCTATATTGAGCATCGAATCTACCAATCTCAGAGCCTTTGTTGTCTCTGTTTTCCCAAAAAAGGAGACTTCAATGTAAGGGATACCATACTTATACTCCATCTCTTTTGCCACATTCAGAAGGGCGCGGCTGCAGATAACCAGATTAAGTCTGGCTCTGTGTGCATAGGTTATCTCCTCAAAGGTAGAGTCTCCTGTAATTTTTGAAAGAACTCTTATACCAGCCTCTTTAAGAAGAGGCTCCACGAGCCAGAGGTCTCCTGCAATATTGTACTCACCAATGAGATTTATATCATGGGCTGTTGTATAGGGAGGCTCACCAGTGCCTATTACCTCTTCAAGAAGCACCTCTCCTGCAATCCTATTTCCCAAATTTTTGGGGCCTACAAAGCCAGGTGCATTGACAGGGATTACCCGTCCAGAGCCTATCCTCTTTTCTGCCTCTTTACAGACCGCTTCAATATTCTCACCTATTAGACCACTCACACAGGTTGCATAGACAAAGATGGCAGAAGGTTTAACGGTCTCGTAAGTATAGAGTATAGCATTGTAGAGTTTATCCTCAGAGCCATGTATAATATCCAGTTCAGACAGATCTGTGGTGAAGCCCATCCGATAGAGGCTGCCTTTTTCTGATAGAGTGCCCCTTGTCTGCCAGGAATTACCACAGCAAGCAATAGGCCCATGAATCAGATGGGCAGTATCAGCAATACATTGAAGCACTATTGTCGCTCCATCAAAGGCACATGATTCTCCTCCTCGGCTGCGGCAGAGCCTTTCTCTTTCCGGTCTGTTACAGCCCCTTTCGATCAATCTATCAACATCGCTTAACATAAGATATTCTCCCCAAGCCTTATCTGATCACATCAAAACTCTGAGTATTAACCGATGCCCTGTCCATCTCATCGAGTACTGTGTTAACAATCCAATTCACAAGATTTATCACTCCTTGATACCCTACTATGGAGTATCTGTGCAGATGGTGTCTATCAAATATTGGAAACCCAATTCTTACAAAAGGTGTTCCTGTATCCTTCCAGAGAAACTTTGTATAAGAGTTGCCAATCAGAAGGTCTACAGGTTCAGTAAAAAGTAGTGATCTCAGATGCCACATGTCTCTGTTAATATAGACCTTTCCATTCCTTCCATAGTAGCTGCTGCTGAGGAGGATATTTGCCTCCTCTTCAAAGTGCTTATCACCATTGCTGCAGAGGATATGCACAGGCTCCCCACCCATTTCGAGAAGAAATCCTATTAGTCCCAGGAGCAGGTCTGGGTCTCCTACGAGGGCAAACCTTTTACCATGAACATAGGGATGGGAGTCCACCATGGCATCCACTGCCCTTCCCCTTTCTGCTTCAATCTCCTCAGGAACCTTTTTGCCAGTAAGCCTACTTATCTCTTCTAAAAATCTATCGGTATTCTCAATCCCGATGGGCATGGGGCCTGCGATAAACTCCTGTCCCCATTCCTCCCTGATAAATTCACCTGTCTTCTCTGTGGAAAACTTCTGAAGAGCCACTGTTGCCCGTGCATTTACTGCCCTTTTTAGTTCCTCCAAAGGGGTTCCACCAGGATACATTATGTATTCACCCACATTTGGTGAGTCCAGCACATCGGATATATCTGAGAGGACCCTATAGCTGACTCCCATTAACTGAAGTAGTCTTTTTATCTCTCTTATATTGCCTGTATAGGTGTCAAATCCCATAATGATGTTTATACTTTCATTATTTGTTGATCCTTTATCAGTAAAATAGGCGAGTATTGCCTTCAGCATATTGTCATAACCATTGATATGAGAACCCACAAAGCTTGGTGTATGGGCAAAAGGAGTTGGTAGTTCAGAAGGAATCTTTCCTTTGTCCTTTGAGTGTCTGATGAATGCTCCGAGGTCGTCTCCTATCACCTCAGCCATACAGGTGGTACAAACTGCAAACATTTCAGGTCTGTAGAGGGCATAGGCATTCTCAAATCCCTCAAGCATATTGTTAAGACCTCCAAACACAGCAGCATCTTCTGTCATGGAAGTTGACACAGCAGCCACAGGTTCTTTGAAGTGTCTGCTCAGATGGCTCCTGAAGTACGCAGCACATCCCTGGGAGCCATGTACAAAAGGCAAGGTCTTCTCAAATCCTAAGGCACAGAGCACGGCACCCAGTGGCTGACATGCCTTTGCAGGGTTTATTACTAAGGCCTCACGGGCAAAGTTCTTTTTCTTGTACTCTTCAGTTTTTGTCCATTCCTTTACCCTTTCTACTTCCTCCACAGAACAGGGTTTTTCAAACTCCTTCTTTTTCTCAAACATCTCCTGATATTCTCTGTTCTGGAACAACTCCATATGGTCTTTTATCTTCATCAGCTTTTCCTCCTTATCAATCTCCATGTAGGGTTATTCACTGTCATATCCATGTCCCTTGCAAAGACAGGGAATCCATCGAAACCATGATAAGGGCCGCTGTAGTCCCAAGAGTGCATCTGTCTGAAGGGTACACCCATCTTGTGATAGGCATATTTTTCCTTTATACCTGAGCCAACCAGATCAGGTTTCAGCCTCTTTGTAAACTCTTCAAGCTCATAAGGGGTAGCATCATCGTAGATCAGAGTGCCTTCCTCGAGTTCTGGGTAAGTCCTCTGGTAGTCATCCTTATGGCCGAATTCATAACCTGTGGCAACTACCTTCATCCCAAGGTCCTCATATGCACCGACCACATGGCGTGGCCTGAGACCTCCTACATACAGCATCACGGTTTTGCCCTCAAGCCTGGGTCTGTACTGCTCAATCACCCTATCCATCCAGGGTTTGTATTTAGCAATTACTGCCTCTGCCCGCTCTTTTATATAGTCGTCAAAGAAGGAGGCGATCTTCCTTATGCTCTGGTATATCTTTGTGGGTCCAAAGAAGTTATACTCAACCCATGGGATGCCATATCTCTCTTCCATGTGTCTACAGATGTAGTTCATGGAGCGGTAGCAGTGGATGAGATTCAGCTTTGCCCTCGGTGTGAGGGCCAGTTCTCTCAATGTACCGTCTCCTGTCCAGTGTGCTATCACCCTCAGGCCCATCTCTTCAAGGATCTTTCTTGTTGCCCAGGCATCTCCACCAATATTGTAATCCCCTATAAGGGCAACATCATAAGGTGAAGATTTCTCAACAGAAGCCTTGCCAAGAATGTAGTCCCTTATACTGTCATTTGCGATATGGTGTCCCAATGACTGGCTCACTCCTCGGAAGCCCTCACACCTGACAGGCACAACAGGTATACCCAGTTCTTCTGTCATCTTCTTTGCAACTGCCTCAATATCATCACCTATAAGTCCTACAGGACACTCTGACTGGATGGTTATCCCCTTTGCAAGGGGGAAGAGTTCTTTCACCTCGCGGCATAGCTGTTCCAGTTTTCTATCTCCACCAAACACGATGTCTTTCTCCTGAAAGTCACTGGTGATATGCATCGTGACAAAGGAGTCTATACCTGTAAGGCCATTGTAGTAATTTCTTCTTGACCACCAACTGTACTGCCCGCAGCCCACAGGCCCATGACTGATATGGACCACATCTTTAATAGGGCCCCATACCACCCCTTTTGAGCCTGCATAGGCACATCCACGGATGGTCATAACCCCTGGGCGTGACTTCACATTAGAACGGACTTGGCAGGCTGAACCACATTCACCTGTAGGGTCATTAGGTTTGATATGCTTTGCCCTCAGTTTTCGAGTCTTCTCAGGATATACCTCAAGCACCTCATCTATTAATCTCTGGGTTTTCTCAATAATGCTCTTCATGCTACTGCCTCCTCTGCATCCAGTATTCCAAACTCTGTAAGCAGTTCCTCCAATTCATCCATTCCGAGAGGTGTGGGTATTACAAAATTCTTGTTCTCTGCAATCTTCTTTGCCAGTGTCCTGTACTCATCAGCCATGGGATGCTCTGGTGTATACTCAAGCACTGTCATCCTTCTCAGTTCTGCCCTCTGGACCTGGTTGTCTCTGGGGATAAAGTGTATCATCTGGGTGCCGAGCCTTTTAGCAAACTCTGTTATCAGCTCAAACTCCCTGTCTACCTTCCTTGAGTTACAGATGAGACCACCGAGCCTGACACCTCCGCTCTGGGCATACTTTAAGATTCCTCTTGCGATGTTGTTTGCAGCATACATTGCCATCATCTCACCAGAAGTAACAATGTATATCTCCTTTGCCTTGCCCTCCCTGATAGGCATTGCAAAACCACCACACACTACATCACCCAGCACATCATAGAAGACAAAGTCAATCTCTTCCTCATAGGCACCATTTTCTTCAAGAAAATTAATAGCTGTTATTACACCACGGCCTGCGCAACCCACGCCTGGCTCAGGTCCTCCTGATTCAGCACATTTCACTCCTAAGAATCCCTCAAGCAGGACCTCATCAATCTCGAGCTCTTCAACAGAGCCTCTTTCTCGAGCAAGGTCCATAACCGTAGCCTGTGCCTTTTTGTGTAGTATCAATCGGGTAGCATCCGCCTTTGGGTCACACCCCACAATCATACACTTATAGCCTGCCTCTGCAAGGGCAGCCACGGTGTTCTGAGTTGTGGTGGACTTGCCTATACCACCCTTTCCATAAATTGCTATCTGTCTCATCCTTTCCTCCTTTTAAGGATTTTTAGATATCAGAAAACAAAAACCGTACCAGTTAAGAAAATCTTGAAAAATCAAGCTCCTCTGAAAGGGCGTGTGTACATTAATGTAAAGGAGTTTTCATTTTTGTATAATTTATATTGGCTTAAAACAGGAGGTGATTATGGCGCTGATCAATATAGATGCAGCTCTCAAGAAAGTGATACAACAGGTAAAGAGGCTATCTTTTGGCGAAGCTGTGGAGGTCCTCTCATATAAGAGAAACAGGGGGATTACTCTGCTTTTAAGAGAAGATGGTTCAGTGTATGTTAGAGAACATGGCTACAGGGAGAAAGAGTTTTTCACCACACAGGATGATTTACCAAGGCTTCTGAAATCTCTCTTTAAAATAGAGTTCCCACGGAGCCGAAAAATTCGTATTTATCGAATAAGAACAATCCATGAACTGAACAGACCATTAAAGAGACTATGATGCTCATTCAATTATCCGAGAATTATTATCCACTTCCTGTTCCTGGATCCAAAGCCACGGAAGAGACTTCTTTGAAAGAAAAGCCAGGAATTGACAAACACAATAAATATAGATATACTGAAAGAAATCATTTAGAGGGGGTGAGTTATGGCAGAAAAGTTGATAAAAGAATATATCTTAGAGATTCATAACATGAGTAATGGCATAGAAGAGGCCCTTGGTTTACTTCATAATGCATTTATCTATAACAAAGAGTCCTTTATCAAAGATGCTGAAGGTTATATTGAAGACATCAAGAAAAAGGAGAAAGACCTTACTCTTCAGCTCATTACAGCATCTGCAACAGATGAGACAGCCCGTTTATATTCGGCCATACCTGTACACTTGGAGAGGATGGCAAGCAATCTGGAACATATAGCCAGATCAATAGAGACAAAGATTAAGGAGAAACTTCTCTTTAGCGATAAGGCAATGGTAGAGATCAACTATCTCTTCACAAGGGTCAAGGAGATTATATCCAATGTGAGTGACCTTGTTCTTGCAAGAAATATCTTCTTGGCAAACTACATTAAGGAGTCAGAGAAGGATCTGGAAAGGACTGCCTCAGAATATGCAACCCTTCATGAGGAGAGACTAATAGAGGGACTTTGTCTGCCAAAGGCATCTGGTGTATATGTGGTGCTACTTGATTCAATAAAGAGAATTGCCTGGAATGCAAAAGAGATTGCTCAGAAACTCTCAAAGTGAGTTTATACCTTCATATTTAAAGCTGTCAAAAGAGATACTGCAAGAGAAAACCGAAGAGGCTCTTGAAAGGCTGAAGGAGTGTAATTTCTGTCCCAGGGAGTGTGGTGTGGACAGAACAGCAGGGGAGTTGGGATTCTGCAGAACTGCTGATCTTCCAATTGTCTCAAGTTGGGGGCCTCATTTTGGTGAAGAACCGCCTCTTGTAGGACGGAGTGGTTCAGGCACAATATTCTTTACCCATTGCAATCTCCACTGCCTCTTCTGTCAGAACTATACAATCAGCCATCTCGGTGAGGGGCAGGAGGTTTCCTTTGAAAAGCTCGCTTCAATAATGCTCTCCTTACAGGCTATGGGCTGTCATAACATAAATCTTGTAACACCTACACATCAAGTGCCTATGATACTGAAGGCCCTTATGATTGCTATAGAGGGAGGACTGAGACTCCCGATTGTTTACAACTGTGGAGGCTATGAATCCATAAATACTTTAAGACTGCTTGAAGGGATAATTGACATCTACATGCCTGACTTTAAATACTCAGACCCTGAGGTCTCCAAAAAGTATTCTCTTGCAGAAGACTATCCAGAACGGGCTAAAGCAGCTCTTAAGGAGATGCATAGACAGGTGGGTGATCTTAGAATCAACTCAGAAGGCATAGCTGAAAGAGGTCTACTGGTGAGGCACCTTATCATGCCAGGAGGGCTTGCAGGAACCAAAGAGGTGGTGAGATTTATTGCTGAAGAGATATCAAAGGACACCTATATAAACATTATGGATCAGTACCACCCCTGTTTTAAGGCCTTTGAATATCCCCCTCTTGACAGAAGGATAACACCAAGAGAATTTGAAGAGGCCCTTACCCTTGCAAGAAGGGCAGGACTGAGAAGGATTCTCTATTGAACAATATAGCCCTCTTGCAATATTCTTCTTATAAGTGGTTATAATACGTGAGTAAAATGAATCAACTTCTGAGAATATTACACAGCCGACTCACAATCACAACTCTCAGACAGGCAAAAAGGATTATCAAGATCACAATCGGATTTACTCTGCTTCTGGTAGGGATACTAATGATAGTTCTACCAGGTCCTGCTACTGTAGTTATACCTATTGCTCTGGGTATTCTTGCTGGTGAATTCTTGTGGGCCCGCTGGCTTCTTAGTAAATTCAGCTATGGCATGAGGAGTGTTTTTAGATGGAGGTGGAAAAAAAGGAGATGACAGCAAAAAGGACTTTTCTGATATATGTATTAGTTCTACTGATACTGAATGGCTGTGGTTATAAATTAAAAAGGGCATCAGAGTTACAAACAGATGATGTCGCCCTTGTGAGTGTAGTAAACCTAACAAATGAGCCAGGCCTTGAAGATACTTTTAGAAGGATTTTTACTGAGGCAGCTTTGATGTATGGGATTGAAATTAAAAAGGACTCTAAAAGGACCCTTAAGGTCAAAATAATAGACTTTGATTTAAAGACCCTCAGCATAAAAAAGGACCTCTCTGCAGAGTATGCAGTAGAGATCCGCGTAGATATAGAGTTTATAACTCCTGAACAGAAACAGCAGATAAAAGGCTTGAAATCTGAATATGTTGAAAGCTTTATTTCATCCCAGTCAATTACCTCCATACAGGCCCAAAAGGAGATAGTTATAGAAAGGTCGATGTATGACCTTAGTAGAAGAATTATAACAGAGCTCAATTTTGGAGAATGATAATGGACCTTAAGAGATTTTATAAAGAAATAGAAAAGGGTCTTCCTGCAATAGGTTATTTTCTCATTGTATCTGACCCCTTTATAACCAGTAGTATCATCGAAAAAATAAGATCCAGTATTGCTCCTCAAGAAAGAGATACCAATTTTCTTGTCTTTGATTTTATAGACAGAGAAAACTCTTTCTCTATAAAGGATATTTTAGAAGAGCTCTCTACACCTGGCTTTTTTGGGAGTAAAAAGACTGTGGTTGTCAAAGGAATACATTCTCTCCGCAAGGCAGAGGTAGATGAGTTAATCGGATACTTAAGAGCCCCTTCCCCTGATAGTACCCTTATTCTGATTTCTAAGGAACCTCTGTCATTGAAGAAGGATATACTCCAGAGGTATCCCCTTTACAGAGTAGAGTTAAAAGGTGAGGGTCTTTATTCTTATATAAAAGATGTGGCAAAGGAGAAGGGATTGACACTCTCTAAGAAGGCGGTTGAGATATTGGCAGCAATCAGTGGTTCAGATGCAGGAATCATCAATTCAGAGTTGGAAAAGCTCAGCCTCTTGGGTAATAAAGAGGTTACTCCTGCGGTCCTTTCAGAGCTTCTCTATGGCACTCCTCAATACTCTGTATTCACCCTCGCAGAAGCAGTATTAGAAAAGAATATAAGAGGCACCTTCAAGATCCTTCAAGGAATTGGAGAAGCCCTTGAACCCCTCTCTACAATGGGTGCATTAAACTGGAAATTTGCAGATTCCATGAAAAAGGGACAACGAGATTTAGGTTTTTACAAAAAAATATTTCAATTACTTCTTGAGGGAGACATCAGGATAAAATCTTCTTCTCTTTCCTATCCAATCGAAGACATTATCTTTAGGCTGCTTCAGTCTTAAAAGCAGCATTTACCTTTTTCATTAGACGGGATATCTTTCTTGATGCAGTATTTCTGTGAATTACTCCCTTTGAGGCAGCCTTTGATATTGTCCTAATAGCCTCTCTCAGGTATGTTTGAGCAGCCTCTGCGTTCTTCTCTACAATGGCTTTCTCTACCTTTTTAGTAAAGGTCTTGATTCTACTCTTCCAACTTTGGTTTCTCAGTCTTCTCTTTTCAGCCTGTCTAACCCTTTTAAGTGCACTCAGATTCTTCTTTGCCATCCTTCCTCCAAGCAAAAAAATCTATATTCAGAGTTTATTATTTTACAAGAGCAATGTTATTTTCTTCAAGTCTTCTTTTCTGAACTAAGGGTTTTCAAAACCTTTACACCAAGAGGGGTGATTGTATAGCCCTTTCTTTGACTGCTTCTGATAAGATTCATCTGTTTCAGCTGTTTCATATTCTGGCGTATGTGTTCAGCAGGAATCTTTAACCTTTTTTCCAGATCCTTTGAAGGAATATAACCGTGTTCTCTCAGTAACTTGAGGGTCTTGATTATCCAAGGTCTGGCATTCTTCTGATCAGCGATAATAAGCTGTTCCTTCAACTCGTTCAGTTCTGAATCTTTAACATTTCCCATTGCCTTCTTGTAGTTCTCTATATCCTCACCAATGAATTCAAACTCCACCCTCACAGCCCTTTCTTTCTCAAAGTCAACCTCTCTGTCAGCAAGTTCTTCGTAATCTCTCCTGAAGGTCTCCAGAGAGTCAGCACCACACCTTAGGGCCTCCTCTTCTGTCACATCACTCAGCCGCTTAAAATCCACATCAAGGACCCTTACGAGTCCCAACTGGTGAGCCCTGTATATCTTCCCTCTGAGGACCCTTAGGGTCTCCCAGGGCTGAAATGTCAAGGTAATTTTGCCACTTTTTATATCAGAATGATACTTTTTTAGAAACCGAAACATTCTATTCTCTCCTCCCCAATTTTTTAATCAGATTAAGGCAAAATTTTTTTACCTTAATTTATAATAACATTTTTTAGCAAAAATATAAAGGGTTGGAAAGATGAGACATATCAAACTAATTTTACAATACGATGGCACTGAGTACGCTGGTTGGCAGAGGCAGCCAGAAGTACCCACAATACAGGCTGTGGTAGAGGAGAGCATAGCGAGAATTACAGGGAAGAAGACCAAGGTAACCGCAGCAGGAAGAACAGATGCAGGAGTGCATGCCATAGAGCAGGTAGCCTCTTTTAAAACAGGCTCAAAGCACCCTGTAGATGTCTTTCTCCGGGCATTGAATGCTCTGCTGCCCAGGGATGTAAGAGTCCTGGATGTCTCAGAAGTGGACGAGGCATTCCATCCAAGATACAGTGCAAAAAAGAAGAGATATATCTATATATTAGACCTCTCACCTGTACATAGTGCTTTTCTATATCGATACTCCTTCCATTTCCCTTATAGACTCAATTTAGACAGCATGAAAGAGGCCTCAGAATATCTAATTGGCCGCAAAGACTTCCGAGCCTTTCAGGCATCCGGCTCTGGAGCAAAGACCACAGTAAGAGAGGTCTATAGAATCGGGATCGAGCACACTGAGGAGATATGTTTTCTTGGCTTTCACCTGAAGGGAAGATTTCTCAGGTTCTCGGTGGAGGCCAATGCATTCCTTAGATATATGGTCCGGAATATTGTGGGCACCCTTTTAGAAGTGGGTAAAGGGAAACTACAGCCTTCCGATATCTTAGAAATTCTACAGAACAAGGATAGGACCCTTGCAGGTCCTACCCTTCCATCTCGTGGCCTTTTTCTTGAAAAGGTCTATTATTAAAATTCCTCTTTCTCCAGTTCCTCCAGTTGTTCTCTTCTCTCCATACATTCAACACAATAAATTGCGAAGGGTATAACCTTGAGCCTTTCTTCTGATATCTCGCTTCCACAGTCTTCACAGATCCCATAGGTCCCTTCCTCCAGCTTCCTTAATGCTTCATCAATCTTTGCAAGAGTCTGTTTATGAGAGGTGAGTTTCTGAAGATTTATATCTTCATTAAGGTCCACAACCGACCAGTCTCCATCATCCAGGGCTGTTTCGACCAGTTGTTTGTTCTCACCCCTTATAAATTTACCTATCTCCTCCTTTGCCTCTGCAAGAACCTCCTTCCTCTTTGCGATAAGCACACGTCTAAGCCTTTCCTTTCTTTCTTCTTCCTTATCCTTTTTCGCTTTCGGTCTTTTCATTTTTCTCCTCTTTCTTGTCTCCTTCCTTGTAGACCTCGATTATACTCCTTACCTTAATACCCGCAGCCTTCAGAGCCTTCTGGATATCAGGGAGTTTTGCATCCTCTACCTTGACCATAAAATTTGCTTTCATGATTTCCTCCTTACACCTCCAAAATTTCTTTCTCTTTTTTTTCTAATAACTCATCGATCTTTTCTATATAACTGTTGGTGAGCTTCTGCACATCTTCAAGCTCTCTCTTCAGTTCATCCTCGCTTATGAGTTTGTCTTTCTGCATCTTTTTAAGTTCATCATTTATATCCCTTCTTATATTTCTTACTGCCACTCTTGCCTCCTCAGCCCTCTTTCTCACCATCTTCACAAGTTGCTTTCGCCGCTCTTCTGTCAGAGGTGGTATAGCAATCCTTATAATCTTACCATCATTTGTGGGTGTAAGTCCAAGGTCAGACTCCAGAATAGCCCTCTCTATCACAGGTATCATCTTCTGTTCCCATGGCTGGATGGTTATCATTTTGGGTTCAGGTACTGACAAGGCAGCCACTTGATTGATAGGGGTCTGTACACCATAGTAATCAACAGTAATTCCATCAAGAAGTGAAAGTGATGCCCTTCCTGTTCTGACGCTGGCAAAGTCTTTTTTTAATACCTCCACAGATTTTTCCATCCGTTCCTTGGCCTTCTTTTTTATCTCCTTTAGCATGTTACCCTCCCTTAGAGCATCTTAGCATTTGAACTCTAAAGACTCACCAGAGTGCCTATATTTTTCCCCTCAACCACCTTTCTTATATTACCCTTCTTTCTTACATTAAATACAACAATGGGAAGTGCATTGTCCATACATAGAGATATAGCGGTTGAGTCCATCACATGTAGTCCCTTCTTCAGGACATCAATATAGGATATCCTTCTGTATCTTTTGGCTTTAGGGTCCTTTTTGGGATCAGCAGAATAGACCCCATCCACTTTTGTAGCTTTCAGGATCACCTCTGCCCCTATCTCCATCGCCCTGAGAGAGGCTGCTGTATCAGTGGTGAAATATGGGTTGCCTGTACCTGCTGCAAATATAACAACCCGTCCTTTTTCAAGATGTCTCACGGCACGTCTTCTTATATAGGGCTCTGCCAGTTCACGCATCTCAATTGCTGATTGAACCCTTGTGGGAACCCCCTCTTTCTCAAGGGCATTCTGCAGTGCAAGGGCATTTATCACTGTAGCCAGCATTCCCATATAGTCTGCAGTGGCCCTTTCCATCCCCTTTGTTGACCCCTCAACTCCTCTGAAGATATTTCCACCTCCAATCACAATAGCTACCTGAACCCCCATATCATGTAATTCCTTTACCTCTTTTGCCATATATTGAACTACTTCAGAGTCAATACCATAGGGTCTGTCACCCATGAGGGCCTCTCCACTCAGCTTAAGCAGAACCCTTTGGTATCTGGATTTCTTCTTATTAGGTTTTTTCTTCGCCAAGTTGAAACCTTACAAACCTCTTAATTCTAATGTTCTCCCCGAGTTTGGCTATCATTTCTGTGAGAATATCCTTTATCTTTTTCTTCTGCTCGGGGTCCTTAATGAATACCTGCTCGAGCAGACAATGCTCAGCATAAAACTTCTCCAATTTACCTTCTACTATCCTTTCAATAACATGCTCTGGTTTGTTCTTTATCTGTTCTCTGTATATCTCCTTTTCTTTCTGGATCACCTCTTGGGGCACGCTTTCACGATCGAGATAGGTTGGATTGGCTGCTGCAATATGCATAGCAATATCCTTTACAAACTGGCGGAAATCATCGGTTCTTGCCACAAAGTCTGTTTCGCAGTTGACCTCTACAAGGACACCTATTTTATCCATATGTATATATGAACCTATAAGCCCTTCAGAGGTCTGTCTGCCCGCTTTTTTCTCTGCAGCAGCGAGTCCTTTCTTCCTGAGTATCTCTATCGCCTTCTCAAAGTCACCTGCTGACTCTGAAAGGGCCTTTTTACAATCCATCATTCCAGCCCCGGTCTTCTCTCTTAATTGTTTCACCATCTCTGCCGTAATTGTCATTCTACAACCTCCTTACTCTCTGTTTTCTCGGCTACTGCTTCTGTAGCCTCATCTTCCTGTATCTTCTCCTCTATAGTCTCTTGCATCGCCTCTTCTTCCAGTTTCTTCTCCAACATCTGTTTGCCCTCAAGCACTGCATCTGCCATCTTTGAGGTGATAAGTCTTATAGCCCTTATGGCATCATCATTGCCTGGTATAACATAGTCTATAAGATCAGGGTCACAGTTGGTATCCACTATCGCAACTATAGGGATATTGAGTTTTCTTGCCTCATTCACAGCTATGTATTCCTTCTTAGGGTCCACTATAAAAACAGCTCCAGGCAGGGTCTGCATCTCCTTTATACCACCAAGATTTTTCTCGAGCTTGGAGCGGGTCTTCTCTATCTTAGAAACCTCTTTCTTTGTCAATTTCTCATAAATTCCTTCCTCTTTCATTCTTTCTATTTTCTTCAGTTTTTCGATGCTCTTTTTTATTGTGGAGAAGTTGGTGAGCATCCCTCCAAGCCATCTGTTATTAACATAAAAGGCACCTGCCCGTGCCGCCTCTTCCTTAATAGCATCCTGTGCCTGTTTCTTGGTTCCTACAAACAGCACATGCTCTCCAGAGGCAGACACTTCTCTCATAAAAGCATAGGCATCCTCTATACCTTTGAGAGTTTTTTGAAGATCAATTATATAGATGCCATTCCTCTCTCCGAAGATATACCTTTTCATCTTTGGGTTCCACCTTCTGACCTGATGCCCAAAGTGGACACCTGCCTCAAGCAACTCTTTCATGGTTACCACTGCCATTTTCTACCTCCTTAATGTAGGTTTTTTCCTCCGCCTTCGCCGTTGAGACCCGTAACTGTACAGGCACCTTTCAACGGCGATATACAGGCGTGTGT
Organism: Nitrospirae bacterium JdFR-85; assembly: GCA_002011745.1. Lineage (GTDB taxonomy): Bacteria > Nitrospirota > Thermodesulfovibrionia > Thermodesulfovibrionales > JdFR-85 > JdFR-85. The sequence continues at coordinate 20,828 of MTOU01000029.1, forward strand.
AGTCAGAGTAATGCCAAAAACCATAACATATTTATCTGATTTTTTTCAACTATTAAACTCTTTAAAGCGGGAGTCTATACTTTTATTGATGCTATACAGTGCCCTTAGAAGTTTACTTAAATTTTTCTTTATTTGACAAAATTCAATAATAACTTTTATTATAAAGAACGGCAAATTTTTGCCTATCAAAGACATCTTTTGAATATACAATGTGCAGACTTGCTGCCATAACATCGGAAAGCTATATATCTCCCTTAGAAAACATTGCCGCTCTTGAGGCAATGAAGGAAGGGTATGACGGCTCTGGTATGGGGTTGGTCCTCAAAAACCTTGGTGGAGAGTTTGAAGAGCTCAAGGAGTATCCTATACTTTCTGGTATCTGTTCAAGAGAAGGGATCAAGAGGCTTGATGAATATATGGATCATCTTGGGTTCAAGCTTATTTATACCTGGACCCCAAAGATTAAACCCGTTGCAGGGGTTAAACAAAGAGATTATTACTTTGGCCGAGTTTATGACTATCCTGATGAATATAAAGACAAGCCATGGGAAGAAAAAGAAGATCTGCTTCTGAGAACGAGGGTTACCCTGAGGAGAATGGGCGAGAGGGATGAATCCATTATTGTGTTCTCCTTCTATCCAGATGTGCTCATCATAAAGGAGGTGGGAGACCCTGTAGCACTCGGTGAGTTTTTCGGATTTGATAGCTCAAACCTAAGGGCAAAGATCATTTTTGCACAGGGCAGACAGAATACAAACTATGACATAAACCTCTATGCCTGTCATCCCTTCTTCATACAGGGCTATGGCTCTATGACAAATGGCGAGAATACGGCATTCGTGCCCATTAAGGAGTTTCTGATGAGCAGAGGCTTTCCTGGCTACATAGGCTATCAGAGTGACAGTGAGGTGTTTACTCATATTCTTCACTATACATGTAAAATGCTCGGGCTTCCCCTTATTTATTATAAAGATGTGATAACCCCTCTTAAGACATCGGAAATACAGCAGAGGGAAGACAGGGATGTGGTACAGATGCTGAAGATCACGCTGAGACCCCTCTGCATAGATGGGCCCAACTGCGTTATAGGGTTTGTACCTGATGGGACCTGTTTTATGGTTCAGGATTCAAAAAAACTCCGTCCAGGGGTTGTAGGAGGAGTAAAGGGGAGAGTGGGGCTCATGTCAGAGGAGTGTGGTCTTGACAGGGCTGTTCCTGAGAGAGACAGGGCAAAGGACACTTTTCCAATGAAATACGACATGGTTATTGTCTCGCCAGAGGCAAAGGAGGTAAAGGTATGGAACCAGAGGTACGGCTGGACCACAATTATCAATTGAGCATAAAGGAATTTCCTTATATAATTGAGTGGAGAGAGGACCGCTGCAAAAGGTGTGGCCGTTGTACTGCAGTATGTCCAATGTTTGCAATAGAGCCCTCTGTGGTGGTGAAGAGAGAGCTTATATCAGAAGGTCCTGTCCCAACACCGAAGGAGATACGCAAAATAGTAACTGTTATCAAACAATCCACAGATATAAGCCGTTACTGCACTGGTTGTGCTACATGCTCGCTTGTCTGTCCCAATGAGGCTATAGAACCGAGGTACAATCCTCAACATAAATTTTTATTTCACAAAAACAGAGGTGGATACCCATACCGTCGTGGTGGGAGACGGAATGACCCTGCTCCATCCACCCTTGACAGACTGAAGTTCACCAGGATTTCTATGCTCACAGACCCTGCCCTTGATGCAGGAAGGCATGAGTTCCGTATAAGGACATATCTTGGCAGGATTCTTCCTCCTGATGAGCTTCCCATAAAGATTGTCAATGGCAAGGCTGTGCTGGACCGTAGCAGTGATAAATTTATACCTCCTGTAAGAGAGATATACCCCATAATGATTGGTAGTATGTCTATAGGTGCCCTCTCACCATACATGTGGGAAGGTCTCGCGATGGGGATCACCTATCTGAATGAGGTAGAGGGGATGCCTGTGGTGATGTGTTCTGGTGAGGGTGGTATGCCTCCGAGACTTCTGAAGTCAAGGTTTATCAAGTACTTCATTATACAGATAGCCTCTGGTTATTTTGGCTGGGACGAGATTATAAGGGCGATTCCACACATGGTGGAAGACCCCTGTGCAGTGGAGATAAAATATGGCCAGGGGGCAAAGCCTGGTGATGGCGGGCTTCTGATGGCTCACAAGGTGCTGAAACTTATTGCAGAGATAAGGGGAGTACCAATGGGTGTTGATCTGCCGTCTCCACCAACACATCAGACAAAATACTCCATTGAAGAGTCTGTGGCAAAGATGATCCAGTCCATGTACATGGCATGGGGGTTCAGGGTGCCTGTATATCCGAAGATCTCAGGCACAAGGACAGCAAAAGCAGTGTTGAACAACCTTGTGAGGAACCCCTATGCAGCGGCACTCTGTATTGATGGCGAAGACGGTGGCACCGGAGCTGCCTACAATGTCTCTATGGACAAGATGGGACATCCCATTGCCTCCAACATTAGAGAATGCTACCTTGAACTGGTGAAACAGGGTAAACAGAACGAGATTCCACTTATTGCAGCAGGCGGTGTGGGTAAAACAGGTAATCTGGCTGCCAATGCTGCAGCCCTGTTTATGCTCGGTGCCTCTGCTGTTGCCATAGGGAAATACATTATGCAGGCTGCTGCAGGCTGCTTTGGGGATGAATACAACAGATGTAATATATGTAATATTGGTAGATGTCCAAGAGGCATTACCACGCAGGATCCAAAACTCTACAGAAGGCTTGACCCGGAGAAGGTTGCCGAAAGGGTGGTTGAGGTCTTCAAGGCCCTGGATGTGGAACTTAAAAAGATATTTGCACCTATGGGAAGAAGCACGGAACTGCCGATCGGAATGTCTGATGGTATAAGTGCAGATGACCCAGGAATAGCAGAAAGGTTACAGATAAGTTATGCCTGTTAGAGAAGGATCAGTAGAGATCAAAAAGGTAACCCTTTATGGTAGAAGGGATGGGAAACGTGTGCCCTCAAGGGTGCTTGAAGCAGAGATACAGGAGGCAGTGCGTCAGGGTGCGAGGGAGTTACATATAATAGCAGATGGTCAGCACGGCATAGGTGGTCGTATCTGGCCAGAATTTGGTCCTGTTAAGGTTATTGTTGAGGGTCCTGTAGGGCAGAGACTCGGCAGCATGGGGATGTTCGGCACTGAGATTATTGTGAAAGGGAGTGCCTCTGATGATGTGGGCTGGCTCAACTGTGGTGCAAAGATAACCGTGCTCGGTGATGTGACCAATGGTGCCCACAATGCCGCTGCCCAGGGGATACTGTATGTTCAGGGTGGTGGCGGTGCCCGTTGTGACACGATGACAAAGCATAATCCAAAGTTTGATCCTCCACAGTCATGGTATTTCAGGGATGTAGGAGATACCTTTGCAGAATTCAAGGCAGGTGGTATCGCTGTTGTCTGTGGTGTAAATCCTCGCAATCCGAAAAATATCCTTGGATACAGGCCCTGTGTAGGGATGGTTGGCGGTGTAATATACTTCAGGGGTGAGATTGAAGGCTACAGTGAGTATGATGTGAAACTCCTTGAGCTTACTGATCAGGACTGGGAGTGGCTCAAGGAAAACATGAAGCCCTATCTTGAGGCGATAGACAGATTGGAGTACTATAAAGAGCTTACCTCAGATAGAAAGGCATGGAGGAAACTACTCCCTTATACTGCCCAGGAACGCGCCAAAAGAAAACCTTTCAAGATGTCCATCCAGGAATTCAAAACAAAAATATGGGAGCCTGGTGTGGGTGAAGGGGGAATATTTGCAGAGTATCTTGAGCATCCGAGAACCTTGTTGCCCTATATTACTACGGGTGAGGACCGGAGGTTCAAACCTGTCTGGAATAACCAGAAGTACGCACCTCCCTGTGAATACAACTGCCCCACTGGCATACCAACACCGAGAAGGACCTATCTGATCCGTACAGGAAGACTTGAGGAGGCGGTCTCATTGGTGCTTCAGTACTCTCCTCTGCCTGCTACTGTCTGTGGAGAGATATGCCCCAATCTCTGTATGGAGGCATGCACTCGTGCAAGGGTTGACAGACCCGTAAGCATAAAGACCCTCGGCAAGGCATCTCTCAATGCAAAGCTGCCAGAGATGGCAAGGCCCACAGGCAAGAAAGTTGCCGTTGTGGGTGGTGGTCCAGGAGGGCTTTCTGCTGCATGGCAGCTCGCCCTGAAGGGGCATGAGGTACACATATATGAGGCAGAGGAGAAATTGGGTGGTAAGCTGGAGTACTGTATACCCAGAGAAAGGCTTCCTCAAGAGGTTCTCAGAAAGGAACTTGAGAGGATCAAAGAGGTGGGTATAAAGGTACACCTCAAATACAGGGTAGACAAAGATAAGTTTAAGGAAATCTATGACAGCCATGATGCAGTAGTAGTGGCTACAGGTGCACACAGACCAAGAAGACTCAATGTGCCAGGGGCTCAGGATATGACCACTGCCTATGAGTTCCTCCGCGAAATAAATCTCGGCAGAAGGCCTGATCTTACGGGCAAAAAGGTTGTCATCATTGGAGCAGGAAATGTGGGTATGGATGTGGCTGCAGAGGCGTTTCATTCTGGTGCAAAAGAGGTGGTTGCCGTTGACATCCAGAAACCTGCTGCATTTGGTAAAGAACTGGAGATAGCCCAGGCACTGGGGACGAAGGTAGTGTGGCCAAAGTTCACGGAGAGGTATGACAAGAAAGAGGGCAGGATCTACTTTACAGACGGCACTTCCCTGGAGGCTGATCTTGTGGTGGTCTCAATCGGTGATATACCCATAAGTGACTTCCTGCCGCCTACTGTTCATACTCATCAGCATGGATGGATTGAATCAGATGAGGCAGGCCATACATCAGACCCGAAGGTCTTTGCCATTGGTGATGCTACAAAACTGGGCCTCGTTACCCATGCAATAGGCCACGGTCGTAAGGCAGCAGAGGCAGTGCATGCCTTTCTGACAGGCATGTCATTCCACAGACCACAGCCCAAGCCTGTTATACCTTATGATAAGATAAAGACAGCATATTATGAGGTCTTCAGGACAAAGGAGACCACTGTTGAGGCCGAGGCTGAAAGGTGTATGTCCTGTGCAGTATGCAGGGACTGCCACATGTGTGAAACCACCTGTTACTACGGGGCTATCAGCCGTACCGAATATGAGGATGGCTCCTTTGCCTATGTGGTGGATGACAATCTCTGTATAGGTTGTGGCTTCTGTGCAGGTGTCTGCCCCTGTGGTGTATGGGAGATGGAACCGAATCCGTAGCCCCTCACAACATCGGTAGATATGTCTCAATCTCGTAGGGGAAGACCCTGATTCTGTATTCATCCCACTCTATTCTCTTGCTCATGATCAACTCTTCAAAGATATGATCTCCAAGTGTTTCTCTCAGCAGCTCGCTATTCTCTGCATACTCAATAGCCTCAATGAGACTACCTGGCAGCTGGTCAATCCCCATCTTTCTTCTCTCCTCTTCTGAAAGATGGTAAACATCAATCTCTGTCGGCTCTGGCAGGGTATATCCCTCTTCAATCCCCTTAAGCCCTGCATTGAGCATACAGGCAAAGGCAAGATAGGGATTACAGGCAGGGTCAGGAGAACGGAGCTCTATTCTTGTTGCCCTCTCCTTCCCGGGTTTATAAATAGGAACCCTTATGAGAGCAGAACGGTTTCTACGTGCCCAACATATATAAACAGGAGCTTCATATCCGGGCACAAGCCTCTTGTAGGAATTGACCCATTGGTTAAGCACAAGGGTTATCTCCTTTATATGAGTAAGTATTCCAGCCATGTACTTTTTCGCTACATCAGAGAGGTAGTACTTGTCATTGGGGTCAAAAAAGGCGTTTTCTTCTCCTCTGAAAAGAGACTGATGGGTGTGCATACCACTGCCATTCTGTCCGAAAAGAGGCTTTGGCATAAAAGTGGCATAAACCCCGTGTTTCTTTGCTATCTCCTTCACTGTGGCCCTGTATGTCATCACAGTATCTGCCATCGTGAGGGCATCAGTGAAACGGAGGTCAATCTCATGCTGTGAATGGGCAACCTCATGGTGGGAGTACTCCACTCTTATGCCCATCTGCTCAAGGGCAAGAATGGTGTCTCTCCTCAGGTCTTCTGCTGCATCAGGTGAGTAATCAAAATATCCTCCTTCATCAAGAGGTTCGGGGTTTTTATCGCTTTTGAAGTAAAAATACTCAATTTCTGGGCCAAGGTAAAAGGTATATCCCTTAGCTTTTGCCTTTTCCAGATTCCTCTTCAGCACATACCTCGGATCACCTTTGTAAGGTGTACCATCAGGCTCGTAAATATCACAGAACATCCTTCCCACGGCCTTATCCTTCGGTCTCCATGGAAGCAGTACAAATGTGGTGGGGTCTGGTCTTGCGATCATGTCACTCTCGTCAATCCTGGCAAACCCCCTGATAGAGGAGCCGTCAAAGCCCATGCCTTCCTCAAAGGCGACCTCCAGCTCCTCAACAGGCAGGGCAAAACTCTTCAGAGTTCCATGAATGTCAGAGAACCAGAGCCTGATAAACTTTACATCGTACTTTTTTACAAGTTCAATAACATCCTTTTTGTCTCTCGGTCTTTCCATAACCCACCTTCCTCAGAAGATTTTTATACCAGAGGATAAATAATGAATTTCAGCAATGCTAAAAGAAATCCTTACTGGTATAAAAGAATTATACCCCATTATTGTCGATTATGGTTAGTACCTTCTGTCTGATAGAATTTATCCTCTCCAGAAGTTCCTTCTCGTCTCTGTGTCCCATAAATCTTGCAATGATCCTTGTCTTAGAAGCTTCTTTAATTACTGACTCTTCATTCAACCTGAGTATAATCTCCAGCTTCCTTAAGTACTGATAGGCATTCAGAAGCTCTGAGGCTGTATCCGGAGGCAGTATACCTGCTTTTGTGAGTCTGCCTATTGCGACCTCCGTGTTCTGAACCCATAATGAAGGATTTGTAGTGAGATTGGATATCTGTAGCCACTGTACAAAAAACTCTATCTCTTCTATCCCGCCAGGACCAAATTTTATATCTATCCCCTCCTTTTCGTGCGAGACTTCTCTGATGATACGCTCTCTCATCTGTCTGATGTATGAGTAGCTCACTTCCTGAGACCTTTTCTCAAAGACGCTCCACAATGTCTTCATAAAAGATTTTCTCTGCTCTGGCAGGCCAGAGATCGGTCTCGCCTTGATGAGCGCCTGTACCTCCCAGGGTTGAGCCCTTTTTAAGTAGTATCCTTTATAACCCTCAAGTGTCTTTGACAGGGTGCCCTTTGAACCATCAGGTCTGAGCCTCATGTCTACTCTATAGGGGGGGCCCTTTTCTGTATAGGATGTAAGCAGTTTCATCACCTTTTCAGCTCCTCTGGGGTCATCCTCTTTTTCTACAACAAACAGCAGATCAATATCAGAGCCAAAGTTCATCTCTCTTCCTCCAAGCTTCCCCATACCAATCACCATTAATCTGTTTTCAGCGCCGCTCTGCTGTACTGCTTTTGCGATTATCGCCTCTGCAAGATTGGTTATGTATCTTGTTAGGTCTTCCAGACTGAGTATATCCATAAGGAAAAAGAGCCCCAACCTAAACTCTTCAGTACCTCTGTATTCAGCCAGAAGAGTCTGTAACTCTCTGTTTTGCAGACAGAATCTATCAAGTTGTTCTCTTATAGATTTAAGGGATTTTCTTATAGAAGGGTCCTCTATCAGAAGGGAAAGATATGTCTGGTCGCTTAGAAAGAGCCTTGTGAGATAAGTGCTAAGGGCAAATATCCTCACAATACCCTTTATAAAGAGAGGTTGATCATGAAACCAGCTAAGGAATACAGCCTTTGAGCCAAAGGTGTTAAAGAATTTTTCGACAAACATAACCGCATCATCGGGATTGACTGATCTGAGAGCCTCTTCCCAGAAAAGAGGGACAATCCTTCTCATTAAAGCCCTCTCCTTTTCTGTTCTAAAAGAGGTTAGCTGTTGTTGAAGTCCCTTCAGAGACCTTAGTCCGCTGTTAAGGTCTTTTATACCCCTGAATGATAGGTATCCCTTCAGCTCTTCGTCATTAAGCTCACCCATCAGAATGGTCATCGCCTCTGCATAAATGTCCTCTTCTGTTCCAAGCAGTGAATTGTACATACTCTTTATCTGTCTTCTTCTTATCCTTAGGTCTGTCAGGAATTCTTCAGAGTCTCTGAATTTCATCTTCTTGGCAAGAGCCTTCAGTTCCCCTGGCTCTGAAGGGATTCTATGTGTCTGCAGGTCATCCTTCATCTGCAGATAATGTTCAAGCCTTCGGAGATAGAGATAGTTCTCCCACAAAAGTGCAAGGTCATCCGATGGGATAAGTCCCATCCACCTCAGCACCTGTATAGCATTAAAGAGTCTATGTGTTCTAAGAGACCTATTCTCTTTAGCATACATAAGCTGGAGTGTTTGAACAAAAAACTCTGCCTCTCTTATGCCCCCAAATCCTCTTTTAATATCGTCCTTAGTAAAGGTGGAATCGATTTTCTTCTTCATTGTTCTAATCTCTTCGATCTCTGTATAGTCAACTGGCCTCTGCCACACGAAGGGAGTGAGGATCTCCATGAATCTTTCTGCAATGCTTCTGTCTCCAGCCACGGGCCGTGCCCTGATCAAAACCATCCTCTCCCAAGTCCTTCCCCAAGTCTCATAGTAGTCCCTGTATCCTTCTATTGGAAGTACAAGCTCACCTCTCTGCCCCTGGGGTCTTAATCTCATATCAACCCTATATACAAATCCATCCTCTGTCTGCTGAGTCAGAATGAGACCAAGAGTCTCCATTACCTTACAGAAGAACTGGTGAGTGCTTATCCTGTTGTATCTGACACCTGTAGGACTTAACACTCCGGAGGTAGTTGCTGATGGGTCTGCGTCATAAACTCCAATTATGTCAATGTCAGAACTATAGTTTAGTTCCTCTCCTCCCAGTTTGCCCAGCCCTATAATAGAGAGTCCTTCTTTAGGTGGTTGTCCATATTTCTCAATACATTTTATTAATGAAAATTCTAAGGCATATTCAAGTATCATCTCTGACAGATTTGTCAGTTCTTCCATGGATTCAAAGATATCTGCCTTTCCAAGAATATCCCTAAGGGTAATCCACAGTAGAATATCCTTTTTAAATTTTCGCAGCTTTTTCATAAATACTTCCATATTCAGCTCTCTGACTTGGGGGAATATTTTTTCTATTTCCTGGTTAATCCTTTCTTTTGTAGCGGCAAGTTTAAGTCTCTTTAGTGCTTCTTCAAGGGAGACAGGATTCTGAATACAGTAATTAGCCAGAAACTGGCTGTAGGCAAAAAGGGTTGCTATCTCTTCGAGATTGTAGAGAAATTTTTCAGGTTTGGTGTCTTTCTCAAAAAATCGGATAAGATTTCTCTCAGCCCTTTTAGGGTCAGGCGTCAGAGATGAGACATCAAGTATCTTTTCTTTTAACTTTTCATCAACCATTCTTCGAATTATTATAGCAATATTTTTGTGTTTCCTATAGAAAAACTTATTTGGTTTGGGTATAATAACTATTCATTGAAAATTAAGGAGGTATTTATATTATGAAGATGGTTGCTGCTGTAATCAAGCACTACAAACTTGAAGAAGTCCGCAAGGCACTTACAGACGCTGGAGTACAGGGGATGACGGTTATTGAGGTGAAGGGGTTTGGCAGGCAGAAGGGACACTTAGAGGTATACAGGGGGATTGAGTATGAGGTTAAATTCCTCCCAAAAATAAAAATAGAGGTTGCTGTGCCAGATGATAAGGCAGAAGAGGTGATTAGGATCATTACTGAGGCGGCCAGGACAGGTGAGATAGGAGATGGAAAGATTTTTGTCTATGACCTTAAGGAAGTAGTTAGGATAAGAACAGGAGAAAAGGGAGAAGCTGCTATTTAAGGAATAGAGTAAAGGGAAGGGACTTTTTGCTGCCCTTCCCTTTTTTGTTTTAAATGTCAAAATAGAGGTAAAACTCGTAAGGATGTGGTCTTAACCTGAGGGCATCTACCTCGTTCTCTCTCTTGTAGGCTATCCAGGTCTGAAGAGCATCCTCAGTGAAGACATTACCTTTCAGTAGAAACTCGTGGTCTTTCTCAAGCTCATCCAGTGCCTCTTCAAGACTGCCACAAATTTGCGGTATCTTAGCAGCCTCTTCAGGTGGAAGCTCATAGAGGTCTTTGTCCATTGCCTCTCCTGGGTCAATCTTGTTCTCAATGCCATCCAGTCCAGCCATCAACATCGCAGCAAAGGCGAGATATGGATTACAGGATGGATCAGGAAAACGGACCTCAATCCTCTTTGCCTTTGGTGAAGGTGAATACATGGGGATCCTTACAGCAGCAGATCTGTTTCTGGCTGAGTAGGCAAGATTTACCGGTGCCTCGTATCCAGGCACAAGCCTCTTATAGGAGTTTGTAGTAGGATTAGTAAGTGCTGCAAGTGCTTTTGCATGTTTAAGGATTCCACCTATATAATAGAGAGCTATATCACTAAGACCTGCATAACCATTTCCTGCAAAAAGGGGCTCACCATCTTTCCACAGACTCTGATGGGTGTGCATACCTGAACCATTGTCCCCAAAGATAGGCTTAGGCATAAATGTGGCTGTTTTACCGTGCTTTCTTGCCACATTCTTTACAATATATTTAAAGAGCATCAGATTGTCTGCCATCTGTACAAGGGGAGCATATCTCATGTCAATCTCACCCTGGCCACCTGTAGCAACTTCATGGTGTTGTGCCTCTACATGAATACCACATTTTTTAAGAAGAGTAACCATCTCTGTTCTGATATCCTCAAGACTGTCTGTTGGTGGCACAGGGAAGTATCCCTCTTTATGGCGAGGTTTGTATCCAAGATTCGGATTTTCCTCCTTGCCAGAGTTCCAAATACCCTCTTTTGAATCAATAAAGTAATAACCGCTATGGGCATTCTGGTCATAACGGATATCATCAAAAATGAAGAATTCTGCCTCTGGTCCAAAGTATGCTGTGTCGGCAATACCTGTGGATTTCATGTACTGAACAGCCTTTTGGGCGATATACCGAGGGTCTCTTGAATATGGTTCTCTTGTCACAGGGTCTACAATATTGCAGATCAGACTAAGTGTGGGATACTTCCTGAAGGGGTCAATTATAGCCGTATTAGGGTCAGGAATGATCAGCATGTCAGAGGCATGAATAGACTGCCAGCCCCTGATTGAGGAGCCATCAAAACCTACACCTTCCTCAAAGGTTTCCTCTTTCAACTCATCAATTGGGACTGAAAAATGTTGCCATACACCAGGAAAGTCGATGAATTTGAAGTCAACCATCACAACATCATTTTCCTGTGCCAGGTTTAATACATCCTTGGGGGTCATACCTACCTCCTTCAATTTATTTGAGACAGTAAAACTGTCTCTATATCAACCATACGGTAACCAATTGCCGTTTAGCATAATAGATTTATATATTTTTTGTCAAGAAGAAATTTCTATAGAACTTATAGGCACGTTCAAGATAATCCTTAAATATTCTCTCTGCATATGCCACCATTTCTTCTGTTTCTGGATCATTCTGAGAGGAAAACCACTCCTTTATTATTTCAGGAGTAATCTCTATATGAAACTGGAGTGCATACACCCTGTCAGAATAACGGAATGCCTGATTTTCATAGGCGTCTGAATAGGCGAGCCTAACCGTTCCTGAAGGTAGATCAAAGGTGTCCCCATGCCACTGAAAAACTTCTGCCTGGTCAGAGTTATCTATGGAGAGAGTTTTCATTACAGGATCATCAATTCCTTGAGGAGTAAGGACCACCTTATACCAGCCAATCTCTTTTGTTTTGCCAGGATAAACCCTTGCCCCAAGCACATGTGCTAAAAGCTGTGCACCAAGACAGATACCAAGCACGGACTTGTCTTTCTTTATAAAATCTTCAATTAATTTAGTCTCTTCTTTTAACCATGGATAGCCTTCCATCTCATATACTGCCATAGGGCCACCCATTACAACAAGATGAGTATAATTATCTGAACTTTTTACAATTTCATTCTTCGAAAACTCTACTGTTTTGTATGGAATTGCTTTTTCCTTCAGAAAATCCTCAATAGTACCTGGTCCTTCAATAGGTATATTCTTTACAATTAAAACCTTCACTGATCTCTCCTCTCAATATAAATTTTAGAAGAAGTAACCTTCTTCTCCATGTTGTGTAACATCCAGCCCCTGAATCTCATCCTTCTCAGGTAATCTTAGCCCCACAGTTAGATCTATGACCTTAAGAATTACCATACTCACAACAAATGAATACAGTGCAGCCACTCCCACTCCTATCAACTGGACAAAGAACTGATTTGTATTTCCATAAAAAAGTCCATCTGCTCCAGATGAGTTTATTGCCAATGAAGCAAAGAGTCCTGCACCTAAGGTGCCTACGGTCCCTCCAACACCATGTACACCAAATGCATCGAGGGAATCATCGTATCCAAACCTCTCCTTTGCCCCAAGGGCTGTGTAACAGAATACACCAGCAGCTATTCCTATTATTATAGACACCATAGGAGTCACAAATCCAGCAGCAGGAGTTATGGTAGCAAGCCCTGCAATTGCACCTGTGGCAGCTCCAAATATAGTGGGTTTTCCGTGTTGTATCCATTCGATAATTATCCATGTAAGCGTGGCAGCTACTGCAGCAGAATGGGTATTAACAAATGCCACTGTTGCTAACTCTCCTGAGGATAGGGCACTGCCTGCATTGAACCCAAACCACCCAAACCATAAAAGACCTGCTCCTAAAACTGTCATGGGAAGATTGTGGGGAGGCATGGGTTCTTCAAGGAATCCTTTCCTTTTGCCTACTATTAATGCTGCAGCCAGTGCCGAGATTCCAGATGTAGCATGAACAACTATGCCACCTGCAAAATCCAGAACACCGAGACTGCTCATCCATCCTCCACCCCAAATCCAGTGAGCTACAGGATCGTATACAAAGGTGGACCAGAGAAGAATGAAAAGGATATAAGCAGAGAATTTCATTCGCTCGGCAAAGGCTCCGCTAATCAGTGCAGGTGTAATTACAGCAAACATAGCCTGATAGATCATGAAAGCAAGATGTGGTACTGTAGGTGCATAGTCACTGGGTTCTACTCCCACGCCTTTAAGACCTATCCAGTCAAGCCCGCCTATAATTCCATTTATATCAGGCCCAAAGGCAAGGGTGTAACCAATAAGAACCCATTGGATACTAATAACAGCTATAGCAATAAAGCTATGCATTATGGTACCAAGGACATTCTTTCTCCTCACCATGCCACCATAAAAAAGCGCCAGTCCAGGTGTCATGAGCATAACAAGGGCAGCAGATACCAGAATCCAGGCAGTGTCGCCTGTGTCAATACTCTTTGCATCAGCTGCATAAACAGCGTCTCCAAAGGTTAAAAGTCCAAGAACAGTCATAAACAACAGTGTCTTGGAAGGTCTCACCAAACTCACCCTATATAGCCTCCTTTCCTTTTTCTCCTGTCCTTATTCTTATCACCTCTTCAAGTGTATATATGAATATCTTTCCATCTCCTATCTCACCTGTCCTGGCT
>MTOU01000041.1 GCA_002011745.1 Nitrospirae bacterium JdFR-85
AGGAAAATCTCTTTTGCAGTATCTTATAAAAGATATTGTCTATTCTCAGAAGGAAATTACAGTCAATCTTTTTTACCTGCCCCCAATGAGTTCGAAAAATTATAAACAATGGCTCCCCGGGCCGGACTCGAACCAGCGACCTAGTGGTTAACAGCCACCCGCTCTGCCGACTGAGCTACCGGGGAAGCCAAATTTATTTATAACAAAATAGGCATCATAAAGTCAATAGAGAGCCTTGTATAGATTGGCTTTTTAGCCCTTATTTATATCCATCTCATCAGATTTGTCAGATTCCAAAAAAGGGGGTTGACATTTCATATAAACATATGTTTATATATTTATATGAAATCGGTTATTAATCTCTTAAAGGTGCTTTCAGATGAAAAGAGGCTGAGGATGCTTATGCTTCTGACGAAGAAAGAGATGTGTGTGTGCCAGCTTATGGGTGTTATAGGCGCTTCTCAGCCACTGGTCTCGAGAAATTTATCAATACTGATGAATGCGGGTCTGTTGTCAGAAAGACGAGAGGGCAAACTCAGATTTTACCGGATAAGAGAGGATTTAGAAGAAGACAAAAGGCTTCTAATCGAGGCACTGAAGAAGGTCCTTCAGAAGGATAAAATCTATCTTGAGGACCTTGAGACCTTAAAAGAGTGTACAGAATTTCAGAAGATGACCGGAAGGTGTGATATGGAGACCTTCAAGGAGTTCATGAAAAGGAGGAAGAAGAAAAAATGAGAACTAAAGATTGGTTTGTAGTAGTGATTGTGATACTGCTTCTGAATGTGCTTTCTGCAAAAGTTTCACACTCCTCAGAACTGGTACTAACCTTTAATGAGGCGGTTGATGTTGCTTTGAAGAACAATCCCGAGCTGAAGGCATTTAAGTGGGTTGTGGAAGCAGGCTCTGCAGAGGTGGATATCTCAAAGGCATACTATTATCCAAAACTGACTGTTGAAGAAAGACTCAGTAGCACCAACAGTCCCACATATACCTTTATGGGCAAACTCAACCAAGAAAGACTCTCTGAGAAGGATTTTTTAATTGAGAGGCTGAACTCTCCTGAGCATGTTACGGATTTTCAAACAACCGTGACTCTGCTACAGCCCCTTTTTGTGCCAAGAATAAAATATGGAATAGAGGTGTCTAAGGAGATGTTAAGCTCGGCACAGAAACAGTACGAGAGGAGAAAAGAAGAGATACTCTTTCGACTATACAATGCCTACCTCAGAGTTCAGACGGCAAAACAGTTTCTCGAGGTGGCCGAGAAGGGGCTTGAGGATGCCAAGGAGCATTTGAGGCTTGCAGAACTGAGATACAGAGCCGGTACAGGGCTTTACTCCGATGTCCTGAGGGCAGAGGTGTCCTTAAAGGATGCAGAGAAAAGGATGGTTGCAGCAGAGAGTGCTCTTTATGTCGCAAAAAGGGCGTTAGGACTCATCCTTGGAAAGACAGTACCTGTTGATATAAAGGACGAGGATATAGTGCTTCCACTTAAAGACCTGAGCTTTTATGAGAGCAGTCTATCCAGAAGGGCTGATCTCAGCTCACTCCAGAAGAGATACTCTGCACTGAGGAAGGCAGTATCCTTAGAGAGGTCAATGCTTCTGCCAGAGGTGGGTCTTACTGCAGTATATCAGATGAATGACCACAGAAGTCCCTTCGGTGCAGAAGGAGAAAGCTACACAGTAGCTGTAGTTTTAAGGTGGAGCTTTTTTGACCCTACCATAAGGGCAAGAATAAAAAAGAAAGAGGCTGAAGCGAATCAAATGAAGGAGCTCCTTGCAGGCTTTCAACAGGAGATAAGCTTCAGGATAAATGAGGCTTATCAGAAGGTCAGGGAAAAACAAAAGAATCTGGAACTCTCAAAGGTAGCTCTTAAAGAGGCAGAGGAGGCGATGAGGCTTGTAAGGATAAGGTATGAAAACTCTCTTTCCCCTTTTGTGGATCTTCTTGACACACAGATGATGCTTCAGAATGCGAGAGCTAAGCTGGTAGAAGCGGAGAATAACTACAGTGCAGCGGTTGCAGAACTCTACTACCAGAGCGGACAATTGCTGTTAGAGTTCTTAAGAGCTACAGCAAACAAATAAAAAAGGAGGATATAAAAGATGAAAAGATGGATGCTGAGTATACTGGTACTTTTGGTGATAGGGACTACAATGCTGGCTGGCTGTGGAGACAAAATCACCCCGCGCAAAAGCACTGTTGAGAGGCCTTTAATCAAAGGTGTTGTGACTGAGGTGGTAACTCTGAGGGCAGTGGTTGAGTTTTATGAGACCTCTGGTTCTGTGAAGGCAGTCAATACATCCCTGGTTTCCTCCAAGGTGATGGGCATGGTGAGGAATATTTATGTAAAGGTGGGTGATAGGGTAAAGAAAGGGCAGGTACTTCTTGAGATACACTCACCCGAGATCGAGGCCAAGGTTTCGGCAGCAGAGGAGGCACTTGAGGAGGCGAAAAGGCTCCTGGGTAAGGCCGAAGCAGAAAAGAAGTTAATGGAGGTTACATACAGGAGATACGAGAGACTTTACAAGGAGAGGGCCATCTCTGAACAGGAGTTTGATGAGGTAAAGACCAGAAAGGCGGTTGCTGAACTTGAATATGAGAGGGCACAAAGTTTTCTGAAAAGGGCCGAGGCATCCCTAAAGGAGGCACTTGCCTACAAAGGTTATACAACTATAACTGCTCCAGTGGATGGTACAGTGGCAGACAGAAGGATTGACATCGGAAGCATGGCACTTCCTGGGACCCCTCTTTTTATTGTAGAGGAAGAAAGATTCAGGGTAGAGGCTGAAGTGGACGAGAAGATGTTGAGAAACATAAAAGAGGGAATGGATGTAGAGTTAGAGATACCCTCACTCAACATAAAGACCACAGGCAAAGTGTCTGAGATAGTCAAACAGGTTGATCCTCTTACAAGGACTTTTATCGTGAAGGTGGATATTCCTGCAAGGATAAAAGGCCTTCGTGGTGGTTTATATGCTGCAGTAAGAATACCAGTGGGAAGCAGGGATCGTATTATGGTACCACTGAGCGCACTCTTCAAGAGGGGTGAACTTGAGGGTGTTTATGTGGTGGACAGAGAAGGCGTGGTTACCTTGAGGCTTGTAAAGACTGGAAAAAGCACTAACAGTACTATTGAGATACTATCCGGCCTTGAGGCAGGAGAAAGAATTATTACTGAAGGCATAGAGAGAGTTGTGGATGGGGGTAGACTCTCGGGATAAAAAGATGCGAGGAGGATACAGATGCAGGTAATAGGGATATCTGGCAGAATTGCCAAGGCATTTCTGAAATCAAAGCTGACACCTCTTATTGTGATTACAGCCCTTCTGTTGGGTCTGTTTGCAATCATACAGACTCCGAGGGAGGAGGAACCACAGATTCTGGTTCCCATGATAGACGTCTTTGTCCGTTACCCAGGTGCCTCTGCAGAAGAGGTGGAAGAGAGGGTGACGAGACCTATGGAGAAGCTTCTCTGGGAGATTCAGGGTGTAGAGTATGTGTATTCTATCTCCCGTCCAGGCATGAGTATGGTTATAGTCAGGTTCTATGTGGGCGAGGATATGGAGGACAGCCTGGTGAAACTCTATAACAAACTGATGTCTAATTATGACAGAATACCACCAGGTGTGTCTGAACCATTGGTCAAGCCCAAGTCTATTGATGATGTACCTATACTCACCCTTACACTCTGGTCAGACCGTTATGATGGGTATCAACTGAGGAGGGTGGCGCTTGAACTGGAAAACCAGATAAAACAGGACAAAGATGTCTCAGAGATACATATAATTGGTGGACAACGCAGGCAGGTTAGGGTGGTGCTGGATCCTGCAAAGCTGAGGGCGTATAATTTATCAGCTGTACAGATTGTGAGAATGCTTCAGAGTGCAAACAAGAACCTTCTATCAGGCTCTTTCAATGCCTTAAATAAAGAGATAGTGGTTGAGACAGGTGGTTTCCTCAAGGATGTGGAGGATGTACGGAACATAGTGGTGGGTGTTCGTAACCAGACTGTGGTCTATCTAAGGGATGTAGCAGAGGTGGTGGATGGGCCTGAAGAACCTGCCAGTTATGTCTTTATGGGGTTTGGACCATCCTCTTCAAAAAAAGACACGGGGTTGTACGATGCAGTGAGTATATCAGTTGCCAAAAAGAAGGGTACAAATGCGACACATCTGGCAGAAAGGATTCTGCATAAAGTAGAAACCCTTAAAGGAAGAGTTATTCCTACAGATGTTGAGGTAACAGTAACAAGAAACTATGGGGAAACAGCAAAGGAGAAATCGGACGAACTGTTGAAGCATATGTTTATTGCTGCCTTCTCTGTTACCATTCTGATAGCCCTGGCACTTGGCTGGAGAGAGGCTATAGTGGTGGCTGTGGCTGTTCCTGTTACCCTTGCTCTGACAATTCTGGTCTTCTATATTTATGGATATACGCTGAACAGGGTTACCCTTTTTGCCCTAATATTCTCCATAGGTATACTTGTTGATGATGCGATCGTGATAGTGGAGAATATTCATAGACATTTCAGACAGTCAGGAGTAAACCCAACCACGGCTGTACTTGCTGTTGATGAGGTAGGAAATCCTACTATTCTTGCCACACTCACAGTGATAGCAGCACTTCTGCCTATGGCATTTGTTTCGGGTCTGATGGGTCCCTATATGAGGCCCATTCCAGTGGGAGCTTCTGCTGCGATGATACTCTCTCTGCTTATCGCCTTCATAATAAGTCCGTGGATGAGTTATCTGGTCCTGAGAGGTGTGAAAAGACACAAGAATAATGAGGAAAAAGAAAGCAGGGTGATGACAGCACTAAACAGACTGTATGAGAGGAACCTTCGCGGGCTTCTTGAGAGCAGACTCAAGAGGTTTGTAGCCTTCATGCTTGTGTTGGGGATGCTTGCAGGTGCTGTGGCCCTGTTTCCACTTAAGTGGGTTACTGTGAAGATGCTTCCCTTTGACAACAAGAGTGAGTTACAGGTGATTATTGATATGCCCGAGAGCAGTTCCCTTGAGCATACAGCAAAGGTGGCAAGAGAAGTGGCTGAGTACCTCAGGACAGTCCCTGAGGTGACCAATTTTCAGCTATACATTGGCACAGCAGCCCCTTTTAACTTTAATGGTCTCGTGCGGCACTACTTCCTGAGGTCAGGCTCAAATGTAGCAGATATTCAGGTAAACTTTGTAGCCAAGGACGAGAGGAAACAACAAAGCCATGAGATAGCAAAGAGGATTAGAGGGCCTATACAGGAGATTGGCAAGAAATACAATGCAAGTATAAAAATAGCAGAGGTGCCTCCAGGACCTCCTGTGTTGAGTACCCTTGTTGCAGAGGTATATGGACCTGATTTCAACAAGCAGGTAGAGATTGCAAGCAGGATAAAGGAGTTGTTTGAGAATACAGAGGGTGTTGTTGATGTGGACTGGTATTATGAGGATGACAAGGAGAAGGTGACGTTTGTTGTTGATAAGATCAAGGCTGCAAAACTGGGTATTTCTACAGAGCAGGTGGCGAATGCCCTACGGGTGGCTCTTGGTGGGTTGGAGGCTGGCCTGATACATCTGGAGGATGCAAAAGAGCCTGTGCCTGTGGTTGTAAGGGCAGCACTGCCAGAGAGGGCATCTATTGGGGATCTAAAGGAGATTCCCCTTATGTCTTCCTCAGGCAGGGTGGTAACGCTCTCAGAAGTGGTAAAGGTAGTTAAAGGGGTTGAGAGCAAGAGTATCTATCACAAAAACCTCAAGAGGGTGGTGTATGTTACTGCTGATGTGGCTGGTAAAGAGGAGAGCCCTGTGTATGCAATTCTGAAGTTGAAAGATAAAATAAAAGAACTCACTCTGCCAGAGGGGTATGAGCTAAAACAGTACTACACACGCCAGCCTATGTTTGAGGAAGACTATGCCATGAAGTGGGATGGAGAGTGGCATATCACTTATGAGGTCTTTCGTGACTTAGGGCTTGCATTTGCTGCTGTGATGGTTCTCATCTATGTGATGGTGGTGGCATGGTTCAGGTCATTCTTGACACCTCTGGTAATAATGGCACCAATACCCCTTTCACTGGTAGGGATTCTACCTGCCCATGCCCTGATAGGTGCGTTTTTTACAGCCACATCCATGATAGGGTTTATTGCAGGGGCAGGTATAGTGGTGAGGAACTCAATCATCTTGGTGGACTTTATTGAACTGAAACTCCAAGAGGGCAGACCACTTAAAGAGGCAGTGGTTGAGGCTGGAATAATAAGGTTCAGGCCCATGCTCCTTACGGCAGCGGCTGTTGTTGTGGGCTCCTCTGTGATACTCTTTGATCCCATATTCCAGGGAATGGCGATCTCACTTATGGCAGGCGAGGTAGCCTCAACACTGCTTTCAAGGACCCTTGTGCCTGTGCTCTATTATGTTTACAAGAGATGTGTTACAAAAGACAGAGTCAGCAGTGACGCAGAGACCTGTGAGATCGAACCGGATAGACTGAATTAATAAATCTTATCAATGCTGAAAGGAGGTGTTAGTAGATGTATCTGGCAAGGACAGACAAGTGGTACTTAGAGAGGCTTATCTGGCTTGTGGCAGGTGTGTTTGCCCTTACAGGGACGGTGCTTGCAGTGGTGCATAGCAGGTACTGGCTGCTTCTGACAGGGCTTGTTGGAGTAAATCTCGTTATATTTGCAACCACAGGCTTCTGCCTAATGGCTAATATACTCTACAGGCTGGGTGTAAGACCCATGATCAACAACGACAGAGGAGGTGAATAAAAATTGAGATACTATACCTGTATATGTAGTGAATGTGGAAGTATATTTACTGTTTCTCTTAATAGTGATACAGAGATGGGATTGGTGAAATGCATAGGTTGTGGTTCAAGGGATCTGAGGCTGGTGCCTCTGGATGCCTTATCAGGTGGTAGTTGAAATCCCTGGAGTTGTTAAGACCCGTGAGGTCAGAACCGAAAAGGCCTCTCAGTACTCAAACTGAGAGGCCTTAATTTTTTATTCAAATCTGTTAAATTCACCATATTAAGCCGTATCTTCCCATTCTGTGCCACTTCTCTCTCCTTTCCACCACATCCCTAAGCACAGGGCATCAAAATAATACGAATTGCCAGAGTTTCATTCAGAAACTTGCGATAAGTATAAGTTTCTAAGACAGCGCGCACAGAGACGAGCCCTGCAAAGTAGGGCTCCAGTTGAATCGTTTTTCTTACCGTTTTTCTATACTGAAGACCCAGAGTTGGACGCGGAGAGTTTTATCGTTTTCTGGAGAAAATCTTACGAATGTCTTCCATTATGAGGTATCCGCAGGGGGTGAGCACCAATGTGATACCTGTGGCAATGAGGACACCAAAGGCTATGGTTACGGCCATGGGTATTAAGAATCGGGCCTGAAGGCTCCGTTCCAGTATCATCGGGGTGAGTCCACCGAAGGTGGTTACTGTAGTGAGGATCACTGCTCTGAACCTCAAGGCAGTCCCCTTCAAAACCGCCTCAAAGGTCTCAAGCCCCTCTCTGCGGAGTCGGTTTATTTCAGAAAACAATATCAGTGAGTCATTTACCACCACTCCAGACAGGCCCACAATCCCGAACATGCTGATTATGCTTAAATTAAGCCCCATTATCAGATGTCCAAGTATTGCTCCAATCAATCCAAAAGGTATTGCAAGCATTATTACCACAGGCTGGCCAAAGGATCTAAGAGGCACGGCAATAAGGGTATAAATCAGGATCAAGGCAAGGGCAAAGCCCTGCATCACATCATGCATTGACTCCATCCTTTCTTTCCCTTCTCCGGCCAGTTCATACTTGAGCCCTGAAAACCGTTCCTTAAGGGCAGGCATTACCTTCTCAAAGAGCTCTCCCCTCAGTTCCTCGGCATTCATTATCTCCTCATCTACCTCGGCAGAGACATTTATTATCCTCTTTCGGTCTTTTCTGGTTATAGTCACATAGCTTCTCTCTTTCTTGAGACTGGCTACTTCCCTCAGAGGGACCTCTCTGCCGTCAGGCGTTCTTATATACATAGAAAGAAGGGCTTTTAAGACCGCTCTTTCCTCTTCCGGGTACCTCACAAGAACCTTTACCTCATCAGGACCCCTCTGAAGTCGTAATGCCTCGGCACCATAGAATGCGTCCCTTACCTGTTGTGCGAGGCTCTGAAGGGTGATTCCCAAGGACTTTGCACTCTCCTTAATCGTAAGTCTGATTTCGTCCTTGCCCGGAATATAGGAGTCTTCAATATCATAGACTCCAGGATATTTGGCCAATTCAGCCTTGAGTGCCTCAATAGCTCTATGTAGTGTATCCTCATCCTTCATGGATAGATTGAAAGAGACTGCCTTTCCTGCACTGAACAGTTCACTGTAAAAACGGAGGGTTTCTGCTCCTGGTACTGTTCCTACCTTCTGACGCCAGAGGTGTGTAATCACACTGGTGGGAAGTTCCTTTCTCTCCTGAGCGCTTATTAATTGTACTATTACCTGGCCCACATGGCTGCCTGATGGCAGGGGACCTGTTTCTGCCCTATGCCCCATAGGGAATATCTGACCCACCATGGAGAAGGAATATCTTATAAGGGGAGTTGAATGGTCCTGTCTAAGTCTGTTCGCCTCGCGGGCAGCCTCCTCTGCTGCCCTTTCAATCCTTTTAATGATTGCAAGGGTCTCCTCAAAGGGTGTGCCAGGGGGCATCACCAGCTCACATACCATAGTGTCGCTTTCTACCTTAGGGAAATAGGTGAATTTAACACGTCCTCCTTTCCATAGCCCTATAAAGAGCATTAGCACTGCCAGAGCCAGTGCCACAGTAGCATATCTGTATTTAAGCGCTATCCTTAGAGCAGTACGGTAGGGGCCCTTTATAAAACCTTCAAGACACCTGTTAACAAAATTTTCCTTCCTTTCTCCCTTCTTAGGCATCTTTGCACGATAAAGATGTACAGGCAGAATTAGAAAGGCCTCTACAAGAGAGCCCACTAGTACAGCAATGACCACCACGGGTATGTTCCTTATTACCTTTCCCATAACACCCGAGCCATAGAGCATGGGCCAGAAGGCAGCAATAGTGGTGATCACAGCAAATGTTACTGGCATCGCCACAACCATTGTACCCTCCACAGCAGCCTTAAGCGGTGGTAGCCCCTTCTGTCGGTAACGAAATATGCTTTCACCTACTACTATTGCATCGTCTACCACGATGCCGAGTACCATGATAAAGGCAAAAAGGGATATCATGTTTATGGATATGCCATAATGGGGTATTATTATGAGTCCAAAGGAAAAGGCAATGGGTATACCCACTGTTATCCAGAAAGCGAGTTTCCTGTTGAGAAAGATTCCCAGCAGTATCACTACTAAGACCATGCCATAAGCCATGTTTTTCAAAAGCAGGGTAAGCCTTTCCTTTAGTATCTCAGACTGATCTCCAAATATCTCCACCTGGATGTTGGGTGGTAGAGCCGGTCTCAACTGGGCCACATATTTATGGACCTTTGAGGCCACATCAAGAGCATTCTGGCGGCCTATTCTGTAAACCAGAAGTCCTACACCTGGTTTCCCATTAAATCTGGACTGGACCTTGCTGTCTTCAAAGGTCTCCTTTATATTGGCAATCTCCGACAGACGAACCTTTTTACCTTGTGGTTCAGAAAGGACTACTATGTCTCTGTAGTCTCTGGCTTCGTACCCTTTACCTTTGACTCTAAGCAGGATATAGCCAGCCTCTGTTTTTACTTCACCTGCGCCTGTATCGAAACTCCACTGTCGAACCGCGCTGGCCACATCCTCAATACTGAGATGGTACTTTCTCAGGTTATACTCAGGCACCTCTATGGATATGACAGGTGTAGCAGTACCAAAGAGGTCTACCTGACTTATGCCTTCCATAGCAGTGATGTCGTCTTTTATTCTCTCTGCCCATTCCTTGAGCGCTGAGATGGGAGCATCTCCATAGACTGCTACATTTAGCACAGGGGCCTTAAAGACAAACTTTTTCACAACCGGTCTTTCAGCCTCCTCCGGGAGAGTGGTGATTCTGTTTACCTCTGACTTTATATCATCAAAGAGCTGATCCAGGTTCCAGCCTTTTATCGCCTCTACCTCAATGGTTGCAATGCCTTCAGAAGCATAAGAGTTTATCTCCTTAACACCGTCAAGGCCTGAGATGACCTGCTCTATCTTCTTAACAATTCCTTCTTCTACCTCAGAAGGAGAGGCTCCTGGATAAACAACAGTTACAACCACCTTGTCTGCTACTGTTTCAGGGAATATCTCTACCTTTGTGGTAATGGCAGTGACCACCCCTGCCACAACTATGAATATCATTAGCAGATTTGCAGCCACATGATTCTCAATGAACCACTCAATAACCCGTCTCATCTGCTTAGGCTCTCCTCAACAGCTCTCACCTTTGTGCCCTCGATGAGACCTACAGGAGGGTCAAGGATAATTGATTCTCCATTTTTAAGACCCTCGGTGATTAGCACATCTTTGTCATATTCTGCTTCAATCCTGACAGGTCTTCTTTTGGCCCTTGACAGGCTGTCCACCACCCATACAAATGGTTTTAGCTCCTCGGTCCATTCAATCGCCCTTTTGGACACAAGAGCAGCTTTGGGCAGCTTGGGACCTATAAGGACAACCTTTACATAAAGTCCAAAGGCCAGAGGAGGTATGTTACTATAGGGTTCTCTTACAAGTACCACCACAGGTATTCTTCTGGTCTGTATATCCAAAGGTTCTGCTCTTACAATATAGCCCCTCCATTGGTGCTTCTTGCCACCTATGATGGCCTCAATAACTGCCTCAGAGCCTGAAACATCGGTGGCGGTATTAAAGCCGGGTATCCTAAGCCCTTCAGTCTCCCTCTCATCCAGAAAGACCCTGATCTGGGCTTCCTCTGTGCATGCAAGCCGTGCTAAGCTACGGCCTGCAACCACATACTGGCCTCTGTCTACATGCTCTTCAAGAACCAAGGCATCAAAGGGTGCCCTCAGAGTGGTTCTTTCAAGGTCAAGTTCTGCTCTTCTGAGGGCTGCCTCAGCGGCCAGCACTGCTGCTTCAGCAGCTTTCAGCTGTGGTTCCTTTGCCACAAGCGGTGGTGGAGGTTCCTCAGGATTAAGCATCTTCCACTCTCTGACGGCAGCCTCGCGGTCAGCCTTTAATCTGGCAAGCTCTGACTCTTTTCTTTTCAACTCTGCCACAACCTGAGCCTTTTTTATCTGATAGTCTCTGTCATCAATCTTTATCAGGACTTCAGAGGCCTTTATGAGTTCTCCTCTCCTTAGACGTTCTGAAACATAGATCACTCTACCAGAGACCTGTGGGATGAGCTCCACCTCACAGGATGGTATGACCTCCCCGTCTGCTATCCTTTTTAATGTTGTCTCTTTTAATTCTGTCTTCTGGACTCTTACGGGCAGAACTATCTCTGAGGGTGGCCTCTTTTTGACTGTAGGTTTCGTAGCAATAAGATAACGGGTTATGGCTATCCCAAGACCTATAAAGACCAGCACCAGAACAATTTCAAATAATAGTCTTTTAGTCCTCATTGCTTGTCTCCTTCCTCTGTTGTCCATTTCCCACCAAGGGCTCTGTAGAGAAAAACCCTGTTTATCAAAATCGCCTCGTCCGTGTTTATGAGGGCCTCTTTTGCATTAAAGAACTGTCTCTGAGCTTGAAGGACTGTTTCAAACCCCACAAGGCCCTGTCTGTAACGCTCAAGGGCTGTCCTGTAGGTTCTGTCAAGACTGTTCATCAGAGAATAGAGTTTCTGCCTCTCGGTATAAAGACTCTTTCTGTCTGCCAATGCCTTCTCAACCTCATAGAATGCCCTGAGCACCACCTTGGCATAATTGGTGAGCCTCTGTTTGTAAAGAGAAAGGGCAGCCTTCTCCTGTTGTTTAAGCTTACCTGCATTAAAAAGGTGTTGAACCACCCCGAGGGATAGCTGCCATAAGAGACTCTCTGGTCTAAAAAGCCCTTTTAGCTCTGAAGAACTCCAGCCACCTGTGGCTGTGAGAGCAATAGAGGGAAACCTCATTGTCCGGGTCACCTTAAGGGCCTGAAATGCCTCCTCAGTCTTCAGGCTTTCTACCCTAAGGTCAGGCCTTCTCATAAGCAGTTCTGAGGGCAGTCCCACAGGCACTGGCTCAAGGTTCTGCACATATCCTGAAAGGGGAACTGAAGAGGTTTCAATCTCAGAGGGATACTCCCCTATCAGGACTGAAAGCCTGTAAAGAATATCCTTGAGATGGCGCCTAAGAGGTTCTATCTCAGAACGTGTCTCTTCAAGGGTTGCCCTTGCCTGAAGTACCTCAAGGTATGAGCTTACTCCCAGCCTGTACCGGGTCTCTATGAGTCTAAGGTTTTCTTCAACATTTTTGATCTTTTCCCGTTTGATAAGGAGTCTCTCCCTCAAGGCCTTTATGTTAATATAGAGGTTAACTACATCTGCAATCACCCTATGCATAATGAGCCTCTTTGTCTCCTTAAGACTCATAAGAGCTGTCTCTGCACGAACCTCTTCAGAGGAGAGTCTTCCCCAGAGGTCTGCCTCATAGGAGGCTACAAGGTTTATGTTGAATGTGTTTGTTTGTGTGCTCTGTCTCTGTCTTGAGACAGAAAGGTTAAGGTTTACAGTTGGAAACCTTTCTGCACCTTTTACCCCTAACAGGGCTCTTGCCTGGTTGACCCTCTCAATCGCCACCTTTATATCATAGTTTTCTCTGATCGCCTTTTCTACAAGACGGTTCAGAGTCTCGTCTTTAAATTCCTCCCACCATTTTTCATTGCTGGTTGAGACAGAGAATCCCTTAGGTGAGTTTATAAACTGTTCTGGTGTCTCTACAGAGGGGTAAAGCCTTTTTACGGGGGTACAGTTCCAAAGAGTGATTATAACCAGAAAAGTGGCTCCTGTAAAGATAGCGCGCAGTATTTTGTTTCTCAACCTTTTGTTCCTCATCGTCCTTCAAGACCATTGAGACAGAACTCTGCAATCTCCTCTGTCAGGGCTTCAAGAAAGTTTTTTGTATATTTTTTGCCCGTGAGTCTACTTACCATGGTCCTTGCCATAGAGAAGTGCATCATTATGGCAAATACACTTATTGTGAAGATCCTAAGCTTGTCCTCTGGGATAGGAATTCTGGAGAGCCTTTTTATTTCTTCTTTTATCTCATTGAAAAAAGGAAGCAGCACCTCTTTTAACATATAATGGAAGGCCTCTGTTGGTTGATGGGCCTCACGGGAGAGGAGTCTGTGATGTATGAGTCTTTCTTCTTCTGAGAAGGGTGCAAGCAGATAGGCCCTTGCAAGGGCCCTGAGAAGTCCCCTTAGGTCCCTCTGTGAGGAATTGAACTCCCTCCTGAAAGTTTCTTGCACAGTGAAGGCTCTCTGGGCAAGTCTTTCTTTGAATACAGCCATGTAGAGTCCCTTTTTGTTGCCAAAGTAGTAGTTTACCGCTGAGACATTGCAGTCGGCTAAGGTTGTTATCTCTCTTATCCCTACAGCATCAAAACCACGCTCTGCAAAGAGCCTTTCTGCCGCTTCTAAAATCCTATCTCTGGTGGAAGCACCCATTTTCAAACAAACGTTTGATTATTATATGAACTTTTTGTAGATAAATTCAAGAACCTTTGAAATATCCTAATCCTCCGATTGACTTCAGTTAAAATTCTACTTAGGGTACAGGACTGCTCCTATCTGACTCAGGTCAATAGCAAGATTAGAGGAAATACGTCTCAGAAATAGCCACTATTTAGAAGACAGGGTAGATAAAAGAGGTGAGAATCTGGGTTACAAATTGATTGGCCTGTTCAGACTGCTGAGAAAAAGGTAGCCCTTAGGGCTTACAGCCCCAAGGGGTTAGTGTACACCATGTATAAGCATGGGAAGACACCTGACACATACAAACTTCTCTACACTTTCGTGAATACAGGGTAGATATACCTTCTCCTTTTCAGAAGTGCCACATATAAAACACTTAATCTCCATTCTTCTCCTCCAGTGCGTTTATTTCGGCCACAACCTTTTCAGGGTCTACATTATGCATCATTGCTCCAAAAGCAATAGACTCAACCTTTATCCCTGGACAGGTGAAACATCCATTCCCAAAGTACTTCTCTATTATCTTTGTGGCCTCAGGATTCTGTTTAATCACGTCTCCTATTACCGTATCTTTTGTTACCTTTGCCATTTTTGACCTCCTTATAAAAGTCTCTAAATTACACCTTCTGGTGTATATGAATATTTTATCTCTAAAGGAGGGATATTTTTATGATGCAGGTCATACTGGGTTGATTTTACTTAAAAGAAAGTCTGTCCACTGAGATAGTCCCTCTCCACTTTTACAGGAGACGGTGAATATTTTTAACTGGGGATTCACCTTCAGGGAGTTTTTTACGAGGCGTTCAATATCTATGTCTAAGTATGGGAGCAGATCTATTTTATTTATCAGAAGCACCTGGGATTCCTGAAACATGAGAGGATATTTCAGAGGTTTGTCCTCTCCTTCAGTAACACTTAGGATCATTACCTTCATATCCTCTCCCACATTAAACTCTGCAGGACAGACGAGATTTCCCACATTCTCAATAAAGAGGAGTCTTATCTGATCCAGTGGTAACTCCTGCAGGACTGTATTTATCATATTGGCATCAAGATGGCATGCCCCTCCTGTGTTGATCTGAACAACAGGCACCCGCAGGGCTCCGATCCTCTCGGCATCCTCTGTTCCTGTTATATCTCCCTCAATCACTCCAATAGCTACTCTACTCTTCAGTAGCTCTATAGTCTTAATAAGGAGACTGGTTTTACCAGCACCAGGTGCACTCATAAGGTTAAGGACGAATACCCCCTTGTCTTTCAGAAGTTTTCTGTTCTCTTCAGCAATCCTCTCATTCGCCTCCAGCACTCTACTTACGACCTTTATCTTCACTCT
This sequence comes from Nitrospirae bacterium JdFR-85, assembly GCA_002011745.1. Classification (GTDB taxonomy): domain Bacteria; phylum Nitrospirota; class Thermodesulfovibrionia; order Thermodesulfovibrionales; family JdFR-85; genus JdFR-85. The sequence continues at coordinate 14,939 of MTOU01000041.1, forward strand.
TTCCTCCTATTCTACATCGATCTCTATAATATCCAGTTCCCTTCCACTCAGGAGTTCAAACTGGTAGGAACCACAACTGGGGCAGCAAACAAAAATGGTGTCGTCCACTGTTGAGTCTGTTCCGCATTCTCTGCACCGTCCCTTCACGGGCGTTTCCTCATACTTAAGCACTGCATTCTCAGCAATTGAGTCCTTTTTAGCAATATCGAAGGCAAACAGCAGGGCATCTGTCATCACACCTGAGGCCCTGCCGATCCTTATAGAGATAGAGTTTATCTTGCTATATCCCGCCTTTTTACATTCACTTATAGCAATCTCAATAATATTATGGGCAATGGAGAGTTCATGCATTAGGCTGGCTCGGATTTTTCTTTCTCCTTCTTAAATGCCTCCTTCCCAGCCTCAATGGCTGATTGAATGGCTGACTTTTTCTCCTCCACCACTTCTTTGCCCTTTTCTATTCCCTTTGTAACCTTTTCTTTTATCTCTTCTGCATACTCTGTGGTTTTCTCCTTTGCTTCATCAGCAAGTTCTTTCAATTTCTTTCTTGTCTCTTTACCTGACTGTGGTGCAAGCATAAGGGAGACACCTGCACCAAAGAGACTTCCCAGCAGAAATGCCATAAACATTGAGCCGATTCCAAAACCATTTCTTTCAGCCATATTATCCACCTCCTTTTAAAAGATTTTTTATCAATGTATTAATACCTACCCTGAGAGCAGCTTTTATTGCCGAGACATTGGAACTCGCCTCTTTACGCAGTTCATCTACACCCTCAACAATATCCTGAATCTTGCCAGAGAGGTGTTTTATGTTATCAGCCATCTCTTTTGTCCCCTGAGAGACTAATTGAATATCGGCCATTATTGAATTAATTCTCTCTATGGTAGAGTTCAGATTATCTATTGCTGGAGTCAGGCTCTGCTCGGTGCTATCAAGAAAGTTGTTAATCCTTCGGAGAGTTCTTCGAAGTTCAAGAATAACGGGTACAATAAGGACTCCGATTACTATTATCACGATGATTAATACAATCAATGCAACATCTGTCATAATTGTAATTATACCAAATTTTGACTTTTAACTGGAGATAATGATATAATTTATTGTATTTTCAAGGCTTTCCGGAGAATAATTTAGTAGCTACTGAAAAGAGGAGGTGTTCTGGATGCCGATTTATGAGTACAAGTGTCTCAGCTGTGAGAAGCATTTAGAGGTGGTCCAGAAATTCAGTGATGCACCACTCACCACATGTCCAGAATGTGGGGGTGAATTAAAGAAGCTTATCTCAAATACCTCCTTTATCCTTAAAGGCAGTGGATGGTATATTACTGATTACCCCTCTCCTGAGAGAAAGAAGGCGATGGAGGCGGAAAGGAAGGCGTCTGAACAAGGTTCAAAAAAGGAGGAGAAAAAAACTGAGACAACAAAAACCTGAGATTTATTTTCATATTCCTTTCGAGAAACTTAGTACACACTTAGATATAGTTAATCAATACTGCATTAACCTTGAAATATATTTTTCTGCAAAAGACCTGGACCATATTACAGAAGAAGATATCCATAAACTTAGAGAAGGGTTTTCTTATAATCCATCCTTTACGGTTCATGGTCCTTTTATGGACCTTAGTCCAGGAGCTGTAGACCCCCTTGTTAAAGATGTGACTATTAGACGTTTCAAGGCCACCATCCATATAGCACATCTTCTTGACGCAGCCATGGTTGTTTTCCATTCAGGTTATGAGAAGTGGAAATATGACCATAGGATAGATATATGGTTGGAAGGAAGTGTAGAGACCTGGCAAGAGATTCTTACAGTAGCAGAGAGCTATAATCTAAGGCTGGCTATTGAGAACATATTTGAGGATTCTCCAGAGAATCTAAGACAACTTATGGAGACACTGAGGTCTGATTCTATTGGATTATGCTTTGATACGGGACATTTCAACCTTTTTTCGAAAGTGCCCCTGGTAGAATGGCTTGATGCAATTGGTAGTTATATATATGAGCTTCATATTCATGATAATGACGGCACCAAGGACCAACATCTTGCCCCCGGCAAAGGCACCTTCGATTTTGAAGGTATGTTTGGGTATCTTACTAAAGTCTCAAGGAGAGATCTGATCATCACTGTAGAGGCACATAGTGTAGATGATGCAGTTGAGAGTATGAACTATTTTAGGTCTAAGAAAGTCCCGCTTTTGCAGAATAAAAGAGGGTCTTTTTCATGATTATTGCATCCTCTTCAGGCCTTACATAGTACTGTCTTCTCAGTCCAACCATCTTGAATCCCATAGCCTCATAGAGCCTTCTCGCTGCAATATTAGAGACTCTTACTTCAAGAAATACCTCTTTACATCCAAGGGTTTTCAGCCTTTCAAGGGCACTTTTAAGAAGTGCCTTTCCGATGCCTCTGCGTCTTATATCCTCCCTTACTGCAATATCCTTAATCTCTGCCACTTCTGCTACATGGGATGCACAGATATAGCCAAGCACTTCTCTGTCTTCTCTGGTAGCTACCAGCAGTATCGAATGAGGATTGTTTAATTCAGACAGGAAACACGATTCTGACCAGGGTATGCTGAAAGAATTACATTCAATCCTTAAGACCTGTTTAAGGTCCGAAACCTCCATCTCTCTTATCTGGACAGCCTGTTCAAGGAAGCCCTTCCAGAGCATATATGCCAGAGAGCTGAATGTTTCAATTACTTAACCACAAGCACAGGACAATGGGCATGTTCCACAATCCTTGAAGAGACACTCCCAAGGAGAAATCTGGAGGGTCCCCTTCTGCCATGGGACCCCGTTACTATAAGATTGACTCTCAGAGATTTTGCTGTATTAAGAATCTCTTCTGCAGGCTCACCCTGGTTTATAATACATCTATAGGGAATATTCTTTGCAGAAAGTTTCTTCTCCACTTTCTGTAACAGTTTATTTGTCTCTGTGGAAAGCGCATCTTCTATTGCCTTCTTGTCTATGTCTGAAATTTCTGTTAGATACAACTCTGGTACCACAGAGAGTACATACAGCTCAGAGCCAAATCTGACAGCCATCTCTGTAGCCAATCTAAGGGCCTTATTTGAGGCCTTTGAGCCATCATGGGCGATTAGTATCTTCTTCATTCAGATTCCTCTTTTTTGCCAGAGATTAATAAAAGTCTGTCACTCTTTACAAAGGTGTTTCTGTAGATATCCATTCCCGTGCCAGCAGGAATGATTCTACCCATGATTACATTCTCTTTGAGACCTCTTAATTCGTCGATCTTGCCCTCTATTGCAGCCTCTGTGAGGACTCTTGTAGTCTCTTGGAATGAGGCTGCAGAGACCCAGCTATAGGTTGTGAGAGATGCCTTCGTGATACCCAGCAGCATGGGTTTACCTGTAGCAGGTCTTCCTCCTTTTGCCTTTACCCTTTCATTCTCCTCTATGAACTCTATCCTGTCTACCTGCTCACCAACAAGGAAATCTGTATCACCAGGGTCTTCGATCTTTATCTTTCTCATCATCTGTCTGACTATAATCTCAATATGCTTGTCATTTATGCTGACACCTTGTAGCCTGTAAACCTTCTGTACCTCGTCCACAAGATATCTCTGTAACTCCTTGGGCCCCAGAATGTCGAGAATACTATGTGGATTCACAGCACCATCCATCAGAGGTTCTCCTGCCCTTACCCAGTCTCCTTCATGTACTGTTACATGTTTCCCCTTAGGAATCACATACTCTTTCACTACATCGCCAGAACGGACCACTACCACCCTCTGACCCTTTGGAGCGCTCTTAAACTCAACAACTCCGTCTATCTCGGATACGATAGCATGTTCCTTTGGTTTCCTTGCCTCAAACAGCTCTGCAACCCTGGGCAGACCTCCTGTTATGTCCTTTGTCTTGGTTGTCTCTCTTGGTATCTTTGCCAGTATGTCTCCAGGTGAGACAATATCACCCTTTTCAACAAGTATATGGGCTCCTGCTGGTAGCAGATACCTTGCAGGCTGGTTTGTCCCTGGTATCTTCAATGTAGCCCTTCCATGCTCATCCTTAATAGAGACCCTTGGCCTCATATTTGCTGGATAATCAATTATCACCTTCTGACTCAATCCTGTGATTTCATCTACCTCTTCCTTGACGGTTACTCCTTCAATTATGTCACCAAGTGCGACTCTGCCACCGACCTCTGTAAGGATCGGTACTGAGTAGGGATCCCACTCAACCAGCTTCTGTCCTGGTTTTACAGTCTGTCCTTCCTCTACGAGGATGTTGGCGCCATAGACGAGTGAGTACTTTTCCTTTTCTCTACCCTGGGAGTCAACAATAGAGATCATGGCATTTCTGTTTAGTACCACCAGAACACCCTGTCTGTTTCTAACACTCTTCAGATTGTGAAACTTTACAGTGCCTGCATTTTTTGCTTCAAGCACTGCCTGTTCAATCACCTTTGTGGCTGTACCACCAATATGGAATGTCCTCATTGTGAGCTGTGTTCCTGGCTCACCAATAGACTGTGCTGCAATAATACCCACTGCCTCACCCACTTCGACAGGTGCTCCTCTGGCAAGGTCCCTACCGTAGCAAGTGGCACATACTCCAAACTTTGTCTGACATGTGAGAACTGATCGGATCTTTAATCTGTCTATACCAGCATCAAGGATCTTCTCAACCGCCTCCTCATCTATTTCTTCATTAGCCCTTACTATCAGTTCTCCTGTGATAGGGTCTCTTATATCCTCTGCAGCAGTCCTGCCGAGTATCCTTTCGTCAAAGGACTGGATTATCTCTCCACCCTCAATCAGTGCAGTGACATAGATTCCATCTGTGGCTCCACAGTCCTTCTCTGTAATAATCACATCTTGGGCAACATCTACAAGCCTTCTGGTGAGATAACCTGCGTTTGCTGTCTTAAGAGCAGTATCAGCAAGACCCTTTCTTGCACCATGGGTTGAGATGAAGTACTCAAGAGGACTCAGACCTTCTCGGAAGTTTGCTGTAATAGGGGTTTCAATAATCTCTCCTGAAGGCTTTGCCATAAGTCCTCTCATACCGGCAAGCTGTCTTATCTGGGCAGCTGAGCCTCTTGCACCAGAGTCTGCCATCATATAGATACTGTTGAAGGATCTCCGCTCTTCCATCTCCTCTTCACTCAACTCTCTACCGTCCTCTGCACCTAACTCCTTCATCATCTCCTCAGCAACTTTTTCTGTAACATTCGCCCAGATATCTATAACCTTATTGTATCTCTCACCCTGGGTTATTAAACCGTCAGAGTATTGTTTATAGACCTCCATAACCTGGCTCTCTGCCTCTTTTATCAACTCAGCCTTCTTTGAAGGGATATGCATATCCTTCATGCATATGGATATGCCAGAACGGGTGGCCATATCAAAACCGAGTCTTTCCAGATTATCCAGAAATACAACTGTTTTTCTCTTACCAAGCTTTTTATAGCAGTAATGGATAAGATTCTGGAGCTCCTTCTTTGTCATCACCTTGTTTATATAGGAGTAGGGCACACCCTCTGGTACAATCTCTCTGAATATAACCCTTCCAACAGTGGTGTCCACCATCTGCCCGTCTATTATTACCTTTATCTTGGCATGTTCAGATACAATGCCTGCATCATAGGCGATTCTCACCTCTTCAGGACCAGAGAAGACCCTTCCTTCACCCTTGGCGCCTTTTCGCTCCTTTGTGAGGTAATATATTCCGAGTACCATATCCTGTGTTGGGTAGACTATTGGCTTTCCATTGGCAGGAGACAGAAGATTGTTCACAGACATCATCAGCACTCTTGCCTCTATCTGGGCCTCAATAGACAGAGGCACATGTACAGCCATCTGGTCTCCATCGAAGTCGGCATTATATGCTGTACATACCAGGGGATGGAGCCTTATTGCCTTGCCTTCAACCAGTACAGGGTCAAATGCCTGGATCCCGAGTCTGTGCAGAGTTGGTGCTCTGTTCAGAAGCACAGGATGTTCTTTGATCACCTCCTCAAGAGCATCCCAGACCTCTGGTCTTTCTTCTTCAACAAGCTTTTTTGCCTGCTTTATTGTGGTAGCATAACCTTTCTCCTCTAACTTATTAAACACAAAGGGTTTGAACAACTCCAGTGCCATTATCTTAGGCAGTCCACACTGGTGGAGCTTCAACTCAGGACCAACCACAATAACAGAACGGCCTGAGTAGTCCACCCTCTTTCCGAGCAGATTCTGACGGAATCTGCCCTGTTTCCCTTTTATCATGTCACTCAGGGATTTGAGAGGCCGTCTCTGGGAGGCCTTCATCGCCTTTGCACGTTTGCTGTTATCGAAGAGGGCGTCCACTGCCTCCTGTAACATCCTCTTTTCATTCTTTATGATCACACTTGGAGCCTTTAGCTCCATCAGCCTCTTGAGCCGGTTGTTGCGGTTTATTACTCTCCTGTAAAGGTCATTCAGGTCTGATGTGGCAAACCTTCCACCTTCGAGGTGTACAAGGGGTCTCAACTCAGGTGGGAGCACGGGGATGACGTCCATAATCATCCATTCTGGTTTATTCCCCGATTTCCTGAAGGCCTCTACAATCTTGAGCCTCTTTGTGAGTTTTCTCTTCTGTCCGAGAGAGGTGGACTCCTGAATCCTCTGTCTTAGTTCTTTGCTGAGTGCCTCTAAATCAACCTTCCTGAGGAGCTCTCTTATTGCCTCAGCTCCCATCCCGGCCTTGAAGGCACTACCATACTCAGCAGTGTATTTTTTATACTCCTCTTCTGTAAGGAGCTGTTTCTCCTTCAGGGGTGTATCTGCAGGGTCTATGACTACATAGCTCTCAAAATAGAGGACCCTCTCCAGCTGCCGTATTGTCATGTCCAGGAGTGTACCTATTCTGCTTGGTACTCCTCTCAGAAACCAAATATGTGCTACAGGAGCTGCCAGTTCTATATGTCCAAGTCTCTCTCTCCTTACTCTCGAATGGGTTACCTCTACCCCACACTTGTCACATACCACTCCCCTGTGCTTCATCCTTTTGTATTTACCGCAAAGACATTCCCAATCCTTAATCGGGCCGAATATCTTTGCACAGAACAGACCATCTCTCTCAGGTTTGAAGGTCCTGTAGTTTATGGTCTCGGGTTTCTTTACCTCACCATAAGACCATTCCCTGATCTTCTCAGGTGATGCGAGCTTAATTCTTATGGCATCGAAGTTTTTAGGGTTCTTAGGCTTCTGATATAATTCGTAAATTTCTTCTACCAATTTCTACTCCCCCTTTTCTCTTTTTTAACTCCAGAGATATTCAGGACTCTGGAGTTTTGGATTGTGGTTAATATCATCATGACTTCTTTTTCTTCTCAAGTAACTCCACATCGAGTCCCAGACTCTGAAGCTCCTTTATAAGAACATTAAAGGACTCTGGAACACCAGGCTCTAGCGAGGCATCACCCTTAACAATAGCCTCATACATCTTCCCTCTGCCTTGGACATCGTCACTCTTGACCGTAAGGAATTCCTGCAGGGAGTATGCTGCTCCGTAAGCCTCAAGTGCCCATACCTCCATCTCGCCAAGCCTCTGGCCTCCAAACTGGGCCTTACCACCGAGAGGCTGCTGGGTGACTAATGAGTATGGACCTATTGATCTTGCATGTACCTTATCATCGACCAAGTGATGCAGTTTCATCATATACATATATCCCACAGTTACTGGCCTCTCGAAGGGCTCTCCAGTTCTTCCATCATAAAGAGTGATTTGTCCATCAGGCGGGAGTCCTGCCTTCTTCATCAGCTTCTTAATCTCTTCTTCACTGGCGCCTTCAAATACAGGACATGCCACATGGATACCAAGGGTCTTTGCAGCCCAGCCAAGATGGGTCTCCTTGATCTGTCCCACATTCATCCTGGAAGGGACACCCAGAGGATTCAGCACTATATCCACAGGAGTTCCATCAGGCAGATAGGGCATATCCTCCTCAGGAAGCACCACTGAGATAACACCCTTGTTACCGTGTCTGCCAGCCATCTTGTCACCGCTCTGGATCTTTCTCTTCATAGCAATGTATACCTTTATGAGTTTATTTACTCCTGGAGGTAGTTCATCTCCCTTTTTCAGTCTTTCTATCCTGCCCTGATACCAGGCCTGGGCATTCTTTATCTCGGCCTCTATCTCTTCAAGTATGGCATCGATCTTCTTTTGGACATTAGAATCCTTAAGTTTAATCCTTCTAAGATATTTATCTTTGATCCTTTCCAGATGTTTTTCTGTTATCTTCTGTCCTTTTTTGCATATAACTTCTTTAATCCTTGGCACCTTAACATCTTCACTCACCTGTTTGCCAAGTAGAAGACTTCTCACCTTAGAGTAGCCCTCTTCAGAGATTATTCTTATTCTCTCTTCAAGTTCGCTACGGAGTTCCTGTATCTCTTCCTCTTCTATGCTTTTGTGTCTTGCATCCTTTTTAACACCCTTTCTTGCAAAGACCTTCACATCCACAACAACCCCCGAGATACCAGGTGGTACCCTTAAAGAGGTATCTTTCACATCCTCGGCCTTCTCACCAAATATAGCCCTCAGGAGTTTTTCCTCAGGGGTGAGCTGGGTTTCCCCTTTTGGGGTTATCTTACCTACCAGGATGTCTCCGGGTTTTACCTCAGCCCCGATTCTTATGATGCCACTTTCATCGAGATTCCTTAATGCCTCTTCACTCACATTTGGTATGTCCCTTGTGATCTCTTCTGGACCAAGCTTTGTCTCCCGAGCTTCAACCTCAAACTCCTCTATATGGATTGATGTATATACATCCTCCTTGACGAGCCTCTCACTAATGAGGATGGCATCCTCAAAATTGAATCCTCCCCAGGGCATAAATGCAACCAGTACATTTCTACCAAGGGCAAGCTCTCCACCGTCGATACAGGGACCATCAGCCAAGAGGTCACCCCGTTTCACTTCCTGGCCAGGCTTAACAACAGGTTTCTGATTAAAACAGGTTCCCTGATTCGACCTCACAAACTTCAAGAGCTTATACACATCCACTCCACCGCCATCCTCTGTCACCCTTACCACAATCCGTGATGAGTCCACACTCTCTACAATCCCTGATCTTTTTGCATAAACTGCCATGCCTGAATCCCTGGCAGCAATCTTTTCCATTCCTGTACCCACAATAGGTGCCTCAGACTGAAGCAGTGGTACAGCCTGTCTCTGCATATTTGAGCCCATCAATGCCCTGTTTGCATCATCATTCTCCAGGAAGGGTATCAGACTGGCTGACACACCCACGATCTGTTTTGGAGAGATATCCATATACTGGACCTCCTCTGGAGGTACCATCTTAAAGTCTCCTGCCTGTCTTGCGGGTACTGCATCACCGATCAGTCTTCCGTTTTTGTCCACAGGAGCAGTTGCCTCTGCTATAACAAACTTTTCTCCATCAATGGCTGTGAGGTATTCTATCTCATTGGTTACCTTTCCTTTCTTCACCTTTCGGTAAGGTACCTCAATAAATCCGTACTCATTCACCCTTGCATAGGTTGCCATTGAGGTGATAAGACCGATGTTAGGGCCTTCAGGCGTCTCAATAGGACATATTCTGCCATAATGGGTTGGATGGACATCTCTCACCTCGAAGCCTGCCCTCTCACGGGTGAGGCCACCAGGGCCAAGAGCACTAAGCCTCCTCTTATGGGTTATCTCTGACAGAGGATTGGTCTGATCCATGAACTGGCTTAGCTGACTAGAGCCAAAGAATTCCTTTACAGCAGCCATTACAGGTTTTGCATTTATAAGTTCATGAGGCATTGCCTCCTCAAGTTCTGTGAGGGTCATCTTCTCCTTCATCGCTCTCTCCATTCTCATGAGTCCAATCCTGAACTGGTTCTCCAAGAGTTCACCTACTCCTCTGACCCTTCTGTTGCCGAGATGATCAATATCATCAACCTCACCATACCCTGTTCTGAGGGCAAGCAGATACTTGACTATCTCAATGATATCCTTATCTGTTAACACCCTTACATCGAGAGGGATATCAAGCCCCAGTTTCTTGTTGATCTTGAGCCTGCCTACAGGTGACAGATCATATCTCTTCTCATCGAAAAAGAGACCATTGAAGAGTTCCTCAGCCGCCTCTACTGTAGAGGGTTCTCCAGGACGGAGCTTTTTGTATATCTCCACAAGGGCCTCTTCTCTGCTGTTAACACCGTCTGTCATTATTGTATCCCTGAGTGAAGGGAGGTATCTCACATTGTCAATAAATAGCAGCTCAATACTCTTAATCCCCATCTTCTCGATCCTGTCCAGTATCTCATCTGTGATCGGCTCATTACTCTCAAGAATTACCTCACCTGTTTCAGGATCGATTATATCCCTCAGGGTGATTCTTCCTATAATCTCTTCCCTTGTTATAGGTATCTCTTTTATACCTGCTGCCTCCAGCTTTCTATAGGAGAGTTTGGATATTTTGCTACCTTCTCTTATAAGGAGTTCATCTGTTTTGGGGTCTCTTATCTCTATGGAAGAGCGGGTGCCAATAAGCACGTCCGTTACAGGTCTTTTGTATTTATTTTTGCCCTCGATCTTTATCGTCTCTGAGGGGTAAAAGGTCTTCAGTATGTCCTCGTTTGTATATCCCAGAGCCTTAAGCACAATTGTTGCAGGGATCTTTTTCCTCCTGTCAATCCTTACATAAAGGAGGTCTTTTGTATCAAATTCAAAATCGAGCCAGGAGCCCCTTGCAGGGATTACCCTTGCTGTGTAGAGGGGTCTGCCGCTGACATGGGTCTTTGTCTTGTCAGGACTGAAAAAGACCCCTGGTGAACGGTGTAGCTGGCTCACTATCACCCTTTCAGTACCATTGATGATAAAGGTCCCTGTAGGGGTCATGAGAGGTATCTCACCGATATATACCTCTTCCTCCTTGGATTCCTTCAGGATCTTATTGTTGTTTTCATCCATATCATACAGATCCAGGCGTACCTTTATCTTTAGTGGAGCTCCATAGGTGAGACCTTTATCAATACACTCCCTTGGTGAGAATTTTGGTTCCCCTATTGAGTACTCAATAAACTCGATTGTTGCAGTCTCATTATAGTCAGATATGGGAAAGACACTCTTGAAGGCAGCCTGAAGTCCTATCTCTCTCCTCTGCTGGGGAGGCACATCCTTCTGGAGGAAGTTCTCATAAGAGGTCTTCTGGAACTGTATCAGATAGGGAACCTCTAACAGGGGTTTAATCTTACCAAAGTTCAATCTTTCTCTTAATACTTCAGCCATGGCTCTCCTTCCTTTTAATTTGTGATTTGTTAGTTAATTGGTTAAATGATTGAACATCTGTCAATCCTCTAACCAATTAACTAAGCTCTTACTGCAGGGGCTAGCCCCTGCAGTAAGAAGCACTGTTTATTTTATCTCTACTGTGGCACCCTGTTCTTCCAGCTTTGCCTTAATAGCCTCAGCCTCCTCTTTAGAGACTCCTTCCTTCACTGGTTTAGGTGCATTATCTACAAGCTCCTTAGCCTCTTTGAGGCCAAGTCCTGTAACCTCTCTTACTACCTTTATTACCTGGATCTTCTTATCACCCACTGCAGAGAGAATCACGTCAAAGCTGGTCTTCTCCTCTGCCTCTGCTGCTGCTGCCTGAGGAGCTGCTGCACCTGGGGCTGCTGCAACCGCAACAGGAGCTGCTGCCTGCACTCCATACCTTTCCTCAAACTCCTTGATAAATTCTGACATCTCAAGAATTGTCATCTTATCAAAGAATTCGAAAACCTGTTCCTTTGTAATTTCTGCCATCCTTGTTTCCTCCTTTATTTTAGTTATTTAGTTTTTATTGTTCTGTTGCCTTCTTCTCCTTTAATGCATAAAGGGCATATCCCAGTCTGTTAATCGTTGCATGAAGCAGTGATGCCATCTTTGTAAGTGGTGCTGAGAATGCCCCTGCAAGCATTGCAAGCTGTACCTCTCGTGAAGGTAACTTAGATACATTCTTCAGCCCTTCCAGATCAACAAATCTGCCTTCAACGAGACCGCATTTGACAGCAAGCTTCTCATTCTCCTTGCTGAACTCCAGAACCTTCTTTGCAAGTATCACTGGATCTTCATATCCAAATGCCACTGCCACAGGACCGACAAAATGCTCTTGCAACACCTCTGCTGGTGTCTCTTTTGATGCAATCCGTGCAAGAGTATTCTTCACTACCCTGTACTCAAGGTTTGCCTCTTTCAGGCTTCTCCGCAAGGCAGAGATCTCTTCAACATTCAGCCCCTTGTAATGGGTAAGTACTATACCCTTTGCCTTCTGAAACTTCTCTTTCAATAGCTCAATCTCTTTAGCTTTGTCTTGTCTGCTCTTCAGATTTACCTCCTTTCCCAGAGACAGGTAGGTCTTTCTATCCGGTTAAAGATACCTGAACTTTCTTCAACCTTCCGGTCTCGGTAGGCTGTTGACCATAGGTCAACATTTAGACACCTACTGTCTCTGACCGTGGAATCTACCAGGTAAAACCTGGTTTCAGGCTGCCTTTTTTGTGATACTCTGTATATCAACCCTTATACCAGGCCCCATTGTAGAAGAAAGAGTGACCCTTTTAATATACTTGCCTTTAACAGCAGAAGGTTTAGCTTTAAGAAGGGAGTCCACGGCTGCCTTTATGTTTTCAATCAGCTTTTCCTTATCAAAAGAGACCCTACCTACAGGTAGATGCACAATCCCTCCCTTGTCAACACGGTAGTCCACTTTCCCTGCCTTTAATTCCTTAACGGCCTTGGCCACATCAAAGGTTACAGTACCAAGTTTTGGGTTTGGCATAAGGCCTCTTGGTCCCAGAATTCTACCAAGTTTACCTACCATCGCCATAACATCAGGAGTGGCAACTGCCTTGTCAAAATCGAGCCATCCCTTCTGGATCTTCTCCACAAGGTCCTCTGCTCCTACATAGTCTGCTCCTGCTTCAAGTGCCTCCTTCTCCTTCTCTCCCTTTGCAAACACAAGCACCTTTACATCCTTGCCCGTGCCATGGGGCAGTACTACTGTGCCCCTGACCATCTGATCTGACTTTCTCGGATCAACCCCAAGGTTGACCGCAAGATCAACACTTTCATCAAAATTGGCATAAGCAAGCTCTTTTAAGAGATCTACCGCTTCTTCTAAAGGATACTCCTTTGTTCTTTCCACCCGTTTTTTTGCCTCAATAAGTTTTTTGCCCATAGAGTTTTTCAACCTCCCATGTATAAATTAATCCACCACCTCTACTCCCATGCTTTTAGCAGTTCCCATAATCATCTTTATCGCCTCTTCCAGGGTGTATGCATTCAAGTCAGGCATCTTTGTCTTTGCTATCTCTTCTACTTGTTTCTTTGTGATCTTTCCTACCATATCTCTACCAGGCTCTGAGGAGCCTTTTATAATACCTGCAGCCTTTTTAATCAACTCTGATGCTGGAGGTGTCTTTGTAATGAAACTGAAGGATCTGTCAGCATAAACAGTAAGTACCACAGGAATTATAGTGTCTCCCATGCCCTCGGTCTTCGCATTAAACTGTTTGCAGAACTCCATTATATTGATACCATGGGGACCCAGAGCAGGTCCTACAGGTGGTGCTGGTGATGCCTTTCCAGCTGGTATCTGAAGTCTCACTTCTGCTATTACCTCTTTCTTTGCCATCTCTATCCTCCTGAAGTCTAACTTTTATGCCTTCTCTACCTGGTAGAAACTGAGTTCTACAGGTGTCTGTCTTCCAAATATACTTACCATCACCTTGAGCCTGCCATGATCAAGGTCTATCTCATCCACAACACCATTGAAGTTGGTGAAAGGTCCATCTATAATCCTTACCACCTCTCCCTTCTGATACTTTGTCTTTGGTGGCTGTTGAGGAGCCTTTTCTATCTGTTGTAAGATTACCTCAACCTCTTCTTCTGGTAGAGGTATGGGCTTTGTTCCACCTACAAAGCCTGTCACCCTCGGGATGCTTCTTATAAGATGCCATGTCTCATCATTAAGTTCCATCTCTACAAGTATGTAACCTGGATAGAACTTTTTATCTGTTTCTTTCTTTTTTCCACCTCTCAGTTCAATAACCTTCTCTGTAGGTATAAGTATTCTGCCGAGTTTGTCCTTAAGCCCTTTTTTCTTAACCCTCTCCTCTATGGATGTCTTTACCTTCTCTTCATAACCTGAATATGTGTGTACTACGTACCAGTTCTTACCCAAACCTTCCTCCTACCTTAAGAGAAACTTCACAAACCTTGTGAGTATCATATCCACAATTCCAAGAAACAGGGCAACAATAAGCGTAGATATTATTACTACCCATGTAGAACCTATTAATTCTTCCCTTGAAGGGAATACCACTTTTTTTATCTCTGCTCTAACTTCTTTTAAGAAGTTCTTAATTCTTCTGAACATTAATCACTCCTTACCTCTTTCAGGCTGATGTCTTACTCTCTCTTATGTAAGCATTATTTAGGGGCAACCCGAGGATTGCCCCTCCTCTAACAATGGCAGGCCAGGCAGGATTCGAACCCGCAACCCCCGGATTTGGAGTCCGGTGCTCTCCCAGTTAGAGCTACTGGCCTGTGTATTGCTGTACCTATGCTTTTGTTTCTTTATGCAGTGTATGTCTACCGCAATGTTTACAATATTTCTTCAGTTGTAATTTATCTGGTGTATTCTTTTTATTCTTCGTTGTAGAATAATTCTTGTTCTTACACTCTGAACATTGAAGTAAAATTATATTTCTCATCTCCTACTCCAGAATCTTGGTAACTACTCCTGCTCCCACGGTCCTGCCACCTTCCCTTATCGCAAACCTTAACCCCTCTTCCATAGCTACCGTGGTTATCAG
>MTOU01000006.1 GCA_002011745.1 Nitrospirae bacterium JdFR-85
TACTGTTATTATCATTAAAAAAAGAATAAAATACCTTCTATACATGATCCTAAATCCTCCCTAACAGTGTATTAAAATCCCTATTGTGTGTTTTCACACACTCCACCACTCCTTAATTTATATTAAAGCAATTTATATGCCAAAAACAGCCTGTTTTATACAAAATTATACTATATCTGGGAAGGCTATTCTTTTGAAGGCTCAAAGAGGGGTGATTATAGAAAACATAAAGATCTCCCAGCACACCCTACCTCCCAAATCTAAAATTTCTGTGTGTAATCACACTATCCTGTGTCTTTTCACACGACACGATTTATTTATATTTGCTAAAAAGTCTGGTTTCCACTACCATCTGTGGAACCATGATAATGACAACAATTGCAGTTTATAGAACTCACGCTTGCATCACAACCTCGAGGGCCACCCCCACTCGCATGGCATGAACCACAACTGCTTGCCCAGTAGGGAGGGTCTCCTGAGGCACTGCTATGATGGACATAGTACCATCGGTTGGGGGGACATAGATTATTGAAATCATAATCATCCATATGGCATCTCTGGCAGAGATAGGCGATCTCTTTATTGGTATCAGAATACGGTGGAGTACAATCTGTAGATTCTATTGTTGTAATGGTTCCACCAAGCACATCTCCATTCACTTCTGCCCTTATCAGAACCTGATTGGGTGAACCATGTGGCTCATGGCAGTCTGTACAGGCTAAGACCTTACCAATAACTGAATCATAGGGAGGATCTGTACTTACTGCACCATTACCATCTATAAGACCATGCTTCTCCTGTGTCCAGTCAATGGTTCTCAGATTTCTGGCAAGGGTAGTACTGTAAATCGTGTCAACAGTGTTATGACAGTCAGTACAAAAGGTGACAAAATCTGTCAGGTTACTGCCATCCTGGGTGGTGGACCCATCAGGTTCATACTGAGTAGTAGAACCATAGCGGTAAGGGGCCTGATAATCGAGAGTATAATCTCTCATCTTCTCTCCAGGGTCATCTCCCCATAGGCCCCATGCATTTGTATCTTTACTATGCTGTGAGGGACGTGCTATAGGATATCCTCTTGTAGTAGAACTTTTAGGGCTGTTTGGAGCATTTGCAGGGTCTCCAGTGGCTGCATGGGGATTGTGACAGGCAACACAGGGATTTGAAGTAGCAGTGTATCCCCATCTTCCATCAATAAATGTTTTTATATCATCAAGGTTATGAGAACTACCTGGAGCAGTAAAGGAGAATGCCTCCAAGATATCATTCAGGGTATCCGTGGTCCAACCACCAGCACGATAACTATAACTCCTGTTCACAAGCCCTCCTGTCTGATAAGAGCCTGTGTCTGTATGACATTGAAAACATACGCCATCTGTTTGGCTTACATAGTTATCATAAAAGAGGGCATAATTAGAAGGAGCACCTGAGGAAGGTGCAGGTTCAGAGCCATTTATGCTGGCATGCTGCTCATGACAATGGGCACAATTGCCCCTTGAGTATCCTAAAGCAGATATACTGGACCGGTTTACCCCATAGGTGGTATTCCCATGCGACGAACTGATATAGGGACCTGCCTTTACAGAGAGGACATACACACCCAATCCAATAGCTATGGCTACAATGACCAGAAATGTATATTTTATCACCACCCTCATAATACTATGCTCCCTTTATCCTCAGTTTTTACTCGAATGACATACATTACACCCATTTGTAAGTCCATTTGCTGGCCAGCCCCTGTAATCCCATCTCATCATCTTGTAGTAGGGCGAGGCATGGGACATATGGCAACTGAGACACATAACTACATCTGTGCCAGGAGTTACAGTGCTGCTTGGAGCATTAGGAAGGGTTGTCCTGGCAACAGGCGCTGTAACATCATAGACGGTATAAGCACTATACTCCCCTGTGGAAGGCAGAACCACATCTGTAGGATGTCTTGTAAAAGGAGATAGATTATCTCCACCAACTCCTGAAACAGAGTGGAAGTTTCCATGACAGGTGGCACAGAACCCGCTTATTGTCTGGTTTGCTGGTTTAACCCCTATATCCCCACCAAAATGGCAGGCACTACAGTTTGATGTGTCAAGGGGTGAGGTATTTCCAAAATATTCGTTATGATTATTAGAGTCTATATTCTTCCAGTCAGCAGCCTCAAAGCCCTTCACACCATTCAGAAGCCTATAGCTATTGTATAGCTGATCTGCTATATCCAGTTTACCAGTCAGATTTGTGTGATGAGACCCCTTTATGGATATTATTCCTATGCTCTGACTGAAGTTGCGTACTCCGTGACATCCATTGTTACCTGCACAGGTCAGCTCATTCTCTCCTATCTGGCCTGCATGAACTGCTCCTGGAGGTGAAAGGAGAACATCATCAGGATTGCCAATTTCGATCACATTATGACCATTTGCGTCACTGGCACTCAAATAATAAAAATTACCCCCTGCAAGCGGCTCTGTAGGAGCTACAGTATTATAAACAATAGGAGTAAAGTTTATTATGGTACTTGCAGTGGTACTGCTGTGACATCCTATACAGTCATTCACCAAGAGCACCTCATAGGGGCCTGAAGCACCCCACCAAGAGGCTATTGTACCATTCTGACTATAATGCATAGTGTGACAGTTACTGCAGGGTATCCCATCAGGAATCTTCGCAAGCACAATTCCTATCCCGGAAAGGAACGACAAGCACAAAAGAATACTACAGAAGAACCCTATAATTGTTTCCCTCTGCATTCTCAAAGAAAATATATGCATATCTCTTGCCAGCTTTATTAATTATTCTAATACATTTTATGACACTGAATACAGAGTTCTCTTGATCGGTCATACTGGAGCATAAAGTCTGCCTTTGCTGCATGCATACTATGACAGCTGATACAGGTCATTATAGAACCATCCCTTGGGTCTATGACCCCTTCTCCCATAGGATGTGCCACTTTATGTTCCTTCTCATGGCATGTGGCACAAGTAAGGATTACATCAGAATCATTCTTAAAGTAATAGGGTTTGTTTGTATGAAAAGGTGCATGACACTTAAAACACTCCCTGTTTTTGACAGGTGTGCATCTGATCCCCTTCAGCCTCCTGATCATATAATTAATGCTCTGATCAACATCTCCATGACAACTTATACACAAGGCCTTCTCATTTACTGTCAGATTCTTCTTATTTGACGCATGCTGCTCATGACACATTTTACAGGGGTTTTTCTGGAATGTGGCATGTATATCCTCTTCATGAAACATCGATGGTACCTTTTTATGGCAACCATAACATAGGTTGCTACCCTCTGCTTTTGTAAGGACCTCACCTTTTTCTGTATCCACCTGATGACAGGCTTCGCAATTTTTGTTAAGGAAGTTAGAATGCCCATAGGGACCTAATAATCCTTGAATATTTGTACTATGTCCTGTATGACAACTTGTACAATTCATATCCTCTGTATACTTAGTAATGGACAGCTCTTTTATCTTACATCCGGGCTTATGGCACTCTTTACAAAGGGAGTTTGGTCTGGTTTTTAATAGGTCATCCTCCTCTGAAACATGGGCAGTGTGGCATGAGGAACACCTGCCCTCATTGAATGGCCTGTGTGCATAAGCCTTCTCCAGCTTTAATGATTCATGACACTTAAAACAAATTCCCTTCTCTGGTTTAGAAAGAATATAAGGATTATAACTACTATGCGGATTATGACAATCAGTACAGATACCTTCTTTAAGGGCCCCGTGTACATTCATTTCTTTCATATTCTTCTCAAGGTCTTTGTGACAACTGAGACACAGGAGGCTTACCTCATCCTTAAGAAGTCCTTCATATCTACTTGCGTGTACATCATGACAGGAAGTACAGCTACCCTCTCTGAATGGTGAATGTACATTTCTGTCCGAAAGGGCTTCTTTCATATCTTGATGACACTGAAAACATGTTGAAGCCTCCTCTTGACGAAGCTCCATCTTCCCCTTCACATCTATGGGCAGAAGTGGCAGTAAAGCTAATGCCATGATCAAAAACAATATTCTCTTATTAAACATCCCTACCTCACTTATGACATATCCTGCATTCCTTTTTTATAAATGGCTCATGTCTCACCTTTCTTATCAGCCCTTTTGTATCAGAACTGTGTGGTCCATGACAGCTGAGACATCGGGATATTTCAAACAGACTCTCTCCATGTTCTCTGACCGTGTTCTCTGTATCCACTGAATGACAGCTTCTGCATACTTCTGGATCATCCTTATTAACTAAATATCTCTTGTTACCATAGTGGGAATTGTGGCACTCCAAACAATCCACACCCTCACGGCCTATATGTCCATACTTCTGCTCTTCTGAGACGGCTTTTTTATGACAAGAAATACAGAGACTCTCCACAGTCGCTGGCAAAAGATTGTCTATTTTTGTACCATGGGGATTATGACATGCCACACAATTTCCTTCCTCAAAGGGCAGATGTATTTTTGAAGAGATCATCATATCTCTTTTCAACTGCCCATGGCACTCAAAACAGAGCTCACTCCCCTGCTTAAGAGAAAGCCCTTTGTATCTACTCGCATGAGGGTCATGACAGATACCACAATCCTGACTTTCGAAAGGCTCATGAGTACCCTCCTCACTTATATCAAGTACAATCGGCTTATGGCACTGGATGCATAACTGTTTATAGGGCTTCTCTATCAACCCTTGCTCATCAGAAGAATGGGCTCTATGGCAGGACAGACACTTCTTATCACTCACAGGTTTATGAATATAAGTAGTGAGAAACCTATCCTTCTCCTTTGTATGACAGGTATAACATAGCTCCTTTAAAGGAACTTTTGAAAGCAAGGGATTGTTGGTCCCATGAGGGTCATGGCAGCTGTTGCATTCTCTGTTGACAAAGGGCTCGTGTCTGTACTCCTTAACGTTCTCATCCAAGGTATTCTTATGGCAAGTGAAACATATTTCCTCTTCAGAGGCTTTTAGGTAGTAAGGATAGTCTGAAACATGGGGACGGTGACAGGCAGTACACCCTTCAGTCTTCAGAGGTTTATGTATATTTGAGACCTTCATATCTGGTGTCTCTGTATGACATTGAATACATAGGTCATTCTTACCCAGAACAGTGACTGCCGGAAAATCCGATGCATGTGGATTATGACAACTGAGACATTCATTTTCTTCAACAGGAGCATGGACAAAAGAGGCCTCTCTAAACTCACCCTCCTCTTTCTCATGACATCTGTAACATAAGCTGTCAATAGAGTCAGTTAATTCAAAGGGGGCTTTATCGGTCGGTTTGGTATGACACTGCTCACACTGCAGGGCCTTCATAGGTACATGTACAGACTCCCTGAGCAAATGAGCGTCTGTTGCACTATGGGGATCATGGCAGTCTATACATCCACTCTTCTGTACAGGATATCCAGCATGGGCAGTGACGAATTTATCATTATATTTGTGACAGGATTGACATAACTGTACCTCTTCAGTCTTGAGATTCATCTCATTCTGTGAACCATGAGGATCATGACAGATCATACAGTTATCCTCAACAGGTTTGTGCTTTGTAGGTCTTTTGAATTCTTCTTCTGGATGGCACCTAAAACAGAGTCCATTGCCTGGGTCTCTTATTAGTGCTGAATTATCTGAGGCATGGGGATTATGACAGGGAACACATTTACCATTCTTTATAATAGTATGGACACTCTTCAGGCCTTCCATCTTTGTGGCCATCTTATTATGGCATCTATAGCAGAGTCTGCTTTCAACCCTATCCACAAAAGACTTGATTGCCAGTTTGCCATGTCGACGATGACAGGACTCACACTGTTTGTCAGCCATGGGAGCATGGACAAACTTTTTCTTATACTCAGCCTTTTTCTCTTTGTGACAATCGAGACAGGGCCTGGGAGCAAACCCCTTCCTCGGTCTTCTCTTCTGGGTCTCAGGAACACAGGAAAGAAGAAGAGCAACTGAAATAATAAGTAAAATAGATATTAGTACAATCCTCTTGAACACTTTATCATCTTTTGAAAATAGCATATTCCCCATTTTAGAACATCAAAAATCCTTTATTCAAGTCTGCCTTAAGTTTTGAACTTCTCTTCAAACCTCTTAATAGCATCATCAAACACCACAATCTCGGCATCCTTGCGGAGTTGTTTTACATATTCATTAAGAATCCTCTTAATCTCCTGATCCATATATTCCTTCTCAACTATCTCTTTAACCAGCTCAAACCTTTTAACCTTTCCTTCTCTTTTATCCTCAAGCCTTACTATTCTATAAACTTCGCCGGTCTTAATCGGTCCAGTAACATCTCCCACCTTCATCTTGTCTATTAATTCACGAAGCTTTACGGGCATCTCAGATTTCCTCTTCCAGCCTACCATCCCAGAGCCTGATGCAAATCTGTCTGTTGAGAATCTTTTGGCAAGCCAAGAAAAATCTGCTCCTTTTTTGAGCTCATTAAGGATATCCTTCGCCTTTTTAAGGGACTTCACAGTGATCTGCTGAATTCTGTAGAGATCAGGATTCTTATATTTATCCTTGTGTTTTTGATAGTATTCTTTTAATTTCTCCTCATCCACCTTGATCTGAGGGACTACCACATTGGCAATAAAAACCCTTTTAAGAATCTGTTCCTTGTATCTCTGAATCATCTGCTTAAGTGGTTCCTTCTGTTCATAATGGCGACTCAATGCCTCTTGATCAACCAATTTTCTGTCTATCCATCTATTCACTAAGGGCATATACTCTTTAATGGTTGCCTCCTTTGTTAGGACAAGAAAATCTCCTACAGTGAGTGTATCACTGTTAACTCTGACCACAACTCTTTGGTCACCTTTCAACTTATCAACCTTCTTCTCCTCAGCCATCTTATAAATAGAAGATATAAGCTCTCTGTTGATCTGTATATCTGCCTTCTGCCTGAGTCTCTTAAGATACTGCTGAGCAAGCTTCTCTTCCTTAAATTTTCTCAATCTCTTCAGTATCGCGCTCCTTTTATTCTCTAATTCCTCATCCGAAGGAGTCTCCTTACCCAGCATCTGGACAATATAGAATCTTTTATTTATCTCCACTATATTACTTATTTCAGAAGGTTTAAGTTTCATAACCACCGATTTAAATAAGGGAGACTGAGAAAGAGCAAGTTTTGTATACACAACCTTTCCACCTTCTTTTGCTGAATAATGTGTGGAAAACTGCTTTGCAAGTGCACCAAAATCCTCACCTCTTCTTAGTCTCTTAATCACCTCTTCTGCCTCTTCTTTTGTCTTCACCTCTATAATCCTAAGGTTATACCTTTCATAGTTCTCTCTAAAATACCTCTTCACTTCTTCATCTGTCACATCCACTTTACTGACTATTTCTTCTTTATAAAGCCTTGTAACAGCCTCTCTCAGTATAAAATCCTGTATCTTCTTCTTTACTAAGGGAGTGTCTTCAAAACCCATGCTCCTTGCCTCTTCAACAATCAGCTTATCATTTATCATCCTTTCAAGAAAGTCCCTTAAATTCAATTCCTTTGCACCTGAAAGGTCTTCTCTCCTGTGTTCTATCTGTATAGCATAGATTAGATCTCCCTCAGTAATCGGAGATCCATTGACTATAGCAAGAACATTGTCAGGATTTTCTTTAACAGAAAATGCATCGCTGGAGAATAGAAACACTAAAGACAAAAAGAGATATAAAACTACCTCTTTGCGGTTACGCTTTCTTGTCCCTTCTTGTAAACCCATATCTGCTCCTCCAACTGTATGAGCTGTTTTTGTATAATCCTGTATGCGACCCTATCTACAGATCGCAGTTTACCAAAATCCAGTATCTTTATCTCATCATCACCGTCCAATACAGAGTAATCATACCATACCAGCCTCTTTGAGTGTGCATCCAGCAGCCTTGCAGCAATAGATACCCGAGGAGGCAGATAAGGGTTAGGGGCCTCTCTGTATTCGTCCACTGTACCAATTATAAACCCATCCACATCAAGCCTCTCCAGCAGGGCATCCAAAACAGTATAATCTACTTCTCCTTTAGGTCTAAGTTTAAGCTCCACAACCGCTTCTCTAATATCACCAAACTCAATAGGCTGAAAAGCAGGATTTTTAAAAAGCTCTGTAATATATAAATACGTAACTATTGAGCCTGCACCAACCCTCTCGCTGACGTTTCTGAATGGTAAGACCGCTACCCTAAATACCTCACTAAAATGCTCTTCAGAGGACTCTATAGTGAAAGTGGAAAAGAGGCTTTTTATAACCTCGGGCAAAAGGGCCTGGATGGTAAATTTCCCTCCAAATCCGAACAGGCCTACAAAATCCTCACCTGTTGCAGAACTATACCCCGCCCATAGTATCTCTCCAGTGTCTGTATCCACAGCCCTTGCATGCACTGCAACTACAGGATTCTTCTTGAGGCTATACTCTATTACACAACCCACCAAAACCACAGAAATACCATACTCTTCCCTCAATACCCTACTCGTCTCTGATGAAACATATCCACTCTGTCTAAGTCTGTGCTTTACAAAAAACTCTCTTACAGTAGCATCATCCATTAAATCAAAGCCTCTCTTCTGAAGCTCGGCCTTCACCAGAGGCATGACTGTTAAAAGCACATTAACACTAAGGCTCTCATTCTCAAAGGGAAATACAGCAATAGTACCTTTAGAGGTCTCTCCTTTTGCCTGTGTAGCAACCAAAAGAAGAGAAAGCAGGATTATAGAAACTAAAAAAGACCTCATCCTTCTTTAAAATTAATACTGGTAAAGTGTGCTTATCGCCTCTCTTACTACAGCGAGGGCTGTTTCACTGAGGGTCTCTGTCCGTGTCCCGAAATGTCTCGCCCAGAAATCCGCCCCACCACGGGTTACTGTAGCAGACCATATGATACTGCCTGTATCTGTATCAGCCATCATGATGGTTATTGTAACCTCTGGAGCAGATATCTTGCCTATATTAACCATACCAAACCTGTTCACAGCTCCTGTAATTACTGCCTGGACTTTCAGATCCTTACCGAGATTCCTTATCTGCTTGGATGTAAGGGCTGTAAAGTCTCTTACATTCTGTCTTTTAATAGCAGCCATCACATCGCCAGAGTAGACCACATCCACTAATCCAGACGCAAGCAGTTCACTTATAACCAGTTGTCTTACTATCTCGCCCGCCTTTCTGTTTTCTGAATTATTCTCAAAGGGAAGTACTGCCACCTTTTTTATAAAACTGAAATCCACATCCTCTCTTATATGAACCGTAGGTGCTGTACCACGACATCCTAAAAGAATACTAATTAAAAGGACCGAACATAGGATACTTAAAACTTTCTCTCTCTTCATGGTTCTCCGCTCCTTTTTAATTCTATTTTTTCGAAGTATAGAGAGTATCTACCATCTCTTTTACCACCTTCTGCAGAGTCTCATGAATCGTTGGTGGCTCAGCACCAAAATGTCTCGTCCAGAAATCAGGACCTCCTTCTGTACCCCAGACAGACCAAACAACCTTACCTTCAGAGGGATCAAACCACATCAGATGCACTGCCACCTCGGGATAAAAGACATTAATCCCCTTAGAGATTCCATAAGCCCCCACAGACCCGAGTATTATCCCTTCCACTTCAAGCTCCTCAGCAATCTCCTGTAACTGTTCCGTGCTTATATAGGTGAGTGTGAATATATTCTTCTCCTTCAACACCCTTGTAACCTCTCCTGGCTCTAATACATCAAGACCTCTTGAAAGAAACTCTGCAATCACCACTCTTCTGACCCTCTCAGCAGCATACCTATTATTTGTAAGATTCTCAAAAGGCAGCACAGCTATTCTTTCTATTCCGCTTACATCTGCTGTGTGCTGACGCACTATTAACTTAGGAACCCCTGTACAACCCACCACAAATACTACAATAATAAAAACCACCATTGTCAGTCTGTTAAACTGTCTCAATGTCACCCCCTAAACCTCTGGGTATTATATACCAAATATCTCATATCCTGCCAGTTAGGGTTAACAAAAGATTATGGGTCTTTTTGTCTATGGTATCCTTAAGCAGTGTGTATCCATAATTCAACTGGAATCTTAAGAATCTCGTGGTATACCAGATTATTGATGTATTGAATGCGTGAAGTGTGGTATCACCCGTGGTGAGTTGGTATGTGAGACTGTAATGAAGTGCAGGTAAAAATCTCCAGTATATACCAATCCCCTCTGATGTAGACACCCTACCACCTGAATTAGTTAGCTGAAAGTTGCCTGTTATATTCAGTAGTCTTCCAGGAGTATAAGTTACTGTTAAGAGCACCTCCTGTGAGGAGCTGGATTCCCCATTTGATGAGCTCCAGCCTATATTGTAGTTAAGATAGGTGAAGAGAGTAGACCTCAATCGTGCGTTAACAGAACCCGAGACAAAATATAGCTTTGTCTCGGTATTGTTTATCTTATCACTCGAGATTGAGAAACCTATATCGTTTGTGAATTCTACATTTCTGTATATCTCTGATGTAATACCCCATGCTATTGTATCCTGTTCTAACCTCTTGTCACCAAAATTATAATTCTCAAAATGGGTATAAAAAAGTGAGGTAGTAAAGGTAGATACAGGAGAGGATGAGAGGGTTAGATTATATGTATAACCTTCAAAATCCCTCTTATTGGCATTGTCAAATTCTTGGGTAAGGTTTATTCCTCCTCTTACTGTCAGAAGCCTATGGGCGTACCATGTTACTGCCATATTGTAAAAACGGGTCACCCTTCTGCTATACTTATCAGGAGCCCCCTTCTCATCACCATAAATATTTTTGAACACATCCTTCATAGAATCACCAATTGAGATATCACCAGAGTCTGACTGTTTTACAAAAAAGCCTACAGTAGCAATAACTTTATTCTTAAATTTATAGGTAAGAGAAAGATTCACTTCCTGTATAGAACTCTCATTTTCTGTTGTCTTCTCTTTGCTTTCTGGAAAAAGCTCACTCCCATATGCCTCTATTTCTGTCACTATCACATCTGTGTCTGTGGAATACGGGAAATCAAGATTTATAACCTTATAATAGGAATTCTGATAGGAGGTAACAAACTGGAGCTCATATACATATATGTTATTTATGACATCATACTCCTGTATCTTTACGGATTTTAGAGTGATCTGAGTCCAGACAGCCCCTGGTAGATTAGAATCACTCCTGTATACTAACCATTTAGAAGTATC
The DNA here is from genome assembly GCA_002011745.1 of Nitrospirae bacterium JdFR-85. Taxonomy (GTDB): domain Bacteria; phylum Nitrospirota; class Thermodesulfovibrionia; order Thermodesulfovibrionales; family JdFR-85; genus JdFR-85. Next base: position 11,205 of record MTOU01000006.1, read on the forward strand.
TATAAGAATGATATCTAAGCTTATATCTCCTTTCACATAGATCATAAGCCTGTCTACATCCTCAGTAGCAGAGACCTCTATCCCGATGTTATTGTACTTCTTCGTTTTCAGATTGATGTTGCTAATCCCGGTATAAACATCTCCATCAACCAACTGTGGTTCGGGATCAAGCTGCTCTACCTCTGGCTCCAACAGGGTGCCTTCTGCATAGAGCCCTGCCACAGAAAACCTCTTGACAACTGCTTCACCTGGTTCAGACACAAACTGTGTCTGCTTGCTCTTGGAATAACTTCCCTTGTATCTTACAAAGATTGCAAGAGCATCTTTCCAGAAATGCTTAGAATAGCTCACCTCGTATGAGCCATTGAAAGAGTCTCTCTCCTGCCTTTCCACCGAGGTTGTCTCCCAAAAGGTGGGGAGTCTTTCTCTCCCACGGGAGTAGGAGATATAGTATTTTAAGACAAGTCCACGATATCTGAATTTATAATCTGAGCGGATACTGTATTCTTCGCTGCTCTGGTCTTTACCTTCTTCACCAAAATCCTCTTCCAGCTTATCATACCTCAGTCTCAACGAAGGAAGCTCAAAAGGTGTGATGCTTAATTCACTGTAGTAAAATCTCTTTGTCTCTTCAATCTTCTTTAGATACAGGTCTCTCCATCGCATATCATGCCGATAACCCACCCGAATACCATAAGTGGGATTTCTGAGACTCAGTTCCACTGAAGGGTTAAGGGTCTTTTCTGTCTTTGAAAATCTCTCCCCTTCCTTGTTTGTTGTATCAACATCTCTGAAGTCTCCCCTGATGTATAATTGATAAGAAATGCTGGTAGTTAAGTTTTCTGTTAAAGCAAGGTTAAAATTTCCAGACTTTGATACAGAACTACTGATTTTTGTATTGTCCTCATAGGCTGTGGTATTCTGATATCTGACTGTAGCATTGCCACTCACCTCTTCTGCAGTAAGAGGCCCCGGCAGTAGAACCATAACAAGCACAGATACGATACTGCTCCAGATAAAAAACCTTTTAATTCTACTATCTTTCATAATCCTGTTGAAAACACCACCACCCTAACAGGGCTATTCCCCAAAGGAATAGAGTTCTTTAAAGTCAGCGATGTCTTATCTATTACCTCCAGCACCCTCTCTTTCTGATTCACCACATACAATGTCTGTGTTTCAGGGTCAAGGAAAAAGTCTGTGGGTTTGCCTTTTAACAGAAGCCTGTCAACAACAGGAAACACACCCGATGTTCGTGGATATCCAACAGCAGAAGAGGTTCTTAAGACAATTACCTCTGGTGGAAACTCCTTTAGCAGGTAGAGACGATCAATATAAGGGTCTGCGATTACATCGACAACTGAGGTGCCTGTGTTTACAATAGTACTTACTGCTCCAGCTATATTCCCCTTCATCACCTCTACCACATTTATTACTGAAAGCCTATTAGAACCATAGTTTGCTACTAGTACTCTCAGCCTCCGGCTGTCCATATAGAGCCTTACAGGCTCCCAATCTACCTCAACATTAAAAATACCTTCAACCTTAAGTCTTGTCCTGTTCACCTTTATAACAGAGATCTCATTTGAGTTCTTGTTTGCAACATATACATTGAAAAAATTATATACATAATCCCTAATCGCACCCATATCCTCTGGATCGATAAAGGGAGAACCAATAATATCCTCTACTGGAGGATCAACAACAATACTAATAGGTCCTGAACCCACTTTTACACTATCCAGTTCCAAGCGTCTTGCAGGATCTACGAATGATACTGTATCTGTATTGTAGTTTGCCACTATAACAATCTCCCTTGAAGGCGACACTTTTGCCACTGCTACATCCACAGGCTTAGAACCGTATACTATCGGCACCTCAGCCTCTACCTTGTTATTGTAGGGATCAATAATGGAGAGGGTATTGGAGCCTGAATTAGCCACATATATCCTTTTGGCAGGTCTTAGCAGACCTGTGGCAATCCCCAAGGGCCTGTGACCTACCTTTACTATAGCTATTATCTTTCCTGTATATCTGTTAATCACTGTGACATTATCAGAACCCTCATTTGTAACAAAAAGCAGTGCTCTGGCAACCTGTGGAAGCACCTCTCTGGGTTCAAACTTTGGCTCAAAGACCCCATCTTCTACATAGGATGCATCAGAAAACCATTGAAGAAAAAGGGTGGTATTCTGATTTTTATAGATATCTATATCTACTTTTAAGGTTATCTCCTCGGTTTCGAGTACAAGATCGGATTCCTTTCCTTCTACAAAGACCTTGGGATTTTTTAAAACCATCCGTAGAGAAGTGTACTTACCTGGCAGAATGGGTTTCTCAACAAGGAAAATCTGCCGTCCCTTCAGTTTGAAAGAGTCTATCTTTACAGTTCTGTCTGTTAACTTAACAGTTGATCCATCCTCTCTTGTAAGAGAAACAGATGAAATCTCAAAGATGATTCTATGAATAGGGGCCTCAGGCCCATTCAGTATTAAACTGAATTGACCCTTGTATCGGTCATATATGGCTGGTCTTTCTACTCTGTTACTACAGGCTACAAAGAAAATTAAAAATACAAAAGCAATAAAGGCCTTACTCCTGAAGCCCCTACTGTCCACCACCCCCTCCTATTAGAGGAACAAACACCTGAAGCCTCTTATTAAATGAATCTGCCACTATTATTCTACCTTGAGAGTCAATGTCAAGATACTTTGGAAAAAGGAACCACCCTTCTCCCCAGCCTTTACCACCAAATTCAAAGAGAAACCGGCCTTTACGGTCAAAGACACTTACAGAATGGCGCATGTAATCTATTATGTATATAAGGTCTCTCTTCTCATCCACCACAACTGCTTGGGGCTGGCTTAGCTTACCTGTAACCCCCCCTTTTTTACCAAACTTATAAAGGAACTTACCCTCACTATTGTAGACAAATATCCGGCTTATCCATGAACTTAATATATAAATATTGCCCTCGCTGTCTATACTGACATTAGATACAGGAGGCTTTTGTCCATTCTCTTGAGGTGAAATTATATTCTTTATATGACCATCATAAGGGTCAACCACAAGCACTCCAGGATAGTTTGAACCTACAATATAGAGATCCCCTTTTTTGTCAATTGCTATACGTAAAGGTACAAACTCTTCTACATCAGGAGGCTTTTCTATATACAGATCTCTTACCCAGAGCAGTGCAGGATCATAAACCGAAATCCTGTACTCTGGAAAATCCTTTGAAGGAGCCTGGATCACATAGAGATTCCCCTCTGGATCAATACTCAGAGCCAAAGGAGCTAATATGCCTCTCCTTCTGTCGAGAGTAAGGAGGGGATAAAAACTCGAGTCATATATTATAATCCTACCTCTGCTGTCAATAAGGTATATTTCATCAGTACGCCGGTCAACATATACAAAAGCAGTAAGCGAAAGGGGCTTGTCTTCTTCATCATAGTCTATGACCTTCTGAAATTTGACAGCATCCTGGCCCCAAACAACCTCTGCAAACGGGATCAACAGAAACAGCAATAGCACTATTGTCTGTTTCACAGAACTCTCCCTCAAAAATCAGATTTTAAAAATATACTCAATCCCTTATTATTAAGTCAAATAAAAACCCTCTCCAGTAAAGAATTTTAGAATAGGATGATATTGGGAAGGCCAAGCATTATTTGCCTGTATGGCATATAAGACAGCCCCCTGAGCCACCTGTGGTGATCTGTGAATAGTCCCATCTCAACAGGTCAGGATAATCACTTGCATGAGCCACATGACAGCTGAGACACATAACCACATCTGTACCAGATGTAACAGTTGAGCTTGGTGCAGCGGGTACAGAAGTTCTTGCTACAGGTGCATCTACATTATAGGTAGTATAGGCATCAAATTCACCTCCAGTGGGAAGCACAACATCAGTAGGATGTCTTGTAAAGGGCGAAGAAGTATCACCTCCGATACCTGTAAGGGAGTGGAACATTCCATGACAGGTACCACAGAACCCGCTCATGGTATGAGTTGAGGGTTCTACATAGATTCCTCCAACATGACAGACACTACACTCACCTGACTGCAAAGGATCAGATATATTAAAGGGCTGGGTTGCTCCATAGTATTCATTGTGATACAGGGAATTTACATTCTGCCATTCATAACCCGCGGTCATGTTTTCATATCCATAGACACCTTTGAGGAACCTGTAACTATTGTAAACCTCATCTGCCAGTGTCAGTTGCCCATCCTGATTTAAATGATGGGCACCTCTTATACCCTCCAGCGGAGAATAACCACCTACACGCCATCCGTGACAGCCATAATTGCCTGCACAACTCAATGTAGCAGCATTGGGACCACCATGGTTTGAAGGTTTTCCAGGAGGCCAGTAAAGGATGTCATCCAAGTTACCAAGCTCAATAACATTGTGTCCTTTTGTATCCGAGGCACCTGTGCCTTTGTCTCCAGTTATGTATGCAAAATTTCCACCTGCAAGATCTCCTGATGCATCAAGATGGTAGACCTGGGGTATCTTTGAATTTCCTATTGTAACTATCTTCTGTGCTACTCCCATCCCGTGACAGCCAAGACATGTACCCCTCAAGAGCATCTCATTAGGTCCAGGGCTGCCCCACGGCTGGGTACTACCATAGGTGGCCATAGGTGAGCCATTCTGACTATTGTGCATGGTATGACAGTTGGAACACTGCCCACTAATAACTGCAAAGGTTTCAGGGATTATAAAAACAAGGATTATAAATATAACTGCCAAAAAAGAAAAAAAGGGCCTTCTTCCTTTTCCAGAGCCTCCTCTTCTATTATATCCTTCCTTCCTTGCTCTCTTTTTAATAATATTCACACTCCTATCTCCCTACCCTTATAAAAAATACAATAGGAGATGTCCTCCTCCCCCTCTCCAACAAAGGAGGACACCACCTTTAAATATTATATGCCATCCTTTCCGGTATGGCAAGTAAAACAACCTGTGCCAGCCACAGTGCTGTCTGTAGTTCCTGCCTGCATGGTACTGTAATCCCATCTCAGAAGGTCAGGTTGATCAGAGCCATGTGCCCTGTGACAGCTGAGACATATGACCACATCTGTACCAGGTGTAACTGTTCCACTGGGGCCTGTAACTGCAGCAGTCCTGCCTACAGGTGCCTCAAGGCTATAAGAGGTATAGTTTGCATACTCACCTGAAGCAGGTAGAGCTATATCAGTAGGATGTCTTACCCATGGAGAACCACTTGTGGTATCTGGGTCAATCTCACTATGGAAGATACCATGACACTCAGCACAGAGAAAACTTATAGTATCCGGATTCTGATAGGTGTAGGTTCCATCAGCCTGTCTTACAGGAGTGGTATCATCAGCACCATAGTATTCGTTATGGTCACTTGCTGCATCCGCTGTCCACTGCCAGTCAGCATCTTCATATCCCTTTATTCCATAAAGGAACCTGTAGCTGTTACCAAGACTTGTACCATCTGTCCATCCACTTGTTCCATTGTTGCTGTGATGAGCACCCTTTATACCACCCATATTGGAAAGGTCAGCTCCTGTTGTAGGGTCCTGGTGATATCCATGACAGCCATAGGCACCTGCACATGTAAGTTGTGTAGTCCATCCAGCTGAAGCCACCTGACCTGCTCCATACCCTGTGGGAGCATTAGTACTTGTGGCAGAGGGGTCCCAGCCTGGAGGTGTCAATCCGATAGCTGCATCCTGACCAGTAATATTGGGCAGGTCAATAACATTATGTCCATAAGCATCACTACCAGCATCTACCCAGTAGAAGTCACCACCTGCAAGTGTAGCACCAGGTCCCTGACCTGTGGGTGCAGTAGTATGATAAACAGCAGGTGCATTTGTATTTGGGTTGGTAGCACCAGTGGTACCCGTATGACAACTCACACAGTCAGCCACCAGAAGCTGCTCATATGGACCAGATGTCCCCCAACCGGAAAGCACCCCACCATTCTGGCTATAGTGCATGGTGTGACAGTTGGAACAGGGTCCTGAGATAGCCTCAGCATATCCATACAGACCTACCATGAGTCCAAACATCAGCAGCAGCATTAATACCTTCTTCATCTTTTCACCTCCTTTCTATTAGGATTTTTAAAAATATTAAATGTTAATAACTTCTTTAGTACTTCTTCTCTCTTCATACTACTCCTCCTTCGCCGGCTTTTATTACTTTATTATACAAAATTCATACCAAAATCTTTAATTACTCTAAAATATGAGGTTCTCTCCAACCACACTGTGCCATTTCACGCAACTCTGTGGTATTTCACCCATAATTCTTTTAATATTTATGGCAGCTTTTACACACATCATAGATAGTTGTAGCTCTGTATCGAAATAATTTTATATAGTTAGAGCTATGGGCCTCGTGACAACTTATGCAAGTAAGGATGCCATATTTTGACCGTGGGTCATCTCTGCCCTCAAGGGGATGCCCCTGAGAGATGAAGTTAGCAGTGGCATGTGGTCTTTCTGCCACCTTAGGATGACACTTGAGACATAATCTATTTATATCTGCCTTCAAGAGGGCCACATTCTCTGAAACATGGGCATTATGACAGACCATACACATCCCTGCTGATACAGGTGGGTGAGATTTCCTTCTTGAGAACTCATCCTGTCCATGACACTGAAAACAGACCTGAGGTATCTCAGCAGTCAGAAGCTTTTCAGCATCAGCCTGATGGGGCTCATGACAGCTCATACAGAGACCATCCTTCACAGGAGGATGCTCTTTCTCACCAGAAAAACCCTCTTTCAGATGGCATCTCCAGCACAACTCTGGTACCTCTGCCCTCAAAATCTTTGATCCAGGAGCTGCATGGACATCATGACAGGACAGACACTGTCCTTTGTACACAGGTGAGTGATGTTTCTTCTTTTCATCAGATATATATTTTTCTTTATTATGACAATTGAAACAGACATCTGGGGTTGAGGCTGGTAATAATTTTGGAGCCTTGTTACTGTGAGGGTCATGACAGTTGGTACACATTCCCGCCTGAACAGGCGGATGTACAGATTCATTCTTGAACATATCCTCTCCATGACAGCCATAACAGAGCTCTGGCATAGGCTGAAGAAGCAGTTTCTCATTGTCTGCCGAGTGGACATCATGACAGGACAAACACTGTCCCTCAGCAACTGGAGGATGTTTGTATTTTCTTTCAAAGATCTCTCTATTATGACATCCGAAACAGAGTTCCGAACCTTCTGCAAACAGAAATTTTGGGAACTTTGCATCCTTTTGGTGAGGCTGTGTATGACAAGAAGGACATCCCATTGCTGGAATAACAGGATGTACTACCTTTCTTGTGGTCATATACTTATGGCATCTCTTACATTCAGGAAACTGTCCTGCAGAAGCTACAAATGGAGACAATAAAAAGATAAAAATAATAAGGATTAATAATTTTCTCATCCTCATAACATGACATCCTTAAATTCTATTTACTAAAGTTGCTGGATATTATATATAAATACTCCCCTATAGTCAACTATTAATATTTATTTGAAAAAGAAGATAAAGTTAGATTAAAATACATCAAACTAATATAATGCCTTCTTCAAAACAAAGAATATCATGGTAACCTCCTCACTTGTATCGATAATTATAAGGACCAAAGACAGACCCAAGTTACTCAGAAGGGCAATTCAGAGTATCGCAACCCAGATATACAGACCATTAGAAGTTGTACTTGTTAATGACGGTGGTTGTGATATATACCTTGAAGAGTTAAAGGAGCTTCTTGGAGAAATACCTTTAAATTATATAAAACTGGATAAAAATGTAGGCAGGGCCAAAGCAGGAAATATAGGAATTGAGAACTCAAAAGGTGAATATATAGGCTTTCTTGATGATGATGATGAATACTTACCTGATCATATAGAGAAACTCCTTTATGCTATTACAAATAATAAAACAGATATTGTCTACAGTGGCTGTAAGATGATTAAATCAGTCTTTTCTTATGAGAAGGCAATATATCATGATATCAGTTTAGAAATGACATTTAATTATGACTTCTCTTATTCAAGACTCTTGTTAGAAAACTATATTCCCTTTATAAGCCTCCTCTTCAAAAGAGATGTGTTAACATCCATAGGTGGATTTGATGAGGATTTTGACCTTTATGAAGACTGGGACCTCCTTATCAGGGCAGCAGAAAAATATAACTTTTATCATATTGGGGATATCACATGTATATACAGAATCTGGGATGAAAATCAGCAACTGACCCTCAAAAGCAGAAAGAGCGGAGCAGACAGAGATGCATATTTTAAACTACTAACCAAACACTTTGATAAAATTACGCCTCAAGTCCTCTATGAATATTTCACATTAAGTTGGTTAAGGGAGTGGAAAAAATCTTTATTTGAGAAAGAGATATTGCGAGTTAAGGAAAAAGAGAAAATGATAAATTTTTATAAAAATAAAAATAAAGAATTAATGTATGAACTGCAGAAGGTGAACACTACTCTTTCTGAGATTTACAGTAGTGTAGGATGGAAGATATTAAGTAAGTATCGAAGATTAAAAGAGAGACTTCTTCCCCCATCGTCACTTAGAGGAATGATTTATGCCTCTCTCTTGAAATCCATAAAGGTCTTAATAGACGAAGGTCTTGGTGCTTTGTTCGGAAGAATATCTATTAGGATAAAGAGGAAGTTCTACTCTATTCGTTATAAGGCCAGAAGTTATACTACTAATAATGACTTGGTTAGACTTAGCACATTACAATCCACCAATAGAAAACCTGTCGATATAATTATTCCAGTATATAATGGACTTTCAGACCTTAAAAGATGTATTGAGAGCATCTTTTATCATACAGATCTGGATTTCCATTCTCTGATAATATTTGATGACAAAAGTGAAGACAGTAATGTTAGGGATTATCTACAAAAATTGAGCAGTAAAAATGGAAATATCAGGGTGTATTTTAATGACACTAATATAGGGTTTGTAAAAACGGTTAATAAAGGTCTAAAACTCTCCAACAGTGATGTGATTATTCTCAATTCTGATACTATTGTAACAAGAGGTTGGGTAGAAAAGTTACAGAGGGCTGCTTATAGTAGACCAAGGGTTGCTACAGTAACTCCTTTGTCCAATCATGCATATCTCTGTTCTATACCTAAACCCCTCGAGTATAACTTTATACCTAAGGGCTATGATATTGACTCTTTTTCTGAATTCATAGAAAATATCTCTTTAAAACATTATCCAGAAATTCCCTTTGGAAGCGGCTTCTGTATGTATATCCGAAGAGAAGCGATTAAGGAGATTGGATTATTTAATGAAGAAGTCTTTCAGAAAGGCTATGGTGAAGAGACAGACTTCTGTCTTAGAGCCTATAAGGCTGGTTTTAGGAACCTCTTAGACGATACTACTTACATATATCATAAAGGAGGCGTATCCTTTGAAGAAAATAAATCAAGAGTAGAGATAGAAAACAAAAATAAAATGATAGCAGAAAATCTGATAAAGTTAAAAATGCTTCATCCTGAGTATGAGGAACTTAAAAGAAAGGCCCTCTCAGAAGACCTGCGAACTGTGGTGGATTACATCAATTTCAGGTTAGGACATTAAATCATGGATATATTAATGGTCCTGCATCAGAATCCTGATGGTTATCCAGCCGGAATCGAACAGTATATATTTGATCTAATTTTAGGACTGAATGAGAAAGGAATAGGAATATTCCTATTCTTCCCTGAAAAAAATAATCTGACATTAAGATACTATAAAGATCTGGTTCTTAGTTGGGAGAAAAAATACAAAGGTGGATATATATCTCCTACTCAGCTACATGACTGGCACACAGAGAGCACATTTCACCGAGTTCTTATAGAAAACAATGTTGAGATTGTCCATTTTCAAAGCTTACGAAATCTTCCTCTTTCACTAATAGAAGTAGCAAAAGATGCTGGCAAAGAAGTGGTGCTTTCTATACATGACTATTTTTTATTCTGTATACATTTTATTCTTTTAAACCCTAACTTCTGTGGATTTGAAAGAGACATTGAGAAGTGTTTTGAATGTTTAAGGAAACAGCGGTATGATATAAAGTCCTCATCTTTTATAGAGGATCGAAAAAAATATGTAGAGTATCTCTTCTCAAAAGTGGATATTATCCATGCTCCTTCCCGGTTTGTAAGGGATATTTTTATTGAGTTATTCTCCGGATTAAAGTTTGAGAAATTCCGCATCATTGGAAATGGAGTTAATAAAAGAGTTTATGGTTCAGAAGAGATGAGAAAAACAAAAATTCCAATTAATTTGGCCTTTCTGGGTAATTTTTTAAGACACAAAGGAAGTCATATATTCAATGAACTTGTAAGACATTTTCAAGAGGTCTCAGATATTAAATTCTATATTATTGGGAATGTCTACGATCCAATTCTCTTTAAGCCAAGCAATCTCCATGTAATAGGTGGATACAAAAGAGAATCTCTATCAGAAATCCTGAGTTCCTATAATATTGATATGACCTTGCTACTGTCCACGGTCCCAGAAACCTTCTCTTACACACTTTCTGAAAGTGTTCTCTCAAGAGTACCTGTTATCGCTATAGACCTGGGTGCCTTAGGAGAGAGGGTAGCAGAATTAGGAGTGGGATTTCTTATTCCCCGCGAAGAACCTCTTCCCTTTTTAATACAAACAGTTAATGAACTAAAAAAGACCCCCAATATAATAGACTTTTTTAAGGAGAGATGTTATGAGGTTGGTAGTATAATACCTGGGGTAGAAGAGATGGTTGAAAACTACAGCAGCCAAATTTATAATATCAAAAATTCAGAAGACAGAACTCATTGAATGTATTTCACTCTTAAAAATGCTTGTAAAGAAAAATTTTCGGCTCACCACAAATCACAACAAATATATCTTGTCCTATTATTATTTTCTGCCTTTTTACTTGAAACCACATTTGAGATATCAAAAGTCTCATTCCTTTCAAGATTATCTATAAAGGAAGTGTTTCTTATAATGGTTAACTCTATAGCCCTGGCTGTTATTCTTCTTCTGCCAGTATTAATTCTTATACAAAGACTAACCTCTATGTTCGCCTTTAAAAATTTCTTTCTGTATTTAATATATCTCTTTTTGACCCTTGTTTTGGTAATAATCTCATTTGTTCATATAGATACATTTCTCTACAGTTCTTTTCAGATAGATATAACTGATTTTTCTCCTTTGTTTCATAAAATAATCCTATTTTTAATGCTCACCTCAAGCTTTTTTATCTCCTTTCTTCTCTTGAAAAACTGGCACAAAGGTCTCTTACGATTTAAAAGAACTACCTCAGTAGTAGTTTTAATAATACTCTCCGTCTTTGTTACTTCTTTACTGTATAGGGGATATATCACCTCATCCTGGTCTGTAAATATATCAGAAACAAAAGCAAAGAAATATCCAAACATTGTCTTATTCTCAACAGACGGTCTCAATGCCTCTCACATGAGTCTCTACGGATACCACAGAAAGACCACCCCTACTATAGACAGATTCGCAAGTGAAAGTATCGTTTATACCCGTGCATATTCAAATGCAGGAAACACCAGAGGCACTGTCATATCTATACTTACAGGAAAACATCCTCTTACCACTATGTTACTTTATCCTCCTGACATACTCATGGGCAGAGACTCCTTTGAGCATCTTCCTGCTATATTGAGCAGTATTGGATATTATTGGATAGATATTGGAGATGGAATATACACCTCACCCAGACAATGTAACCTTGTAGGAGGTATAAATAATGAAAATGGATATGAAAGGGAAACTGGAGTATGGTTTATAACATTTAAAAAACTTTTTAATCTGGAAGTGTATTTTATTTCTGATATGCTGAGCAGATATCTGGATAAAATCTCTTTCTTGTTGGGCAGATCCCAGAGGCTATTGTATTTTAAACAGATGATCCATGGCATTGAAACAGAGTATCTTACTGATGAAAAACGGCTTAAGATAGCACTGGATAAAATAAGAGAAAAGAGAGAGCCCTTCTTTCTACATATTCACATGATGAAGACCCATGGTCCAAAGTTTCGCAATCCGAAGAAGAGATACGCTAAGGATAAAAAGATAATTGAAGATTGGGACATTGATGTCTATGACGATGCTATATATACCATGGATAGCTATTTTGGTGAGATCCTAACCACTCTTAAAAGAGAAGGACTGTACGAAAACACTTTGATCATATTTCATACTGATCATGGATTCAAATGGGATACCCTTAGTGCTCTTCCTCTGATTGTTCACCTACCCGGCCAGAAAGAGCAGGTAATAATTGACCAGCCTGTACAGTATCTTGACATCACACCTTCTATCCTAAGTTACATAGGAGTAAATATCCCAGAGTGGATGGAAGGAGAGCCTATTTTCCCAATAAAAAATCTTAAAGAGATAAAAAAAGAAAGGGCCTTTATTATTGTTGAGACAAGAGGTATTTATGACCGCAAAGCAAAGGCATGGGTTAAACCATATATTGGTCCCCCTTATTACGGGCTGACAACCATTGCGCTGTTGAAGGACACTTATATTTATAAAGTTTATCTTGAAACTTCAGAAACTGTACTTTATAATATAGAAAATCCTCTGAGACCCTTAGAAGTAGAAATGGACAAGAAGACAGTAGCTGAGTACAAAAAAGCATTGGAGAGCCTTTTAGATAATAATTATAAATTAGAATTGAACACAAACGATTGAAAAAGAGGTGGGAAGATGAAACTTGCTATTGTTTTCTTATTTCTCCAGATTCTTTTAATGCCCAGCAAAGTCTATGCCTATATTGACCCTGGCACAGGAGGGATACTTTATCAGATTGTAGTATTAGCAATAGGGGCTGTTGCTGGGATATGGCTTTCAGTAAAGGGAATTATAAAGAGATTGTTTAAAAAAAGAAGGGATGAATAAAATCCAGTATGAACCTTCATCATTTTTAGACCCCACTGGAAGAGTCTTCCATTACAATGGTGCACTCTATAGAGGAATTTATCCTGAATACAGTGAGTTTTATTCAGAGCTTCTCGGATCAGAGCCCTTCAGGAAACTGATGTATCAGGGCAGGGTGGTCCAGGTAGAGCCTGTGGAGCCTGGATCTCTGTCTGTGGATGGCTTCGGACTTATAATCAAAGTAGAACGCATAGCCTTTCCTACTTACTATTTTGAATGGTCTATGCATATGCTGAAAGATGCTGCACTGCTAACCCTGGAACTTGCCTTAGAGTTAAACAACCATGGAATAGTACTTCAGGATGCTACTGCTTTCAATATTCTCTTTAGAGACACCTCCCCTGTATTCGTTGACATAGGTTCCTTTGTGAAGGATAATAAAAGACTCCTCTGGGTAGCTTATGAGCAGTTCTGCCGTTTCTTTCTTCATCCCCTTTATCTCTACTCATGTGGATATACAGATGTGGTGCCGAGACTGCTCAGAGGAAACCTTGAAGGGCTTACTGCCTCAGATGTAATCAATCTTATGAGTCTACGCAGAAAGCTTACCACTTTTGGATACTGGAAAAGGGTCTGGTTTCCTGAGAAGGCAAGTGTAAGATTTAAGACAAAGGGTAGAGAGTCTATCTATAACCTCTCATCAAGTCTAATAGAGAGAGTAGATATTCAGAAGATGAGATATAGATTTATAAAAAAACTTTATAGAGAAGTAACCTCGCTGAAACTACCATATAAAAAGAGCCACTGGTCTGAATACTATCTCTCCACATCTCAGAGGTCACTGCAGGCAAAAAAGGCCGAGGTTTCAAATATTCTTGACACTTTTAAGCCTGCCTCAGTGATTGATCTTGGATGTAACACTGGTGAGTTTTCTATACTGGCTGCAGAAAAGGGATCAAAGGTTGTTGCTCTTGATTCTGATCATATTTGTGTTGACAAACTTTATAGAGAGGCGAAAGAGAAGAGACTAAGGATACTTCCACTTCAGATAAATCTACTTGAACCCACCCCATCTTTTGGATGGAGGGCTATGCAGTATCCAGGTATAACAGAGAGAATAAAAGCAGACATGGCACTCGCTCTTGCTCTGATACATCACCTTGTGTTTACAGGAGGTCAGGACTTTGAGAGAGTTATTATGATTCTAAAGGACTTCACAAGGAGATGGCTACTCCTGGAGTTTGTGAATAAGGATGATCCTATGGCTAAGGTTATCTGCAGAAGAGTAGGACTGGATTACTCATGGTACAGACTCGACCATTTACTTAATACTATGCAAACTCATTTTAGTGAAGTAAAGATACTGAAGGAACTGGGCCCTACAAGAACATTGATCCTTGCCACCTTATAATTAAGGATTGTTGTAAAAAATTCACACAGGTGTCTTTCTTTTAATACACCTGATTAATCAATATTTTTGAAAATACAAAGAAGTTTTTCAGGAACGATTCTTGCTAAGAAAATAAAAGTGCTACTTCAACTAAATTTAAGAATAATAGTGTTAATCTTGTTACCTAAATTTGGTTGACAAAGAATTAAGAAATGTGGTAACCTTACGAGCAGATTTAGAGAGCAACTTTTTAGAAAGGGGGGTGATAGTAAAAGCCGCGGATAAACTTCTACAAAGTAAGTATAAAAGGAGAAATAATTATTTTTTAGAATTTAATTGGCTTCCGTTGGAAGCCAAAGATTATTTTTGGAAGGAGGATAGGTAATGAAGAGGTATTTTAAATGGTTGTTAGTGGTGGTGTGTGTACTGATGCTTCCTGTGTTTGCAGTGGCAGATGATATCCTATTCCCATGGGTACCCATATTTGACAGTGTCTCCACAGTGGTCTCTATTACAAATAGTTCTACCTCAGACACACTTAATCTGGTTTACCGTTACAAGGCAGGAGACAACTACGACAACCAGACTGCCACCTGTGAACACTATGACATTAGTACTGACACTTCTGAGAATGACATTCTCACCTTTGATGCATCAGGAAACATCAATGGAGGTCAGCCAATATTTGGTGATGTGGTGAGTGGAACCAAGGGTTATACCAATGCTGATCT
>MTOU01000046.1 GCA_002011745.1 Nitrospirae bacterium JdFR-85
TTAGCCCGGGTTTCCCCGGGTTGTCCCAGTCCCAGGGGTAGGTTACCTACGTGTTACTCACCCGTCCGCCGCTAAGTAACACAGGATTGACCCCCGAAGGAATCGCTCCTATGTTACCCCGCTCGACTTGCATGTGTTAGGCACGCCGCCAGCGTTCGCTCTGAGCCAGGATCAAACTCTCATCCTAAAGCTGAAACTCTTAAGGGCTGCCACATACCTCGGTTGTCAAAGAACAGAGCAAATAAAATAATAGTAGATTTTATATTGTTTTGTCAATCTATAATTATTTATACCATATAACTTGAAATATTTCAAGTCCAAATTGTAGATTAAAAAGGTGAAATATGGAGAAAAGGCCATAAATGAAGCGGAACTTGAGGCATGGGACAATCCCTATCCAGACAGAGACTATGAGATTGAGATTACTTTCCCAGAGTTTACCTGCCTCTGTCCAAGATCAGGATATCCTGATTTTGCTACCATAAAAATCAGATACATACCTGATGAAAAGATTGTAGAATTAAAATCTCTTAAGCTTTACCTCAACTCCTACAGAAGCAGGTATATCTCACATGAGGCAGCTACAAATGAGATATACAATAAATTATATGAACTCTTAAAACCAAGATTTCTTGAGGTGATAGGTGATTTCAATCCCCGAGGCAATGTAAAGACAATAATTACTGTTTCAAGTAAAAAGAGATTATAATGAAACTACTCTCACAAAATTAAGCAGTGGAGAAGGGTAGACACCTATAACAATCACATACACAACAGTAATAAACAGTGCAAGCCCAAGTGCGGGAGAGAGACTCAAACTTGGCACTTCCTTTTCAGATTCATACATATACATATACATTACAACCCTGAGATAGAAATAGGCAGAAATAACACTGAATATCACAGCAACCACAGCAAGCCAAGTGAGATTGTTTTCTACCAGTGCTTTGAAAAGATAAAACTTTCCTATAAATCCTGCTGTGGGTGGAATACCAGTAAGCGAGAACATAAACAGAAGCATTACAGCAGCTACAAAGGGGTGTTTCTTTGCGAATCCCTTGTATTCATCAAGATCCTCTCCAGCAAACTCCTCGCTTCTCAGCATTATAACCACTGCAAAGGCCCCTATATTCATAAAGGTATAGATAAGGAGATAGTTCATCATTGCAGATACTCCCTCTGGGGAGTAAGCTACTATTCCGAGCATGGCATAGCCTGCATGGGCGATTGAAGAATAGGCGAGCATTCTTTTAATATTTCTCTGTTGTATTGCTACAATATTTCCAACTGCCATTGTGGCAATTGACAGAACAATAAAAATCCACTGCCATTGAATCACTGTTGGTGTAAGACCTACAATAAACACCCTTCCCAGGGCTGCAAATCCTGCTGCTTTTGGCCCTACTGACATAAAGGCTGTTACAGATGTGGGAGCGCCTTCATATACATCAGGTGTCCATACATGAAACGGAACAAGGGCTACCTTGAATCCGAATGCAGCTATTAGGAATATAAGGGCGATCAGCAGAGGAGTAGCGTTCGCAGATGCCTCTATCTTTTCTGGCAGTTCATATATCAGTGTGGTACCTGAAAGTGCATATATGAGAGAGATACCGAAAAGAATAATCGCAGAAGAGAATGCTCCTAAAAGGAAATATTTTAATGCAGCCTCATTGCTTCTGGTACTATGTCTGATAAAGCCAGCAAGCACATATGTGCTAAGAGCCATGAGTTCGAGACCCAGATACAGTACAATAAGATCTCCTGCAGATGCCATTATCATCATTCCTACCGTAGAGAAGAGTATGAGTACATAGTATTCTCCAAATTCTGACCGTTCTATTTTGAGATATTTAATTGAAACAAGTACTGTCAGGATAAGATTAATAAAGAAGATATATTTAAAGAAGATACTGTAACCGTCAGATATGAACATTCCTCCAAAGGTTTCGCCCATAGAATCAGGTATAAAGTATGCTGTAATTGCTATTGTGGCTATACTGAACATTGCTATAGTCTCTTTCCTATGTATAAACAATTCAAGGATTATTATCAGTAGAGCAAGAGTTATCATGATAATTTCCGGTAAAAGGGGTCTTATTAGCGATGCCCAGTCCATCAGAATCCTCCTCTGATACTGTTTATTGTGACCATTGTTTCTGGTGTAGCTTGATGTACTTTGTCAAGCAGATGGGCAACACTCACGTGCATGAAACTGAGAAATGTATTAGGATAGATTCCTATCCAGATGACAAATATAGCGAGTAGAATTAATGTTAATGCCTCCTTGAATTGCATAGGCTCTAATCCTCTGATCTTTTCATTGACTTCGTTAAAAAAGATCCTCTGATACAGCCATAGCATATAACCTGCACCGATTATTATTCCTGTAGCAGCAAGTACAGCAGTCAGTTTCTTCGCCTTGAAGGCCCCGAGGATAATCAGAAACTCACCAATAAAACCATTTAACCCTGGAAGACCTATGGATGCAAGGGTAAAGAGCATAAAGAAACCGGCATACACCGGCATTATACTGGCAAGACCGCCATAGTCTGAAATCTGACGTGAATGGGTTCTATCATAAATTATTCCCACACAGAGGAACAAGGCACCAGTTACTATACCATGGTTTATCATCTGGAGAATTCCACCCTCTATACCCTGTGGATTCAGTGCAAATATGCCCAGAGTAACAAATCCCATATGGCTGACAGAACTGTATGCTATTAGTCTCTTCAAGTCATTCTGGGCAAGGCAGACTATTCCTCCATAGATTATTGCTATTACTGAGAGTCCTATAAGAAAAGGAGCCATAGACTTTGTGGCCTCTGGCAACATAGGGAGCATAAACCTCAGGAAGCCATAAGCTCCCATTTTGATCAATATAGCAGCAAGAATCACACTTCCTGCTGTTGGTGCCTCAGTATGGGCATCAGGTAGCCATGTATGTACCGGCCACATGGGCACCTTTACTGCAAATGCTGCCAGCAGTGCCCAGAACAGCCATATTTGTGTCTTATAGGGAAGGGCAAGAGTGTGTAGCTCCAGAATATTGAATGTATCTGCCTTTAGATACAGATATACTATGGCTACCAGCATCAATACACTACCTATAAGTGTATAGAGGAAGAACTTTATTGCTGCATATACCCTTCTGGGGCCTCCCCATACACCAATGATTAGATACATGGGTATCAGCATCGCCTCCCAAAAGATATAAAAGAGAAAGAAATCAAGGGAGGCAAAGACGCCTATCATTGCGCCTTCAATAAGAAGCAGAGAGATATAGAATTCTTTTACCTTTTCTTTTATTGAGTTCCAGGATATAAGGACACAGAGAATTGTTATTAGAGCACTCAGTAGAATGAATAGGACACTTATACCATCAACACCCACATAGTACTGGATACCAAACTGTGGAATCCAGTCCTTTCTTTCTACAAACTGCATAAGATGGGTAGTTTTGTCAAAATTTGTAAACAACGGGAGAGAGAGTATAAATGTGAGGATGCTCACCAGAAGAGCACCCCATTTTATAAAACTCTCAAGATGTCTGCCGATAAACGCAAGTAAGATACCACCAATGATTGGTAGAAATATAACTACTGACAGTACTGGATAACCTACATCCATAAAGACACTCCTTATCAGTTATTCAGGTTATTGCCCTAATAAGAACAAATACAAGAATAAAAAGCAGTCCTGTTGCCATTATTATTCCGTAATGCTGGAGGATACCATTCTGTGTCTTTCTCAGCTGAGCCCCTGTCCATCCCACAAGCGCCGGCAGCCCATTCACTATACCTTCTATAATCTTTCTGTCTGTGAAGGCGTCTATAATGCTTTTTGCTATAAACAGAACAGGTCTAACCACAATTAGATTATAAAATTCATCTACATAGTATTTGTTCCATAGCACTCTGTATATAAAAGAGAAACTCTGTGCAAGGCGGACAGGTATTGAAGGATTCTTTATGTAAAAGAGTATTGCAACCAAGATTCCTGTCACACCTACAAATACACTCAACCCCATGGTCATCCACTCTTCAGAATGGGTGACACCTTCATAATGGGGATGATGGAGTACTGGTGAGAGAAACTCTCCGAAATGGTTGCTTCCACCGAGTATCTTAGGTATACCAACCCATCCAGAGGCAACTGCGCCTATGCAGAGTAACAGAAGAGGCACTGTCATCACAGGTGGTGACTCATGGAGATGATGCTTCTGTTCTTCTGTGCCTCTGAAATCTCCATGGAAGGTGAGGAATATCAGCCTGAAGGAGTAGAAGGCTGTAAGAAGGGCTGCTAAGGTTCCCAACATCCATACAAACCTTCCTACTCCACCAGCAGCGTAGGCACTGAAAAGAATTTCATCCTTACTAAAGAATCCTGCCAGTCCAGGTATTCCTGATATGCTGAGAGATGCTATCAGCATTGTCCAGTATGTAATAGGCATGTATTTCTTAAGTCCTCCCATCTTCTGCATATCCAGCTCTCCAGCCATTGCATGCATAACAGAGCCTGCACACAGGAACAACAATGCCTTGAAGTACGCATGTGTGTAAAGATGGAAGATTCCAGCTCCGTAGGCTCCCACACCACAGGCAAGAAACATATATCCAAGCTGACTGATTGTAGAGTAGGCTATCACCCTCTTGATGTCATTCTGTACAAGGGCTATTGTGGCTGCAAATAATGCAGTAAGGCCTCCTACTACTGCTACCACATTCATGGCTGTATGGGAGAGGTCAAATATGGGGCTACAACGGGCAACCATAAATACACCTGCTGTTACCATTGTGGCAGCATGGATCAATGCACTTACTGGAGTAGGGCCTTCCATTGCATCAGGGAGCCATACATGCAGTGGCAGTTGTGCAGATTTACCCACTGCACCACAGAACAGAAGAAGCGCTATCAAGGTAACAAGGTTTATCTCAAGACCATAGATATTGACACTCTGGGTTACAATCTCCTCAACCCTTCCGAATACAGGCACATAATGGAGGGTGCCAAAGGTGAGAAAGATGATAATTACACCCAGGCCAAAACCAAAGTCTCCAAATCTGTTTACTATAAATGCCTTTTTGCCTGCATCTGAAGCTGATCTCTTCTCGTACCAAAATCCTATCAGCAGATATGAACATAGACCAACTGCTTCCCAGCCAAAGTACAGCTGCAGAAAGTTGTTGGCCATGACCAGCATCAGCATGGAAAAGGTGAAGAGACTGAGATAGGCAAAGAATCTGGGGTACCCACTGTCACCATGCATGTAACCAATGGAGTATACATGTACAAGAAAGCTCACAGAGGTGACCACTATAAGCATGACAGCTGTTAATTGGTCAACAAGGAAACCAACAGAAACCCTGAAATTGTCTGAGATTATCCAATTATAAAGGTCATAGTTTAGAGTCTTACCATTAATTACATCCCAGAGAGCCATTATAGAAAGCACCAGAGAGCCGAAGACCGCCAGTGTAGAAGGCCAGTGGGCCTGGGTTCTGAGGATCTTTTTTCCAAAAATTATATTAATTATAAAGCCTATTAAAGGTAAAAAAGGTATCCATACTGTATATTCCATCTCCCTACCCCTTCATCTCCGTAATCTCATCTACATGTACTGTGGGACGATTTCTGAACAGTGCAATTACAATGGCAAGTCCCACTGCTGCCTCTGCTGCAGCTACGGCTATTACCATCAAGGTTAACACCTGACCTCTCAGGTCCTGCATATAGTGGCTCAATGCCACCAGATTTACATTCACCCCATTGAGCATAAGTTCTATGCAGAGAAACATGATAATTATATTCCTTCTTATAAGAAAACCAGCCATTCCAATACAAAACATCAGACTTCCAAGCCATAGATACCAATGTAGTGGTACCATAAAACCAGTACCTCCTTAATTATGTCTTCAGTTTCTTCTTTGCCAGCACCACAGCTCCCAAGATTGCTATAAGAAGTACCAGAGATGCTATCTCAAAGGGTAATAGATACTCAGTAAAGAGCACCTTTCCAAGTGCTTTAGTATGGGTTGCCTCTTCAATCTCTTTTATATCCCATTGTCCGACGAAGGTGGTCTTAAATCCCTTTAACCCTGTGATAAGAACAATCAGCACACCTGTTGAGATCAACAGTCCTGCTGGCCAGCCTCTTGTGAACCGCTGTATCTGCATCTCTTCTCTAAGGTCAAGTAGCATGATGGTGAAGAGAAACAGTACCAGTATGGCGCCTGCATATACAATAATCTGTGTTGCAGCGAGAAACTCTGCATTAAGCAGGAGATAGATTCCAGCAACATGAAAGAACAGGAGTAACATCCAGAGCACACTATGCACAGGATTTCTACTTGTTACTACAAGTAGACTTATTATCAATATGGTTATGGCAAAATATCCGAATATAATCTCAACCATCCTTATGCCTCCATACTGCCTGGCCTTCTGGGGTTGTGAAATGCGAAGACTTGGGATTCCAGAACTTATCAAAGTAATCAAGCCCCTTATCTCCCATATATTTATCCCAGTTCTCCAGTAGTTTTTCTTTGGTCATGTAGAAGTCTTCCCTTCTATAGTTTGCATATTCATAATGAGGAGTAAGCACAATAGCTCCAAAGGGGCAGGCTTCAACACAGAAGGCACAGTAAACACATCTTAAGACCTCTATCTCATATCTATCTACGATCTTCTGATGTTCAGGGCCTTCTGAGGTATAGATATATATGCATCTCGAAGGGCATATTGCTGCACAGAGCCCACAACCAACACATTTGACATCGCCCGTGGCAGGATTCCTAACAAGGGCATGAAGCCCTCTGAATCCAAGGGCAGCAGGCCTTTTCTGCTTCGGATACCTTCTTGTAACAGGTTTTGTGAAGAGTCTACTCAGGGTCAGAGACAGACCCTTCAGAATTTCTATAAAGAATATCTTTCTGAAAAACTCCTGTACAGTCATACTCACCTCTACTTTACCATCACTTTTATGATTCCTGTTATTGCTATATTGGCCAGGGCAAGGGGTATAAGGAGTTTCCAACCAATGGACATTAACTGGTCATATCTGTACCTTGGTACAGTTGCCCTGATCCAGTAATAGCAGAAGACAACAAAGTAGACCTTCAGTGTGAACCAGACAACTCCGGGCACATATTTCAAGAAGGGGAGTATCTTTATTATATACCATGGTATTGTCCAGCCACCGAAATAACATGTTGCAGCCAAGCAGCCCATTATTATCATTCCCACATACTCTGCCACATAAAAGAGGGCGAACCTCATACCACTGTATTCAACAAAGTATCCTGCCACAAGCTCACTCTCTGCTTCAGGCAGATCAAAGGGTGTTCTGTTTGTTTCAGCAAGGGCAGCCACAACAAAGACAAAGAAACCTATTATCTGTGGTATAAGATACAGTCCTGTGGGATACTCTGCCTGTGCCTTTACTATCTCATTCATATTCAGAGAACCTGCCATCATCATAACTCCCACGAGACTAAGGGCCATAGCGATCTCATAACTTAACACCTGGGCTGAGGACCTCAGACCTCCAAGAAAGGCATACTTAGAGTCTGAGGACCATCCAGACAGAATAATACCATAAGAACCGAGAGAGGACATGGCAAGAATAAAAAGCAACCCTATATTTATATTTGCTACAGCAAAGTCTTTATAAAAGGGTATTACAGCAAGTGAGCTCATTGCTGCCATTAGTGAGACAATAGGAGCAATATAAAAGATGGTTTTATCTGCCTTCTCTGGTATGATGTCTTCCTTAAAGAAGAGTTTTAGCATATCAGCAATAGGCTGAAGCAGTCCATGGGGACCTACCTCCATGGGTCCCATCCTTACCTGCATCCTTCCAATGGTTTTTCTTTCAAAATAGGTGGCATAGGCTACATGAAACATCACCACACCAAGTACGATTGCTATTTTTACCAGAATGATTATTATGTTAACTAATACATCAAAACTGCCTGGTTTTAAAAAATACTCAAAAATACTATACTCAAAGATATTCATGCCTTCTCCAACCTCACTCTGTTTTCTGTAAATACCACAGCAGTGGTAACAGGATCTACCCTGTAGTTTACAAGTCTACTAAAGGAGACTTCAGAGAAGGTATTACAGAGTCTAAGGGTGCCAGAAATCACATCCTCTGAGACATGGAGTCTTACAGTAAGGGAGTCTTTTTCAGAAACAAGTTTTACCATATCTGAATCCTTCAGGCCTTTCTGCTGGGAGTCCTCTGGATTTATAAGCACTACAGGTTCCTCTTTAATACTCCTAAGTGCTTTTGATCTTCTGCTTTGGGTGCCAGAGTGGTACAGAGGTCTGTCCATTAGAAGTATAAATTTCTCTGTCTCTGAAGGTCTTGCCACCTCATCCAGTGCCTCTACATCAAACTCTCCCTCAACCCCCCTTAAAGGTTCACCATGGTATGGATACATGAATCCATCAGGTCCTATTTCATCAATATTGATTCCTCCATGCAGTGGAGAGACATTTACTATCTCTTCCCAGATATGTCTAATGTCGTCAAAAATCTTTTCCTCACCCATTCTTGCCATCAGCTTTGAGAGAATTCGCCAGTCTTCCAATCCAGCGAGAGAGACTTTGGCTCCTTCCAGCCTCTGTAGCCTCCGTTCAAGATTTGTAAAGGTCCCTTCCTTCTCTGACCATCCTGCAGCAGGAAGGACTACATCTGCCAATCGGGCAGTTTCTGTCATATAGAGTTCCTGGACCACGAGTAGATCAAGGGCTTTCAGGGAGTCTTCTGACTCTGGCAGATGATAGGCGAGGTTTTCGCCCATTACATAAAGTGCCTTAATACGTCCTTCCTTAGCAGCCTGTAGCATTTCCAGAAGGTTCATTCCTTTCTGTTCAGGAACCTTTCTGCCCATAGCATTCTCAACCTTGTGCCTGAATGTCTCAAACTCCAGAGGCCGTGCACCAGGCAGTGTGTCAGGAAGACAGCCCATATCCATAAGCCCCTGATAGTTTGGTCTGTCAGAGAGAACGAATATCCTTGCCCCGATCATATAGGCTATCGCACCCATGAGGAAGAGGACCTTTGATGGTCTTGGAGACTGAAGCAGTTCTGGACCTATCACAACCACGGGATTGCTAAGAGTGGAAAGGTCTTCAACCAATCTGTTGATCCTGCTTTTTTCAGAGCCAGCAGCAGCCAGTTCTTCATCAGAGGGCTCCTTGGTAGCCTTTATCTTTTCCTCGATATATTTGTTCTCTCCACTCAGTTCTTTGCTTCTGCTTAGGCCTACAACTATGGCACTGAGTATAGTTTCTTCGCTCAGTGGAGAAGGTATTGTCTCATAGGATACAAACCTCTTCAGACCCCCTGCTGGGCCAAGGACTATTATCTTTCCACCATTTCTGTGGCAGGTGCGTATCTGAAGGCCCAGTATAGGGTTTATCTTTGTGGGGTCTCCACCAGCCACAAAGACACCATCAGAGTTGGCTATTCCAGGGATGAGATTGGCTGTTATACCCTGGCCAAATATCCTTTCAAGGTACTGTATGGTGGGAACATAATAGAGTCTTGCTAAGGAATCTATATTATTAGTACCGATCACAAACCTGAATAGTCTCTGGAGCATATAGTTATCCTCATTTGTACACCTTCCAGAGGCGACAGCACCTATGGAGTCTGCTCCATGGGAGTCCTTTATCTCTTTGAGCCTCCTGGCCACAAACTCCAAGGCCTCTTCAATGCTTGCAGGTTTGAGCTCTCCATCTTTTCTTATGTATGCAGTGGTTAATCTCTCAGGACTCTCAATATAGTCATATCCGAATCTTCCTCTAACACACAGCAGTCCCTTGTTCAGACCCAATCCGAGTCTGGGGATGGTTCTGATAATGGAGTTCTCCCTTGTCTGGATAACCATTCTACATCCCACACCACAGTAACCACATATGCTCTCTGATTCCTTCTGCACAAACCAGGGGCGGTAACTATGTCTGTGAAGACGTGACATGATTGCACCCACAGGGCATACTGTGAGACAGTTACCACAGTACTCGCAGTCATATCTTCCACCTGAGAAGGGTTCCACAAAGGAATGGGCTCCTCTGCCTGTGACCGAGATGGCATAAGCTCCCTGTAGGTCTTCACACATCCTTATACACCTGGTGCAGAGGACACACCGCTCCATATTCCTCACTATAATGGGGTCATCAAAGCTCTCAGGGTGTCTTCTTTTGCCTTCTGCAAATCTGCCTGCTTCAGGCCCGTATTTTGCTACGAGGTCTTGGAGTTCACACTCGCCTGCCTTATCACAGTAGGGACAGTCAAGGGGATGATTTATAAGGAGGAATTCAAGCATTGCCCTTCTTGCTGCCTTTATCTCCTGTGTTTCTGTCCTTACAACCATCCCATCGGCAGCCATTATGGTACAGGCTGTCTGGAGCTTTGGTAGCTTCTCCACCTCTACGAGACAGAGTCTACATCCACCAAAAGGTGGCAGTCCTTCAAAATAACAGAGTGTAGGTATCTTTATGCCAGCCTTTTTGGCTGCCTCAAGCACTGTGACAGGCTTTTCCAGTTCTACTTCTATTCCATCTATTGTGAGTTTTATCATGACTCAGCCACCATGCATTTGTGATTTTCTATGTGATACTCGAACTCCTCAGTAAAGTTTCTAACAAAACTTAGTACCACTCCGGCTGCTCCATCTCCCAAGGGACAGAATGTCTTGCCCTGTATGCTTTTTGAAACATCCTGCAGCAGCTCTATATCCCCTTTTCTTCCCCTTCCTGATTCGATCCTTTCGAGAATATTCTTCATCCAGCCTGTGCCCTCTCTACAGGGTGTGCACTTACCACAGGATTCGTGTTCGAAGAATTTTACTGCTCTCCAGCATACCTTTACCATACAGACTCTGTCATCAAAAACCATTACTGCTCCAGAGCCGAGCATGCTCCCATATTTGGGTAGATTTATAAAATCCATGGGACATTCAATCTTATCTGGAGTAAGCACTGGAGTGGATATACCACCGGGTATCACTGCCTTAAGAGGTCTGTCATCACGGATTCCACCTGCATGGGTATAAATTATCTCTTTCAGGCTGGTTCCCATTGGCAACTCATACACACCTGGCTGTTTTACACAACAACTGACAGAGTAGAGCTTTGGTCCAGGACAGTCTGGACTGCCTATTTTTGAGTACTCCTCACCACTTATCTCTACAATATAAGGAATATTTGCCAGTGTCTCTACATTGTTCACTACTGTGGGCATACCCCAGGCACCAACATTTACAGGAAACGGGGGCTTTATTCTCGGCTGTCCCCTCTTGCCCTCTATGGACTCAATGAGTGCCGTCTCCTCTCCACAGATGTATGCCCCTGCTCCCTGATGCACGCTCAGATGAAAACTGAAACCGGTGCCCAAGATATTGTCTCCAAGATATCCCTTCTCATATGCCTCTTTTATCGCCTCTTCAAGAACTACCTTTGCATAGGGATACTCACCCCTTAGGTAGATATAACCTCTCTCTGTCTTTAAAGTATATGCAGATATAACCATTCCCTCTATAAGGAGATGGGGATTCCTCTCGAGAATGGGTCTGTCCTTGAAGGTTCCGGGTTCTCCTTCATCTGCATTACAGAGGAGATATTTGGGGAATTTAGGGTCTCTTGATGCAAAGTCCCATTTCATCCCTGTGGGAAAACCTGCTCCACCACGGCCTCTTAAACCTGACTTCTTTACCTCTTCCAGTATCTCCTCAGGCTTCATCTCCTTCAGGGCTTTCTGTAGAGACCTGTAGCCACCTGTATTTATATACTCATCAATCCTGTGTGAGTTTGGATTTTCAATATTTTTTAATAATACCTTTTCCATAGCCTATTTATAGTTCTCCAGTATTTCAAAGATGTTATTCTCATTAAGGCTATGATGAAAATCTGTATTAACGAGCATTGCTGGTGCCCTGTCACAGGCACCTATGCATTCCATGATAACAAGAGAAAACCTTCCATCCTCTGTAGTGCCCCCAGGTTCAATTCCATACCTGTCTTTTAACAAGTCAATAAGCCTTTCTGCTCCCATTACCATACATGCTACATTTGTACATAACTGTATCAGGTGTCTGCCCATGGGTTTGTGTTTGTACATTGCATAAAAGGTTGCTACTCCTTTAACAGTCGCCTTTGGAAGATTCAGTGTCTCTGCCACCGCCTCATAGGCATCCTGACTCAACCAGCCATAGTGCTTCTGAGCCACATACAGACTTGGAAGAAGGGCTGCCCTCCTGTCAGGATACCTCTCCACTATCTCCTTTATCTCTTTCTCTAATTCCACCATTATCTGTCACACTCTCCAAGCACTATATCAATTGTGCCTATGTTTGCTATTACATCTGCTACCAGATGCCCCTCTGATAGCCTCGGCAGTACCGATGTATGTACAAAGGATGGTGCCCTTATACGCATTCTATAGGGCCTTCCAGTACCGTCACTTACTATATAAAAACCCAGCTCTCCTTTGGGTACCTCAGTGGCTACATATATCTCACCTTCTGGAGCAGCCATGGGTCCCTTTGTTATTAGCACAAAGTGATGGATCAGGGATTCCATATCAGCAAGCACTCTGTCCTTTGGCGGAAGAGTAAACTTGGGAGCATCTGGAGCCATTATTGGACCTGGTGGGAGTTTTTCAATGCACTGGCGTATTATCCTGTTTGACTGTCTCAGTTCCTCCATCCTACAACGGTACCTATCGTAAACATCTCCATTCTTGCCAATAGGAACTTCAAAGTCCACCTTGTCATAGGCATCATATGGGAATGCCTTCCTCACATCATATTTGACACCAGAGCCCCTAAGCATTGGACCACTGAGACCCCAGTTTATAGCTTCTTCAGCAGATATAACACCTATTCCCTTTGTTCTCTTAAGCCAGATCCGGTTCTTATCAATGAGTGTCTCATACTCTTCTATCCTTTTCGGAAATTCTTCAGTGAACTTATACAGACTATCAAGAAACTCCTGTGAAACATCGTTTCTTACTCCCCCAATCCTTGGATAACTCACTGTAAGCCTTGCACCACAGAGCATCTCAAATAGATCAAGGATCCATTCCCTTTCCCTGAATGAGTAGAGAAATACTGTCATTGCTCCCAAGTCAAGAGCATGGGTGGCGATCCAGATAATATGACTGCTTATTCTTGTCATCTCGCAGACCATGGTCCTGATGAACTTGGCCCTTTCAGGTACCTCAATGCCGAACAGTTTCTCTACTGCTACGCAGTAACCTACATTGTTTGCCATAGATGAGATATAATCAAGACGGTCAGTAAGAGGAAGTGCTTGAAGATAAGTCATGCCTTCAGCAAGTTTTTCAATTCCTCTATGGAGATAACCTACATAGGGTGTACATTTAACAACTGTCTCACCATCCAGCTGCAGAACAAGCCTTAACACTCCATGGGTTGAGGGATGCTGAGGTCCCATATTTAGTGTTATTTCACGAGTTTCTAATGGTTTCTCTACTCTTCCCATTGGTATACCCTTAACTCCTTAGCCTTTTCTAAGAGCTCCTGAAAACCTTTCCACTCCTTATCAGGTCCCTTTTCTGGATAATCTTTCCTTAGAGGATGACCCTCCCAGTCCTCTGGCAGAAGGACCCTTCGGAGATCAGGATGCCCTTTAAAGATTATACCAAACATGTCATAACACTCCCTTTCATGCCACTCAGCCCCTCTCCATACTCCTACCACACTGTCTATTGTGGGGTCCTCTTCACCCACCTCTGCCTTCAACCTGATCATATGGCGGTGTTTCATGCTATAGAGGGTATAAACAACTTCAAATCTTAGGGGTTTTTTGCCGAGATAATCAACGCCACAGAGATCCTTTAGATAGTCAAAATTGAGTTCAGGGTCATCATGGAGCCAGCGACATATCTCTACTATACGTTCCTTTTTTACAGTTACCGAGACCTGTCCCCTGAATTCTCTTATATCCTTTACCTCTTCAGGAAACTTTTCCTTTATCTTCTCTGCTATTTCTAAGGGCTCCATTCTTTTATCTCCAGGGACTCCAACGGATTCTTTCCTTTCTTATCTTTTCCTGCAGCTTTACAATTCCATACATTAGTGCTTCTGGCCGTGGAGGACAACCAGGCACATAAACATCAACAGGCAGAAAACTATCACACCCCTGAACAGTGCTGTAACTTCTGAAGATTCCTCCTGTACAGGCACAGCTTCCCATTGCGATTACATACTTGGGTTCGGGCATCTGGTCATAGACCCTTCTTACTACAGGGGCCATCTTCTTTGTAACAGTGCCTGCGACTATCATGAAATCTGCCTGTCTGGGTGAGCCCCTGAAGATGATTCCGAGACGGTCAAGGTCATAGTGGCTTGAGCCAGTGGTCATCATTTCTATGGCACAACAGGCGAGTCCAAAGGTCATCGGCCAGAGTGAGGAAGCCCTTGCCCAGTTGACGATCTTATCAATGGTGGTAATAATTGTATTGGCCCCTGGTATTATCTTTATTCCTTCCTCAACCTCAATTGTCTCTGTCACAGTGTCTATTATCATTACTTAATCACCTCAGATAAAATTATTCCCACTTAAATGCCTCTTTTCTCCATGCATAGATATAACCTACCAGCAGGATGAAGATAAAGATCATCATTTCTATGAATGCAAATAGACCAATCTTGTCAAACACCACAGCCCATGGATAGAGAAATACTGCCTCCACATCAAACACTACAAAAAGCATGGCTATCACATAAAACCTTATTCCGAACCTTGTTCTCGGTTCTCCAACAGGTTCTATTCCTGATTCATAGGGTTTGAGCTTTTCTTTATAGGGTCTTTTTGGTCTGAAAAAGAAACCGATAAGGAGGGTACCAAGCCCGAAGGCCAAGGAGACCAATATAAACATCAATACAGCAAGATAACCTGATGGCAGATAACTGCCCGGCATGGCGTTATTTATACATCATATCCATATCCTTTGTCAACTATAAAATCCATTAAATATAATAATGAAAGAATTTAAAATTCTAATTATCATTTGTTAAGTTAATTAAAATTTTATGTTATAATGTTATGTTTTTTGACAAAAAACAGGGATTTGTGTTAAATTGGTTGTCAAGTCTTTTTCTGAAGGGGTAGAAAGATGAAAAAAGATATGAGAGTTGAGTCAAAAAGACTATTCAGAAGGGCGAAAAAACTGATTCCTGGAGGAGTTAACAGCCCTGTCAGGGCCTTCAAGGCAGTAGGAGGTGAACCCTTCTTTGTATCTCATGCCAGAGGTTCCAAGATATATGATGTGGATGGTAATGTTTACATAGATTATGTCCTTTCCTGGGGTCCTTTGATTCTTGGGCATGCCCATCCTAAGGTGGTAAAGGCACTTAAAGAGGCTGTTGAAAGAGGAACCAGCTATGGAGCGCCTACAGAGCTTGAGGTAAAACTTGCAGATATGGTTCTTAAAGCATATCCATCAATT
Source organism: Nitrospirae bacterium JdFR-85 (assembly GCA_002011745.1). GTDB lineage: Bacteria > Nitrospirota > Thermodesulfovibrionia > Thermodesulfovibrionales > JdFR-85 > JdFR-85. The sequence continues at coordinate 15,491 of MTOU01000046.1, forward strand.
GAGAAGGTAAGGATGGTTAACTCTGGTACAGAGGCTACCATGTCTGCAATAAGAATTGCAAGAGGTTTTACTGGAAGGAATAAGATCATCAAGTTTGAAGGATGCTATCATGGGCATGCCGATGGATTGCTTGTCAAGGCAGGCTCTGGAGCCACCACCTTTGGAGTTCCAGACAGTCCAGGAGTACCCAGGGCATATGCAAGAAACACCATTACATTGCCTTTTAATGATCTTAAAACCCTTAAATCAGTTGTAAAAAAAGAGTGGAAGGATATTGCATGTATTATTCTTGAGCCTGTAGTAGGCAATATAGGATGCGTACTGCCCCGGAAGGGCTTTCTTGAAGGATTGAGAAAGATTACAGAGAAATACGGGATTGTTCTGATTTTTGATGAAGTAATGACCGGGTTCAGGGTATCCTATGGAGGTGCCCAGGAGTATTTTGGAGTGATACCAGATATGACCTGTCTTGGTAAGGTAATAGGCGGAGGTCTTCCAGTAGGTGCCTATGGTGGCAAGAAAGAGATAATGAGTATGGTTGCCCCTGAGGGGCCTGTTTATCAGGCAGGAACCCTTTCTGGGAACCCCCTTGCAATGACTGCAGGTATTGAGACACTGAGGATTCTTTCAAGAAAGGGGACTTTTGAGAAGATATTGCAGAAGGCAGAGGCACTTGAAGAAGGCCTGAGGGATGCAGCCAAAAAGGCCCGTGTAAAAGTGAAATTTTACAGAGCAGGCACTATGTTCTGTACATACTTTACAGACCGTGAGGTGTATGATTACACAACTGCAAAGCTTGCTGATACAGAGAAATTTGCCAGATTCTTTAAGGGAATGCTGGAAAGAGGTGTTTATATAGCTCCAAGTCAGTTTGAGGCAGGGTTTATGTCCCTTGCCCATACTGACAGAGATATAGACAAGACTGTGAAAGCTGCCTATGAGGCAATGAAAGAAATATAAAATTAAGGGGGAGGTTAAATGAAGGGATTAAGGTGGATGCATGAGGGTATACCACTGAAGGGAAAGATAATAATTGCTGTATTGTTTCTGGCATTGATGGTCGGTGGTGGTGTGGTTGCCTTTAAATTTTATGATTTTACCCAAAACAATCCGAAATTCTGTATTAGTTGCCACCTTATGAAACCTGCCTATGACAAATGGGAAGAGAGTGAACATAGTGGTATTAACTGCCATGAGTGTCATCATCTATCAATTCCTGAACAGAATCGACTTCTTATAAATTTTATCCTTCACAGACCAAAGACGGTTCCACCCAGGCATGGGAAGGTGATTGTCCCATGGAAATACTGTGTAAAATGTCACTGGGAAACGGATGAAAGATATCCTAATGCTAAGAAGATCAATTATTCACCCTTACATGCCAAACACTATTTTATGGAACAGATTGAGTGCTCCAAGTGTCATGGATATGTTGTTCATGAGTTTACTCCTGATGCGAAATTCTGTATAAAGTGTCATCAGGGCAAAGAGGTCCATGGTGAGGGTATGAAAGGGCTTGCCTGTCTGAACTGTCATACTGATCGGAGAGTAGATCTAAAACCAGGCAGGAAGAAATGTCTATTCTGTCATGGTGACGCCTCTGTTAGGAAGGAACTACTGGCAGATGAAACACTTGATGTAACTCATTATCAGCCTTCAAAGGAGATAATTAATAAGGCAGTAAAGATCAATGTTCCTAAGAATGCCCCAATGCAGTTTTATTGCTATGAGTGTCATAAGCCTCATGAGAAAGTGAGGCCTGACTATGGCACATGCCGTAGTTGTCATAAACAGATCGTGAATGTGGGTAAACATACCATGCATGTTCAGACAATGGGGCTTGAATGCAATACCTGTCACAAACCCCATTCATGGCGTGTTACAAAAGAACAGGCAAAACAGATATGCACCCAGTGTCATGAATACAAAGAACCGCTGGAATTTATAGGCGGTTAAGCTCTAAATATAATAATTTAAGGGGAGGTAAAAGAGACACTCTTCCAAATGGAAGAGCAATAAAGGAGGCGTTTTATAATGAAAACCCATGTATACCGTCCACTTATTGTGGTCTTGGTTATTGTTGGTAGCATTCTTCTGGCCCGTCAGTTTGTTGTCCCTCCGGATTTTGGAGTATATGAGCGGGGATTTATGTACAGTTATTATCGAAGGAGTAATGAGAAGGAATGGGAAGAGTTCAAGGTAAAGTACAGGACAAAGCAGTACTGTAAGGATTGCCATTCTGACAAGTATGAACCTATTGTTTCCTCAAAGCACAAAGTGATACAGTGTGAGAACTGTCATGGTCCCGCATTGGAGCACCCTCAGGATCCACCGAAGCTTACTGTAGACAAAAGCAGACAGCTCTGTCTCAGGTGTCATGCCAAACTGCCCTATCCCACAAGCCTAAGAGGGAAACTGAAAGGTGTGGAACCTGCACAACATAATCCTGGTATGGAATGCAGTATGTGTCATAACCCACATAAACCAGATATGGAGGGCTGGTGATGAAATTTACGAGGAGAGACTTCTTGAAGACCGCTTTAAGTGGGACTATTGCTTCAGTGCTTCCTCTGGGAGGTTTGAGAATTCTTAAGCCTGGGGAAGTCAGGGCTGAGATAGAGAAGACCAATGTAAGATGGGGTTTTCTTGTGGATACATATAAGTGTGTGGGATGTGGATTCTGTGTTAAGGCATGTAAACTGGAAAATGAAGTGCCCTATGATGCACCTGTAACAAGAACTTGGATAGAAAGATATGTGATCTTGAAAGATGGTAGGGTCTTTGCTGATACACCGATGGGAGGCAGAGACGGATTTGTCTCCCTCAAGGTCCGGGAGACAGAGATAAAACCAGCAGATATAGCAAAGGCATTCTTTGTCCCGAAACTCTGCAATCAGTGTGAGAAACCTCCATGTGTACAGGTCTGTCCAGTAGGGGCTACCTATCAGAGGGCAGATGGGGTTGTTCTCGTGGACAGGTCTTGGTGTATAGGCTGTGGATACTGTATAATGGCCTGTCCATATGGGGTAAGATTTTTCCATCCTGTATACAGAACCGCAGAGAAGTGTACCTTTTGTATTCATCGTCTTGTAAAGGGGATGAAGACGGCCTGTGTGCAGGCGTGCCCCTTTGGAGCAAGACAGGTGGGCAACCTCAAAGACCTCAACGACCCTATAACAAAGGTGATTCTGAATGAGAGGGTGGCGGTACTTAAAGACGAATATGGAACAAAACCTCAGGTATATTACCTGGGTTTGGATAAAAATGTGAGGTGATATTATGGAAGGGTATGTGCATGGACTTGAATGGACTACAAAGGAGCTTTTTACTTATCCAAATGAATTTATTTACTGGAGTATCCAGATAGTGATGTATCCCCTTATGACAGGACTTGTTGCAGGTGCCTTTGTTTTGAGCTCCTTGTATCATGTCTTTGGGCAGAAAGACCTCAAAGATATGGCAAAGTTTTCTCTGGTGTTCTCCTTTGCCCTGCTGATAGCCGCTCCCATGCCTCTTCTGTTGCATCTGCAACATCCCTTAAGAGGCACAGAGGTCTTCTTTACACCCCATTTTACCTCTGCTATCTCTGCCTTCGGGATAGTATTCTTTACCTACTCCATGATAGTTGCCTCAGAGATATGGTTTGTTTACAGGAAGTTCTTTGTGGAGCAGGCATTGGAGCTGAAAGACAAAGAAGGCATTCTCAATAAGATTAAGGGGTGTATTTATCGGATACTCACCTTGGGGGCATATGACATTAGCGAGGAGGCACTCAAGAAGGATGAGAAGGCTATTAAAATACTGGCAGGAGTGGGGATACCTGTGGCCTGTTTTCTCCATGGATATGCAGGGTTCATATTCGGTTCTGTTAAGGCGAATGCTTTATGGATGACCCCACTGATGCCTGTTATATTTATCATGTCTGCAATTGTCTCTGGTATAGCCCTCTGTATGCTCACATATATTCTGATAATGGAATGGAAGAAATTCCGTATCAAGACCTCTAAGAAACCATGGGAGTTAACTGTAGAAGATGTGAAGGGTGCTGAACTGGAGCTTATAAGAAAGACATCAAAATATTTGGTAGGCTTTATGATTGCAGCCATTACTCTTGAGCTGTTGGACCTGGTATTCAGAGGCTATACTGCAGTTAAGTCCTGGGATATTCTTCGGTCAGTGATATATGGGAAGGATTTTGTAAATATATTTATACTCCAGTATGGACTGGGTAATCTGTTGCCTTTTGTACTTCTTTTGTTACCGAAGGCATCAATCAGGAGAATGGTGATTGCTCTGGTTTTGGTGCTTTTCGGTGTATTTATGATGAGATGGAATGTGGTGATAGGAGGACAGGCCTTCTCTCTCACTTTCTCAGGTTATATGCATTACCATATCCCAATAATTCCCCATAATATTGAGACCTTTAAAGAAGGGTTGATGGGCGCCTTGGTCGTGGGGGTCATGCCCTTCGTGCTATTCTGGGCATTTAACAAAATAGTGCCTTCCCTTAAGTATAAATAAGAAACTACACCCTTAGGCATGCGACCCTGCGGTCGTCTGCCCCTTTAAGATGAGGTTCTTCCTCTTTGCAGGCCTCAAGAGGTTCTGGACATCTTGGATAGAAACTGCAACCAGTGCCTGCTTCTACCCTCTCATAGGATAAAGTCCTTTTTTTTCTGATTATAGTCCTTCCTTTTGTTCTGAGTTTCGGCAGGGCATCCAGAAGGGTCTTTGTATAAGGATGCAGTGGCCTCTGAAAGACCACCTCAGAGGGACCCTCTTCAACTATCCTGCCTTTGTACATGACCGTTACATAATCAGAAAAATAGTGAATCAGATTCAGGTCATGACTGATAAAGACAAAGGAGAGTCCTTTTGTTTGTCTCAATTCTGACAAGAGATTCAGAATCTGTGCCTGGATAGAGACATCAAGGGCACTCAGGGGTTCATCTGCAATAATCAATTCAGGCTCAAGGGCAAGGGCTCTTGCTATACATATCCTCTGCCTCTGACCACCACTGAATTCATGGGGATATCTATCCATATGTTCAGTCTTCAGCCCCACCGTATCCAGCAGTTCCATGACCCTTTCACGGAGTTGTCTCTTTGAAGTTAGCACCTTATGGACCTTTAATGGTTCAGACAGTATTGAGAAGACCGTCATTCTCGGGTTCAAAGAAGAGAATGGATCTTGAAAGATCACCTGTACTTTTTTTCTGAAGTTTTTAAGTTCTTCTTTTTTGAGTTCTGATATATTCTTCCCTCTATATATCACTCTGCCCTCTGTTGGTTCTATTAATCGGAGGAGCAGTTTTGCAAGTGTGGATTTGCCTGAGCCACTCTCTCCCACAACCGCAAATATGCTATCTTTATACACAGAAATATCCACTCCATCCACAGCCTTTATAAGAGCTTTTTTGCCGAAGACCCCTTCTCGTGGATAGAAGTATTTTTTTAATCCCTCTGTCTTCAGTATACAGATCATATCTTTCTTATACACCTTACAAAATGCTCAGGGGCCACCTCTTTAAGAGGAGGTTCAACTATGTCACACTCTACAACCCGGAATCTACATCTGTTGGAAAACTTACATCCTCTGGGAAGTTCCTCTGGTGAAGGCACTGTTCCTGGTATAGGGGTCAATTTTCTGCCTCTTTCCAAGGGTAAAGATTCCAAAAGTCCCATTGTATAGGGGTGAGAGGGTTCTGAGAAGATCCTTTCTACAGGTGCCATCTCAACAATGCTGCCAGCATACATAATAGCAACCCTATCAGCAGTCTCAGAAATAATGGAGAGATCATGTGTTATAAGTATCACAGCCATGCCAGATTCCTCTTTTATCTCCATTAAGAGGTCCAGTATCTCAGCCTGTATGGTTACATCAAGTGCAGTGGTTGGTTCATCTGCTATCAGTAGCGATGGGGTACAGCTTATAGCAATGGCAATCATCACCCTCTGTCTCATCCCTCCTGACAGTTGATGGGGGTAGTATTTGATAGTCTTCTCTGGTTCAGGTATTTTTACTCTCTCAAGAAGCTGGACAGCCCTTCTGAGGGCCTCCTTTTTGGTGATGCCCTCGTGGAATATGAGGGGCTCGGCAATCTGGGTGCCTATTGTGAATACAGGATTGAGTGATGTCATAGGCTCTTGGAAGATCATCCCGATATGTTTGCCCCTTATCTGGTTAAGGGTCCTTGGAGGGACATTCAGGAGATCAAGGGGAGGACTGTCTGGAGGACAGAAGAGAATTTTTCCTTCAGGTTTAATAACCCTTGGTAGAAGTCTGAGGATTGACAGTGCTGTCATTGTCTTACCACAGCCGCTTTCTCCTACCAGTCCAAAGACCTCGTAAGGTCTGATGGAGAGACTCATATTAGAGACAATATGGACCTTTTTATGGCGAGCATAATAGTATAGGTTTAAAGAGTCTATCTGCAGCAGCCCGGCGTGGTTAAGCATAACCTTCAGATGGTTTCTTCTTCTTTTCTAATAAATCTGAGATAGTTTTCCGCCTCTTTGAGGCCGGGGTTCATTTTTAAGGCATTTTCCCATTCCTCTATTGCCAGTCCTGTTAAGCCTTTCATATAGTAGGTTAAGCCCAATTGTATCCATGCTGCTCCGTAGTTGGGATTTATCTCTTTTGCCCTGTTGAAATGTACAATCGCATCCTCGTACTGTCCCTTATTTCTTAAGGCTATGCCGAGCTTTGTGTGTACATCAGGGAAGTCTGGAGCCATCTTCAGAGCCTTTCTGAATTCTTCAATAGCCTCGTCATACATTCCAAACTCCATATACAGGTTCCCCAGCCTGAAGTGTTCATTGGCGAGTTTCTTTGCGGCAAATCTGTCAATCTTTTCAGGAGATGGATGTGCTATCTGGGCTGCCATGGCAATAACATTCTTTGCCTTCTCAAACTCACCCATCTCATTGTATGTAATTGCCAGATTAAGGGAGGCTTCTGTATAAAAGGGATTGATCTCTAAGGCTTTTCTGAAATACTCTACCGCCTCTTTAAGTTCTCCCTTTATATGGGCTATAAATCCAAGTTTATTAAGCACATCTGCATAGTTTGGTTTTATTCTAAGGATGTCTTTTAGTAAGGGTTCAGCCTCTGTATACCTTCCTTCCTCAAAGAGCCTTCTGGATTCTTCATACATTTCATTTAGATGTTCTTCCATAAACACTCCTGCGAAAAGTGATTTTGTCTTTGAAGTATAGTTTTTCCTTGGAAACATTGTCAAGGGAAGTGAGTGCTTAAACCAAGCAATTAAGTTATAATATGCATGATATGAAGAGAGTTGTTGGTGTTATTGGGGGAAGACAGGTAGGTGAGCCTCTGCTCCAGGAGGCTGAGAAGGTGGGCAGACTCCTGGCTGAAAGGGATGCGATAGTGGTTTGTGGTGGGCTTGAAGGGGTGATGGAGGCGGTTGCCAGAGGTGCCAAGCAGGCAGGGGGTCTTACCATAGGGATTCTGCCTCAGGATGACAAAACATATGCCAATCCTTACATAGATGTTCCCATAGCCACAGGCATGGGAATAGGAAGAAATGTGATTATCGCAAGGACAGCAGATGTCTTTATCGCAATTGGAGGAGAATATGGTACCCTTTCAGAGATTGCCTTTGCACTGCAGATGCGGAAACCTGTTATAGGAATCCAGACATGGAACATAAAGGGTGTTGTCCAGGCTAAAACAGCCGAAGAAGCAGTAGCACTGGCCTTCCGGTCTCTTAACCATCCTGATATAGCATAGAAACCCCTGTTTTTGCATTTCTGCAAAAGGATTTGCCTTAATGCAATGGGCTGTGAGAGGAAAGTTATTTAGAATCAATGGGTTAGGGCTCTGGCATGGTATGTGCTTAT
>MTOU01000008.1 GCA_002011745.1 Nitrospirae bacterium JdFR-85
CCCTCACGGCTGCGGGGCAGCGGGGGATTCACCACTCAGGGTTACACCCCTCTTCCACGCATCCGCCTGTGCCTGCCTCAAGGAAAATCCTCTGGCAGACAACTACTAGTCTATAACAGAACAGATTAGAAAATCAAGAGATTGGAGTTTTTGTATAGATTCTGTTATTCTAATTAATGTTTTTCTTGCCTATATCTATAACACTGTTTCTTCTGTTTCTGTTTCTAATACCTCTGCTTCTTGTATTGGCACCTGCTGTGGCTTTTGCCAAGCTGGGGCTTAATCCCTTTTGTGGTTACACCTTTTTTATCTTATGTTTGCTGGGCAGTGGGATAAACATTCCTGTACATCGGGAGAAACGCCCCTATTCTATACCCTTTGATGAGTTATCACTTCTGGTACATAGATTTCTTGGCATAAGGCTTCCTCGTATACAGGAACAGATTATTGCTGTCAATGTGGGTGGTGCTCTACTTCCCACCCTCCTGAGCCTCTATCTGCTTGGTAGAACACCTCTGGATTTGGCAATCCTTGCCACTACTATAACCACAGCTGTCTCCTTCTCTCTAAGCAGACCTGTCAAAGGTGTGGGTATTGTGATGCCAGCCTTTGTGCCTCCCATTGTGGCTGCTGTTGTGGCTATTGTGCTTTCAAAAGAGTATGCCCCCCAGATTGCATATATTTCAGGTGTGATGGGGACACTGATAGGTGCTGATCTGCTTAGACTGCCACAGATAAGGCGTCTTGAACCTGCCTTTTTGAGCATAGGAGGTGCAGGAGTCTTTGATGGGATATACCTTGTAGGTATAGTCTCAGTGCTTCTCGCATAGAGTTATTGATATAATAAAAAAACTATAAAAATATCAAGGAGATAAGAACTTTGGATTTCATACCAAGGTGGATAGCATGGGAGATAACAAGAAGGTGCAATCTCAGATGCATACACTGTCGTTCTGCATCAGAAACGGTAGTGAAGGAGCATCCTGATTTCTCCACAGAAGAGGCCTTCAGGGTGCTTGAGGATATTGCCAGTTATGCAAAGCCAGTGGTGGTGCTTTCAGGCGGTGAACCTCTGTTGAGAACGGATATGTTTGATATCGCACAAAAAGGAACAGAGTTGGGACTCAGAATGTGTCTTGCTACCAATGGTACACTGATCGATGATGACAGGTGCAGGAGGATAAAGGAGTCGGGTATCAAGATCGTTTCTCTTAGTCTCGATGGCTCCACGGCAGAGATACATGATGACTTCCGCAAGCAAAAAGGTGCCTTTGAGGGAACCATAAAAGCTGCAGAACTCTTCAGGAAGCACGGGATTGAGTTTATTATCAACTCCTCCTTTACAAAGAGAAATCAGAAAGAGATTCCCAAGGTATATAAACTCGCAAAAGAGCTTGGTGCTACTGCCTGGTATATGTTCATGATTGTACCTACAGGCAGGGGAGAGGAGATAATGAGTGAGCTTATCTCAAAGGAAGACTATGAGAAGATACTTGAGTGGCACTATCATATGGAGAAGGATGAGAAGGATATCCTTGTACGGCCTACCTGTGCACCGCACTACTACAGGATAGTTCGACAGAAAGCCAAAGAGGAGGGGATAAGATTTGAGAGAAGGTCACTGAAGTTCTCTACAGGTGGTGCGAAGGGTTGTATTGCTGGACAGTTGATATGTCTAATAGATGTGGATGGTAATCTGCTACCATGTAGTTATTTTCCCAAGCCTGCAGGCAATATCTTTAAACAGTCTTTTAAAGAGATATGGGAGAATTCTGAGTTATTTAAAGAGTTAAGAGACTTCAAGGGCTACAAGGGGCGTTGTGGAGCTTGCGAATATATACATGTCTGTGGTGGTTGTAGGGCGAGGGCCTATGCAGTCTATGGAGACTACCTTGAAGAGGAGCCTTTCTGTAGTTATGTGCCAAAGAAGATGAGAAAAAGCATTCCCCAATAGCTCTGGCATTTATAAAAAGTACTGAGTTATACTAAAAACTATGAAAAAGATAGAGATTTATGATACCACCCTTAGGGATGGTTCTCAGGCAGAGGATATTACCTTCTCTGTAGAGGATAAACTCAGGATTACTGAAAAGCTTGATGAGTTGGGGATCCATTATATTGAGGGTGGGTGGCCTGGTTCGAATCCAAAGGATGCAGAATACTTCAGGAAGGTTAAAGATCTGAACCTTAACAGTGCAAGAGTAGTTGCCTTTGGTAGTACTCATAGAGTTGGTGTAAAGGTAGAAAAGGACTCCAATGTAAAGGCTCTCCTTCATGCCGACACAGGAGCCATAACAATATTCGGAAAGAGTTGGGACTTTCATGCGACTCATGCCCTAAAAGTGAGCTTGGAAGAGAATATTGATCTTATAAGAAATACCCTCTCTTATCTAAGACCAAGGGTGGATATCCTATTCTTTGATGCAGAACATTTTTATGATGGATACAAGAATAATCCTGAATATGCCCTTAGATGTATTAAGGCAGCGGAAGAGGCTGGTGCAGACTGTATTGTGCTTTGTGATACAAATGGAGGAACTCTACCAGAAGAGATAAGAAAGATAACCCGTGATGTGAAGAAGGTGATCAAGAAACCTCTTGGCATTCATGCACACAATGACTCAGAATGTGCAGTTGCCAATTCAGTTGTGGCAGTCTCTGTGGGAGTAAGACATGTACAGGGGACAATCAATGGTCTGGGGGAAAGATGTGGCAATGCGAATCTATGTTCCATAATACCAAATCTACAACTGAAGATGGGGTTCAGATGTGTATCTGATGAACAGTTGAGGAGGTTGAGAGAAGTCTCAAGATTTGTGAATGAACTTGCCAATATAAGACACTTCAAGCGTCAGCCCTATGTGGGTGACAGTGCCTTTGCACACAAAGGGGGTGTACATGTCTCTGCCATTGCGAAACACCCTGAGACATATGAGCATATAAGGCCTGAATGGGTAGGTAATTCCAGAAGGGTGCTTATCTCTGACCTTGCAGGAAAGAGCAATATCATAAGAAAGGCAGAGGAGTTCGGTATCCTTCTGAGGAAGGACTCACCCCAGCTTATGGATATTCTCCAGAAGGTGAAAGACCTTGAGAATCAAGGCTTTCAATTTGAGGCTGCCGAGGCCTCTTTTGAGCTATTGGTGAAAAAGACCCTCGGGCTTCACAAGAGGTTCTTTGACCTTATTGGGTTCAGGGTGATTGTAGAGAAAAGATCAGAAGCAGAAGAACCCTTAAGTGAGGCGACTATTATGGTTAAGGTAGGGGGGCATATTGAGCATACTGCTGCTACAGGCAATGGACCTGTAAATGCCCTTGATAATGCCCTGAGAAAGGCCCTTGAGAAGTTCTATCCTGAGCTGAAGAGTGTGAAACTCTATGATTATAAGGTGAGGGTGTTGGCTGCTGGTAAGGGGACTGCTGCCAAAGTAAGAGTGCTTATTGAGTCTGGTGATGATGGAAGCAAGTGGGGTACAGTAGGAGTCTCTGAGAATATTATTGAAGCCTCTTGGCAGGCACTGGTAGACAGTATCGAGTATAAGCTACTCCGAGAAGAAGCAGAGCAGGACAGGAACTGAATCCGTGGAGGCCAGCAGAAGAAAGTCCCTTATAGAAGCCCTTCTCTTCATTTCAGGCACACCTCTTTCGGTCAAGGATATTCAGAAGATTACAGGTTTTTCTACAGGAGACATAGTAACCAGTATTGCTGAATTAGAGGCAGAGTACAGACAAAGAGGCAGTGGCATACAGATAGTAGAGGTTGCAGAAGGTTATCAGATGGTGACAAATCCAGAGTTTGCTGAGTGGATAAGAAAGCTGAAGGGTAGTACCTCTCAGACAAGACTGTCTCAGGCTGCTCTCGAGACTCTTGCTATAGTCGCCTATCGTCAACCAATAACAAAGGCAGAGATTGAACAATTGAGAGGGGTCAACTCTGAAGGTGTGATCAGGAGTCTGCTTGAAAGGAGGCTGATTAGGGTGGTTGGGAAGAAGGATGTTCCTGGAAGACCCCTGCTTTATGGTACTACAAGAGAGTTTCTTCTCTATTTTGGCCTTAAAGACCTTTCAGAGCTTCCTACAATAAGAGAGCTTAACCCTGATGAACTCTGATTAGAACTCAATTCCCTCCCTTGCCTTCACTCCCTGTTTGTAAGGATGTTTTATCTCTTTCATATATGTGACATAGTCTGCCCTTTCTATCATTCTATCTGTTGCCCCCCTGCCTGTGAGAACAAGCTCTGTTGCTGAAGGGAATATATCAATAAACCTTATTGCCTCCTTTTCATTAAGGATTCCACTTCTTAAAAGATTGTTAAACTCGTCTATAACAACAAGATCATACTGGTCAGCAATTGAGAGTATCTCCTCCAATACCCTTAGGGCAGTCTTGTGGGACTTCTCTATATCAACATCAGGATAAAACAAGGGAGACCTTATCTGGTTGTATACCCTTGTCTCTATAGAGACCTTATTAAGCAGACTTATCTCGCCGCCTTTGAAGTCTTCTTTCATTAACTGTACGAATAAAACCCTTAACCCCCTACTTTTTGCTCTTAAGGCCAATCCAGCAGCAGCCGTGGTTTTACCCTTGCCTTCGCCTGTATAGATATGTATACAAGCCTTTTTCATCTTTTTATTGAAGAACCTCTCTTATCTTCTGGAGTGTATCTCTATAAATCTCTTTTCTGTCTGGTCTGAGTTTTATCGCCTCTATAACAAGGGTTTCTGCATCTCTTAGGTTTTTCCCTGTTTTATAGTATAGCCAGGCGAGGTTGTTCATAGCATCTGCTGCGGTTTTATCAAACTCCATCGCCTTTCTGTAGTACTCCTCTGCAAGCTCATGCTCTCCAATCTTGAAGTATATATTGCCAATGCTAAGGTATGCCTCTGGATACTCAGGTGAAGCCTTTTTATAGTGTTCTATAGCACTTGTGTATTCTCCTTTGCTCTCATATATATACCCTAATTTGAGATGTTCCTCTGGAATAAGAGGGTCCTGCTCTGGTATAATCCTCAAAGAGGCGCAACCTGAAAGTAAAAACAACACAATAGAAAATACTATTGTCTTGTTACCAAGAGTGTCCAGTAACCTGTTCTTCTCCATATCCTCAGTAGATTGTTATTATCAATAAAGAGGTTCCTCTCAGTGCCTGAATGTACAAAAATACCCTCTCTACTGTAGCCAACCACGACCATAAAATGGTTCTTCTGCAAAGGCCCAATCCCATAGTCTACCATGATAATAAGGGGTTCACCTCTTTTTATTCTCCTTTTCAGGTCTTTTAAACTACCCTTATACAGAAGGGCATTGTATCCACTTCTTCTCGCATAAAGGAGAAGATCAATGCCAAGAGTACCCTTTAGCGCAGGATTAAAGAGTTCACTGCTTAGTTTTTCTGGTGTTACATACTCGCCCCAATAATTAAGTACTGATGCCAGAGCCGCCTCGCCACACTGATACCTCTGTTGTGGAAAGAAGGGGACGTCAAGAAGCTTCTCTCCCCCTCTGCTAACTTCGGTTGGGAGAGTTCCACCTCTTATGGAGCAACTCCAGAGTATAGGAGTATATAAAAGCAGAATTAAAAGTATCTTAATCCTTAACAACTACTATTCTGTGTCCTGTCAGTTGTAGGAGAACCACAACCAGAATTGCTATTATCAGAAGCATCACAATTATTCCGAGGCCACTGTCTCCAGCAACCCTTATACCATCCACCTTTGTAGCAAGGACATGCAGGTCCTCATCGTTTAATGCCTCAAGTCTCTGTTTGATCTCATAGGGACTATATCCGAGAGCCTTTAGTTTCTGTTTCACGATTTTTGACTCAAGAAACCTCTGTAGTTTCTGCAGGTCCATATCCCTCTGAGATATTCCTTTCAATACCACCTCGGTCTCTACCATTGATGCATCAACAGGCGGGATGATTGAAAGTAGACTCATGGATATGACAAGTATTAGTGCGGTAGTTTTGAAAATTCTGCCTTTCATTGTACATGCCTCCTTTCCTTTAAGAATTTAGATATTTAATTTCGTGCTTGGAGAAAGATGGCTTTAAAAGTTATTTTATATTATTATCAGTAGGCTCATCAATAGGTTTTTTCCTTTTTTCTATCTCCCTCTTTATGGTCTTAACCCTGTTCTGAAAATCCTTTACAATCTTGTCTATATCTTCTTCTGAACGTATGAGATGGGGGGTGACCATAACAATCAATTCCGTCTTCACCTCTTCCTCATTCGTGGTGCTGAAAAGGCTTCCCAGAATAGGTATATTACTAAGTACAGGGATACCAGATCTTGTCCGTGTCTTTTTTGTAGAGATTAGGCCTCCTATAAGCATAGAGTGTCCATCCTGTACAACTCCTGTTGTCTGGGCCCTTCTGGTAATAAAACCTTGAAAGTCTTGGTCAGCTACTTTATAGGTCTGCCCTGGACTGCTAAACTCCTGACTTATCTTGAGGGTGACCTTTCCTTTCTCACTTATGTGAGGGGTGACAGTGAGTATTATACCTGCTGTTCTGTACTGTATCTGTCCAGTGGAGACGAGAGTTGTGGCACCTGTACCTGTGGCTGGTTGTTGTGTCAGGCCTGTGGCAATGGGTATCTCATCACCGATCTCTATTTTTGCTTCCTTGTTATCAAGGGCGAGGATATGTGGACTGGCAAGGACATTGAGGGCCCCTCTTGAGACAAGAAAATTGATTATTGCATTTACTTGTGCTGCATTCAGTACCCCTGATACAATTGTGGAAAAACCGCTACTCTGCTGAGGGAGTATCCCGGTTTCGGTGGATCCAAACAGACCTCCTTTACCTATATTTACATTCTCTATGGTGACTATAGGGCTGCCAAATTTCTTGAGTAACCACTCAAGCCCGTACCGGGTTGTGTCTGTAAGGGTTATTTCTCCAATAAGCACCTCTATGAGAACCTGTTTTGGTGGTATATCCAGTTTCTTCAAAGTCTGCAGTATGGTGAGATAATCTGACGGGCTCGCCTTTATAATTATAGCATTAATATCCTCATAGGCAGTAATTGTTATCTCTCCCCTTACCTCTGCTGGCAGTGCACCAACTATTGTTGGACTAATAGGTTCGGGTTTCTTCCTTCTTGTGGTAGGAAGAAACTGTTGCCTTCTTACAGTTCTGGGTGTCTTTTTCTTTCCTTTTACATATATCTCCTTTAAAACCTGGGCAAGTTTTTTTGCTTCACCATTTTCTACATAATAGACAAATGTCCTGATGCTTTCTCTGTCTGAAGGAGGAATATCAACTGCCTCGAGGATTTTCATTATTTTTACAAGCCCTTGAGGTCTTGCAGTAACAATGAGTAGATTGGTGGGCTCATAAACTATGAGGTCTGAACCCCTCGGCATAAGTCCCCTCAAAATGGAGGCGGCATCCGACGCCTTTACATACTCAAGAGGAATGATCTGGGTAATAAATGAGGAATCCAGAACCATCTCCACCTCTCTGCCCTTCTGAACCTCTGTTGTCTCCTGTTTTGCAGTAGCTATAGGTACAATCTTATAAAGAGGACCTTCCTTCACAGCAGTAAGCCCATTCAGTTCCAGGATGGTCTGGAATATCTGGAAGAGGTCTCTATAGGGAAATCTCTTGTATGACTGTATTGTTACCTTGCCTGATATTCCTGGCGAAAGGATATAGTTTATACCCAACAACTCACCAATTGTGGATATCACTGTCTTAATATCTGCCTCGTCAAAGTTCAGTACAATATATTTCTCTTCCTCTGTAGCTTCAACCCTTACAGGCTCTTCAGCTCTCTTTAAAACAGTCTTCTCTCTCCTTTCTTCCTCTTTTCGGGGTTCTTCCATTATCTCGGGTAACTTCAGAGGCTTCTCTTCAGTAGGCGGTGGTGCAGGAGGTGGAGGGGGAGGTTTTAACTCCTTTTTTGCACATGAACTCATAAGAAAGACAGATATGAGAACCATTGATAGTATGGGACCTATTTTATACCTCATTATGGTCATTTCACTGGGGTTACCTGTTTGAAGGTTAACTCTAAGACCCTGTCTCCCCATAGTAAAGTCACAGAGTGATCGTCAATTCTCTTCACATTTAACTCTCCTAAGGAGTCTCCTTCTGTGAGCTTAACAGGTTTTTCGTTACCAATCTGGAGTATAGCAATATACTGACCGTACTGATCATAAACAATACCCTTTAGTATAATTTCAGGCATCTCTGGTTCTTCAGGCTCTGGTTGAGGTATTGCTACTGGCTCTTTCTCAACATATCCTCTTGAAGGGATAAATAGATTTTTGTCTATCACCTCTTCTGCCCATCTTTCATCAATATGAGAGACTGAAGGTATCTGAATCATGATGCTTCTGTTTTTCTCTGTAGATGCCTTCACTGGTTCATAGTTTATTACATTTTTATAGATTCCAATAAAAGAATATACAAGATAACAGACAGAAAAGACAAATACAACAATCCATCTGTTCATAGCCTTTTGCCTCCGGATGAGGTGGTAAGAGTTTCTGAGAACCCTCTTATCTCTATTTTTAGCCTCAATACTCCAGGTTCTCTTATATTCTTCTGTCTCATACTCATGAAGCTGATATCCATCAGATATCTTCCTTGATGGATCTGTTTCAGAAATTCTACGATCTCCTTTATTGTGCCAGTAGCTGTAACCTGTACAGGATATCCTGTGAGTTCTCCCAGCTTTACAGGTGTAAGGGGTCTCATGGAAAGAAGCTTTAAAGAGGCCTTATCAATATATTCCCTCACAATCTCCTGCATATTTACCATTGCAACAGAAGGATTGTCTGTTTTAAGAAGTCCTTTCTCTAAGTCTGATAGCTTTTCCTCTGTGATCTCCAACTTCCTCTTTACTTCATCTCTGTTTTTCAGGATTGCCCTGTATTTATAGAGTTTATTTGTTTTGAGATAGAGTTCTTCTCTAAGTAGTTGTCTCCTATTATTTAATGAGTTCACTACTAAGACAGTAGCAAGCAGAAGTCCTAATGCAACCAAGATCCCCAATCTCCATCTCATCTGGTCACCTCTATTCTTATATTAAACTGCTCTTCTTCTCCTCTTGTTGTAAGAGCAGATGTGAGCTTTAGGTTTCTGAAAAGCTTAGAGTTTTCCAGGCTTTTTATTGCACTGACTGCATGCCTTGAAAAACCACGCAATTCTATAACACCTTTGTCATATTTAAAATGGGTGAGCCAGGAATCCTCAGGTAGCCTTGCTGTAATCTCTCTTAGGCAACTTAATGGTTTTACTGCACTGTTTTTTATTTCACTTATATTCCTCAGAGACTCTGTAAGCTCAGCCAGTCTTCTGCTATTTTCAATCACATCTGAGGCATCCTTTCTTATCTCTTCTATAGCGGAGTTTATTTTTTTTAATTCTCTGTAATCAAGCCAATAAGGTACAGCAGCAGAGCAGAGATGTAGTATCAATGCTATGGAGAATACTGCAACTGTTACCTTCTTGATTAATTCAGTTTTTATACCTTCAGGTTTCTTCACAAAGTCAAAGTTGATTTTTCCTTTTTTTAATGTACTAAGCAAGACATCTCTTTCATTGAGCTGAAGTACTTCTGCATCCTTTATTAGAGGAATGTCTTCTAAAAGGGTATATATCTTTTGAATACCCTCCTGCTTCAGTTTTTCTAAATCCTTGATCAGTATCTCTTTGTTCTTTGTATGCTTAAGGAGACGAAGACAGTTGTCTCTAAAACAGGCGATACAAAAGTAATCCCCTTCTCTCATCAAGATACAAAAATCTTTATTTATAATCCTTCCACTTCTTATTGTACAGTTTATTGCCTCCACAAAATAGGTCTTTAATCCTACTGTCCTAAGACCCCTGTTTTCGATTATGCCGAGATACTCCTCTGCTTTCTTCAGAGCAAGGGCAGCAGTTACAATTTCGCTTTCATTGTCTACCTTATTAACAATATCAAAAGACAGTAGATAGTCTTCTGGAGGCAGAGGCAGAAGGTCTTCAAGCTCAAAGGGCAGTGCCCTGGCCAGATCCTGAGGGCTCTTGAGGGGCAACTTAATAGAATGGGTGATCACCTCATTGAAGGGTATAATTATAATTACATCCTTTACTTTGTACTCTTCAGAAACCCTACGGAGTATGTCTGTAAGTTCTGGTATAAGATCTCTTAAGGATTTACCTTGACCTTGGATGTCTTTGACTAATTCAAAGTCTTTCAGTTTTTTCTTTACTACTGTTAGCCTGTAATCCTTGTTACTTATTCTGAGTATAAGTATATTTGACATCTTCTCTCCAGTAAAGGGTCTCTATCTCGAAGCCCTTCTGACTGAGGGTCCTCTTGACCACTGATTGAATATTATAACCAATACCACTGTCTTTATATCTGCCAGTAACATTGATCCTGAAGATCGAGGAAGCGGTTTTTGTGAAACCAAGAGACACGAGTCTGCTCGGGATAGAACGCATTCCTCCTGTTTGAGTTCTTCTAAAACTCATGATGGTTTCTGTTTCAGTGTCTGTAACACCAAGGAGTTTCAATGTTGCTACTGAGGCAACATTAATATTAACTCCACCTTTACCAAAGGTGGTGACAAACTTATAAAGGGGCGGTCTCCTGTTAGTACCATAGACTACCTCTTTACCAAAACCTTTTATTAGTACAAGCTCATAAACGGTATCAAGACGGTCATTCTTGGCAGTGTATCCAAATTCTCTATAATACTCATCCTCAGCCCCGTTGAGTCTATGGGCATCATCTGGATCTATCCAGTCTTTCAGGCTATCCACCATCTCATCAACCTTCTCAGGCTCATATCCAAGATTCTGAAACAGTCTCCTTAGAACATGGGGCTGGACATAGTTGAGATTTACCTTGCTGTCCTCAGGTATGATCTCCACTTCTGAGATGCCTTCTTCAAATTTGAGCACCTTGGGTAGAGGAGGGGTTGAGGTGTCCAGATACAGAGTTCCCTTTTCATCTATGAAATCAATACCAAGGTCTTTATCAGAGAGGAGGTATTTTATGGCTTCATTATATCCCCTAAGGGCAAGGCTGTAGGATATGGTTTTTTCCTTCAGGTTTCTTGTCATTGCAGTGGTCAGTCTTGTGGATATAACAAAGGTGGTTGAAACGATTATGAGGAAGACAACCGCCCATATAACCATCACAAGGGCATAGCCATCTTTCTGCCTGACCCCTCTCACGAGACCTCTACCTGGGTAACCCGTAATACCTCATCCAGCGTGGTTATCCCCTTTTTGGCCTTTATGATTCCATCCTCCCTGAGAGTCCTCATCCCCATCTCTATCGCCTTTTCACGTATCTCCCCAGAGGTGGCTTTGTCCATTATCATCTGGCGTATCTCATCATTTATGGTGAGCAGTTCAAAGATTGCTATCCGGCCTCTGTAACCTGTTGTAGCACATTCCTTGCAGCCTTTGCCCCTCCATAGGGTAGTCTCTTCTAAACTGAATTCTTCTCTTAGTTCCTCAGCAACATTATATGAATATTTACAATAGGGGCAGATTCTCCTGACAAGTCTCTGTGCCACAACCCCAATAAGTGTTGAAGAGACAAGATAGTTTTCCACACCCATATCAATAAGTCTTGTTATGGCTCCAGGTGCATCATTGGTGTGGAGGGTGCTAAAGAGGAGATGTCCTGTAAGGGCAGCATGGATTGCTATTGAGGCTGTTTCCTGATCACGAATCTCACCCACCATTATAATGTCCGGGTCCTGACGAACTATATGCCTCAGTCCTGAAGCGAATGTGAGACCTATCTTAGGTCTTACATTTATTTGGTTGATGCCTCTCATGATATACTCTACTGGCTCCTCTATTGTAATAATCTTTTTCTCTGGAGAGTTTATCCTGTCCAAAGAGGCATACAGGGTGGTGCTCTTACCACTGCCAGTTGGGCCTGTTATAAGTATCATTCCATAGGGCTGGTGTATCAGCCTGTTGTATATTCTCAGTAGTTCTTCATCAAAACCGAGGTTTTCAAGGGTTATAAATGAAGACTCTCTGTCAAGCAGTCTCATCACAATTCCCTCTCCATGAACTGTTGGAATAGTGGAAACTCTTATATCGATCTCCTTCTCAGCAAATCTACCCTCAATTCTTCCATCCTGTGGAAGCCTTCTCTCAGCTATATTTATTGAGGCCATCAGTTTTATCCTTGAAGTTACAGCAGGATGCATTCTTATCGGCAGGGTCTCTTTCTCGTATAGTACACCATCTATTCTGTACCTGACTCTAAGATAACCCTCTTCAGGTTCAATATGAATGTCACTCGCCCTGTCTCTTACAGCATTCTCTATGATTAGATTAACCAGTTTGATAATACCCTTTTCGTGTGCCAAGTCCTTAAGATGGTCAACCTCCTCATAAGTCTCCAGTGTAAGGTCTTCTTCCACGTCCTCGATCACCCTTTTCATTGTGGCCTCTCTTGATGCAAAGGTGCTTTCAAGGTGTTTTAGTATCAGATCTTTTCTTGCCAAAACAGGTTTAATATTATACCCGAGACTGGATTCCAGAGCCTCAAGCACATCAAGGGCCTGAGGCTCGGATATAGCAACCACAAGGGTATTGTCTTCGAGTGATATAGGGAATATTACATTATTTTTTAAGAACTCATATGATACCCTTTCAATAGGCAGTTCAGGCGGAAATGCCTTATCATCAACGACAGGTATATTAAACTGGATTGAGAGTGCTTCAAGTAGTTCATTCTCTTCTAAGGTCATTTCTTCTAATATTTCACCGAGTCTTCTGCTGAAACCCTCTTCTTCCTGTATTTTTAAGGCCCTTTGGAGTTGTTCATCAGTGATATAACCGAGTTCTATGAGTATTTCACCTATTTTTTTGGCCATTTTATTTCCTGTTTTTTGATATATATCTTTTTATTGGTGATCTGCCTACAGAGGTTAGTATCTCATAAGAGATTGTCCCTGCACTGGAGGCCATATCCTCTGCTGTAATTGTCTCACCATTCTGGGTTCCTATCAGAATTACCTCATCGTTAGTTTTAACTTCTGGAAGGTCTGTAAGATCAACCATTGTTAGATCCATACAGACCCTGCCCACAATAGGGGCCCTCTGTCCTCTGATAAGAACTTCAAAGTTGTTCGAAATTGCTCTCGGTAGACCATCTGCATATCCTACTGGAAGAACCCCCACTATACTGTCTCTCTGAGTTATAAATGTTCTTCCATAACTTATAGACTCACCCTTCTTAAGCCTTCTTATCTCTGCCACAAAGGTCTTTACTGTCATAACCCCTTTTGTGTCCAGCATAGGTGTTTTCAAAGCTCCATAAAGGAGAAGACCTGGTCTGACTGCATCGAGATATGATTCTGGTAGCTTAAGGATTGCATCACTGTTGGCTGCATGAGCCAGAGGATTCATTCCACGGCTTTTCATAAACTCTTTTACCTTTAAGAGTTCTTTTATCTGAAATAGTGAGGAGTCTTTATCAACACTGTCAACATCGGGAAAGTGTGTCATTATTCCAGTAATCCTGAGACCGGGCAATTTTAAAATTCTGTCGATATCTGTCAGTAGAGTATCTGAATTGATTCCCATTCTACCCATGCCTGTGTCTATATTCAGATGAGCCTCAATCACCTTATTGGCCTTGCTGGCAAAGCGGGAGAGTTCAACTGCATACTGGAGGCTGTTGATCATGGGTATGAGATTGTGCCTTAGTATATCTTCTGAGAGTTCGTTGTCAAAGAGGACCAGAATGGGGGAGTTTATTCCTGCATCCTTAATATGTAGGGCCTCTGATAGAAAGGCTACTGCGAGGATATCTGCCCCTGCATCTGTTAGGGTATGTGCTACTTCTATGGCTCCATGGCCATAGGCATCTGCCTTTACAACGGCAATAATAGGCCGCTTAACCCTCTTTTTAACCTGCTTCAGGTTAAAGGTGAGATTATCAAGATTGATCTCTAATCTCAGACCCCTTTGCACTATCCCTTTTCATTCTGGGCTTCTGAGGTGGAATCTGTTGACTTCTCTACAGGTTTCTTTGGAGTAACATCTATCTCGTCAGGCTCACTTGTTGCTTTCTTGAAGTTCTTAATAGCCTGACCTATTCCTCTGCCCACTTCAGGTAGCCTGGATGCACCGAAAAGTATTACAACAATAATAAGCACGATCACCAATTCCTGTGTGCCTAATCCAAACATAGTCTGCCTCCTCTAAATTTATTATAGTCTTCCAATGTATTTATATTAACAAAATTCTCTGCTTTAGGGTCTATTTTTTTTATCTCTTTAGCATCTATTATATAGGTATCTACCTCCTTCAGAAGGCCCTTTGTATCTTTTTTTCCTGCTTTAAGATGCTCTTCTATTACCTCAGCTACTGAGCAATGGTAGAGTCCAAACAGAGGATGTATTTTATCATCCACCTTACAGACTACCACAGAGGTATCATCCCCTAACTGTATAATATATTCAATCATCTCCTTTTTGATGAAGGGCATATCACAGGCAGAGATGAAAACCCTTCTTCCTTTGGCATTTATCATGGAAGAGAGTATTCCAGCCAAGGGACCTCCATCGGGATAGAGGTCACCCACAAGGGGTACACCTAAGTAGAAGAAGTGTTCGGGGGTATTGGTGCTTATAAGTATATCAGTGAAGAGTTGTCTGTAGATTCTCAGTATACGTTCTATAATCCTCTCACCATCAACCTTTATAAATGCCTTAAGAACAGGAAACCTCCTATTGCTCCCTCCAGCAAGAACAACACCTGTAATGTCTTTTGGCTTCATCATCAGAATAATTATAATGCTTTTAAAGAGTATTGTAAAAGCTATGCTGTTATGATATGATTTCATCTATGAATATCAGTGGTCCAGACAAAGGCAGAGGTCTTGAAGGTGTAAGGTTTCTTATAATCGATCCTGACAGTTCCTTTCTCCGAGGAATGAAGCAGGCACTGGAGCAGTCAGGTGCAGAGGTCTATACAGTGGAGACACTTTCAAAGGCAGAACATCTTATAAACAAAGAAAGGTTCGATTATGTTATATCTGCCTTTGATGAGGATAGGCCCCTTATTAAAGGGTTTATAGAAGAATATAAAACAAAGAATCCCCTGGGACAGTTCTTTGTGGTTATGCAGAGTATATATTTTGGCTATGATATAGAAGACCCGCTCGTTGAGTACATTGATGATTATTTTTTCAAGCCTATTGATCCCCAAAGATTTGCTCTTACCATGGAGAGTGTTTACGGTACTGCAGAACAGCAGAGCAGATCTCTAACCGTTGTGGAGCCTTTTGTGAAGCAGCTTCAACCCTATATGGTGTTCCGTAGTTCTATTATGAAGAGGGTTCTATCTGATTTGCCCAGAATCGCTACTTCTGAGCAGACAGTTCTTATCTCAGGTGAGACAGGTACTGGAAAGGAGCTTGTAGCAAGGGCTATACACTTTCTGAGTCCTCGGGCAGATAGACCCTTTGTGGCAATAAACTGTGGTGCTATACCAGATAGTCTGATTGAGGCAGAACTGTTTGGGCATGAAAAAGGGGCCTTTACGGGTGCTCTCAGGACCCACAGGGGTAAATTTGAACTCGCCTCAGGCGGTACAATCTTTCTGGATGAGATAGGAGATATGCCCCTTTCACTACAGATGAAACTCCTGAGGGTGCTTGAAGAAGGGGTACTCTATCGTATAGGTGGGGAGGTGCCAGTAAGGGTAGATGTAAGAGTGATTGCAGCCACAAGGCGTGACCTTAGGAAGGCTATTGAGGATGGGCTCTTCAGGGATGACCTTTTTTACAGGTTAAATGTACTGAGAGTTCATCTTCCTCCTTTGAGAGAGAGGATTGAGGATATTCCTCTGCTGGCCCTGTATTTCTTAGAGAGGGCCTTTGGTCAGATGGGTTATGAGCCTCCCTATCCACAGCTGTCGCCAGGAACAATAGATCTGCTTGAGAAACTTCCATGGAGGGGAAATGTGAGGGAATTGAGAAACCTCATGACAAGGGTTGCAACTCTCATGCCCCAGAAGACCAGAAGGGTATTGCCTATACATATACTACCTTACCTTGATGAGACCCTTGATCAATCACTTCTCAGCACCCCTATACATCATACCCCCGGTGTGTTTATCCCTATCGGTACCCCTCTGGAGAAGGTGGAAGAGATAATGATTAGAGAGACCCTGCGACATACCAATGGGAACAAATCAAAGGCTGCAAAGATACTGAAGATAAGCCTGAGAACAATAAGAAGAAAAGTAAAGAGATTCAATATTAAATAGATCAATCTGTCCTAATGGGCCAATTTGTCCTATATAAATTCTTGTTGAAACAGGACAGAATGGCCTACTGACAGATTCTTTCCCAGAAATATCACGATATTTCAAGCCCTTCAAATCTGGCATAAAATTTGATATTATTAAAGTGATATTATTAAAGTAGATAAATTATGGAATTCCATCAAAAGGAGGTGATAGGATGCTCTTAAGAGAGATTGAAAAGGTCTTTGATCCGTGGCGTGAATTTGAAAAGATCGAGAGAGACCTCAGGCGTATGGAAAAAGAGCTTGAGAGGCTCTTCTTTGATAGAGAGATACCTGTAAGTGGTGAGTATCCTCCTGTGAATCTCTGGACAGATGAGACAGGGGCATTAGTGACAGCAGAGTTGCCAGGTTTTGAGCCTGAGAATGTGGAAGTTACTGTAGTAGGTAGAAGACTCACTATAGAGGGCAGAAGAAAACCTGTAGCCACAGATGGTGCAAGATATCACTTCAGAGAGAGATATGAAGGTGAATTCAGGAGAAATATTGAGCTTCCCTTCAGAGTTGATCCTACAAAGGTAGAGGCAAAATACAGAAATGGTATTCTTTATATCACACTGCCTCGTGCAGAGGAAGATAAGCCAAAGAAGATAGCTGTAGCAGCTGAATAAACCTTGGGCTTCTGCCCAAGGAATACTCTTCTGAAAGGAGGGGTAATGTCAATCTTTCTGTGTAAATTCTTTAAGAGGGTGTAAACTCCAATGCTCATTCAAATAACTTATTACTGCATACACTATCCTCTCTATACTTTC
>MTOU01000022.1 GCA_002011745.1 Nitrospirae bacterium JdFR-85
ATAATGCTACCTAAAGTTTCCATAATGATTCCCACATACAATCAGAGCAGATACATATCTGATGCTATTGAGAGTGCGTTAGCTCAGGATTATTCTAATATTGAGGTGATAGTTTCTGATGACTGTTCTACTGATGATACTGTTGAGGTTATAAGGAGATATAGGGATTCGAGGCTGAAGTATTTCAGGAACGAGAGGAACTTGGGTAAGCATCAGAACTACAGGAGGCTTCTTTATGAATATGCCACTGGGCAGTGGTGTATTATGCTGGATGGTGATGATTACTTTGTTAATAAGAGTTTTATAAAGAGTGCTATGGATCTTGTAGTTTCTAACAAGAATATTGTTGCTTGTTTAGCAGGAGCAAAAGTTGTTCTTCCAAGTGGTTTCTCACGTGGAAGATGGCCTCTTAGATCCTTTAAAAATGAATACTCTATACAAAAGGGTAGAGAAATTTTTCTCTCATGGTATAAAAAGGTATTTTTCTTTCATGGTGCTACTTTATATAAAAGAGATCTGGCCATTTCAGTGGATTTTTATAAGCATGGTGTTATTGGAGATGATACAGTATCTCTACTCAAGTTGATATTACATGGAGATGTAGCATTCTTAAAAAAGATAGTATATGTCTGGCGTCTGCATAAAACAAATATTTCTTTGGCTACAGCATTGGATAAAAGGTTTGAGAATATCACTATAGTAGAAGATGTCTATAATTATGCTCAATCTCTTAATCTTTTCTCATATAAAGAACTTGAAAAATGGAAGAAGGGTATGATTACAAAGTTAACTAAGGATACTATTAATATAATGAGAATTCAGAAAAAGTATGTTAGTATATTAATTTTATTTAAATTCTTGTTCAAAGAGTATCCTTTTACAACAATAAGAATAAGTGGCTCTGTTATTAAGAGTTTGGGATACCATCTGTATCGATTAATTAAAAAATGAAACAATAAAAAGATCTGTGTAAGCATGTATAAAAATTCGAAAATGCCTTTTCAGGACACAACTAAAGAGGGGAGGTTCATTTTAGTTAAAGAAAAAAATACCTCTTGGAGGTTAAATGAAGGTTGGATTACTTAAATATTTGGTCTGTCCTAATTGTAAACAAGAATTGGTGCTTTCAAATAAATTTAAGAAGAATGATGAAATAGTTGAAGGGATATTAAAATGTAAAAATTGTGAGAGCATATATAAAATTAATAATTCAATCCCTAGATTTGTTAATACAGACAAGTATGTAGATACTTTCAGTTTTGAATGGAATAAATTTTATGATGTTCAAATGGATATTCTAAACAATTCAGATGAGTCAGAAAGAACCTTCAGGTGGAAGACAGGATGGAGACCAGAAGATTTGAAAAATAAATTAATATTAGATATTGGTATTGGTGCTGGCAGATTTGCTGATGTTGTCTCTCGTTGGGGTGCAGAGGTAATAGGGATTGACCTTAGTTTTGCGGTAGATGCAGCCTATGAAAATATAGGACACAGAGAGAATGTACATATCCTTCAGGCTGACCTCTTTAATCTACCTTTCCTCCCTGAGACATTTGATCATATGTATTCAATAGGTGTGTTACATCATACTCCAGATACTAAAAGGGCCTTTATGGAGGTGGTTCCATATCTTAAGAAAGGAGGAGAGTTCGCTGTATTTATATATGGTAAGGGATACCATCATTATTTTAGCGATATATGGCGAAAGATTACTACTAAATTACCCGTGAGATTAATGTACTATCTTTCGGCAATAGCAATCCCTTTGTATTATATACACAAGATTCCCTTTTTTGGCAGAATAGCCCAAGCGGTTTTACCTACAGCTAATTGGCCTGATTGGCGTTGGCGATGGTTGGATACATTTGACTGGTATACCCCTAAATATCAGTGGAAACATACTTGGCCCGAAGTGTTTAAATGGTTTAAGGATGCTGGGTTTACAGATATAGAGCTGTTTGAAGAAGGTATGAGTGGTTTAACCCAGATTTGCATGAGGGGACGCAAGATATGAAAAAGGTTATGTTTGTTATTCCTGCCCTTTCTGGAGGAGGGGCAGAAAGAGTTGTGCTTTATCTGTTGAAGTTTATTGATCGGAAAAGATATATACCAGAGTTAGTTGTTTTTGATAAAAAAGGAGAGCTTCTTCAGTATTTACCTTCAGACATAAGAGTATATTCTTTAAAGAAAAGAATACATAATATTTCTGGAGTTCAATGGCTGGTATTTTTAGAGCTTGCGAGATTGTTTAAAAGACAGCAACCAGATTTTATAATAAGTTTTATGTGGTATACAAATTTTATAACTTTAACTGCAGGCGTATGTAGTTATAAATGTTTGTCCAATATTATTGTGAGTGAACGATACAGTATAAGTAGGTCTTTAGAGGGCAGGTTGGTTGAGTGGATAAGGAGAAAGGTGATAAGATTTTTATATCCTAAAGCAAAAAAAGTGATAGTAAATTCAGAAAGTTTAAAAGAAGAGTTAATATACTTCTGTCGTTTGCCAGATGAAAGAGTTATAACCATTTATAATCCAGTGGATATTGAATATATTAGAACTCTAAGTATTGAGGAAGTAGAAGAAAACATTTTTGATGATAAAATTCCCATTGTGCTTGCCATTGGTAGATTAACTAAACAAAAAGGGTTTGACTATTTAATCAAAGCTATTCATACTATAAATTCAGATGGGTTAAGGACTTATCTTGTCTTACTGGGACAAGGAAGAGAAGAAGAAAGGCTTAAAGAGCTTGTTAAAAAGCTTCAGATAGAAGACAGGGTATTCTTCTTAGGTTTTAAGAATAATCCATATAAGTATCTGGCAAGAGCCACAGTTTTTGTTCTTTCCTCCCTCTATGAAGGATTCCCTAATGTGCTTCTTGAGGCTATGGCACTTGGGGTGCCTTCTGTTGCCACACGATGTCCCACAGGGCCTGAGGAGATAATCACAGATGGAATCAATGGAGTCCTTGTCCCTCCAGCAGATGAGAAGACCCTGGCTAAGGCTATAAAAAGGCTGTTGCTTGATGAAAGGCTTAGAAGAAGATTGAGCTCCTATGCCAAGAAACGGGCAGAGGAATTTGAGGTGAGAAGGATTGTTAGGGAGTTTGAGCAAGTTATTCTATCATAAACTTTAGGCATTTTATGAGAAAGATAAAGCTAATCTACATAGTTGGTACAGGACATAGTGGGTCTACACTCTTGGATCTTATAATAGGGAGTTCCCCCGAGGTATTCAGTGTAGGGGAACTGTATTTTTATTCTGTTTACAGAAATAAAGAACAACCTGATGAGGTCCAAAGGACCTTTATATGTACCTGCAAAAAGGCCTTTGATGAATGTTCCTTCTGGAGAGATATAAATCAGAAAGGAGACTTTAAAATAAAACTCAGGTTCAGTAAAAAAGAAGTAATAAAGGTAATGTTATATGTGCTGCTACCCTTTTTGACTCCTAAGCCAGTAAATAGTTTTGATGATACTCATATACTTTTAGAAGAGATTTACAGGAAAGCCAGACAGGTGAAACCGGAACTGGTTTATATTCTCGATTCCTCAAAGTCTTTTGTACGGCTATTTTATCTTCTGCAAATTCCAGATATTGAAGTTTATCCAATCCTTCTGGTAAGAGATGGAAGAGGGGTAATAAATTCTCGGCTGAGGATGGGCCAGAAGATGGGTTTTTTCTCTGCAACATTGCAATGGGTTCTGAATTCTCTAATTGCGAAGAGGTTAATAAAGCATAATCCTCGGGCTATTCATATAAGTTACAACCTGTTCTGTCAACAACCTGGAGAATATATACGAATGCTTAATCAGAAGTTGAACATCCATATCTCTGAGGAGGCTTTTATAGAAGATGTCGCTAAAACAGAATATCATAATATAGATGGCAATATTATAAAATTCAAGGGGATTACAGAAATTCGATGTGATGAGAGATGGAAAGAGGAGTTAAGCTTCTTTAAACGTTTCATGGCCACTATCTTACTTTATCCCTTTAACACTCTATTGGTAAAAAGAGATAGTCTAAGAAAGTAGGATTTATATAATAGCATAGAAATTAAAATTAAATATGGCCGAATTTTTGATAAATCATCTGTTTTAACTTTATGAGAGGGTGGGAGCTTTATGTGTGGAATATGTGGGAAGATTAGTATTGAGGAAGAGTCTGTTAATGAGTCTCTTCTGAAAAGAATGGCTACTGTACTTATTCACCGCGGGCCTGATGATGAAGGATACTATCTCAAGAGGTTTCCTTCTGGGCTTTCAGTAGGACTTGCTCATAGAAGGCTTTCTGTTATTGATCTTACAGAATATGCTCGTCAGCCTATGTGCAATGAAGATGGCACTGTCTGGATAGTATACAATGGTGAGATTTATAATTTCCCTGAATTGAGAAGAGATCTGCTTGCTAAAGGTCATAGTTTTAGATCAAGAAGTGATACAGAAACAATTATTCACCTTTATGAGGAGTATGGGGTTGATTGTCTAAAATACCTTCGAGGTATGTTTGCCTTTGGAATATGGGATGAGAAGGAGAGGCTGCTCTTTCTTGCAAGAGACAGGGTGGGCAAAAAGCCTCTTTTTTACTATTATGATGAAGGGTGTCTGCTCTTTGCATCAGAGATTAAAGCAATTCTTGAAGATCCAATAATTAAAAGAAGACCTGACCTTATAGCCATACACCACTATCTCACATACCAGAGTGTCCCTTCTCCATGGTCAGCCTTTAAAGGAATAAGAAAGCTTCCTCCTGCTCATTATCTGCTCTACAAAAATGGACAGCTTACTCTCAAAAGATACTGGGAACTCTCCTATCTTCCGAAATTTTCGGTTCATACTGAAACTGAAAGAAAGAAACTAAAAACCGAACTAAGGGATCGGCTTAAAGAAGCTGTAAGAATTAGGCTCATAAGTGATGTTCCCTTAGGTGCTTTCTTAAGTGGAGGTATTGACTCTTCTGTAGTAGTAGCACTAATGAGTGAGGTAAGCAAAGAGCCCGTTAAGACCTTTTCTATTGGTTTTTATGAGGAGGACTATGATGAACTAAGATATGCAAGGGCTGTGGCAGAACGATTTAATACAGAACATAGGGAATTCAGGGTGAAGCCTGAAGCAGTGGAGATACTGCCTAAAATAGTGTGGCATTATAACGAGCCCTTTGCAGACCCTTCTGCGATTCCCACTTACTATGTCTCAAAAATAGCGAGAGAATATGTTACTGTAGCCCTAAATGGCGATGGTGGAGATGAAAACTTTGCAGGTTATGAGCGTTACCGAGCTGCTGAGTTTGCCATGAGATTTGATATCCTTCCCGAGACTTTACGAAGGAGTCTGTTTAGGTCTTTAAGTAGGTTTTTGCCAGCATCCTCTAATCCGAAGGGCCTTTTATGGAAAATAAAACGCTTCAGTCAGGCTCTCTCTATGGATCCAGAACTCAGAAATGCTCACTGGCTCTGCCATTTTAATAACTTCATGAAGAGTCTGCTTTATACAGAGGAATTCAGAAGACTTACAGAAGAATATGATTCTTTTGAGATAATACTAAGCAAGTACAGAGAGGCAGCGGCTGATAATATTCTTGATAGAATACTATACTCTGATGTCACCCTTTATTTGCCAGATACTCTGCTGGTGAAGGTTGATATAGCCTCAATGGCCCACTCCTTGGAGGCAAGGTCTCCACTGCTGGATCATGAACTGATGGAGTTTGTGGCAAAGCTTCCTCAAGAGATGAAACTCAAAAGAGGCAGGACTAAGGTGATTCTTAAAGAACTTTTTAAGAATCTGTTGCCTCCTGAGGTTATAGAAAGAAAGAAGATGGGCTTTGGTGTGCCTCTTGAACATTGGTTCAGAGGTGAACTCCGAGAAATGGTTTATGATCTGCTACTTGATAGAAGAAGCATTGAGAGAGGATACTTTAGAAAGGAGTTTATACACCAAATGCTTGATGAGCATGTTTCTGGCCGCTGGAATTGGCAGTACCAGATATACAACCTTTTGATGCTTGAACTCTGGCACAGGGAGTTTATTGATAATAGTTCGTAGATTGTAGTTCGTGGTTTATAGTTGGAGGAGAGGGATAGGTATGATAGAAAATGACACTAAGTTTGGTTTTGAAGAGTTGGAGGTTTGGCAAAAGGCGGTAGAGTTCGCAGATTTTATTATTGAACTTCTTGAAAACTTCATACGGAGAGAAAACATTTTAGATTAATTGAACAGGCTAAAGCAGCAGTTACTTCTATAGCGATGAATATAGCTGAGGGTAAAGATAGATATTCAAAAAAGGAATTTATTCATCATTTATATGTTGCCAGAGGATCACTTTTTGAGACAATAACAATCATGATGATATTCAACAGGAGAGGTTGGATTTCAGATGGAGCATTAAGCAAGATTAAAAATCAGGGAAATGAGATAGGGAAAATGCCAACAAGCCTTGCCAACTCAATCAAAAAATCCCTATGATAATTATGAGCAATGAACCAGAAACTATGAACCAAGACCACAATCTACGAACTATAAACCATTGAGCCACGAACCATGAACTATGAGCCACGAACTATAAGACTCTGTGTGGTCTCTGCACTGTACCATCCCTCCCTTGGAGGACTTGGACGTCAGGCGCAGTTGCTTACAGAAAGGCTTGCTGAAGATGGAGTAAGGGTCTTTGTGATAGCCCGTAAAATGAAGGGAGTGCCTCCTGCAGAGTTTAGCCCGAAGGTGAAGGTTTTGAGAGCGTGGTCTTTGAGGCCTCAGGTGTATCACATGCCTGAGGTGAATTTAGTTAATCTATTTACTTCATTGAGTTTCTGTATAACCTGTAGCTGGCTTTTGTGGAAGTACAGAAACCAGTACGATATGGTTCACTTTCACGGTGCAGGACTTCCTCTTGTAGTGAATCTACCCCTGTTGAAGTTGTTAAGAAAAAAGGTGATTGCCAAAGTAGCTGCTGCTGGACTTGGTACAGAAGCAGGTTCTCTAAGAGGTAGGTATTTTGGAATGGGCACGCTTTTGGCGAAACTCTTACAAAAAGTTGATGCCTTTGTGGCGATCTCAGAGGAGATAAAAGAGGGGTTACTCAGGGATAGGGTAGAAGAAGCCCGAATATGGAGAATTCCCAACTTTGTAGACCTGAGACAATACAGAAGGGCAGAATTGTCTGAAAAACTGCAGTTGAGACGAAGGCTTAAACTGCCAGATGGGATTTTGGTCATTTACAGTGGGAGGTTTGTTCAAAGAAAAGGTATTAAATATCTTCTTGAGGCGTGGGTAGAGGTTCAAAGAGAGTTCCCACAGGCGAGACTACTTCTTCTTGGAGATGGTCAGACACATGAAGATATGAAAAGATATGCAGAAAGATTGGGCATTAGTAAGTCAGTACTGTTTCTTGGACATGTTAGCAATGTACAGGAGTATTTCTGCGGTGCTGATCTGTTTGTTTTGCCTTCTCTGCAGGAGGGTCTGCCCAATGCACTGCTTGAGGCTATGGCTGTGGGCTTACCAGTGGTGGCTACCTGTATTGGTGGTGTGGAGGATGTGGTAGAGAATGAGAAAAATGGACTTTTGGTCCCGCCGGCTGACTCAAGGGCTCTGGCAGAGGCAATAAAGAGGCTTATTAGTGACAAAGATTTTGCCAAAGAGTTGGCTCACAATGGGTATCTTACTGTTAAAGAAAGATTCAGTCTTGACAGGATTGTAAAAGAATACGTGAGTCTTTATGAAAGACTTATTTTAAATTAAAAGAAACTTCATGTAGCAAAGCGGGCTTTGAGTTGTCTTACCTCTTCTTCAAGGCGAGTCAACCTTTGCTCGAGACCATAATGTTCATCCCGCCTCACTACTACCTCATATAACCGATCAAGCCGCTGGTTAGTCCTGTCTATACGATTGTTGGTTTCCATTATTATTCCTACAAGTTCATCTTTAAGGGTCTCAATGCGTTTATTCGTTTCATCAATACGCTTGTTTGTCTCGGTAATCATCCCAATAAGCTCATCTCTTACAGAGTCTACGCGTTTGTTCGTTTCATCAATACGTTTGTTCGTTTCGTCAATACGTTTGTTCGTTTCATTAATCATTCCAATGAGTTCATCTCTTACGGAGTCAATACGCCTGCTCTGGTCTGCAAGGTGGAGGTTTATATCATCAAGGCGTTTGTTTGTTAATTCAAACCGTGCCTTGAGGTCTTCAATCTCACGGCGTATAATCTCAAATTCAGGCAGAATTAACTCCTTAACCGCTGCTATAATAACATCCTTGGTACTCATATCAGTACTATAGCAACCGTGAGGTTTAGATGTCAAGATCAAGAGCCTGTCTTGCTGTAACTGCGTTTGACAAATTATTATTTAAATTGTTATGTTCAAGTTTATAAAATGGTTAATTTTTGGAAGAGAAGTCTACTTCTCACAACCCTTGGTGGTTGTAAAAGAGGTGCTATTAACCTTTTCAGATGTCTATTTTAAGGATTTACTTCGTTTCAGTCCTTATGGTCTAAGGTGGTAAAGGGGCTCCTCAAGTTTCATCTGATTGAGCTTATGTTGTATAGTGTCTTCAGTGGAAGTCCTGATTGCAACTTTATCGTGGAAAGTATGGTAGTCAGAGAGATTATGGAGATTGAATGTGGACTTTAAAAGGCTTATACAGTTTATAGGTATTTATAAAAGGACGGCATGAGGCTTGAAATAGTTCCCATCTGGTGATGGTTGTTAAGGAAGAAAGAGATTTTACTTGTAAAAATGCTGAGTCTTGAGAATTCCTGACTTTTTCATAGTTGGTGCTCCGAAATCAGGCACTACTGCAATGGCAGAGTATTTAGGCCAACATCCAGAGATATTTATGTGCCCGAGGAAGGACTCTACCTTTTTTGGCTCTGACCTGGGGTTTAGAAATACCATTATGCTTCCGCCAGACATGTTCAGAGTGGACATGAAGACCTATCTTTCTTGGTTTAAAGATGTAAAGGACGAAAAGAGGGTAGGGGAGGCATCTGTCTGGTACCTCTATTCAAAGAAGGCTGCAGAAGAGATAAAGGCATTCAATCCTCAGGCTCAGATTATCATAATGCTCAGGAATCCTGTTGATATGATTTACTCCCTTCATGGACAGTTTCTTTACGACTTCAACGAAGACATAGAGGACTTTGAGAAGGCCCTTGAGGCAGAGAAGAGCAGAAAGCAGGGCATCAGAATCCCTTCTACTGCTTATCTGCCAGAAGCACTGCAATACAGAGAAGTAGGACGGTTTTCGGAACAGGTACAGAGGTATCTTGAGGTCTTTGGCAGAGACAGGGTGTTTGTCATTATATTTGAAGAATTCAAAGAGGATACAGCCGGGATATACAGAGAAATTCTCAGATTCTTAGGAGTTAATACAGAATTTGAACCTGACTTTAGAGTGATCAACCCTGCGAAGGCGTTCCGAAGTAGAAGGCTTATGAGATTTGTGGCAGAGCCTTCCAGGCCTCTGAGACCTTTAGCAGAAAAGTTTTCAAGGGTTTCATGGCTTAGAGATACTATTAAGTGGTTCATTGACAGGTTCAATGTAAAGGTTTCCCGCCGACCTCCTATGAACCCTGAACTGAGAAAACAACTTCTGGAAGAGTTTACCCCGGACATTCAACGACTCAGTAAGATCGTAGGTAAAGACCTTTCGTTGTGGATTCGTCAGTAAACCACAATCCGGGTGATTGACATCTAAGATTTAACCTCGCTATTATTAAAACAATTATGAAAAAGATGCTATAGAGATAATAGATTTTTCCTACATAAGATGCTGAGATGGCTATAGCTGATACAACATTCACGACAGTAAAAAGCATTATCCAGTTGCCTAAATAAAAAATGCCTACAGTATCAGTAATTATTGTTAATTACAACGGTATCCATTTACTGAAAGATTGTCTTGAATCCCTTAGAGAACAGACTTACAAGGACTTTGAGACTATCCTCGTTGACAATGCCTCCACAGATGGTTCTTTAGAATTTGTGAGAAGAGTCTATCCAGGTGTCAGGATAGTTGCAAACAGTGTTAACAAGGGCTATGGCGGTGGAAACAATAATGGGATAAGGATAGCCGAAGGTAAATATATAGCTGTTTTAAATAACGATACCAAAGTTGACAGAGACTGGCTAAAAAACCTCGTTAGTGCTGTAGAAGTGGACAGCAGCATAGGAATGTGTGCGTCAAAGATACTTAACTACCATAATCCTGACATTATTGACAATACAGGGATGCTGATGTATCGTGATGGCTTAGCGAGGGGCAGAGGTAGACTTGAGAGAGACTTAGGGCAGTATGACAGACAAGAGGAGGTCTTTTTCCCCAGTGGCTGTGCTGCCCTGTATCGGAAAGAAATGTTTGATGATATAGGCCTTTTTGATGAGGATTTCTTTCTTTATCTTGATGATGTGGATATAGGCTTGCGTGGTAGACTTGCAGGATGGAGATGTATTTATGTGCCAGAGGCAGTGGTTTATCATAGATACTCTGCTACCACAGAGCCATATTCTCCTCTAAAGGCGTTTCTTGTTGAAAGAAACAGGATATGGATAGTAATTAAGTATTTCCCTTTCTCGTTAATATTGGTTAACCCCTTTTATACCCTATTAAGGTATCTATATCAGTTTTACGGTCTCCTTGCTGGTAGGGGCGCAGGAAGTCAGATGATGAGAAGAGAGTCTCCTCTACAGATGTTTCTTGTTTTAACAAAGGCATATGCTTCTGCACTTAGGGGTTTTGGTAAAATGATAAAAAAGAGGAGAATGCTTAAGGCAATAAAGAGGGTGAATGATTCTGATATATATCAATGGTTACAAAAATTTGGTATGACAGTGAAGGAGATTGCACTGAAGGATTAGTATGAGAAAGCTTTTAATCATACCTGCATACAATGAGGCGCAGAATATAGACAGGGTCCTTGATGATATTAATGAACACCTACAAGGTTTTGACATCCTCCTCATAGATGATGGTTCTACAGATTCCACGAGGGAGCTTGCAATTAAACGGGGAGTTGATGTTATAAGTCTCCCTTTTAATCTCGGTATAGGAGCTGCTGTACAGACAGGATATATCTATGCTCAGAGGGAAGGTTATGATCTGGCTGTACAGTTTGATGGGGATGGTCAACATAGGGCTGACCAGGTAGATAGGCTTCTGGAACCACTGTTGAGGGATGAGGCAGATATGGTTTTAGGCTCAAGGTTTCTCGGGGAAAATGAATATCAATCAGGATTAACTCGTATGGTTGGGATAAAAATCCTTTCCTCAGTAATATCCATGCTCATAGGTCAGAAGATAACAGACCCTACTTCAGGATGTAGAGCTACCAACAGAAGGGTGATAGAGTTCTTTAGCCACCTGTATCCAGATGACTATCCAGAGCCAGAGGCATTGGTGCTACTTCATAAAGCAGGATTCAGAATAACAGAGGTTCCTGTGCTGATGAGGCAACGACATATGGGAAGGTCAACAATAACAGCCCCCCGAGCTGTTTACTATATGATAAAAGTACTTCTGGCAATTTTTATAGATATGCTCAAAAAAGTACCATCTTAACAGGTAATCTTTTAAATGTACAGGAGGTAAGAGGTTATGGATATGATGTCAATTTTGGCAATTTTTGTAAGTATGTCTATATTACTCTCAGTTATTGAGTTGATAAGAAGGAATAGACTAAAAGAAAAGTACTCCCTGCTCTGGCTGTTCTCAACTCTTGTGATGTTATGGTTTTCTTTCTCAAGGGAGTCACTACATGTGGTATCAAAAATGTTTGGTATTAAATATCCTCCTTCATTTATCTTTCTCCTTGGTTTTCTCTTTATGATCGTGATTAATATTCATATTACAAGTGTTATTTCTGAACTTTCTGATAAAAATAAGACTCTTGCTCAAGAAATAGCACTTTTGAAGAAGGCCCTTGCAGAGATGAAAGATAAGAGAGAGTAAAGATTCAAATAAAGGCCTTTATTAATCTGTTTGTCTGTTTGAAGAGAGGTGTTTCTCCTCTACCAATACTTATGAAACCTTCTGCATACCTGATGTTTTCGGGCAGGGTAAAGGATCTGAATCTATTGAGCCCTTCCACCTTCTCCACATAGTTATTATAACTTGTTTCTGTATAATAACACCTTATCGCCTCTTTCTTTGTCTCTATTTCATCAGTTATGTCTACAAGTGTGTTGGGGTAGAATGCCATAAGAATTTCATAGAGAACTAACTGTGCCTTAAGTCTCCTTCTAATTCTCCAGGCTGCTTTAAAAACTACTTTGTGGTCTGGATGAACTTCAAGAGGTGAAGGAACCAACAGAATATCAGCCCTTAAAAGATTAACTTCGTTAAGAATCCTTTCTGAGAGTTTCTTCTCAATTTTATATAGGCCTCTATCTTCATACTTCCAGAAATCATAGTCTTCTATTCCCAATATTTCCATTGCCTTTATAGCTGATTTCCTTCTAAGAGTTACATAGTTTTCTAAGAACCTGCCCTCAAAGTCACCCCTTTGTCCATCAGTAATAAATACCACTTTGACCTTTGCCCCCTGTTTGACATGTTTCAGTAGAGTGCCCCCACAGCCAATAGATTCATCGTCAGGATGAGGAGCAAGTATTAGCAGTCTTTCTCCCAGTTGTTCGGTTACCTGATATGGGTATAAGTGTATCTCTTCTGTTGTTATATTTTTATAAAACATCAGTAAAACCTCTTTTAAGTTTTCTGAATATATATACCCCTATTAAAAAGCTTAAAATACTTGCTATAGTGAAATAAAGGATGTGCACAGGCTGTGGATATTTAGCGTAGAGCAGTATACTATGATAACATTCTGCCATAGAAGTTATCGGATTCAGAATAATAAGAAATTTAAATTTTTTCGGAACAGCATTAAGGGGATAAAGTATAGTAGAAATATAAAAGACTGCTTGTAAAAGGGTTCCAAGAACCTGGATAGTATCTCTGATATAAACAGATATGGAGGAGAAAAAGAGGGCTAATCCTGCTGTAAATAGTATTTGCAAAAAGATGACAGGTATAATATAGATCGTTATTGGAGAAAATAGTTTATAGATGCTCATATAGATGATAAAAAAGATCACAAATCCTGAGAAATAATGAATTAATGATGACAAGACAGGTACAAGAGGGAACAGTTCTGTAGGAAGAAGAACCTTTTTCAGAATATGTCTCTTCTCAACGACTGAGTTTGCTCCTCTCATAATACCCTCCTGGAATGCAAACCATGGCAGAAGACCTGAAAGTAGATATGCGATAAAAGGTACATCCGTTGTTTCTATTCTTATTCTTATTTTCATTATCTGAGAAAAGATAATCCAGTAGAGCAATATAAAGGAGAGGGGTTGAAGAATTGTCCATACTACTCCAAAAGTTGAACCTGCATATCTTTCCTTTATATCTCTTGCTAAGAGAGGAGGAAGTAATCTGTATGTTTTTTTTATTTTTTCAATCATCAGTTTTTTAAAAACGTTTCTTTGTTAACAATCGCCTTTATAATGTCTTCCTTGATGCTTAGAAGTTCTATTTTCTCGCTTCAGATAACCAGTAAGATACTCTTTAGAACAAAAAAGACCCCTGAGATTATCAGGGGTCAGTACTTAATATATTCGTTATTTAAAAATAGTAGGTAGAACAGATACCTCTTTATCTTGACCTCCTTCCAAAGTGTTTTTTATAATTATATTTAAAAAATTTTTGGACTGTCAATATGTTTCCTTAAGAATAAAAAATGAAAAAGAGAATTAGGCTTTTTTTCTTTCTTCCCACCTATACCTTTGGAGGAGCGGAGCGAACAAGTTCCTATCTACTTGATTCTCTATTCAATGAAGATTTTGATGTGGTCCTTGCTACATCAAGGAAGGTTTATGATGAAATGGGGAATCCCTCTGTTAAAGAGTTTATCCCTATAGAAGACTACCAGATGGGTGTATGGTTTTACAAAAGAGACTCTTTTGTAAGAGATATTAAAAGCACTGCACGGATTCTTGAAAGGGTAAAACCTGATATTGCATTCGGGATGATGCATTATCCATCTGTTCTGCTAGCTATTGCCAGAAAAATTTATAGAATCAAAGGCCTTCTTGTGGCGAGCCCTAGGTTTCCCACTAAGGTATACATAGAAAACTTCGATTATTTTGAATCAAAACACTGGAGAAAATATTTTTACAACCTGGCGTTCAAAGCTATGTTTAGATGGTCGGACTACTTTATTGTTGCTTCCTCAGGCATGAAGCAAGAGTGTGTGAGTTTCTACAAGGTAATGCCTGAAAGGATATATCTTATCCCTAACTCTGTTGATATAGATTTGGTAGTAAAACTGTCTAATGAGAAGGTGGAAATTCAAAAACCTGAGAATGGATACATAATTACTACAGTAGGTAGAATAGAGAAGGAGAAAAGATATGAGCTTCTTATAAAAGCAATGAAGAAGATAACCGGCAGACTTAATGCACATCTTTATCTTATAGGAACTGGCACACAGGTGGATACACTGAGACAGTTATCTGAAGAGATGGGCGTACACAGAAGCATTCATTTTCTCGGCTACCAGCCTAATCCTTTTAAATTTATGAAACAATCTGATCTCTTTATTCATACATGCCTTTTTGAGGGCTATGGTAATATAATTCTTGAAGCAATGGCATGTGGGGTGCCTGTGCTGTCTGTAGACTGTCCCTATGGTCCAAGAGATATAATAAAAGATGGATTTAATGGGATGCTTACTCCTGCGGATGAGGAGGTTATTGCTGAAAAGGCAGTGTATCTCTTAAGTAGAGAGGAACTAAGGAGAGAGTTGGCAGACAGAGGATTAAGATATTGCCTTTCTTACAGAACAGAAGATATGGCAAACAGATATATTACAACTTTCTGGGATATATGGAATAGAGAAAATGGAAGATGTAATAGTTGTTGAACATCTTTATAAGATCTATAGGTTCTATAGTAGTTCAATTGCAAGATTGAAAGAGCTTCTTAATTCAAAGAGTTATCATGAGGAAATAGTGGCTCTGAGGGATGTTTCCCTTAGGATAAAGAAGGGTGAGGCTATTGGTATTGTGGGTGACAATGGTGCAGGCAAGAGCACACTGCTGCAGATTATAGCAGGCGCACTTCATCCCACTTCAGGAAAGGTCTCAGTTAAAGGTAAAGTACTTGCATTACTTGAGCTTGGTCTCGGATTCCATCCTGATTTCACCGGAAGACAGAATATATACTTTTACGGAGATATCCTTGGTTATCCCAGAAAGTTTGTCAAATCAAAGATGGATGAAATTATAGAATTCTCAGAATTAGGAGACTTTATTGATAGACCCTTAAAGACCTATTCCACAGGTATGCAAATGAGGCTTGCCTTCTCGCTTGCTGTCTCCCTTGACCCTGATATACTTGTTATAGATGAGGCATTAGCAGTTGGTGATCTCCACTTTCAGAAGAAATGTATAGACAGAATCTTAGAATTTAAAGAACAAGGCAAAACTATTCTGTTCTGTTCTCACAGCACCTATCAGATAAGCATTTTCTGTAATAGAGTTCTCTGGCTTAAGAGTGGAATGATTGAGATGTTTGATATAACTGAAACTGTAATTCCTGCCTATGAGTTCTATCAACTAAGAAATGACAGGGCAAAGAATGAGAAAGCAGAAGAAACAAAAGTTGCACCTGTTTCACCAGTGATTATAGAAGAATTTAAGATGCTCAATTCTTTGCCTTTAAGAACCCGTGATGACCTAAGGTTTTATTTGAAGATACTATCTGAGTCAGAGGATATAAAATATCATGTCTCCCTTTCTCTAAAGATGGATACAGGCAGAGGAGTCTTTGTAACAGGGACCCATCTCTTTGATAAACCCCCTCTTCAGGGTAAAAAAAAGGAGATATTTATAACCTTTCCAAGAGTGCCTCTGCTCAGCGGCCAGTTTTATGCCCATGCAAGAGTCTTGGATGAACAGGGCCTTATGCTTTATCATCAGAAGATTTTGCCTCCTTTCACTGTTGTAGAGGAGATAAAAAAAGGTGTTAATTACAGGGGGGTATGCTATTTAGAGCATCAATGGGATGTAAAATAAAGGGGAAAAGAGAGAAAGGAATTCCCTCTTTTCCCTTTTACTCTCGAAATTATGTTCTATCTCCAGCATCCGATCTAAGCCAGATGAAGTTATTGAGAGTGCCAGGTACGGTGATATCTTCAATGGTAATTCCGCTTGTGGTGTAATCAAGCTTACCAATAATGGCCTGCTCAGCCTGTGCAAGACCGCCAGTTGTGGAGCCCGGATCTACCACTATAATTGTCCAACCCATTACATTCTTGTTCTTGAAGGCATTGTATGCAGCAGACTCTAACATGTGATCCAGTGTAGGAGCTGCTGTGCAGACAACAGACTTCTCCTTTGTTGTGGAAACACCTGTCTCATCATTGAACCATACTCCACCCTCAGCACATGTACCACCTGACTCTGTCTTACAGAGTCTCACTTTTACTGAGAGCTTACCATTGTCCATGGAGGCATCTGTTATAGGAGTGATGAAGAATTTTGTGGTCACCTTGTTCGGTGGCCAAAGGGCTGCTCCTGTAACCTCAAGATTAGAAACTACTTCACCATAAGCGTCACGAGGATCTTCAAAATTATCGATCCCATACCCTGCTGGATTATAGGCATCATAACCCCATGCAGCACCACCTGCTATCTCAAGAACCATTGCCTCACCATAAAGATCCTCATCTGCAGCAGAACCATTTGATACCAGCAGAAAAGCCCTTGCAGGTTTGGTTATGTTGTTACCAAGGGCGAGGAGATCAGCATTGGTATAACCCTTGGTTCCACTCACCACATCAC
>MTOU01000044.1 GCA_002011745.1 Nitrospirae bacterium JdFR-85
TTAGGGATGGATAGAGGTCATATTCATATACTTTGTAGTGCACATCCAAAGGTATCACCTGGACAAATAGTGAGGGTATTTAAGAGTATAACAGCGAGGGAGATATTTAGGAAGGGGAACTATGGGGAGGGGAATTTTGGACGGAGGGGTACTATGTAGGGACGGTAGGGGAAGGAGTTACATGGGAAGTAGTGGAGAATATGTAAGGAGGCAGGGTAGGCCAACAGAAGGGCTGAGACAACTGGATCTTTTCAAAAATTCATAAAAAAGATACCCCGTGCTCTTGCCACGGGGTAGTTCATTAATGGGAAATACAAAGAAATTGAAAAGAAATTTGAAAGAACTAATAAATCAAAAAATGAAGAATATGATGGATTAGATTACGAACGACAATTAATCTGGTATTACAAAGAAGTATTTC
The DNA here is from genome assembly GCA_002011745.1 of Nitrospirae bacterium JdFR-85. Classification (GTDB taxonomy): domain Bacteria; phylum Nitrospirota; class Thermodesulfovibrionia; order Thermodesulfovibrionales; family JdFR-85; genus JdFR-85. The sequence continues at coordinate 422 of MTOU01000044.1, forward strand.
CAAATATTTTAAGAAGTTCTTTGTTTCTAATATGCTATTCATTACTTGAAAAAGAATTGATAGAATTCTGTAGGTTTATAAAAAAAGGAAAAAATTAACATTAGATATTTTTGATTTTCAATCAAAGATTAAAGAACAAGAAATCTTAGAATGCATCAAAAAATATTAAAAAAAAGAAGCTAAAATCATATTTCCCGATCAAACAAGGGAATGGAATAAAATTTGTCATTATAATCGCATAAGAAATGCAGTTATTCATTGTGCTGGTATGGTCGATGATAATATCGTCCCTAATAAGTTTAAAAGGCAGATTAGTCAAATTAAAAATTATATTAAAAACGAACCAAAATTAGATATTAATGGACAAATACAATTTTCCAATGATTTTATTTTAGATGTTATTAATACAATAAAGTCTTTTTTTAAACAATTATTTGATTCAATTGAATAGCTTTAGAAATTTGTTATAATTTATTCAGTATAAATGTGGGGAATCTATACATAAGGAGATTGAAAAAGAAGGGGTTGAATTGTGAAAGAATAAATATTAGAAAATTTTGATAAGGGAAAAATGAAAGGTTTAGAAGGCATAAAACACATCCTAGCAGAGCATAAACAGAAAATAAGAGAGAAATTAGGGTGTAGTCATTCTTGGCGTATTCGGCTCTTATGCAAGGGAGAAGCAAAGCAAGTTAAGTGATGTTGATATTGTTACTGAATTAGAACGGCCTATTGGGCTTAAGTTTTTTGAATTGTGGAATAACTTTGAGTATTTAATGGATTTGCTACCAAAAAGGCGTTAAAGGTTTTAACCTACAAGAATTTTTAGGGATTAGTTGCTTTAAATGAACAGAGACGAAGCAAAAAAGATTCTCCAAATTTTAGCAACTGCAGATGGAGGCTGTATTTTTTGTGTCAGAAGTCTCTTCATCCAGTTTGCCCGGACATTTCCTGAGTTTGCAGGTGTAGCACAATCAGTTTTTAAAGAAAAGTTTGAAGAGAATCTTTTAGATGAAAGTGATAAGCAGGAGATTGTGAGGGATACCATTAAAACAGTTCTAAAAAATTATCACATTAGCCCATTGAAGATCATTTTGTTTGGTTCACGGGCAAGAGGTGATTTTGACAAAGATAGCGATTGGGATGTCCTCATTGTGATAAAAGAGAAATTAGCACGCAAAGAAAAAGAGAAAATTGCAGAGACTATTAGAAAGACTATTGCAAAGTTTTTGATTCCCTGTGATGTTATTATCAGAAATGAAAGTGAACTTTCTTTTTACGATAAATTTTACGGAACCGTTACCTACGAAGCTCTAAAAGAGGGTGTTAGTTTATGAACGATAAGGTCAAATTCTGGCTTATGAAGGCATTTGAAGACTGGAAGGTGCTTGAAGTTGAAATGGCTCTCCCTGAAGATGAAGTCTCTACCTCGGCAGTCTGTTTTCACTCTCAACAGTTTGTTGAGAAATTGCTCAAAGCATACCTTACGATGAAAAACAGTCCATTTGGAAGGACTCATGTTCTGGAGGTGCTTTTAGAGTCGTGTAAAGTGCAGGAATTGAATCTTCTGAGTATAGAAAGAGATTTATAAAGTCCTATCCTTTTATGCCGGAAGTAATAGATATACTGTACCACAGGTGGGGAAGTTTTCCTTCTTTTCAAAGGACTCGTGGTGTGCTAAGGCTTCTTTCCCTTGTGGTTCATTCCCTGATTGGTACTGATAAATCATATATAAGCCTTGCTGATTTTGATTTAAGTAATCATGATATAAGACTGGAACTGCTCAAACATTTAGGCTCTGAATTTAACAGCATTATTGACTCTGACATAACAAATTTAGAATCAGGAGCTAAAAAAGTGGATAGTTCTCTTGGAAATGCCTATAAAGGACTCGGTCTTGGCACAAGAGCAGCAACCACAGTGTTCATGTATTCCTTCTCAGGTGGCACTGAGAAGGGAGCTACAATTGGAGAAATCAAACGATCTGCAACCACATTGGGTAATCCTGCAAGTGTGGTTGCAGAAGCGGCTGAACAGTTGAAAAGCAAACTTTTTTATCTTCAGCAAAGTGAAGACAAACTATTTTTCAGCAACCAACCTAACCTGAATCGCATTATTCTTACCAGAATGGAAAATATAAAAGATCAGGATGTTTACAAGCTGGAACAGTCCCTGCTTCGTAACAGTATAAAAGGAGACAAATTTAAAGTTTTCATCTGGGAAGAAAACTCCGGTAACATTCCAGATACACCAGACCTGAAACTTATATTGCTTAAAAAAGATGATAAAAAGACAATGGAAGATATTATTACAACCAAAGGAGCCTCACCTCGTGTTTATAGAAATACCATATTTTTCCTTTATCCCATGGACTCGGAAAGACCAGCCTTTACTACAGTTATAAAACGCCATCTTGCTTATGAATCGATAAGCATGGATAAGACCTTCAACCTTTCTGATGAGCAGAAGAAGGAGGTGAAGAAAGAGCTGAAAAAATCAGAAGAAACACTGAGTGAGCAAATTCGCAGGCTTTATAGAAAGATAGCCCTTCCATCAAGAAATGGTTTGAAAGAAGCTGATCTTGGCATACCCACTTATGGTGATATAAAGAAACTTGACTATGAGCTTTATGAAAAGCTAAGAGGAGAAGAAATAATAGAGAGAATCGCGCCTCTTGTTATAAAGGAGAAATTTCTCTCAGACAAGAATTATGTTCTGACCGAACAGATATATCAATCTTCACTTAAAACCCCTGGTGAGGCAAGACCACTTGATAAATCGGTTTTTGAAAATGGAATTGCCGAAGGAGTGAGGATAGGACTTTTCGGTCTTGGTGAGTTAAAGGATAATACACCTGTTTGCCATTACTACAAGGAGAGGCCAGCTGTTTCTCTTACAGGCAGTGAGATACTTATTAGTGAAAACATCTGTACGGAGCAGAAAGGATCCGAACAGAAGGAAGATTATAAACCTTTACCAGAAAAGGAACCTCTTGTTATACGAGAGGATGAGGAAGAACAGTCGCAAGGCAGACAATTTTTTGCCAGAGAGAGTATCAAACTTAAATTTACTATTCCCAAAGGCAAGGTGGCAAACATAATGGGTGTAATGCATTTTCTACAGAGTAAATTTAACACGCTTGAGATTGAACTACATGCAAAAGATGGCTCCATCTCCTATCAGGATTATGAGGATAAAATAAAAGAGACCTTCAGGCAATTGGGAATTGAGGTTGCTGAAGAACAATAGTAGAAGCCGGCAGGAAAGAGTCAGAAATATAGGTCCCTCCCAGAAGCCCTTTGTGTGGGATATAGACTTTGCAGAGGTCTTTGGAGAAAAAGGTGGATTTGACATCGTTATCGGCAATCCACCCTATGTAAGGCAGGAAAAGATTGCTCCGCCTGAAAAACTGAGGTCAGAGGTAACACTTGAGGACAAGCGGGAATATAAAGAAAAACTCCTGAAATCCATACAGGCACACTATCCATTCATGAAAAAGATAGACAAAAAGAGTGATTATTATATCTACTTCTACTTCCACGGGCTTTCTCTTCTGAACGAAAAGGGTACCTTCTGCTTTATCACATCAAACTCGTGGCTTGATGTGGGCTATGGAAAGGACCTTCAGGAGTTCCTTCTTAAATACTGTCACATCAAGGCAATATACGACAATCAGGCAAAAAGGAGCTTTGAACATGCCGATGTAAATACCGTAATAGTGCTCCTTGGCCCTCCTGATACCAGAAAGGCACCCTCAGAATGGCCTGCCCTTAAAGAAACGGCCCGATTTGTCATGTTCAAAAAGCCCTTTGAAGAGGTGATAAACGCAAAAAATCTCCTTGAAATAGAAAGAGCCGACACTATCAAAAAGACCGAGGCTTACAGGGTTTATCCTGTCAAGCAGGAGACCCTCTTAGAAGAAGGTTGGGAAGATGAAAGTCAGGAGCCAGAAGGTAAAACCCAAAATGGCAAAAAACTTTTTAAAGGAAAATTTCAATCAGGTAGATATGTAGGCAACAAGTGGGGTGGCAAATACCTTCGTGCACCGGATATATTCTTTACCATACTTGAGAAGGCAGAGAGATACAGATTTTTTGAATATGAGGGGGAGAGTGTGATTGTTGAAGATGTGACAGAGATGATAGAGGAGTAATGGGCTAATTTAAAGTTACCTTTAATATACAATTAGAATTGAGTTATATTAAAGGTAGCCTTAAATAAGAGGACTTAAACGGAGGGCAAAAACTGTGACTATAGCAACAAACATAACATGGCTATGAAAAAATTAAAATTCTTTCAAATAAAACACAAAATCGTAAACAACCCTGGCTTCAGGACTCTGAAGGAGATAAAAGAGGCAGGATACAGGATTGTCAAAGAAAGGGATGGAGACAGATACTTCCTCGCCAGGAAAGAAGACCTCAAGCCTCTGCTTGTGAGGCTAAAGGATGTGGCAGAGGTGAAGAGGGGAATTACTACAGGTGCAAATGAGTTTTTTTATCTGCCAAGTAAGCATTTTGATATAAAAAAGGATGGAAAGTATTATGAACTTATACCGAAACACGAGGGATTGCCGAGGGGGATAAGGATTGAGGAGAAATATTTATCCTTGTCAGTTCTTAGCCCGAAAGAACTTAATTCTATTTATATTAAGCCTAATAAAAGAAAAAGATATTTGTTATTACTAAGTAAAAAAGATAAATTGTCTGAAGAATTAAAGACTTATTTAAAATGGGGTGAAAAACAAAGATTTAATAAACGACCTACCTGTAAAAGCCGGGAAAAATGGTGGGCAATTTCAGAAAGACCATCTGCTCAATTAGCTTGTAATTATCAAGTTAATGATTATATGCGATTTTATTATTGTCCTACAGGGATATGGTTTAGTGATAATTTTCAGGAGATTCATACTTCAAAAAATCTTATTGCTCTCTGTATATATCTAAATAGCATTGTATGCCAGTTTTTTGTAAATATGGTGGGACGGTCTAATTTTGGAGGGGGACTTTTGAAGATACAAACATATGAGGTTTCAGATTTGTTGACATTAAATACTTCCGTGATTAATTTAAACAAAAAATACTTGGAAGATATTTTACTTTCACTTTCTGATAAATGTAATGTTTCTCTTTATGAGCAATGTGGCATTAATCCTACCCGTCCTATTCGTGAACAACCCCCTAATCCCTTACCCGACCGAAAAGCCCTTGACGACATCGTCTTTGACATCCTCGGACTTACAGAAGAGGTTTACTGGGCGGTGTGTGAGTTTGGTTAAGAACAGACTCGAGAAGGCGAGGAGTGTGTAAATGAAGCCTATCAGACTGTCAGGACATGCAAAAGAGCAACTATTTTATAGAGGAGCAAGTGAGGAAGAGGTTATAGAAGCAATACGAACATCTCCCTGGCAAAAGACTGAACTTGGAAGGCTGGAATGCAGAAAAGAGTTTGTCTTTGAAAAAGAATGGAATAAAAGGTATTATAAAATAAAGCAGGTTCGGCCAATTTTTGTGGAAGAGGAGAATGAAATTGTGGTAGTTACTGTATATACCTATTTTTATTAAAGACAGGAGGTGTAAAATGAGAATCACCTATGACTCAGAAGTAGATGCTCTGTATATAAGGTTCATAGAGACAACTGTAACAACAAAGCATGTTGCAGAGGGTATTGCCGTAGATTATGATGCAGAGGGAAGAATCGCGGGAATTGAAATCCTTGATGCTGTAAAGAGATTTGGCACCAAGGATGTCTTTAAGAAGGTAACCCTTGAGGATGTGGCATTGCATATTTAATCTAACTGGCTCTATCGGTAAACCTGGCATCAACACTATTCTATCCCTCTGTGAACAGACCCCCAATCCCTTACCTGATAGAAAAGCCCTTGACGACATCGTCTTTGACATCCTCGGACTTACAGAAGAAGAACGAAAAGAGGTCTAGTGGGCGGTATGTGAATTGATGAAGAACAGGCTTGAGAAGGCGAGGAGTGTGTGATATAAAAATGCTATAATAAAATAAAAAAAGAGGTGAGATTATGAAATTCAACATAATATTAGAACCTGCTGAAGAAGGTGGCTTCAATGTAATAGTGCCTGCTCTTGATGGTTGTTTCACACAGGGTGATACAGAAGAAGAGGCTATCGAAAATGCAAAGGAGGCTATACGTGTTTATCTGGAAGGGCTTGAGAAGTTGAATCAAATAAAGTCAAAACCAAATGTTATTCTAAAAGAAGTGGAGATGACACTTTGAGCAAAACCTTCTCTGGTAAGGAGGTTGTTAAAGCACTAAGGCGAATAGGCTTTGTTGTTGATCACCAGCGTGGTAGCCATATATTCATGCATAATCTTGAGAGAAATATCTCAGTGGTCGTTCCACTCCATAAAGAGATTAAAAAAGGAACACTTAATAACATCTTAAAAAAGGTGGGTATCACGATTGATGAACTTAAAGACTTGGTGTAACTTGGTATCAATCCTGATCTCCCCATCTGTGACAATCCCTTACCCGACCGAAAAGCCCTTGACGACATCGTCTTTGACATCCTCGGACTTACAGAAGAGGTTTCTTGGGCGGTGTGTGAGTTTGGTTAAGAATAGATTAGAGAAGACGAGGAGTGTGTGAAGGTAAAATACTCGATTCATTTACAGCACAGGGAAGATCGACAATGATTTACCAGAAAAAGTTTTCCATGAAGCCGAGGAACGATTCATTGATAATGAGACAGGAAATTTCATAGCAGTTAAAAAAGAAAAGATATATGGTAAAATCAGAGATATAATGGTTGCATATGTTCCGATGGGCATGATGTTAAGTTATTAACAATACACCCTTTAAAACAGGGACAGAAAGAAAACAGGATTAAATAGGGCAGATGGAGGAAGATAGATGAAAGAATTTAAATTGTTTTACGATGAGGAAGAAGATATCCTGTATCTTGCCTCAGAAGGCGAGGAAGCAGAGGTTGTAGAGATTAGCCCAGGTATCAATATGGAACTGGACAGTAAAGGTAATCTTATTGGGGTAGAAATATTTGGGGCATCTCGTATATTCAAGGATGTTCTTAAGCCGATGGAAAGGAGATTGCAGTTAACATGACTGACCTCGCTGTAGCGTTAACTGTTATATATTTAAACAGAGTCTATCCATAAAGAATCCTTCAGCAATAAATGATACCTCAGAAAATCATAGACAACAGCAGTGTAACCCTGGCCACTTTTCTTAATGATGTCCTGAAGGAGGTGCCGAATACTCAACTGGACATTGCCACTGCATTCTTTAACATTCAGGCTTATGCCTTCATAAAAGACCATACATGCTCTTTCTTACAGCCACGCCGATTAATAACACCATCTGGGACCTTTACTGGCAGGTGATGCTCCTTGTGCTTATGGACCAGAAGGCATTTCTTAAAGAAGGAATATCTGACCTCTTCAGGTTCTTTAAGGAGATTGATAAGGAAGGAGACCCTACCCTGCTGAACGATCTCATGAACGAAATATCAATAAGAAGAACCCGAGACTATATAAAACAGAACTATCCTGATGCTGAGATAAACGGCCAGAAGATCATCTTTCCTGAAAGGATTCTTGAAAATATAGATTATAAACTTGATGAGGCGTATCAGGGGCTATACAGTGAGATATCAAAAACGATCAGTGAGAAATTGACCATGGCATATTACCGCATCCTTGAATATAAGAAGACGGAGAAATTATCTGCTAAGGAGGAGATGGCATTAGGCCGTATGGTCGCCCTTGAGGGCATCTTCAGAACCCTACTTTTGAAAAGGCTTGAAAGCAGTGTTGAGGCTTTCAGAAGAAGTGTTTACAACCATGTAAGGTTTCTTCAGAGATTAAAGGAATATCTTCTTAAAGGCAAACTGCTCACCAAGAGGTCCTTCTACAAATATATTTCAGGGCTGTCTGAAGAAACATCAGAGGAGTTTTTAGAGGAACTGGAGGATATAAATATTGAAGATTACAAAATGGATGAACTCGTTGAGGACATAGGAAAGGACATAGCCCTGTTTCAGGAGATGTGGGAAAAGGTGAGGGCAATAGATGTCCAGAAGGATGCAAAATTCAACGAGTTGAAGAAGAGGCTGTTACAATTAAGCAGACAGGGACAGATTGTTATCTTTACATATTATGCAGACACTCTTGACTACCTGTATGAACACCTCTCAAAAGACCCTGATTTCTCAGGATTAAGGATTGACAGGATTTCTGGAAGAGTAACCTTACCAAACAAGCGAAATGAGATTGTGAGTAATTTTATGAATGGGCTCACTGACATCCTGATAAGCACCGATGTGCTCTCTGAGGGGATGAACCTTCAAAGGGCAAGGTTTTTGATCAATTATGACCTTCACTGGAACCCAACCAGGATGATCCAGCGTGCTGGCAGGATTGACAGAATAGGCTCCCCATATAAAGAGATTTATGTCTATAACTTCTTCCCTGAGGAAGAACTTGAGGACCTTCTCCGTCTTGTAGAAATCCTTCAGAATAAGATTCGTGACATAGACAGTTCTGTAGGACTGGATGCAACGGTACTCGGAGAGGAAGTAAACCCCAAGGTCTTTGGCGTTATAAGGAGAATCAAAGAGCGTGATGAGACAGTCTTTGATGAGTTGGAACAGGAGGTATTTGGAGGTGGAGAGAGATTCTATCAGCCACTGCTTAATTATCTGAAGTCACAAACTGTTAAGGAACTGGAGGCAATTCCTCTTGGAATATACAGCGGCCTAAAACGAGGAATAAAGGGAATATTTTTCTATTACAAATACAGTGAAGACTTTCACTTCTGGTATCTCTATGACCTCACAACCGGTGAGATGATAAAGAATAAGACCAGAATACTTGATTATATTGCCTGTCCTCCTGATGAGGCACGAGTTATACCTGACTTTTTTGATAGGATTTATGAGATAAACGAAGAGATTATTCGTGATATTGAAATGACATATAAAGAAATAGAACAGAGAGAGAAGGTTGACCCTGCCATTGGAGAGATCTCCAGAGACAGAAGTAAGAAGTTTGTATCTGAAATGGTTAGGGAGCTGGATTTAAGTGTAGATGAGTATCTTCTTGATTTTTCCGATGATAAAGAGATAGAAAAAAGATGGGAAGAGATAAGAGAGAAACTCCTCTCTGTGAGTCTCACTAAAAAGAGGCTTCAGAGGTTGAGGGCTATGTGGAGAGAATATACAAAAGTGCACAGAGACTGGAAGAGGCTCATGAAAGATATCTCCAGATTTCTTGAAGGGAAACTCTCCACTGAGCGTGAGACTATACCCCCTTATGATCCTCAATATCTTAAGCTGGTTGCAATAGATTTTATTTCGTAATCTGCAGGACATCACAATCGAAATCAATCGGGGCCGGGTTTTGACAGACTGTTGAAAAAGTCACCTAAATAGCGTGCATCTGGGATCATGTCTTGAATGTTAAGGTCAGGTCCTTAGATAATCCAAACCTGCACTTCCGAAGTGCAAGATTTTTTATCAGTAAACATTACTGTCTGTAAAAAAATGACACAATTGGGTATAATTTCCATATGCAAGGCCATAAACCTCATATATTGCCCAAGGGTGTAATATATCTCTTTTTTATTATTGGCCTCTTTTCCGCTATTTCATTCAGGGCAATAATTGTTATCCAGCATATAAACCCTTCCTGGGTAAGGGTTGTCTGGTATGCAGGGGTTATAGGTTATATCTTCTTCTTCCTCTACAGATACTACATCTCAAAAAAGCGGAAAAGGGCTATTGAGAACTATCAGCTAATTGAAAAAGTAAAAGCAAATGCCTGCCTCAGCAACGAAGACAGAGAAGTAATAGGCTACCTCCTTTCATCAGTAAAAAAGTCTTTAGAAGACATCAACTACCTTTTAATATTTATACTCTCTATTTTGGCCATACTGCTGGATATTATTCTTTCCTGAAAAATATTTTTCTTACAAAAATGTATTAGCACTAACATTTTTGTAACCATCCTTGCTATTAATATCCTTTAAAATCAACAACTTTTCGTGCTGGCATGTTTTTCGCTCCTTCCTAAACAACAGAAAACTAAAACAGAGGTGGGGCTCATGGGTTCATTAAAAGAGAGACTGGGGGAAATAGAAAAGCAAGAAATTTTAAAGGCATTAAAAAAAACTAACTGGGTTAAGGCAAGAGCAGCAAGGATGCTCGGAATTACTGAAAGAATGATCAGTTATAAGATCAAAAAATATGGCATTAAGAGAAAGGAGGTGGAATGAGGCTGTTTTGGTATTCGAAGGATGTATTTAATAATCCCAAATATCTAAAAAATTAATCTACGGAGGTATCTTATGAAAACTTTAAAAGTGGGTTTTCTAACAGTAATTATGATCTTCACCTTTTCCTTGACAGGAGCTTTTGCAGAGGGTCTGAAAATAGGTGGTTCGGCATCTGTAGGTGTTTTTAGTAACTATGTATGGAGAGGTCAGAAGTTGAGTAATAGCTTTGTGATTCAACCATCGGTAAGTATTGCCTACAATAACTTCTCTGTCAATGTATGGTCAAATCTCGACAGTGACTATAGTGATAATTTTGAACACACAGAGACAGACTTCACCCTGGAGTATGCATTCTCTATGGATAGGTTCAACTTCAATGTAGGCTACATATACTATGGGCTCGAAAGTGCTACAGACACACAGGAGCTCTACTTCTCTGTTGGATATGATATTATGCTCAGTCCGTCACTTACAGTATATTATGATTTTGATGAGGGTGAAGGAGGGTTTGTAGTAGCTTCAATAGGCCATTCCCTCACATTTCCTTCAGGAATGGTCTTGAATCTGGGAGCTTCAGCAAGCTACAACCTGAACAACGAGGTAATGGGTTATGACAACAATGGAGATGAATTCAGCAATTTTTACAATGGTGAGGTATCTGCATCTTTAAGCATTCCCCTGGGAAAGGCTTTTACTCTGGAACCAATGGTCGCTTATTCTTTCCCTCTCAGCTCTGACGCAGAGGATGCTATTGGAGCAATCAGTGATGATGGGGATAAGGATATCCTCTACACTGGTGTAACCCTTTCTTTTAGTTTCTAAAAATTAAAGAGTAAAAGACTAAACTGACCTCACAAATTAGCTTAAAAAGTGAGGAAGAGGTAGTTTTTACTCAAAACAGAAAATGGTAAGAGGAGGTTAGAAATGAAAAGGTTTGTAGTGTATATGATGATGTTGATAGTCCTAAATCTGCTTGCTGGTATAGTCTATGCAGAAGAAAAGACGATCACTGCAGAAGAGGTTCAGAGGCATGCAGACTTTGTCTGGACCCTTGTTGCAGCCTTTCTGGTCTTCTTTATGCAGGCTGGTTTTGCAATGGTTGAAGCAGGTTTCACAAGGGCAAAGAATGCTGTAAATATCATAATGAAGAACCTTATGGACATGTCTATGGGGGCATTGGCCTTCTGGGCTGTTGGCTTTGGAATAATGTTTGGGGTATCAAAGACTGGTTGGTTTGGGACTACAGGGTTTTTCCTGAGTGATTTTGCAAGGGATGGTGATCCTTGGACACTGGCATTCTGGATGTTTCAGGTTGTGTTTTGTGCTACAGCTGCAACAATTGTATCAGGTGCAATGGCCGAAAGGACAAAATTTGTGGCTTATCTCTTCTATTCTGCGGTAATAAGTGGTCTAATATATCCTGTGTTTGGTTCATGGGCATGGGGTAGTCTTTACAAAGGCTCTGGATGGCTTGAGGGTCTTGGGTTTATTGACTTTGCAGGCTCCACAGTGGTCCATTCAGTGGGTGGATGGGCAGCTCTGGCAGGTGCAATAGTGCTTGGACCAAGAATCGGTAAATATGTGGATGGAAAGGCTCGGGCTATCCCAGGGCACAATATAACCCTTGGTGCTCTTGGTGTCTTCATACTCTGGTTTGGATGGTATGGTTTTAATCCTGGAAGCACCACAGCTGCAAATACAGATATAGCCATGATCGCTGTTAATACCACCCTTGCCGCTGCAGCTGGTGCAGTAGGTGCAATGTTTATGTCATGGATAATGTTCAAGAAACCTGATGCTACAATGACACTGAATGGTGTCCTTGCAGGACTTGTAGGTATAACAGCAGGATGTGCCAATGTTCTTCCTGCAAGCGCAGTACTGATTGGGCTGATTGCAGGTACATTAGTAGTAGTTTCAGTAATATTTATTGATCAGGTACTGAAGGTGGATGACCCCGTTGGTGCGGTTTCAGTGCATGGGGTATGTGGAGCCTGGGGCACCCTTGCAGCAGGCTTATTCAATGCTGAAGGAGTTACATTGAAGATAGTGGGTGTACAGCTACTGGGTATTGCAGCCTGTTTTCTCTGGGTCTTCCCCACAGCCTTTTTACTATTTAAATTGATTAAAGCAACAGTCGGGCTCAGAATCAGTAGAGAAGAGGAATTGGAAGGTCTCGATATGGGAGAACATGGTATTGAGGCATATCCTGATTTTCAGATTCATCCTGAAGCAAAAAGTGTAAGGGTTTAAAAAGGAGGATAAAATGAAAAAAATTGAAGCAATAATAAAACCCTATAAATTGGATGAAGTAAAGACTGCCCTTACAGAGATGGGTATTCAGGGCATGACAGTAACAGAGGTAAAGGGATTTGGAAGACAGAAAGGACATGTAGAGGTCTACAGGGGAGCAGAATATGAGGTACAGTTTCTGCCTAAGGTAAAGATAGAAGTGGTGGTTCCTGAAGATATGGCCACCTCTGTAATAGAAAAGATAATTGTCACAGCTAATACAGGCTCAATAGGCGACGGTAAAATATTTGTTGTTCCTGTAGAGGAGAGTTACAGAATAAGAACAGGCGAGACAGGCAGAGATGCTCTGTAGTAGTCCACCCTCCTTCAGGAAAGAGGGGCGTTTATAAAACGCCCCTCTTTAATCCAAATCCTGCAGGTTGAAATTATGTGAAAGCCTGTAAGTGTTAAGAGAATCCAGTTAAGGGAATGATATTTTGTATTTCTTTATCCTATAGCCGAGCTGTCTTGTGGTAATACCCAGGGCCTTGGCTGCACGACTCTGAATATAGTTATTCTCTTTGAGAGCCTGAATTATTCTCTCTCTCTCTATACGCTCTACTTCACTAAGAAGCGAAGCCTTCTGCCATAAAGTACTCTGAATAGAGTTTGTCTCTTCAGTATGAAACATGTTCATAGGAAGGTCTACTTTTTCGATCATCTTTCCTTCAGCCATTATAACCAGTCTTTCAATAGTATTTGCCAGTTCTCTTATATTCCCTGGCCAGTGATAGTTTTTGAAAATATTTATCACCTCCTGCGAGAACTCAATCCTCTTTTTATATTTCTTGTTAAACTTTCTGAGATAGTAATCAACCAGAAGAGGAATATCCTCTCTACGCTGCCTAAGTGAGGGCAGAAGAATAGCCACCACATTAAGCCTCCAGTAAAGGTCTTCTCTGAATCTCCCCTTTTTTACTTCTTCCATCAGATCACGGTTTGTGGCAGCTATGATTCTTACATCTGCCTTTATAGGTTCAGATGAACCAAGGCGCTCAAAGACCTTCTCCTGAAGAACTCTGAGAAGCTTTGCCTGTAGCTGGAAAGGTACCTCTGCTATTTCATCAAGAAATATTGTCCCTCCCTGAGCCCGTTCAAACCTGCCTATTCTCCTTTCAGTAGCTCCTGTAAAGGCTCCTCTTTCGGCTCCAAATAGCTCCATCTCAAGGAGACTCTCTGGGAGAGCTGCACAATTTACTGCAACAAAAGGGCCTTTAGCCCTACGGCTCTGATAATGGATGGTTCGTGCAATCAATTCCTTGCCTGTGCCACTTTCTCCAAGAAGAAGTACTGTGGCATCTGTTGCAGCCACCTTTGATACAGCCTTCAGTACAGCCTGAAACTTTTCAGACTCACCAATTAAATTTGGTATACTGAAACGTTCCTTTAGTTGACGTCTCAGTTCTTCCCTTTCTTTGTCTGCCTCCTGATAGCTCTTCCATAGCCCTACAAACTGGGCAACAAGAGAGGCAACCACTGTTAAAACCCTGATATCATCGTCAACACTGCCGTGCCTTTCTGAATATATTCTGTCTACACTGATAACCCCAAGCACTTCACCTTTTAACTCTAAGGGGATACATAGAAAGGAGATTCCCTGCTTTTCAGGTCTTGAACCTGTTCTATTGAGAAATTTAGGTTCTTCACCAATATTTGGAACAAACATTGCAGAACCTGTTTCTATAACTCTGCCCACTATCCCTTCACCTATCCGGTATTTGCCCCTTTTTATCTCTTCCTCTGTAAGACCATGAGCAGCGACAATCCTAAGGTCTCTTGTTACAGGATCAAGGAGATATACGCACCCCCTCTGCATATCAAGGTGTTCACTCAGGGTCTTCATTGCAGAGTTGAGATTTGCATCAAGGTCAAAAGAGGCGGTCAATACCCTGCTCACCTCAAGCAGGGCAGCCAGTTCTTTGTTCTTTTTCTCAGAACTCTCTATCATTATAGGGAATATCCTTCCTCACCGTGCTGACTGAGATCAAGCCCCTGAATCTCCTCTTCCTCTCTTACTCTCAGTCCTACAGTCCAGTCAACCACCTTCAATATCAGAAGACTTACAACAGCAGAGTATACCACAGTAGCAAGACTTGCCAGTGCCTGCACCATTACCAAAGAAAAGTTGCCATGAATTAAGCCATCTGTACCTGAAGGATTAACCAGTGTTGTGGCAAAAATACCTGTTGCAATAGCACCCCATAGCCCTCCTACTCCATGGATACCGAGTACATCAAGAGAATCATCGTATCCTATTTTGGGCTTAACTGTTACGGCAAAGTAACAGAATAGTCCCGCTCCAGCACCTATCAGCACAGCTGACAGAGGGGTTACAAAACCTGCTGCAGGTGTGATGGCAACAAGGCCTGCTATTGCACCGCTCACGGTTCCCAATGCTGTGGGTTTTCTCCTGTGCAGCCATTCTGCTATTGACCATGAAAGTGCAGCAGAAGCTGCTGCTGTATTGGTTGTTACAAAGGCAACTCCTGCCAATGCATCAGACGCAAGGGCACTGCCTGCATTGAATCCAAACCAGCCGAACCACAGAAGGGCTGCTCCAAGAATTGTCATGGGTAGATTGTGAGGCTGTATGGGTTCCTCAAGATATCCTCTTCTTTTACCGATTACAAGTGCTGCTACAATTGCAGCAATTGCAGAATTTATATGTACAACTGTACCACCAGCAAAATCAAGAGCTCCCAACTTTGATCCAATCCAGCCACCTCCCCATACCCAGTGAGCAACGGGGCTGTAAACCAGAGTAGCCCAGAGAACAGTAAAGAGAATCACAGCAGAAAACTTCATTCTTTCTGCAAAGGCACCTGTTATGAGTGCAGGGGTTATAATTGCAAACATCCCCTGAAACATAATAAAGACGAGGTGTGGTACTGTAGGTGCAAAAGGAGCTGCTTCCTGATATATTCCCTTAAGAGCAAACCATTTCAGAGAACCAATTACTCCACCAATATCTGGGCCAAAGGCAAGGGTATAGCCCCAGAGGATCCAGACCACACTTATTATGCAGAGAATAATAAAGCTATGCATTATAGTACCAAGGACATTCTTTCTCCTCACCATGCCACCATAAAAAAGCGCCAGTCCAGGTGTCATGAGCATAACAAGGGCAGTAGACACAAGCAACCATGCAGTGTCTCCAGGGTCAATCTTGTCTGCTTCAGCACCAAACCCTGGAGTATACATAACCAAAAGCAGACTTAAAGGGAGAAAAAAACTTTTGAGTATTCTTTCTACCCTCATCCTATATAGCCTCCTTTCCTTTTTCTCCTGTCCTTATTCTTATCACCTCTTCAAGTGTATATATGAATATCTTTCCATCTCCTATCTCACCTGTCCTGGCT
>MTOU01000045.1 GCA_002011745.1 Nitrospirae bacterium JdFR-85
TACCTTCTTATTGCCTGAGGTGGTTCAGTTTTTATAACTGAATTACCTTTGTTCACACTACTACACACGAGGAAGTTTCTTCTTCGTACTTCCTCCCAGCACACTTGAATCCACCTCGGGCAGTTTGTCCGAGGTGGTACTTTTTAAATAAAAAAATAAAAAAAGGAGGTACAAAGTATGGAAAGACAGGAAGGGCTAACGAGGAGAGACCTAATCTTAAGTGCAGGGAAGGTGGTAGCGGGCGCTGCAATTATAACAGCAGGTGGTCTTACTCTGGTTTCAGATGCAGAATCCTCTAAGGGTGGTAAAAGGCCATGGCCTTATACAAAACTTGATCCTGATGAAGTAGCCAAATGGGCATATGAAGACTGGTATAGGCATTTCTGCTGTCATGCAGTAGCTGCTTCTATACTTTCTGCACTCCAGAAGAAAATTGGAGAGCCTTATACCTCAATACCTCTGGATGCATTTCAGTTTGGGCATGGTGGTGTTGTAGGATGGGGTACAATATGTGGAACTCTGCTTGGTGCAGGTATTGCCACAGGCATTATAGCCAGTCATCAAGGAGAAAAGATTGCTAATGATGTAATAGCATGGTATGCAAGCACTCAGCTTCCTATCTTTAAACCTGACAAACCAAAGGCACATATCAAGAATGTAAGCAGGAGTGATTCACCTCTTTGTCATATTTCTGTTGGAAGATGGATGAAGAAAGAGAACGTAAAGTTCTTCAGTCCTCCAAGAAAGGAAAGATGTGCCAGGCTTTCTGCTGATGTTGCAAGGCAGACTGTAATTTTACTGAATGCATGGGCAGATGGTAAATATAAACCAACACATGGCTCACAGGCCAAGACACATCAGATGCCTACCATGAACAATTGTACAGATTGTCATGGTAGCAATATTCCCAAACTCCCTGGCACATAAAACTTAAACATTCTTTAGAAGATGTTTAAGTTCTGAAATATAAAAGGGGGCTAAGCTGGCCCCCTTTTATATTTACTCTTAACATTTTTTGGTATTATAATTTTAATGTATCTTTCAAACACCATTAAAGCCATCCTTGAAGACCTCTATGTAAATGCTGTATTCGAGCTGTCTCCTGAAGAGATATACTTAGTTGGGGGCTTCATAAGAGACAGTATTATAAACCAGAAAAGCCTTGATAGAGATTTTATCTTAAAAGGTAATATCAATGAAATTACTCAAAAAATCAGTAGCTTATTTGATGGAACCATAGTAAAACTTAAAGAAACCTTAAGAGTAGCTCTAAAAAATGGAATAACCTTAGACTTCACAGAATACAGTGACTCTATAGAAGAAGACTTATCAAGAAGAGACTTCACATTTAATGCTATAGCACTTTCAGCCTCAGGGAAACTTATAGACCCTTACAATGGAGTGGATGATCTGAAAAAGGGTATTATCAGGATGATAAAGGCTAAAAACCTTTTAAATGACCCAGTAAGGATTCTAAGGGCCTATAGGTTTGTCTCAGAGCTGGATGGCTTTATTGAAGAGCAGACAAGGCAATTTATTATCAATTATAAAGACAAAATAAGATACGAAGCAACTGAAAGAATTACTTTAGAATTTCTTAAATTACTTGAAGGAAGAAGCCCTGAGAAGGCTCTTAAAATGACTTGTGAAGATAATCTTTTAAACATTATTTTCTTTTTTAAAAACAAGGAGTTAGATAAGTTAGTTAAGAGAATTTCTAAGTTATCAGAAAACCTTGAAGAAGCACCTAATCTTATATCACCTTTAAAGGGTATTTCTCTTAAAGGACTTCTTTTACTTGAAATATTGATGGAAGAATCTGAGGGCAGGTCTCTTCTTAGACTACCTAAGAGAATTATTAAAAGGATAAAGAACTTTTTAAGAGGACAGAAAAGCGGCTGTCTCGAGAATGTCTCAAAAGAGGCATCATTTGATTGTCTTGAACTATACGGTGAGGCGGTATTTGATGCAATTATAATAAATGGAAAAATTGAACTTTGGCAACAGGCTGAAAGATATATCAAGATAAGTGAATCACCACTGCTAAGAGGAGAGAATCTGTTGTCTCTTGGAATAGATGAAGGTCCAGAGATGGGAAACTTGTTAAGACTTCTCAGAAAGGCTGCATATGAGGGGCGGATATCTACCCGAGACGAGGCTATTAGATTTATACAGAATATTAAAAGACACTCATGAGATAAATCTACAATGTAAAGGTCTTTTATGTCCTGAGTAAACCTATAAGGGCAAGGATACCTCCAGGGGATGCAGAGGTATTTGATATGAACAGGAATGAATGAAACCTAATTTTACATAATATAAATTATCGGAAGAAATGTTTTAACATAAACTGTGAATAACCTGTTATAAAATCTGTTTAATACCCTCTCTACTCTTTGTCAGTACAACGCCCTTACTGATTTGAATAAATATTGTGCAGGTTGAAAATTAAGAAAAATTGGGAAGATAGCAGTTCCTAAACCATAATCCCGTAAACACCATCCCTGAATGGGTTCAAAACTTTTACTTTCAGAAGACGGGGCTCTCTCCTGTAAGGATTCTTAAAATAGACATTCACATAGTTTTCAGATTTCCCTACTCTGAGACCATCCTCCAGCTTCCTTTCATTAATAACCTCTAAAATCCTCCCTATCTGGGCCTTACGGTAAGCAGTCCTCTTCTGCTGATCAATCTCTCTAAGCAGCCTGGCCCTCTCTTTCTTAACACCAGGGGAAACCTTGTTGTCCATCTTAGATGCCAGAGTCCCTGGTCTTTCTGAATAAGGAAATATATGCATATAGGAAAAAGGAATGTTTTCTATAAATTTCTTCGTATTTTTAAATTCCTTATCACCCTCCCCTGGAAACCCCACAATTATATCTGTACCAAGAGCGAGATTATCAACTCTATTTAATACAATCTCTACTCCTCTCAGATACTCGGCTGTAGTATATGGTCGTCTCATTGCCTTCAAAATATCGTCATCCCC
Source organism: Nitrospirae bacterium JdFR-85 (assembly GCA_002011745.1). GTDB lineage: Bacteria > Nitrospirota > Thermodesulfovibrionia > Thermodesulfovibrionales > JdFR-85 > JdFR-85. The sequence goes on from MTOU01000045.1 coordinate 2,990, forward strand.
ACTTTGAAGCGGCAGATGAAGGTGAGGACAGATCCTCGGGTCCTGAAGAAGTTCCAGCATCTCCTCTGTAACCTCATTTATCTCGAGAGAACTCAATCTTATCCTTATATTATCTGTTTTATTCAAAAGGTTTTTTATAAGTTCTGAAAGTGTTACTTTATCTGGTATATCCACCCCATAAAGTCCTATATGTATTCCTGTAAGAACCACCTCCCTGTAGCCTGCCTCCTCAATAGCCTGCACCTCTTCCAGCACCTCTTTTATAGGCCTGCTCTTGGGCCTACCTCTGGCTCTTGGTATGATACAATAACTACAGGAGAAACTACATCCATCCTGTATCTTAACAAAGGGTCTGGCCCGGCCAAACTCTAAACTTTTACTTTCATTATGTCCGTCAAGTATATGTAAAATTTTATTTTTATCAGGATTCTTTACTATCTTGATATCCGAAGAGATTGCCTTTATAACTGGCTCTGCTATTTCAGCATAACAACCTGTTACTACTACCTCTGCCCCTGTACGGAGTGCCCTTCTGATGAGCTGTCTGCACTGGTAGTCGCTCTTTGAGGTCACGGTACAGGTATTAATAATACAGAGGTCAGGAGACTCATGCAAGTCAACAACTTCATGCCCTCCCCTTTTTGCTACTATCTTAAACCAATCACTTTCTGAAAGATTTGTCTTACATCCCAATGTGAGCACCGATACTCTCATATAAATAATTTATCAGAAAACTATTCGATTTCTCCATTACACTCTCCTTGGGTATGTGCATAAAACCAGAAGATATGCAATAATAATGTTATGGATCTATCAGGATTCTTTAACTCCTGGATAGGGCTATATATAACCCAGGCGTTTTTTCATTCCATACTTTCCTGTCTTATTGTGGAGCTTGCAATCTATATCTGGAAGATACATGAACCCCACATTAAACAGGCATTTTATTTTATTGTGATTATATTTCCTATCTTCTCCATGCCCTTCTACCAACTACTGAATCCTGTGAGAAACACTGTTTCATTTCGTCTGGAGGCATATTTTGATTCTCAAAGGTGGCTTAATCTGATGATTTTGGGGAAGATACCTCTCGGGCTCATATTTATACTATTTCTTGTTTTTACTTCTCTTCTTTTTATTCTTCAGGAGCTGATACCCATTATAAAACATCTATTAGAATCGGAAGAAAAGGAATATAAGATTGAAAAAGTAGAGGAGGACTCCCCAATTCTTAAAGTTCTTGATACTATACCTGTGGAAAAACCGGATATATATATCATAGATGATGAGGATTATATTCTTTACTCCACTACAGTGTCCAAGCCTGCTATATATATTTCAAAGGGGCTTGTAGAGGAGATGGACCAGGAGCAGCTTAAGGCAGCCATTGCACACGAGGTCGCCCATATTATTAGAAACAAAAAACCCTTACTTATAGCAGTATTTCTTCTTAGAATACTTATGTTTTTTAATCCTGTTGTTCTTATTCAATTCAGAAGGGCTGTAGAAGAAGAAGAAAAGATATGTGATGATATGGCAGTATCATGGACAGGGACTCCTGTAGTGCTGGCAGAGACCCTTGGGGGCTTCTTTTCAAACAAGGGCCAGACAAGCCCAAACCAGCCTAAGGGATCTCTGAAGACACTTGAAGATTATAGTCATGATATGGTGATCGAAACAAGGGTTAAGAGGCTTGCGAGAAGAGATCAGGAGAATACAAACTGGGTATGGGTAAAATTTTTACTTACTTTATTTTCCATATTATATATAAACTATAAGGTAGTATAAAATGAGAAAATGGATTGGTGAATTAACGAGGCTAACCATCTTTGGAGGTGTGATAGGGGCACTTATAACACTCCTGATAATTCTCAACTGGGTGCCTACCACAATTGAAAAGGGGTATATTAGAGAGTACAGCAGCATCAATGAAGTCAAAAGTGCTCTAAAACTGAAAGATATCTATGTGCCCAGATATTTCCCAGAGAACATTCTATGGCCACCTGCCAGAATTCTTGCACAAACCAGCCCTCATACTGCAGTGCTTATGGAGTTTGTTGATAAGAACACAAAAAAGACTGTATTAATAATCTATCAATCTGAAAGGAAAGACGATATAAGGGATACAAAAGCCAAGATTGATGAGATTAAAGAATCTGTAGAATATCCCTTAGAGAACAGGAGAGCACAGCTTCTTGTAGGCATCTGCAAGGGAGCTACGCCTTGTAGTATGTTGACATGGAAAGAAGGTCAATATTATATAGAGATATTCATTGAAAGCCCTCCTTTTGAGCTTATCAGAATAGCCAAAAGTATGCTCCACTGATAGAGAATCAAATGATTTTCCCTCATAAATAGGAACTTTTTCCTACCCAATATAGGAACTTCTTCCAATTGTTCTTTACCCTTGAACCTGATACAATGAAATCAAGAAAACAAGAAAGGAGGTGATGGAAATGACGAGGGTAGAAGGACATAAGGCAAAGAGGCTTGCAACACTTATAATTGCTCCTATTTCTGGATTGTTCTATGTGATTGCACTGCCCTTCATTGCTGTGATAACAGTTGTAACCCTTGTTACTGAGAAACTGCTTCATAGTATAGTGAGTGTGGTAGCAAGGAGTGTTTCATATGGATGGAGGCCTACTGAATCCTATCTGACTGGAAAGAAGAAGAAAAAAGACAAACCAAATAAGTAAGAAAGGAGGAGTAAGATGAACACATTGGTAGATTTCATAACATACATCAAAGGTGTTGAATATCTAATAGCAATATCAGCTATTGCAATTTATATCATCTTCTGGGAGCTGTTGAAACCAAAACCATTTCAGACCATGGTGAAGGCATTAAAAGAGGATATGGAGTTCCTAAAGGTGAGAGGAGCCGGTTATGTGGTCAAGACGGCTGCAAAAGTAGTGGCTGCTCCATTTATCGGACTTGCTTATATTGTGATGCTACCTGTAGGATTCTTCTTCGCTCTCACTTTCTCGGCAATAGGTGGACTGCTTAGCTTAGCAGGTGTGAGTCCTACCCTTGGGTGGAGACCTATGGAGGCCTACTTTGGTGGAAGAAAGAGCAAGACCGAAAAAACAGACAAGGAAGGTGAAAAAGGTGGAGAGAAGAAGAAATAAATTCTAATTGTGCGAGTGGACTAAAAAATGGAGTCCACTCGCCTTCACTTTAAATGGAGGAGGGTGTTATGAAAAAAAGGTTGATTATCCTACTTATATTAGTAATAGCTGTCCCAATACTCACATTTAAAGTCTACTCAGAAGAGAGTGCCAACCTGCCCACAGTCAGAATTCTGAGCAGTATATCCAATATCTATGAGCCTGTAAAATTTGATCACTCAATACATACTATGTATGCTGGCAACTGTATGACCTGTCATCATGAGCATCCAAACAATGCAAATCAGTGTAAACAGTGTCACAATATTGACGAATCCCTGTTTAAAAAGACAGCCGTAGGCCATTTTATTGCCTGTAGCAGCTGTCATGCTGAGCCTGATCCCTCAAACCCGGCCATGCCAGGTCTAAAAGTCGCTTACCATAGAAAATGCTTCCAGTGTCACAGAGGAATGGGGAAGATCGGTATAGATCCGAAGGGATGTACAGAGTTATGTCATGCAAAGAAAGGAAATATAAAAAAGGCATCAATTAAATAAAGGAAGGAGGGTTGATTATGGGTAACAGATTCAGCAGACGAGATTTTCTAAAAACCACCGCACTTGTTGGAGGGTCTATACTAGCTGGTGGATTAAAAGATGCCTTTGCCTACAAAGAATTTAAAGGATGGACCAAAAGTTATGGAATGTTAGTAGACCTGACGCAATGTGTAGGATGTAGAAGCTGTGAGAAGGCATGCAATGAGGTTAATAATCTACCAAAACCTGATGTTCCCTTTGATGATGCCTCGGTTTTTGAAATAGAAAGGAGACCCACTGCCAAGGCATACACTGTGGTAAACAGATATGAAAATCCAAAAGACAAGGGCAAGCCAGTATATAGAAAGATTCAGTGTAATCACTGTAATGAACCTGCATGTTTTTCCGCCTGTCCAATACACGCATATACAAAGACCCCAGAAGGTGCGGTACTGTATGATCCTGATAAGTGTTTTGGATGCAGGTACTGTATGATAGCCTGTCCATTTTATGTACCTGCATATGATTATGAGAGTGCACTCCAGCCCAAAATAGTTAAATGTATCTTCTGTTATCCAAGAATTAAGAAGAATATGTTACCAGCCTGTGCTGAGGCCTGTCCTACAGGAACTCTAACATTCGGGAAGAGAAAAGATTTAATAAAACTTGCACGAAAAAAGATTATGGAAAATCCAGACAGATATATTGATCATATATATGGGGAACACGAGGTGGGAGGGACAAGTTGGTTGTACATATCTGGAGTTCCATTTGAACATCTTGGATTCCCAACAAATCTACCTACAAAACCTCTTATTGAACAGGTAAAGGGCTTCCTCGGAGCAGTACCAGTAGTTTTTACAGTATGGCCAGCTCTGTTCGGAATGTGTTACGCAGCTGTTCGTCACAGAATGGAAACAAAAGAGGATAAAAAAGAAAAGAAGGAGGAGAGGAAATGAACCAGAATGAGACAATGGACAGAGAGTTCAATTTCCGTTCATGGTTTATGGACAAATTACTAATGGGTATGACATGGCCTGAGTACCTGAGGAGCCTGATCACCCCATTTAATATTATAGCAGCCGCGATACTGGTGGTGGGAATCCCTATAATTGCTACCAGGTTTATTTATGGCCTAGCCTCGGTCACCCATGCTTCCTATGAATATCCCTGGGGGCTTATCCTTGGCTGGGGACTCTTTGGCGGTGTGCCTCTTTCTGCAACAGGATTTGTTATGGCTACGGCCTATTATATATTTGGATTCAAGAGGTATAAACCCCTTGTAAGGTTGGGAGTACTTACTGGGTTCATGGGATACTTCTTCGCAGTGGTTTATCTTCTTGTTGACCTGGGAAGACCCTGGAGAATCTATTATCCTATGTTTGTAGGATTTGGGACTGCATCGGTGCTGTTCCTTGTTGCCTGGCATGTGGCTACATATCTTACTGTACAGTTTCTCGAGTTCAGTCCTGCTATTCTGGAATGGATTCAGGCTAGAAGGGTCTACAAATGGGCTACATTTATTACAATAGCAATGACAATAGCAGGAATAATCCTTTCAACGCTGCACCAGTCTGCACTTGGAGCACTCTTCCTCCTTGCACCTGGCAAACTACATCCTCTATGGTATTCATCCTATATACCACACTTCTTCCTTGCCTCAAGCATCTATGCTGCCCTTGTGATGGTGATTGCGGTAAGCACACTCTGTGCAAGGTTTCTCAGACACAGAGCAGACAGATACTTTCTCGACAGTCTTGACAGTCTAACCATGGGACTTGGCAAGGGTGCGGTAGTTGCTATGTATGTATATTTTGCCCTTAAATGGGTAGGTGTGGCTCATGACAACAACTGGGCACTTCTTAATACTCCCTATGGCCACTGGTTTCTGGTTGAGGTGATTGGATTTGTTTTGGTCCCAGCTCTTATAATAACATTAGGACTAAAGGCAAATGCTGTGCCTCTGGTGAGATTTGGTGCCTTCTATGCAGTGGTGGGAATACTTGTAAACAGGCTAAATGTTTCCATAGTGGCATTTAACTGGAATTTACCAGATCACCTGCATCATATAATTCCTCCGTGGAAGGAGGTAATGATTGTATTAACACTTGTTACTATACATATTTTGGTCTTCCGCTGGATTGTGAGCAGAATGCCGGTTATCAGGCAAGAAGAAACTATACATGAGACCCATTAACCCAGACAGGGGGGTATCTCCAAAGATACCCCCCTGTCTTAGGGAGGAGGGGTACAAGGTGATTATAATTACTTTTATATGTTTACTCCTCAGCATAAACATAGCCTATGCTGATACAAACAACTCTGAGCAGGCAAAGTGTCTTAAATGTCATGCAGAACCAGGAGCAAAAATCACTTTTGAAAACAATGAAACACTCTCTGTCTATGTAAATCCTGCAGATTTTGAAGATACAGTACATAAAGATCTCAGTTGTTCAGACTGCCATCCTGAGTTTAAAGGAGGACAACACCCTAAGAGGAGATTCAGAACTAAGGAACAATACAGGATAAGGGCCTCTCTGGTATGCAGACGCTGCCATCCTGAAGAAAAGATATGTAAGAAACCTATTCATGCCCGACTGATGAAAAAGGAACATGAGGGTATAGCCACCTCTATATGCGCAGACTGTCATGGTGCCCATTCAGTAAAGCCCGTTGAAGGAGGAGAGGTCTTTGAAACAGAAAGGAATTACTGCATGAGCTGTCATCATCAGGACTTCAGCCTCACCTTCCAGAATGGCGAAAAGCTACCACTTAAGGTCCATTTGGTTTATCTGGAAAGATCAGTACATAGAAACCTTGTCTGTTCAGACTGTCATTACTGGTTCTCAAGGGATGAACATCCAGAGAGACACTTCAGGTCAAAAAAAGACTACATAATTGCCCTGTCAGAAACCTGTAAGAGGTGCCACTTTGATAAGTATACAAAGGTGCTTGAGAGTATCCATTACAGGATACTTGCCCAGGGGAATAAAAATGCACCTGTCTGTGTAGATTGTCATGGGGGTCATGATGTTATACAGGTGAGTAAAAAGAAGAATCTCATTGTACAAAAGTGTAGAAAATGCCATTCTGAGATTTACCAGAAGTATGCCAAGAGCATCCATGGAAGGGCACTGTTTGAAGCCTCAATTCAAGATGTTCCTATATGTATAGACTGCCATAGGGCACATGATGTAGAAAATCCCTTAACCCTCGAGTTTCATGAAAGGATTCCCGAAATGTGTAGCAATTGCCATTCCAACAAGGCATTGATGAGTAAATACGGGCTGTCTACAAAGGTAGTAACTACCTATCTCTCTGACTTCCATGGGATTACCTTGGGTTTCTATAAAAAACAGAGAGAAGAACTCTACAAACCCACAAGACCAATAGCAGTATGTACTGACTGTCATGGCATACATGACATCAGCTCAACCAGGACAGTAGACCCAAAAACCTTAAAGGCCAATCTTGTGAAACGTTGCAGAAAGTGCCATCAGAGTGCCACTGAGAATTTTCCCGATGCATGGCTCTATCACTATGAACCAAGCCTTAAAAAGGCACCCTGTGTTTTTCTTGTAAACCTTTTTTATAAACTATTTACCCCTTTTCTACTTGTCGGATTGGGGTTACAGATACTTCTACATATATGGCGCTATGCTATTAACAGATAAAAGGAGGAGTCGGCTATGAACAGCGAAAGGATTAGAAGATTCCACACAGGCCGTATAATAGAACACTGGATCGCCATTATAACTGTCTTTATTCTGGTTATAACAGGCCTTTCCCAGAAATTCTACTACCTTAAGGCATCCCAGTGGTTTATACTCCAGATGGGAGGTATAGACAATGTAAGATTCCTTCATCGGTATACAGGAGCTGTATTTATCCTACTGAGTATTGTCCATATATCAGTAGCAGTTATTGGAGTTGTTTTCAAGGGATGGAAAGCTACAATGATTATTACTAAGAAGGATTTCTTAGACGCAATCCAGAATATTAAATACTATCTTGGTCTCACAAGTACACCTGCCCAGTGTCATAGATATAACTATAAACAGAAGTTTGAGTACTGGGTTATCCTAACAGGTGCAATTCTGATGAGTATATCAGGTATTGTACTATGGTTTCCCATATTCTTTACCAGATTCCTGCCAGGAGAGGTTATTCCATTGGCAAAGGCACTCCACTCAAATGAGGCTCTTCTTCTGTTCTTGATAATCTCAATATGGCATGTCTACAATGCTATATTCAGCCCTGATGTATTTCCTCTTGACACAAGTATCTTTACTGGATATCTATCCAGAGAGAGAATGCTTCGAGAACATCCCTTAGAACTTGCAGAGATAGAAGGTGGCGACTTTGAGGAAAAGGACAGAGAATTTAGAAATATGCATATGAAGGAAGAAACAATTCTAAAAATGAAATAAATAAATTATTTGAAATTTAGGTATAATAATATATAGATAACAAGTTCTTGTTAGTTATTAATTTAAATCTGGGTCTATTTAGGATCCAGAAGAATAAGGTGTTATGCAGAAGAGAATAATCTTCTCTGTATTTCTTAGTCTCATAGTCATCCTACTCAGTTGGGGGGTTATAAGTTATCTTAGTGTTAATCAGAGTATCGAGAATTCCATCGAGAAAAGGCTTGAACTGGCCCAGATTGTCAGTAGTTATATTGATTATGTGATAGAGGACAGTCTAAGAAGATTATATGATATCTCTACATCCTACAATATCGACTTCAAAGACAACAATTGGGAGATTGAAAAAAAGGCCCTTAAGACAGTTTATCAATACTCTATCTTTACAGACGGGGTCTTTCTCTTAGATGTCTATGGTAATCTTGTTCTCAGCTATCCCTCCAGGCAACCACCAAATCTAAATCTTTTAAGCATCCCCTATATTAGTAGAATAATCACCGAAAAGAGACCTATTGTCTCAGATCTCTATACCATAGAACCTCTAAACAAAAAGGTTATATATCTGTTGGTTCCTCTTAAAGACAGAAGTGGTGAGATTATAGGAATAGCAGGAGGAATGATAGACCCTACAAGTTATGCCCTATCAAACCTCTTAAGTTCAATCAGATCAGGCACAAACACCTGCATAGAGCTTGTTGACAGCAATGGTATAATTATCTCCTCTAATAGGTCATCCCGAATTCTTACCCTCAGTGACCATAATAGATTTCTGAGTAATCTAATAATCAATAAGAAGACATCTGTGGGCATGTGCCATCGTTGTCATCTGGAGAAAGGGAAAAGAAAGACAAATGATATTATGGCCTTTGCACCTCTCAGAAAGGCCTCATGGGGAGTACTGATAAGAGAACCACAGGAGATTGTTCTTGCTCCTGCCTCAAGACTTAAGAAGGGATTTCTTCTGCTCGGCCTTGTTTCTGTATGCACTGCCCTAATGCTTGCAGTAGGTATTACCAGAAGTATTGTAAAACCTATACAGTTACTCATAAATGCTACAGGCAGGATTGCTGAAGGACACCTTTCTGAGTCTATCAAAATATCAAGCAATGATGAAATAGGTATACTTGCCAGAAGCTTTGAACATATGAGAGTAAAACTGGCTGAGTCTCTTGAAGAGATAAAAAGACAAAATATAGAACTGGAAAGACGTGTAATAGAAAGAACAAAGCAGCTAAGAGAGAGTCAACAGAAGATTGCCACTCTTTTAAAACAGGTAATATCTACACAAGAGGAAGAAAGAAAAAGGATAGCTCGAGAATTACATGATGATACCATGCAGGATCTGTCTGCATTTCTGATGCAACTTGAGATGTGTAAGATGTATCCTGAAACTATAAATCACGAAAAGATGGAAGAAATGAAAAAGATCATTGTGAGAATACTGGAAGGGATAAGAAATATTATCCAGAATCTTCGTCCTTCTATACTTGATGACCTCGGCTTAGAGGCTGCTATAAGATGGCTTCTTGAGAGACATCTCGGGGAAAAGGGAATCAATTATTTTCTTACCATAAAAGGTGACAAGGACAGGAGATTTGATCCACAGGTTGAGATTACACTTTTCAGAATTATACAAGAAGCTATAACAAACATTGCAAAACACTCAAAGGCCAACAATGTTTATGTGCTGTTGAAGGCAGATACAAACTATGTACAGGTTGATATAGAAGACGATGGGATAGGGTTTGATGTAGAATCAATAATGACCCATTTGTCAGAAGATGGAAGGGGGCTTGGAATCCTTGGGATGAAAGAGAGGGCCTCTCTTTTTGATGGATACTTGACCATTTGTTCGAAACCTGGAATTGGTACCAGAGTAAGTCTCAGATTTCCTGTAAAAAGTGTAGAGACAAGATATGTCAAAACCTATTAGAGTATTAATAGCAGATGACCATGCCCTTGTAAGAGAGGGAATTGCGGCATTTCTCAGACCCTGTGAGGATATTGAAGTGGTAGGAGAGGCGGCAGATGGAAAAGAGGCTATAGAGCAGGTAAAGTTGCTTAAACCAGATGTGGTACTTATGGATATTGCCATGCCTATACTTGGTGGTCTTGAGGCAACACTGGAAATCAAAAAGATTGCACCAGAGGTTAAAATCCTTGTTCTGACACAATATGATGATACTGAGTATGTTAACAGACTACTGAAGGCAGGTGTATCAGGTTATATACTTAAACATGCTGTGGGCACGGATCTTTTGTCAGCAATAAGAGCTGTTGCTAGGGGTGAGTTTTATCTCTACTCAGCAGTGGCATCCAGGGTGATTGACGGATATCTTGGCAAAAAGAGACCTGTGGTTAAAGACCCCTATGATGAACTTACAGACAGAGAGAAACAGGTTCTAAGACTGATTGCAGAGGGTTACAGTTACAAAGAGATTGCAAATATCCTAAATATAAGTCTTAAGACAGTAATAGCACACCAAACCCATATATGTGAAAAACTGGACATACACTCAAAGGCAGGTCTAATTAAGTTTGCTTTCAAAAAAGGAATAGTTAAATAGGTATGGCTTCAAGGGAATGCCTAAGGCCTTTGGTAATCCTTACTTTTAGAAGCCTTCCAATATTATTAATAGGGTCTCCATAAAAATTTACTATCTTATTGGTTCTTGTTCTTCCTGTAAGTTTGGATTTATCTGTTTCGCTTGGACCCTCCACCAGAACCTCCACTACCCTACCCTCCAGTGTTCTGTTCTTTTTCTCGGTTATCTCATCCTGAAGCTGTAAAATCTCAGAAAGTCTTTCTCCCTTCAACTCCTCTGGTAACTGTCCCTCCATCTCTGCTGCCTTAGTCATAGGTCTTGGAGAAAACTTAAAGGCGAATATACCATCAAATTCTATCTCCTTGAGAGCATTTATTGTGGCCCTATGGTCTTCTTCTGATTCTGTGGGAAAACCTGCTATTATGTCTGTAGTTATAGCAATTCCTGGCACTGCGCTTCTCAGTTTCTCTACCTTTCTAAGATAATCATTATAGGTATATCTTCTGTTCATTAGTCCAAGAATCCTGTCAGAGCCTGACTGAAGGGGCAGGTGTATGTGTTCACAAACCTTATCCAAGGTGGCAATAGCTTCAATCAAGTCATCTCCAAGGTCCTTTGGGTGGGAAGTGACAAATCTTATTCTTTCCAGCCCTTCTATTTGATTCACAAGCCTCAGAAGTTCTGGAAAACTTATTCCGCCTCTGTAGGAGTTGACATTCTGACCAAGTAGAGTCACCTCTTTATATCCCTTTGATACAAGCTCTTTTATCTCGACAAGTATACTTTCAGGTGGTCTTGACCTCTCACGTCCCCGTGTGTAAGGGACAATACAGTAAGAGCAGAAGTTGTTACATCCATACATTATATTCACCCAGGCACTAACACCCTCTTTTCTTATTGCAGGCAGGTCTGTTTCAGCAATGTCTGGATTGTCTTCAGTAAGTACTGCTCTTGATTGGACCAATGTCTCCCCTATCCTACCTATATTTTGTGGACCGAGCACACAATCCACATGGGGCATTCTCTCAATTATTGCTTCACCCTTTTGTTGAGCCACACAACCAGCCACAACAATCTTTACATCAGGCCTGGATCTCTTCAGATGTCTGAGCCTTCCCAGTTCACTCATAAACTTCTGTTCTGCCTTCTCTCTGACACTACAGGTATTAAATACCACGAGGTCTGCCTCCTTAGGGTCATCTACAGACACAAACCCCTCTTTCTGGAGCACCCCAAGCATACGCTCCGAATCATGGAAATTCATCTGGCAACCCCAGGTACGTATATACACCCTTTTAAGTTTTTCTGTCCTCTGCATAGCCTATTCTTATATTTTATCAGAGATTATTTACAAATAGAAACACTATTGTCCGCTTAAAAATATCAGGTAATGTAAAATCTTCTGTGTAAAATTGAAATTCAAAGAAAAGAGGGTGTATCCTCCATATAATTTATAGGTTTTAAAACTTTAAGGAAGGAGGAATAC
>MTOU01000038.1 GCA_002011745.1 Nitrospirae bacterium JdFR-85
ACAAATGTACATAACTTGTCAACTGCCTTTAGTTAAGAGAATTTTTTAAGGTTAGCGTAGACCTTTTATCTATATGTGCCTAAGAAATAGGGAGTTTAGGTGAAAAGAATACTATTGTCAGAACCTTTTACAAGGATTATACATATCCAGTAGAGGACTATATAGTCTGGGATGGGAGAGACGAAAGTGGTAATGTGGTTCCTGATGGGATATATAAAATCAAGGTCTTTAATTATGAATTTTTTGTTGAGGTTGATAATACGCCTCCTGAAGCCAATCTAACCTTTGAAGATAAGAATATTTATCCTTTGTCCTGGAGGGTATTTAAAGAGAAAATTATAGGTTCTTTGCTTTATCCTGATCTCTGGGGTTATGTTATAGACGACAATCTCAAGAATTGGACTATTGAATATGGTGTGGGAGAGTCTCCTGAGAGCTGGTATAAATACATAGAAGGGCAGGATATAATTTCGGTAATAAATGAAAATGGCGAACCTATAACTCCTTTTAAAAACATACTTATAGCTACTTTTGGTCCTGAAATGTCAGTATTTTACAATTTTAAGCCTGTAGAAATTAAAAGCTCGTCTGAAGTTTATGTAAATTTTGAAGACTATGATATTACGCGCAAAGAAGAAAATATAGATTGGCTAGTAGGTAAAAGACTTAAAATTACCGCAACTGATTACGCAGGCAATAAAATTACAAAAATAACGGATTTTCTACCTAAAGAGATATTTGTATATGGATATAACAACATAAATACTGTGTCATCGATGAAAATAATTAAAGACGGTGCTAAAGAACCTTATATTGGACAGCCAGATGTATACATTTTTTACTTGCAGGAGACAGTACAAGACAGAATTGATAGTATTGTAGTGCAGTACATGAAGTACTGGTGGCTAGATAGTGAACAAAGGTTTATTACAGATGGGATATGGCACGATGATGAGACAGTATCTGGGTTAGAAGATGGAAAAATTCAGATAACATGGGATAGTTCGCATCTTGAAACCGAGAAGTGGTATTTTTACAGAATACGTTTTAAAGCAATCAGCCAATCTGGTGAAGAATATTATTCTAATGTTCTCAGGTTAGGAGTTAATTTAAAGATAAATCCACTTTGTAAAATAAAGGATAAAGCAGCAACTTTCTCTATAGTTAATTTAATGAATTATCTTGTCAGGTTAAAACTCCAGATAAAAAGCGTAGAAGACCTTGATTTTATAGATTGGACTGATGTCAAGGTTTGGGACAAAGACAAAGGAGATGTAATACCATATGGTAATTTTGATATATCTGTTCCAGAAATAAAAGAAGAGAGATCTTATTATGTTCGCATAGTCGGGATAGAGGACGACGGAACCGAATATGTTGATGAAACAAAATATCCAATGTTATGTCCAAAAATAATTATTTGGATAAGGTCTGAGTTAGCAGATGACTGTAACAAGATCGCGCCTGGAAGGGTTATTATTAATGGTTTTGTTAAAGATATTCCACCCTTAAGATTTATAAAAGACTTTTCTGTTTCTTTTAATGGCAAAAGACTTTTATATGCATCAAGGGACAATATAGATGTGCTTTTTGAAATATTAAAATCCTTTTCGATTAAAGTTGATACTTCAGGAATGCCAGAGTCAAGTTATAGTGTTATAGCCGAATTAAATACTGAAGGAGGAACAACGAGAGAAGAAGAGTCTATTACTGTTGACCGTACCCTTCCTACTGCTGAAATCACCTATCCCAAGGACTCATTGATGATATGTCCCATAAAACAGACCATAGGAAATAAGCAGTGGTATGGGATCCCTGTGGAAGGAGTGGCTGATGATGACACAGATGTTAAAAGGTATGAGTTGTATTATGGTAAGGGCAAAGATCCTGCCTTGTGGAGTCCTGCTTCCACTACAAACTGGCAAAGTGAACAATCATATATTGTGGGTTATGGAATTAAAAAAGGCCAGATTGGTTTCTGGAATGTGACAGGACTGAAGGGAGAGGAGTTTTCGCTCAGATTGAAAGTATTTGATGTTGCAGGCAATATGAGTTGCGCTGAGACCAGTTTCTCAATAGATACAACAGCAGAGATAACATATCTTGGTACAGACAAGCCCATATTTTCTCCAAACGGTGACGGTGTTATGGATGAGTTGAATATAAATTATAGAATTGATGAGTATACGGTTATAGATGTGCAAGTATACAGAGTAAACAAAAAGCCTGACGGCTTCTATACGCTTGCTTCAAGCCCTATTAGGACAATAGTCTCTGGATTTCAACATCTGGGAGGCACAGGAGAGGTTATATGGGATGGCAGAGATGACTCAGGTTCAATCGTCCCAGATGGAAAGTATGGGGTAGCTGTGTCTGTAGTGGATTCTTGTGGAAATGCAGCGCAAAAATGGGTTCTTGTTGAAGTAGACAATACACCACCTGAGGTGGTGATCTCCTATCCTCAACCTGGTCAAGCTCTTGGCAACATTGTAGAAATAAAAGGGACCGCCAATGACAGAAACTTAAGTATATTTACTCTTGAAATAGGTGAGGGAGATGTACCTGATACATGGAGTTTAATAACATCAGATAAGAAACCTGTTAAAGATAGGATTCTTGCTGTATGGAATATTTCTGAACTTAATGGGACTTGGACATTGAGACTTAATGCTTCTGATAAAGTTGGTAATCAGAGTGAGACGAGAGTTACTATTGACCTTGGTATTAGAGAAGATTTGATAAAAGACCTGAGAGCTAAGCCATCCCTGTTTTCACCTAACGGTGACGGAATGCTTGACACAACAAGTATTATCTATGAACTCACAGATGCATCTGATATACTCATTGAGATATCCGACTTAACAGGAACAACCAGACGTCAATACAAAACCACCAGTTCATCAGCAGGCGTCTATACCTATATCTGGGATGGTCTTGACGACCAGGGCAGTTTGGTGCCTGACGGGTCCTATACTGTAAAACTAATAGCAACCCTTATGTCCAATACATCTCTTAAACAAGAGGAGAAAATCACTGTGGTGGTTGACACAACACCTCCAGTCATTGATATCAGATCTCCATTGGATAATTCCTATATTTCAGCAGAAGATGTATATATTACGGGTACAATTAGTGACGAAAACCTTCTCGAATACTCTATTGAGTATGAAGGGACAGTGGGCACAGAGGTTCTTGACACAGGTGAGCAATCCCAAGAGAATTATACCTTTGGCGTATTAAATTACCTTCCTGAAGGAAGATATATGCTCAACATAAGAGCAAAAGACCTTGGAGAAAATTTAAGCCAGAAGAGAATAACCTTCGTCATAGACAGAACACCTCCAAAAGTGTTCCTTGATGCTCCAAAAGAGGGTGAAATCTACGGTGCCGGTAAAAATTCTATTGGAATCAGTGGTGGTATAGAAGAAGAGAATATTGAAATGTATGTGCTCAGATATGGTCATGGAAACAATCCAGCTCAGTGGACAGAGCTTCTCAGAGGAGACACCCTACCACATGATCTGTCATATACTCTACAAGCAGGCAAAGATGCAGGTATTACTGACGGGTTATATACGATCTCTCTTTATGCAAAAGACAGGGCAGGATTTGAGAAGGAAACCAAAGTGACTATAACAGTTGATAATACACCTCCTGAGGTAATAATAACATCTCCCAAAGAAGGGAATTATGTAAAAGAACCGTTTGATGTGACCGGGACAGTCTATGATCTGAATCTTGATAAATTCACAATAGAGATCTCAGAGGGTGAATGTACAGGCGCGTATAAATGGGCTGTTATAGGCACATCAAGTGTATCAGTACAGGATGGTGTGCTTACCCGATGGCAGGCACTACCATCAGATGGGAATTACTGTCTGAGGGTAACAGCAGTGGATAAACTGGACCAGCAAACAGAGGCAGTAGTAAATGTAAAGATCGATACTCATCCACCTGCATCGCCAGTACTTTCAGGTGAAATAGAAAACAAGACAAACGCAAGACTAACCTGGACTGTAAACAGTGAACCTGACCTTGTAGGATACAACCTCTACAGAGATGGTCAGAAACTCAACAGCAAACCTATTACAGATATCCAGTACATTGACCAGGGTTTGGCTGAAGGAGATTACACATATACTGTAAAGGCCATAGATCGTGCAGGATGGGAGAGTGAGTCATCTAATCAGATAAGGTTGAAAGTTGACCTTACCGGACCTTCTGTTAGGATACGTTCTCCAAGAGATGGTTCTTACGTAAGAGGGCTCGTGGATATAAAAGGTACTGCCTTCAGTGTAGATGACTTCAAAGAATACAGGCTTTATATTGGAAAAGGCTCGGAGCCGGATACATGGACTTTGCTTAGAAGATCTCCTGTGCCTGTTTCATATGGACTCTTAGCTCAATGGAGTACCATAGAGCATGAAGATGCTAAGGAATACTCTATTAAACTTGAGGCAGAGGACACTGTAGGCAATATTAATGTGGATCGGATATCCGTAGTTATTGATAATACCCCTCCTGTACCCCCGGTGCTTCTGTCTGTGGTAGCAGATGGTGCAGATGTTACAGTTCAGTGGCAGGCAAATACAGAACCTGACCTCGCAGGATATCTGCTTTATCGAAATGATGAGATTGCCAATGTTGAAGGAATGGTTATAGGGGATTTGAGTGCCTATCTTATCTCAGATACTACATACCTGGACAGAGACCTTCCTGATGGCAGATTCAGATATTATGTTGTGGCAGTAGATGAAGCAGGCAATATGAGTGAAGAATCAAATACTATTGAGATTGCCATAGACACACATCCACCTCATGCAGTAATTGTTGAGCCGGAGAACGGAGACAGGTTTGAAAAAGCCGTCATGATAAGTGCTGATTCCCCTGACCTTGATATATCAACCGTACAGTTTGAGTATAAAAAGGCATCAGAGGAGACATGGAGTCCTCTGGGTGTACCTGTAACAGCAAAACCCTATGTTACCTATCTTGATCCTGCAGAGCTTGGTTTAACATACGGAGAGTATAACCTGAGGGCAGTGGCTACGGATGAGAGTGGCAATACAGACCCATCACCTGAGTTTATCACAGTTATATACACTGATATTACTCCGCCAGAGGCCCCTGTTGATTTGCGTGCTCAGACAGATGGAGGGGATGTTACCCTCACATGGATAGCCAACACAGAGACAGACCTTAGGGGGTATTACATCTACAGGATAGAGGGGGATAAAAGGGTCAGGCTCAATACAACACCTCTGAAGGATAATATTTATTATGATAAGGGCCTTGCAGATGGGAATTACACATATGAGGTAACGGCTGTTGATATCCATGGCAACGAAAGCGAGCCATCTAATCGAGCAATAGCAAAGGTATATGCGCCTGTTATAAAACAGCCTTATACGCCCATAGGAGATAAAGTGGTACAAATTTCAGGAGAAAATACAGAACCCGCTGCAACGGTTGAGGTCTTTGTTGATGCAGGCACAGGTGCAATGTCACAGGGTACGGTTACCTCGGATGAAAATGGTAACTTTACATTCAATGTAAGTCTTGTTCTCGGTGAAAACCGGATAACAGCAAAGGCAACAGATAGGGATGGAAATAAAAGCAGGGTATCAAAGGCGGTGGTGGTTGTATACAATGAGCCACCAGCAGTACCCACAGGTATAGAAACATCAGTGCAAGATTACAATGTTACCCTCACATGGACAGCCAACACAGAACCTGACCTTGTAGGATACAATGTTTATAGAAATGGTGAAAAGCTAAACAAGCCCACTGTGATAATTTCAGGTAGCACAAGCGCATCTTCATCTGATATCCATAATCCACCCTCAAATGCCTTCGATTCTGACTACAACACATACTGGATGTCACCGAATGGTTATGGTACATTTAATCCTGTGTGGTGGGAAATAAATATGTCTTCACCAGAGTTGATAAACCGTATAGAGATTTACTGGGGTAGTGAAACTGGTGAAGGTCAACAGGATGGAGTAATCTATGCTGGTAGAGATTATAAGATTCAAGTATGGTCTGGATATGCTTGGATTACGCAAGTGAAAATTACTGGAAATGCAGAAAGGATCAACACCTTTGAGTTTACACCTTCCTACCGTACAGACAAAATCAGGATATACATTACTGATACCACTGACCCGTATAGTACAAAGCAGGTGAGAATATCAGAAGTCAGAATACTCAAGGATAATTTAGTAGAAGATACTGTATATAAAGATACAGACATTAGAGATGGTAAGTATTTTTATACTCTTACTGCAGTTGATTATTATGGCTTTGAGAGTCAGCCTTCTGAGAGTGTAGGTGTAACAGTTGGAGACACTGTGCCTCCATCTCCACCGCAGGGACTTACAGCTACAGCCTCTGGTGTAGATGTAATTTTACAATGGACTCCGAACACAGAGCCTGATCTGGCAGGTTATAACATTTACAAAAAAACCGCTGAGGGATGGAGAAAGATCAATTCAACAATAGTGGAGGATGTTACTTATGTTGACGCTGGATTGCCCAATGGCACCTATACCTATAGAATAACAGCTCTGGACAGAATTGGTAATGAGAGTGCGCCTTCAAATGAAGCATCTGCGACTGTCTATAATGAACCACCTCAGCCACCAATAAATCTCACTATTATCTCGCTCCCGGAAGGAGGTTCGCTCCTTGCTACATGGCAGTACTTTGGTAATGCTGTAGGATACAACCTTTACAGAAGCATTGTGTCAGGAGGTCCATACACAAGGGTGAATAATGTCCCGATTCAACAAACTACATATATTGATAAAGGGCTCACAAATGGTACGACTTACTATTATGTGGTTGTAGCAGTGGATGTTTATGGCAATGAGAGCGTTTACTCTAACGAGGCGATGGGTATTCCAGCAGATACAATGGCTCCACCGGCACCTCTGTTGTATTATCCCACCATTGCTGGAAGAAGTATGACAGTTTATAAAAACAGTACTGACATTGCTGGAAGGGCTGAACCTGGAGTCACTGTTGAGTTATTCAGAAACGGGATATCTAAAGGAACAACCGTTTCCAGCAAGATGGATGAGATTCATCAATATAGTTTAGACGACGGTATCACTGATGTATCTCTATCTCCAGATAGTAAAATGCTTGCTTATAGTAAAGATGGTTCTATATGGCTGATGAATATTAAATCAGGAAGAACAAATATGGTGGTTCAGAAAGGATTCTATCCAATCTGGTCTCCTGATGGAAATAAGATTGCTTATCTGTTTTACGACGAATTTTGGTATCTTCGTATAGGTATATATAATAGAGAAACAAATGAAATAACCCCCCTTACAGATGACCAGTTTGTTTATGAAATGGCCCCTACATGGTCAATAGATGGAACCAAGGTAGTATTTGTAAGTAACCGCGAGGATTACAGATACAATGTTTGGATAAAGGATATTGAGACCGGTTCAATGCAGAGGATTACAAATGTAAATAATGCCTCTATGCCAATGCTATCTCCAGATGGTAGCAGGGTGGCATATTTTGAGGGACAAGAGCTATATCTGGTTGACCTTTTTGATGGAAATACAAGAAAAGTTGATTCTCAGACAGATGGGATTTCTCTTGCCTGGTCTCCAGACAGTAGAAGACTTACCTTTGTGTCCTACAGGAACAATAATGCCGATATCTTTGTGCTGGACATTGAGACAGGTGAGCAGATGCAAGTTGTTAACTCAGTTGATGACGAGGTCTTTCCACAATGGTCCCCAGATGGTTTAGAAATAGTTTTTATGAGGATGGGAGACGAAAACAGTAGTAGCTCTATATGGAGTGTTGAAATTTCGGGTAAAGAGAGGTTAATAAAAGATAATATTTACAACTTAAGATATCTCCTATGGTCAACTCTGGGAGACATTGTCTTTGTTGATAAAAACATTCTTTATATTCTATATCCAGAAGGTCATTTCAGGTTTAAGGATGTTGAATTAGAGATAGGACAGAATATCTTTTATGCAATAGCAACCGATGCGTCCGGTAATATAAGTTCTCCTTCAGAGGATATATCTGTAGTTTTTAATACAGATCTTTTCCCTGACCTTGAGGTGAAAGAGAGTGACATTTATATATACCCTCCATATCCAATAGCAGGAGACAAAACAGTGATCAATGTAGTGGTCTGGAACAGGGGTAAAGTGGATGTCAGTAATGTTGATGTTGATGTGTACATATTGGATTCTGAGGGAGGAGTTGAGTTAATAAAAACAGAGGTGATTCCTCATATCTCTGCTGAAGCAGCTGGACTCGTTGTTATTGAGTGGAACAGCACTGATAAAGTAGGTGATAATAGAGTAATCGTAGTACTTGATCCTGCAGATAAGATAAAAGAGGCGATAGAGACAAACAACTATACAATTAAAGAGTTCTATGTTGCTTTTAAAGAAGGAATAATAATGATAACAGAAATTGATTCTGTTCAATACAAGAGTATGCAGGATATGAAAATTGATCTCCTTGTACGAAACAGTGGATCAGAGATAGATGGGGTGATGGAGGTGTGGATTGAAGATACAGATGGATATAAAGTAGCACTGATAAATAAGAGGGCTCTTACTCTGCCTTATGGCTTTGAAGAGAGTTATTCTTTCCTATGGAATACAGGTTATACATACGCAGGTCAATATAGAGTACATACCATCATATTGAGTGGAACAGATATAGTTGCGGAGAATATAGTTTCTTTCACTATATTTCCAGATATTGATATAGATACCATCCTAACGACAGACAAGATTAGTTATAGTGCTGGAGAGAATATTCATATGATGATTAAGCTGAAAAATAAGGGTGGGAACTATGTCATTCCAGAAGTAATTGTGAGAGTAAAGATTATTGATTTCAACAATAATGAGCTGCTCTCAGAGGATAAAAGGATAACCAGTTTTCTTCCAGGAACAACTGCTATCTTAGATTCAGTATGGAATACGGGACTGTCTATGCCAGGGAATTACAGGGCAGTTGTGGAGACATATTTTGATGGTGAAATAATTTCACAAAGCGAAACCTCTTTCAGGATAGAGCCGTCAGTGTTCATTACAGGCAAAATAATCTCTGTGCCGTCCGTGGTTCTTTGGGGTGATTTCCTAAGAGTAAGTTATACATTGCAGAACAAAGGTAATACAGATGCCACTGGAGTTATTGCAAAAATCTTAATTATTGATTCTGTAACTCAGAGTATTATAGATACAAAGGAAGAAGTGCTTGATCTTTCTATGAGTGAAAGTAGAAGCGGAGAGTTTGTATTTTCCACTAAAGAATATACTCTGGGAAAATATACAGTGGTGCTTCAAAGAGTATATCAAAATGAAACAATGAGATTAGATACTTCTTTCTTGAGGGTTAGTGATGGAACGCCACCTCTGGTTAAGATCGTTTCACCAGAAGCAGAGAATTATTATAATTCTGAATTTGACATTATTGTCACAGCCACAGATGATGTCTCTGGTGTGGATAAGGTTGAGTATCGTATAGACAAAGGGGAGTGGAAGATTTTGCCTCTTTCAGATTATTTAAAGGGTAGATACTCTACAACATGGTTGCCTGTAAAGTCAGATGAGGGAATTCATACAATATACTTCAGAGCTACAGATAGAGTTGGTAATACCAGTATGCCTGTATCTATAACTATTACTATCGACCTTACACCTCCTGATCCACCCCAAATTGTATCTCCACCAGATGGAACATTTGTATCGTCAAAGACAGTAGAAATTAAAGGTGTGGCTGAGCCAGGGACAGAAATAGAAATGGGTTTTCTTAAGGTGGTTACAACTACAGCAGACCTTGAGACAGGAGAGTTTTCATTCAAAGATGTGACTCTTTTACCGGGTAAGAATATATTCCTCTTTAATGCAAAAGACAAGGCTGGTAATGTAAGTAAAACAACAAAATATATCCTCTACTTAGGTAGACTTGATATAACGAAGACCATCTCCCAAAGGCATAGAACTCTTGTCTGGATTCCATACTATGAAGAATCTGATGACGATGAAAGACCATGTAAAGTGCACAGTAGAAGTCAAAGAGAGAAACGCGAAAGATGTGGATGTTATGACCGTGAAAATGAGGATTCAACAGTTACTGCGACGAAGAAGTTTATTGAGAAGGCACTCAAAGAGGCAGATGCGATATATGAAGTAGTGAGTGAAAGTGAGGACTTTCTGAGAGAGTTCAGATCAGGTATGTACAATACATACATAATTGTTGACCTTCATAGCTGTAAGGATAATAAGGACAATGGTGATAAAGAAAAAAGAGGATATCACAAAGGCCATGAAAACCATAATAGACATTCTCCTTTACATCCTGAACTGCAAGCAGAACTGGCAGAGGCGGTATACAGAGGAGAAGGAGTAATAATCATAAAAACATCTCCTTCTGAACTGCCCAAACTTAGAGAGGCACTGGGGGTAAAATTCAAAGGTAAACTCAGAGACAGAAAGGATAGAATAGTATTCAAGGATACTGAGATAACCGAGGAGAAGACCCTTGAATTTGATGGTAGCTCAGTTAAGGTGTATTCAATAACGGGAGTGGTATCTGGTATTTATGAAAATAGCGGCTATCCTGCAGTGGTTTTGAATGAGTACGGCAGGGGGTTAGCAGTACTTTTTACATTTAATCCTGTAGAGCTTGCCAGCAGAACAGAGGCACTTAAGATGTTCAGAAATGCCATTAGTCAGGTTACTCCTGATGAAGTAGAATTTTATTCCTATAGTAATGTAGATGTAGAGATATCAATAAAGGCTCAGTATGCTGACTTTCATATTAAAGTAGTGGAAGTGGTGCCCAAAGACCTTAAAATACTCAGAATAACAGAGGATGCAAGGATTAACAATAGTACTATACAATGGGAAAGACAACTTAGTAGAGATACTTCTGTAAGGTTTTCCTATCTTGTCAGGTTACCTGATAAAATAGACCAGTACACGCTTTCTACGGATGTCTATTATTTCTCAAATGAAGGCTTCAGACTCTATGAAGAAAGAGATGTTATTATTAAATTAGAAGAAGATACTGAGATGTTAACGACAGAGATTATTACAGTGTTGAATTCACTTGAAGCAACGGGAAGAGACAGAAAGTGGGTAAATAAAGCTCTAAGGAGAATGGAGGCTGTACATGAACGAATAGTAACAAATGATAAAGACGCAGAAAGGAATATTAAAGACATTTTAAAGGCGATAGACTCACTAAGAAAGCTTAAAACAATTGATATAAGAGAAATCAGAATAAAAATGGATATTTTATTAAGGATCTGGGAAATTCAGTGGTATCTTTTGGCGATGCAGTAGATCATTAGTGGAAATAGAACAGTTTTGTTGAAAAACAGTCTTTTTGTCTCCAAAAGAATGATATTGTATGGACATTATTTTTGATCTAATGCGGGGGGCTTGACAAATTGGGAATGTTGATTTATAATATCAAGTCTTGAGAATAATTCTGTAAGGAGGTTAAGGGTTGCCTACTATCCAACAGTTAATAAGGAAAGGTAGGGAGAAGGTAAAAGAGAAATCGAAAAGCCCCGCGCTTCAGGGTTGTCCTCAGCGTAGGGGGGTATGTACAAGGGTATATACCACTACACCCAAAAAGCCAAACTCTGCTTTGAGAAAAGTCGCAAAAGTGAGATTGACCAATGGACATGAAGTGATTGCATATATACCTGGTATTGGTCACAACCTTCAGGAGCACTCAATAGTACTTATCAGGGGTGGTAGGGTGAAAGACCTGCCGGGTGTTAGATATCATATTGTTAGAGGCACCCTTGATGCTATGGGTGTTGAGGGCAGAAGGCAGGGAAGGTCAAAATATGGAACTAAGAAACCTAAGTAAGGTGTGAGGGAGTACTATGCCAAGGAGAAGAGTTGCAAAGAAGAGAGAAATTCTGCCGGACCCAAAATATCACAGCAAGCTGTTAAGTAAATTTATAAATGTAATTATGAAAGATGGCAAAAAGTCTCTTGCAGAGAAGATATGTTACGGAGCTTTCGATATTATAAGAGAAAGAACAGGGGAAGACCCACTGAAGGTATTTAAGACTGCTGTAGAGAATGTTAGACCTTTAATAGAGGTGAGACCACGTAGGGTAGGAGGTGCTACTTATCAGGTTCCTGTGGAGGTCAGACATGACAGGAGCATAGCTCTTGCATTCAGGTGGATAAGAGATTTTGCCAGGAAGAGACCAGAAAGAACAATGAAGGAGAGGTTAGCTGCAGAGTTAATTGATGCGTACAATAAGACAGGTGCATCAATAAAGAAGAGAGAAGATACCCACAAGATGGCAGAGGCCAACAGGGCCTTTGCTCACTACAGATGGTAGGTTAATTCCTTTAACCAACCTGTATGTAGGGGTTTAGAATTAAGACCCCTATTCTGATGGGGACGTGAATTAAACATTATGAAAGTCAGAATAAGGGGAGTTTTTGTTTAAAAAGGAGGATTGGGAAGTTGAAGTTTCCGATTGAAAGAGTAAGAAATATTGGGATAATGGCGCATATTGATGCCGGTAAAACTACAACTACGGAGAGAATACTCTACTATACCGGCGTTACCTATAAAATAGGAGAGGTCCATGAAGGCACTGCGGTTATGGACTGGATGGAGCAGGAGAAGGAGAGAGGAATTACCATAACCTCGGCTGCTACTACCTGTTTCTGGAGAGATCATCGTATAAACATTATTGATACCCCTGGGCATGTGGATTTTACTATTGAGGTTGAGAGGGCATTAAGGGTGCTTGATGGTGCAATAGCCATATTCGATGCCTCTGCAGGAGTGGAGCCACAATCTGAGACTGTGTGGAGACAGGCGAATAAATACAGGGTCCCCAGGATAGCCTTCATGAATAAGATGGACAAAATAGGAGCAGACTTTCTTATGTCAGTAAACTCTATGATAGAGAGGCTTGGAGCGAATCCGGTGCCTGTACAGATTCCGATAGGTGCTGAAGAGACCTTCAGGGGGCCTATAGACCTCGTGAGGATGAAGGCCTATTATTTTGATGATGAGACTCTCGGTGCGAAGTATGTAGAGGATGAGATTCCCGATGAGTATCGGGTACAGGCAGAGGAGTACAGAGAGAAGATGATCGAGGCATTGGCAGACATAGACGACTCCCTGATGGAGAAGTATCTCAATGGTGAAGAGGTAAGTGAAGAGGAGATCAAAAGGGTCATAAGGCAGGGGACCCTGCAGATGAAGATAACTCCTGTGCTTTGTGGTTCTGCCTTTAAGAATAAAGGAGTGCAGATGCTCCTTGATGCTATTGTGGATTATCTTCCCTCACCAGTAGATATACCTCCTGTTAAAGGAAGAACACCAGATGGTAAAGAGGTAGAAAGAAGGCCATCAGATGATGAGTCCTTTGCTGCTCTTGCTTTTAAGGTCATGACAGATCCCTATGTGGGACAGCTCACATACCTGAGGGTATACTCAGGTGTGCTTTCAGCAGGTTCCTATGTCTATAACTCTACAAAGAATAGAAAGGAAAGGATTGGGAGACTCCTGAAGATGCATGCGAACAAACGTGAAGAACTAAAGGAGGTCAGGGCAGGGGATATTGGTGCAGCAGTAGGGCTGAAATATACACTCACAGGTGATACTCTCTGTGATGAAAAGGCACCGATTATACTGGAGGCAATAGAGTTTCCAGAACCCGTGATATCCATTGCGATTGAGCCGAAGACCAAGGCTGATCAGGAAAAACTCTCGCAGGCATTGCAGAAACTCGCACAGGAAGACCCATCCTTTAGGGTTACGTACGATGAAGAAACAGGGCAGACACTGATCTCAGGCATGGGTGAATTACACTTAGAGATTA
The DNA here is from genome assembly GCA_002011745.1 of Nitrospirae bacterium JdFR-85. Classification (GTDB taxonomy): domain Bacteria; phylum Nitrospirota; class Thermodesulfovibrionia; order Thermodesulfovibrionales; family JdFR-85; genus JdFR-85. Next base: position 13,874 of record MTOU01000038.1, read on the forward strand.
TAGTGGACAGGCTTGTGAGGGAGTTTAAGGTAGGTGCGAATGTGGGCAAACCGCAGGTTGCATATCGTGAGACAATCAGAACTCCTGCAAAAGCTGAAGGCAAGTTTATCAGGCAGACCGGAGGAAGAGGACAGTATGGTCATGTATTTATTGAGATAGAGCCACTGGAGAAAGGGAAGGGATTTGAATTTGTAAACAGGATTGTTGGAGGTACTATTCCCAAAGAGTATATTCCGGCAGTTGAGAAGGGAATAAAAGAGGCGATGGAGAGAGGTGTGATCGCTGGTTATCCCATAGTGGATGTGAAGGCCACCCTTTATGATGGTTCTTATCATGAGGTGGACTCCTCAGAGATGGCCTTTAAGATAGCAGCCTCAATGGCCTTTAAAGAGGCAGCAAAGAAGGCAGAGCCTGTTCTTCTTGAGCCTATAATGAGCATAGAGGTGGTGACTCCAGAGGAGTATATGGGAGATGTTATTGGAGACCTCAACGGAAGAAGAGGAAAGATTCAGAGCATGGAGAGAAGAGGAAACACTCAGGTGATTAGGGCACTTGTACCCCTTGCTGAGATGTTTGGATATGCCACAGATCTGAGAAGTAAGACCCAGGGTAGAGCCACTTATACAATGCAGTTTTCTCACTATGAGGAGGTGCCCAAGAATATTGCAGAGGCGATTGTAGAAAGGACAAGAGGGTAAAAATGATGATTTTTTTGATTCTTTTTTGATATACTATTTAGCCTGTGGAATGAAAATAGAGACTCTTATAGGATTGAAAGATAAACGGAATAAAGGGAGGAGTTATGGCAAAGGCAAAATTTGAGAGGACGAAGCCTCATGTAAATGTAGGGACGATAGGGCATGTAGACCATGGGAAGACGACGTTGACGGC
>MTOU01000039.1 GCA_002011745.1 Nitrospirae bacterium JdFR-85
CCCTCACGGCTGCGGGGCAGCGGGGGATTCACCACTCAGGGTTACACCCCTCTTCCACGCATCCGCCTGTGCCTGCCTCAAGGAAAATCCTCTGGCAGACATTTCTATTTAACCAGATACAGTTTTACAAAATCAACTTGAAAATATATTAAACTTATCCTTTTGACATTTGTTTTTTTCAATAATACCTGTAATAAGTGCATTAAAAGTAGTTTTTAATATCAGTGGCATATTGGTATGTGAAAAATAAGGTAATATGTTTACTTCTTTGTTTGCAATACTTTTAACAATCAATGAAGCCCATTGTTTGAAAGCCTCAAAGACTTCCGGTCCTTCTGTTTCATAGTAATCACTTAATCTCAGTGCAGAGAGTACAAATCCTTGGTACTTAGGAATCATCAATAGCCTTTCAAGTTCAGCAAGAAGAACTTTTCTGTCAGTTCCTGAAGGAAGCTCTACTGTTGATAAAAGATTAAAAAGGCTGATACCTCTTTCTTGAAGCCGCTGGAAGATATCTCTATTGATAACAATTCCATTCTGTTTTTTAATTGCTTTTTTTACTGCTTCGTACACTGCAATACCTATCAGTTCTCCCATTTTAGTATGACCTCCAGAACTTTTGATATCAGAACCCGTCCCTTCAACAACAATCAGATTGTCTGTGCCTGTACCCGTCGCTTGGTTAATGAGAGGAGTCTGAGAACTTCTAATATCAAGTTCCTGTAGCACAGCGGTTTTTGCCTCTGTGGCAGTAATAATAGCCCTTGTCATAGCTCTTGGGCTAAGTCTTGTGTTTGTAAGAATTATAATGTTTATTGTGCCAGGTTCATAAAATCTTCCCTCGTCTTTTGAGGTTCTTAGTGCATTTGATCTTACACCTGCAGTAACTAATGTATATACCTTTATCTGTTTGTACTGTTTTACGGTAATAACGAGATTATCCATGTCTGCTCCTGTAAAAAGAAGAGAAGATGTTGTGCTTTTAAGTCCGAGTGTTTTGTAAATATAGTTTCTACTTCCCTCGAGTCTCAATCTATGTGCCCATTCCCAAAGAAAAGGAGGTAGGTAATGATTGCCTATGGTTAGTATTCCATCTCTTTGGCCTTCAAGAGTTGAGACCACAGTCATTGGACGGTCAAACTCAATGAGTAAAGCTTTGCTTGTAAAGTCTCTAAGCTTTGCATAAACTATTCTAGAAGACTTTACATAGGGAAGTTTAAGACCAATCTTGTGCCATTTATATATGCCTTCTTTAGTAAGTGTCTGCTCAAGAGAGAAGAGTTCCTCGTCGTATATCCTTGAAAAAAGCCATTTTATAAAATATCCTGCGTTTACAGAAGCTCTACATGTAAGCTCGCAAGGAAAGGAAAAAATCTTATTATATTTAACTGCATCAACACTATTCCATCCTTCTGTGCTTCTGATAAACTGTAAAACTCCAGAGTCATTGTCACAGTGGTATATAACCTCAGGATTAAAATCTATCCATTCTCGAAGAGATATATTTACTATACTTCCTTTTTTTCCCCATAAAGGTGGCATTCCGCCTGCAGCTCTTATATAGTCGTTCTGGAAGGAATCATCCCCAGGAGCCATTACGGTCTGCCTTCCCATTAATCTAAGCACCCTCTTTTTATTTTGGTGAATTAAAAGCCTGAGTTTGCGAGAAACAAAATTAAGATCTCTCTTTATAGATTCTATAATCTTCTGAGCTTCTGTTTCTTTGCCAAATATTTTGCCAACTATAGAGATGTTTCGGATTATCTCATTAATATTATGTGCTTCAAGTTGAACCACTGATATACCCTCCTCAACAAGCTTATTTTTTATCTCATTATGTAATGAAGAGATAAAAACCAGATCAGGCTGTAGTTGTAATATTTTCTGAACAGATGTAGAAGAGAAGCCTCCAATACGCTGAACGTTTTTAGGTGCTCGAATGCTGTGGTATGTTACCCCCTTTAACTTTTCTTCCGCCCCAACTTTCAGAATTATATCTGTTATGGCAGGCGATAGTGAAACCACTCTTTCAGGAGTATTAACAATTTTTATTTCTCTACCAGAGGTGTCTACAAAACTTAATCCGTAGGCAGAACTTTCTAATAATATTAAAAAAGGTATTAGGAGATACAAAAAAAGTATTTTGTTGCTCTGCATTTCTTGCCTCCTTTATCTCTTTCTTCTATACCCCAGTCCGATGATTAGTACAAATAAAATAAATCCGATGATAAATAGATAAGGTATAGGAGCTGAACTAATTCCTTTTATTTTATTGATTTCTTCTATTTCGTAACCTTGTACTCTCTGAAGATTGTCTTCAGGTATGTAATTGGAAAAAGTGTTACTTCTTTTCTCGCCTTTGGAATTAGAGTCTCCAGATGGTTTTGAAGTAATATCCATGAGAGTCTGTTTTAAAATTTCTGTCTTGTTACTTAGTAACGGCACCGAGATAAGCACACTCTCTATAAACTCAGCGAGTAAGGGGTTATTGCAAGTATGGTCGCAACATGTAAGTCCTGTTTTTTCAACTGTTTCAGTATATTCCTTGACGAGGTTTTCGAGGATTTTTCTTGATGGTTGCCAGTAACCTTTTCTGATTACTTCTATCATTCTTGCCAACATACTCTGATAGGCAAAGAGATTTCCTGCTTCTGCTATTCTTCTTTTTATCTTAAGGTCATAACGATCAAGTACATAGATTTCATAAAATTCCTGCCATTTTCTATTTCCAACAGTATTAGGTACAGTAACCTGCCATCCCCAGAGGTACTCTATAATATTACTAATAAATCTTGCTCCTGCATAACCCTCTTTTAACATTTTTTTTATCCATTTGGGATTAAAATATCTTGCTCTTATTTCTCTTCCCATAAACTTTTGTAGAGACTCTTGTTTTGCTTTCAAGGGATTTATCAGGTTTGTTATATACACTTTAGGTTCTCTCCCATCTATATTTCTTACTGCAAGGGCAAGGCCTCCCAGATACTGGAACATGTCATCATTATCAACAGTAGCGTAAAGATTTCCTGATACACTGTGAACAACCATTTCTGTTCCTGTGAGGTTACTTTTAAGAAGGTCTACTCCATAATCATCTGCTTTCTTTCCCCAGAATCCCTGACCAAAGAGATGCCCTATTCTCATAAAAAAGACATTAGCAATTTTTGAATCTTTCTCCCATGTGTCTGATTTTGAGATCACCTCACTAATACCTGTACCATATACACCAGGAGGTTCTGTGAATATTCTTACGGTGGCAAGTTTATCTGCAAGAGCAGGTTCTACACCAACTGATAGAAGAAGTTTTTTTAATTTAAGAAAATTTTCTCTTACAGTATTGTCTTTTTCATCCTGTGTCTTAGCCACTGTTACAGCCTTGTCAAGGAGTGTTATAAGGTTTGGGAATATATCCCTGTAAAGTCCTGAGGGTACCATTACTACATCTATTCTTGGTCTACCGAGTTCCTCTCGTGAGATAGGAATTACATCTACAATTCTGCCTCTTGGATCACGGATTGGCTTTACTCCAAGTAAATACATTATTTGGGCTTCCATCACACCACCATGTCTTATAGTTTCTACTGCCCAAAGGTTGAAGGTAAGCTTTTTAGGAAGGTTGCCCTGCTTTTTCTTGTATTCTTTAATCAATTCTTCTGCCATCTTTTTCCCAAGACTGTAGGCTTCTTCTGAAGGAATCTTGGATGGATCAAATGCGTAAAAATTTCTACCTGTAGGTAGAGACTGAGGTGCTCTTATTGGATCATTGCCTACTCCTGCAGATATGTACTTGCCAGAAAGGGCATCCATTAGTGCATCCATTTCTTTGGTGGCAGAGTCTTCTATAAGCTTCTTAAATTTTTCAATCTCATTCTTCTTTGAGGAGCCACCTGTCTGTGCAATTGCCTCTGCAGTTTTTCTTATCATCTCATCTTCGGGTTTCCTGCCGAACGTATGGAGTCCAAAAGGTGTGAGGGTTTCTCCTGTCTCTTTGATATACTCCTCCAACTTTCTTAAATCGTTTTGATTAGTGATCTTGGTTATAGAAAGGTCTGATAAAATGCCGATTTTTTGGGCAAAACTATTTATTTTGTTAAACATTAGATCAATGCCACTTGAGCCTACACTCACCGATACTTTATATCTATTTATAAGTTCATTCAACCTTCTTAAATCTGGATTGAGATCTGCTCTGTCAAATGGAGGTGTCATGTGATCTATCACAACAGCTAAACCTCTTCTCTTTGCCTGTAACCCTTCGCCGACATTATCCACTATATAGGGATATATGTTGGGTATATCCTGGATTAGAATCTCGGGAGGGTCTTCTCCGGAAAGTCCCATCTCTTTACCAGGCAGCCATTCATGGGTGCCATGGGTACCAAAATGGACTATAGCATCTGTCTTAAATGAATGCTTTAGATAGAGATAGAAAGCTATATATTGATGATGAGGAGGGAGTTTGGGTTCATGATACATTTTAGTTATATCTTGCAGCCAGCCTCTTGATGGTTGAGGTGCAAGGATTATGTTACCATACCGGATCGCAGGAATTACTATAAACTGTCTGCCCTGTTTATCTTTCCATGTCATTATGTTACTCTTCTCAGGTGGTCCCCATTTGTTTATTACGTCTCTCTTAAATTCCTCTGGAAGTGCTTCAAACCATTTTCTGTACTCGGTCATGGGCAGTAGTATCGCAGTCTCACTGCGGGCGAGACGATCAATCTCTCCTTGGGCCCAGTTTCCAATGTTCCGGCCATAATGGAGTAGCTTCCTAAAGAGTTCCTCTTTATTTATATCTCCTATTCCTATATTGTATCCTTCTTGGTGGAGCCTTTTAAGAATTAAATATAAGCTTTCTATTACATTAAGATAAGATGCTCCTATGTTTTGTTTCCCTGGGGGATAATTATAATAGACAATTGCCAGATGTTTCTCTGAGTTCTTTTTGTCCTGCAACCTCAGCCAAGCTTTTACTCTTCTTATTAACATCTCAATTCTCTCTTCAACAGGTTTAACCTTGTAATATGTTATTCCAGTCTGAGTATCTATATATCTTTCTTTGGTGCCCACAACAGTAGGTTGTATGATACCTCCTAATTCTGGAATAGCCACTTGCCATGTCCTCTCAAATATACTAAGACCTTGCTCTGATATCTTCCATTGCTTTTCAGAAGCGTTGTATAGAGTTATAGCATTTATAACAGGCACTCCAAGTGTTTTAAAAAGGTCAGTAAGTGATGTTTTAACTCCTATTTTTAGAGAGATCCCTATCAAAAGTTTTACAGGAAGCTTTTTTTCAAGGAAATATCTTTTGATAACATCATCGGGAGGCCATCCAAAAACAGGAAGTACATTATAGCCTTCAGCCTCAAGAGACTCTATTATTTTGTCTATTACAGCCATATTCTCTGTAATGAGAGAGTTTTTGTAAAATATCAGGCCTATCCAAGGACCTTTCTGTTGAAAATAGTGTTGTAGAAAGTCTTCTATGCTCTCTACAGTCTTGCCAGACTTCTATATGTATATACCTAACTCAGGAGACTCCTTTACAGGAGCATATGAGAGATTCAAGTTGAAGTCTTTGTTGAGTATAAATAGAAACATGTTCTTGATATTCTTTACTCCACCGTAGTGATAATATTGTCTTACTGTTTCATCTGCTATGATACCCATTTCTTGATATTCCTTATCGTAAGGTTCACTTACTCCATACACTCTGCCTCCTTTGGCAATTACAGCATAAATATAGGGCTTTGCAGCTATTACGCGTTTCCTGTCCATAAGGTGTAAAATGAAGACCTCATCTTTCTCTGCAGAGGCATTCTTTATAGAATCGAGACAATATACCTTGAATATTACTTCTGATTTAAGTTGGGGATTAAGTTTATGAATAGACTTAATTGCTTTTATAACTATCTCTGTCTGGGTGTCACCGGGTAAAATGCTCACCACCACCTTTGCCATAGCAGAAGTTGTGATACCACATAATAACACAGTAAAAATTATTGTTCCTTTAAGTTTACTCAGGCACATAGATTATCCTCCCGTCCTTCAATTGATAGGCTGTGCCAAGCTTTACTCCTTCCCCCGATAGTCTTTTTTTTGTAACTTTTTGGGCCTTAATGTTTCTTCCTTTCTTTGTTATTATTTCAATCCTTCCATCAGGAGTTTTTTTAGTGATAGTAACTTCTGAAGAAGGATCGAGCAGTTCTAACATGTTATAGGCCATAAACAATGCTATCATCATGCTGACTATGAAGACTACTCCTGCATCAAAAAGATTGGCTACCCCTGAGATTGGATCTTCAATTGGCTCTTTGCTGTCAAAGATTGTTCTTCTCCTTCTCAAGTATCTCATCTCTTAGCCTCCTCAGCATTATTTCTGCAAATGTCTCCATTTCTAAGATATCTATCCTTACCCAGCGTTCCTTGATAAGAGACATTATATAAGCAGCAACACCACAGCCAAGGCCTACAACTGTTGTGGTAAAAGCTGTTACCATATTGCCTGCCATCTGCGGCATATCCCCCTTTGCGAGTGCATTGAGAGCAATACCCATGGGTATTAGTGTGCCCATTAATCCAAGCGCAGGACCAATTCTTACAATAAATTTTATTCTGTCCAAAGATCTTAAAAGTAGAAATTCTGTTTCCTGCAAATGTTTTTCTATTTGTATATCAAGCAGCTCAGTGGCTTTTTCTGTTTTTACTAATCGATCAAGGACAGTTATAAACTCATTGACTGTGAAATGGATTCCTCTCTTACGTTCTATATACTCTCTTAACATGATGCCCCCATAAAACATTACCCAGAATACCAATATTACAAGCCCTGCTACTACAGGGTAAATAAGCAATGACGATAGTACAAAGAGGAATGTTTGAAGACCCGCAAATATCTTCACCATCTTCTCCTTATTCCAATAATATATCCAGCACAGATAGTTGATATGGCGATAAAAAATACACCTAAGGTGTCTTTTGATATGTTTATGTCTCTCTGTGTTCTAACAAAACTATTGTAAACACCTTTTGCTTCCTGTATTATTGAAGGTATAACTAAAGAAAGGAGAAAGTACGATCCTATGATAAAAAGACTTATTGATAATCCAACACCTGTTGTATCTTTTGTTAGCTTTGAGACAAAAAGAAATATTGTAGAAATACTAAGAAATATTAATGTCAGAATAAGTCCAGTATAAACAGGAGATGCTTTTGTTATCCATACAGCAGCCCATGTAGAATAAGCAATTGCAGTGACACAGACAGGACATGGCATGACGAGAAGCAGAAGAGATGTTCTCAGTTTCCTTTTTTTGCTTATACTGCTGTTGATGGTTTTAAGTATATATATAGCCCACGAGATAAATCCTACTGCCACAAATGCATGAATATAGGGCCCTCTTTTTATAATAGGATCAAGAAGAGAGACTACCTTATCTGCCAGTAAGGAAAATAGTAAAAATATTAATAGGTAGCCCCCGTAGACGAGGGCTACCTCCCTAATACCTACCCGTGAAAAGCCAAGTCCTAACCCTACTTTGATTGAGAATATACCGAGACTAAATGTCATTCCTATAATCCAGAGGAGTATATTTAACTCTGATTTCATTTTTTGTCCTTAGAATATGAATTTTATTCCTGCTGTAAAAGTCCTTTCAGGCATTGGATATCCAATCACATATTCATAGGCTTTATTAAAGAGATTCTCAATGGATGCTGTAATCTCCAAGTTCTTATAAGGTCTGTAAGAGCCTTTGATATTGACTACTGTAAAATCTTCTTTCTCTATAGTATCACCAAATGTTAATGATAAATAGTTCCAGTCAATAACTTTTTCTTTGCCGTTATAAATAGCTATCAGCCTGATATCCCAGTCTTCTCCCATTGCCTTTATACCAAAGGTGCCTGTCCACTTAGGAGTATAAAGAAGGATTTTGCCGTACTGGCTTATTTCTTCCTCATCTTTTGCAGTGTATTTAGTATGATATGTAATATGTGTAAATGGCTCAAAGGTTACACTCCATCCAGCTGCAGCACCAAGATTATAACTGAAATACAGTTCCCAACCTTGAATCGTTGCCCCATCTACATTTTTCCATGTTCTGACTGAAAGATTTTTATCGTAATACCTTAAAATTTTGTCTTTGAATTTACTATGAAAAGCTGTGAAGTCTATTCGTAGCCTCTTATCTGAGAACTCAAAGCCAGCTTCGTAACTGATACTCTTCTCTGGAGCCAGTTCAGGATTGCCAAGATAGTGAGTCCCCCAAGAAGAAATATAGTCAGTGGCTAATTCATCTGGGGCAGGTGCTCTGAAGGCAGTGCCTATATTAGTTCTTATCCTTAAGGTGTCGGTTAATAAATACACTACCCCTCCTCTTACGGTTATATGATCAATATCTTCCTCTTTTGGATTCACTTCAAGACCGTGAGTAGAGAGTATTTCATTCTTAAAGTAATCGTATCTCAGACCTATATTAAGTAACAATTTTTGGTCTATGAGTTTAGTCCTTGCTTCTGCAAAAATGCCGTAGGTGTTATATCTTGAGTTGGGATTGTATGGAGCACCGATGTTTCTTGAAGATGTGACCTTAACTCTAATCCAATCAGTGCCTGTTACCAAGCGGACGGGACCAATATTAAACGTGTTTTGTATAGAGGCTCCCATGGTATCAGTTTTTGTAATAGTGATGCTGGAGGTTCCAGGGCCTTTTGTCATTCCCCCATGCCATTCATCTTCGTTTTTTACAAGATAATAATCTATTTTTAATGTTCTGAAACTGTAACCCACCTCTATACCATTTCTTTCTTTATTGGAGAAATTATCAGGATCAGGGGAATATCTTGCTCCGGGAGAGCCTATATCCCATCCACGCCAGTGTTGCATACCAATAGAAATGTGATGTTTTTCTAAGAAAGTGTATCCAAGTCTGAAAGAGAGGCTTTCATCATTGTAGGCAGTATTTTCTATCTCGCCGTAGTTTTTTGATTTGAAGTTATCTCTGGATGAGCGGCTTACTGAAAGATAAAATTCAAAGGGACCTTTTTTAAGTTTTCCTTCTCCTTCTGTCTTCCAATAGTCCCAAGAGCCTATATCTATTCCTACAAAACCATAAATTCCTTCTTCTTTTGCCTTTTTAGTGATTATGTTTATTACACCTCCCATCGCTTGGGATCCATAAAGTACAGAGGCTGGTCCTTTAACAATTTCTATTCTTTCTATATCACTTACTGGAATCTTTGCAAGATTTGCTGTTCCTGCGTAATGACCATTAATAAGTATAAGGACCCTGCTTTTTAGGGGACTAAAAAGGTCTGTTGAAAATCCTCGGAGGCCTATTCTTGCTGTTAGTGCTCCAGGATATTTATGTATATGACCAATACCGGCTTCAGCAAGAAGATCTCCCACATTTTTTGCTGTTGAGTTCTTTATATCTTCTTGGGTAATTATCTGAACAGAAGCTGATATATCCTTTCGAGGTTCCTTTATCCTCGTTGCTGTGACCACAATCTCCTCAAACTCCTCAAAGGTGGGTGGTTCTTCTGACTCTACTAACCCTGCATAGAAAATTAAGAATACCATTACTAAAATAAGCCTTTTCATCTTCTTGCCTCCTTGAGTTTAAATTTTTTAAATCCCTAAGAATTAAGATTGCTGAGGGGAGAGTTCTCTCCCCTAATAAAAGAAAGATTAGAGAGTAAATGTTGTTTTTAATAAAATTTCATTAACTCTAAGCTTCTCTTTATTCTTTCAATAAATAATTTTCTCACCTCCTTGTAAAAACCAAGTCCTTTTGGATAGATTTTGCCTTCAATTTCTGAGTTTAGTATTTCCACTTCTAGCCCCATTGTTTTTAGCGTTTTAGCATAACTGTCTTCTTCTCCCAGTAGATCCTCTTCCACATGTTTGCCTGCAACAAACATAAAAGGTAGAAGTCTGGCTTTTAAGAGCTTCTTGTTTTCAGAGGAAAGGGATACTTTTATTTGCTTGAAAACTGTGTTTCTGTCAGGTATGCCCTCGATGCTACAGAGATAGACATTGTCGAATCTTTTCCTCAGCAGATATTCGAGTCCTAAATAAAGTACATTTACAGGATCAGCTGCAAGGGGTGTACCATGGGCTATGAGAAGGTTTATTCCTTCTGAGGGCGGAATAAAATCTTTTGAGATCAACCTAATCACTTCATCTACAAAGTACCATCTATGAAGAAGTGTTTCTCCAATAATGCTTCTAATCCCAGGGAATGTTCTACATATCTCTGAGAGTATCTGATACTCTGTGCCTGGGAATATGTGTAGTGGTTGTACAACGATTTTTCTATAACCATCTGCTTCAGCTTCTGCAAGAGCCTGCTGAATTCCTATATGTTTTGTTTTTGCTCTTATAATTTCAGATGTATAAGCCCAGAAGATTTTGTGTTCTGGAAAGCTTTCAATCACTTCTTTCTCAAAAACTTCATAAACCTTTTTTCCTATGCTGGTGCTTCCAAAGGTAGCGATCACTATAGCAGGCTTCCTTTTTAGGCGTCTTTTTTTCATTTTCATCTCAATCATAGACTGGTCTCCTTACAGACTTTTTCTCATCTAAGTTCCTTATTCCGCTTTTCCAAAAGTTACACAACAGTAGTTCCTTGATGTGGTCTATATCCAGAGACTCGGGCATTAGTTCTGTGCTACATTCCTTGAAAGGAACAAACATCTGGAGATAATAGATTTCCACCCTCATATCTCTAAGTTCCATAATCATGTCAAGGATGCTACTCATTCTAAGCCCTCTGAAGAGGGTTGTTCGTATTTCATAATCAACTCCTGAACTGGTTATATACTCAATGGATCGTTTTATCTTCTCTGTATCGATTTCTACAGAGGCCACCCTGCTGTATGCCCTTGAAGGGGCTTTGTAGTCCATTGCCACATAGTCAACCAGTCCATGTCGCAACAGTTGATAAAGTCTCTCAGGTAAGGAGCCATTGGTATCTAACTTAATCAAATATCCCATCTCCTTTATTCTTTCTATAAAACTCTCGATATCTGGCTGTAGTAGAGGTTCTCCACCCGTGATAACTACACCATCCAGAAACCTCCTTCTTTTCCATAAAAGGGACAGCACCTTCTCTTCTTCAATAAGAGGTCCATACATCTCTGGATAGACGAGTTCAGGATTGTGACAGTATGGACAGCGGAAGTTGCAGCCCTGTGTGAAGACCACTGCAGAGAGCCTTCCAGGAAAATCTATGAGTGAATGTTTTTGTAGTCCACCTATACGCACGCTAAACTATGCTCCTTTCTGAGTTTGAATTCCTCTCTTTTGCCTACATTCCACTGTTTGACAGGTCTCAAATATCCCACAATTCTTGAGTATATCTCTGTATCTCTACCACAAGAGGGACATCTCTGGTATTCTCCCTCCAGGTATCCATCTTCAGGACATATACTGAATGTAGGGGTTATAGTGAAATAGGGCAGATGATAATTTTCACATATCTTCTTTACAAGCCCTTTAACAGTGGAGGTATCTTCAATTCTCTCACCAATATACAGATGAAGTACTGTACCACCTGTGTATCTCTGCTGAAGGGGGCCCTGATGTTCTAAGACTTCAAAGAGGTCTTTTTCGGAGTTTACTGGAAGATGAGTGGAGTTGGTATAAAAGGGTTCGGCATTCCGGGTCCTGAAGTATTCTTCATTTGCACATATAATGTCTGGATACTTTCCTTTGTCAATTCTTGCCAGACGGTAGGAGGTGCCTTCTGCAGGTGTGGCTTCAAGATTGTAGATGTTGCCAGTGGATTCTTGGAACTCTTTGAGCCTCTGTCTCATATGTTCCAAGACATTTATGGCAAATGTTCTTCCCTCTTCTGAGGCAATTCCTTTACCAAAGAGATTCAAGCAGGCTTCGTTCATACCTATTAGCCCTATGGTTGAGAAGTGGTTCTGCCAATAGCTGCCAAACCGCTTTTTTATGTCTCTTAGATAGAACCTTGCATAGGGGTAGAGATTGCCCTCAGTAAACCGTTCGAGTATCTTTCGCTTTATCTTAAGACTTTCTCTGGCAAGTACCATAACATGGTCAAGCATACTAAAGAATTCTTCTTCATCAGAGGCAAGATAACCGAGTCTGGGTAGATTGATGGTGACCACACCTATGGAGCCTGTCAGAGGGTTTGCACCGAAGAGTCCTCCACCCCGTTTTCTCAGCTGACGATTGTCAAGCCTGAGGCGGCAGCACATAGATCTTGCATCTTCTGGATTCATATCAGAGTTTATAAAATTAGAAAAGTATGGGATTCCATACTTTGAGGTTACCTCCCAGAGGAGTTCAATATTCGGGTTGTCCCAATCAAAATCCTTTGTAATATTGTAAGTCGGGATAGGGAATGTGAAGACCCTTCCACGGGCATCACCCTCAAGCATCACCTCAAGGAATGCCCTGTTGAAGATATCCATCTCATCTTGAAAATCACTGTAGGTTTCCTTCATTGGCTTTCCGCCGATGATTACAGGATGGTCTCTCAATGTTGAGGGTACTGTAAGGTCTAAGGTTATATTAGTAAAGGGTGTCTGAAATCCAACCCTTGTAGGCACATTGATATTAAAGATAAACTCCTGTAGCGCCTGTTTTACCTCTCTGTAAGAAAGACCATCGTACCGGATAAATGGGCTGAGTAGGGTGTCAAAATTTGAGAATGCCTGTGCTCCTGCAGCCTCACCCTGTAGTGTATAAAAGAAGTTTACTACTTGGCCGAGGGCACTGCGGAAGTGTTTAGCAGGAGAGCTTTCTACTTTGCCGGGCGCGCCTCTGAATCCTTGTCTCAGTAACTCAAGCAGGTCCCATCCCACGCAGTACACAGAGAGGATATTGAGATCATGAATATGGAGGTCACCACTGAGGTGTGCATCTCTGATTTCAGGAGGATAGATCTTGTTGAGCCAATAAATCTTGCTTACCTCAGAGGAGATGTAGTTGTTGAGACCTTGTAGTGAGAAGGCCATATTGCTGTTTTCATGGACCTGCCAGTCCAGCTGTCTTAGATACTGGTCAACCAGGGCTATGTCTGCCTTTGTGGTAATCTCTCTTATACGGGCATGTTGGTCTCTGTAGAGTATATAGGCCTTGGCAGTCTTTCTGTACACTGAAGCAAGCAGTACCTCTTCAACAATATCCTGAATCTCCTCAACAGTGGGTATTCGGTTATTTATTACTTCCTCAGCAAGACTAAGGACCTTGAGGGTCAACATCCTGGCAACCCTGTAGTCAAACTCTCCTGTGGCTGTACCTGCCTTTGCTATGGCATTAGTGATCTTTTCGGCATTAAACCTTGTCTTCTTTCCATCTCTCTTCAGAATATAATTAAACATATCCTTGGCCCTCCCTGTCTGGTAATTATCTGCTGGTCAGAAGAATGCCCAGCATGTAGAAACACTTCTGCCGCGAGCAAATATTTCAGGGAGATTAACGGATCAGGATTTTTAATGAGAATAGGGGATGTTTTAATAAAAGGAGTGCTTTAAGATGGCACATAGCATATACCTCCCTCGAGGTTATCCAGACGGATGGGTCTTCCGGCTCAGGGCACCTCAGAAGTCAGCTCTCAGAGATCAGAAGTGGGATTTAAAGGTTGGTTTACAT
>MTOU01000016.1 GCA_002011745.1 Nitrospirae bacterium JdFR-85
AGTGTCATTGCCGGCTGTCAGCAGATGGTCTTCTATGGAATAGGTATATGCCATATCCGTTACACCCTTGAATACATTTGTCTCTGAAATACGATTCCCATTAGCGTCATATGTGTAGGCTTCCACCAATGTGCCGTTCCTCTTAACCTCCACCAGCCTTCCCAGTTCATCATACCTGTAATCCCATACTATTCTCTCACCCTCTATTTCTTCAACCCTCTGCAGTATCCTCCCTGATTCATCCCTACTTGTAACCTCCCACCTGTATACACTGCCACCTGTGGTATTTATCCTCACCTTTACAACTTCAGGACCTCCCTGAGATTGCCCCTGTATGTAATCCTCTACTATTACCTCCTCACCCACCTGATTCACCTTTAATATCCTGCTACCTCTTCCCCCTACTATGATTATGCTTCCAGTTGACTCTACTCCTATCCCTCCAAAAAATTCAATATCATACGTATTACTAAAAAGCTCTGTATTAAATAAAAGCTTTGTATTAAGTCTGCTCCTACACTCTATGTTTATTAAATCACTCATTACATTATCTGTTATCTTTAAAATATTGGTACAAATATTATCTGTCTCTATCACATATACATCACCCTTTTTATCTACTGTGATACTCCCATAAACGCTTGCCTCTGGCAATTTAACTATCAATGTCTGTGTCCCATCTGGAGTTATTCTATATATTCCATAGGATAAGAATCCACCTATACCCACTGATACATAGAGATTTCCTCCCCCATCAACCGCAATACCTCCTATTGCATCAGGCATACTCGCAAAGAGTGTTACACTACCGTCAGGAGTTATCCTGTAGATCTCTCCTTCGTTGTCCACATATCCTGCTGTGCCTTTAACTCCATATATGTTTCTATTACTATCTACTGCCATATAAATAATTGATATACCATTCACTACAGTCTCCGCTGTACCATCAGATCTTATCCTCATTATGCTGCCCTTTGTAGCTCCTTCGCCAGCTACATACAGTTCTCCAGAAGGACTGAAACTTAGTGTGGAAGGTGTGTACTCCGCTGGAAATGTAAATATCCTTTTTACCAATCCATCACTGCCCACCTTCTTCAGTTCTGCAGGGTCACTCTGTATATCTATGAAATATACCTCCTCTGTAACAGGATCTATCGCAAAGTACTTTATAATCCCAATGCCTGAAGGATCATATATAACTGTTATCTCTCTCCTCTCTGTGTTACCCAGAGAATCTCTCACTTCTATAGGTATTACTGTCTGATCACCCTGAAACTCTACCATGACTTCAAAAGTCCCGTCAGAATTCACCAGTACATCACTGCCATTTACTAAGACTGTATAATCTTCGGGATTGTCTATACTGCCTGATATCTTTATCTGTCGAGAGTTTACAGTTACTACACTCGGTGCCTCCATGTAAGTAATACTTCCAATATAATATGTATTTTCATCAACCTCTGCATAAGTATTAAAACTCCTACTGACAGCAAAAGCCCCATCTGTTACCCTTTCTGGCAAACCGTTCAAGGCATTTCTGCTCACCTTGAAGGAGCCCATCCCTGTAAGAAGACCATCATTGTCATAAGTGAGAGCATATGTCCTGCCTGCATAACTAACAGAAGAGAGATTAAAGTCACTTTTGTAGAAGTAGATTACTGTCTCGTTCAACGTGCCAGAGTATGTCTCAGAGGTCAGCAGTGCCCCATCGTAGGTAAAAGTAAGACTCTCTGCACCCTTCACAGCCTCTGTCAGTTTGTTTGAACAGGAGTATGTGAAATTCACTGTACCTTCAGGAGTCTGCATACTCCTAAGGAGTCCGTTGATGTAAGTGTTGATAATTTGTTTACCTGAAGGGAAAGTGATGGATTTAAGTTTTCTCTCTTTGTCGTATGTGTATTGATAACTGCCTGAGATTGGTGTTGTATAGATCTTCCTCTGGTCCACCCCTGTATAAGTGAAGGTATGCCTTGCATTGGTTGGAGTCACGATTGCCGTGATGTTTCCATTGGCATCATGCTCATATCTGACCACCGTACCATCAGGCCTTATCTCCTCTTTTAACCGGCCCATCAGGTCAAAGGTATAATCAAAGGTCTTGCCAGAAGGGGTAATGATAAAGTCAATGTTACCATTTTGATCATAAGAGACAGTAATACTCCTTGTACCGGCACTCACACTGTTTATCCTTCCCTTTGAGTCATAACTGAATAAGAGTGGATTCAGCCCCTCAAGGCTCAGACTTGTAAGAACAAGCCGTGAATTGTCATACTCAAGCCTCAGTCTTCTGCCCATAGGTGATGCTACGGTAATTGTGCCTGTAAGGATGTCGTTGTCCACCCTCCACTGCCTGCTGTTCAGGTTGTAGAGGTCCGTTACGAGTTCATACTGCCCGTCTGAGTTAGTGTCCTGATAAACCCTTGTGTGTGTAAGCCTCTGTGAAACCCCTCCCGGAGTAATTAAGTGCAGTTCTGTAAGATACCTATATTTATATTCAGGCTCAAGGCTGTATTTCTTCAGAATACGCATCCCACATGGAAGTTCCCAGCTCTCGGTAAGACGGTCTGAGGAGCGACTGTAGGTAGTGATACTGCCTGTGGGATCGGTCTTCACAGAGGTGTATCCACTACCTGAGTGACTCTCTCTGTATGTGGTCAGGTTACCCTCTGCAGTAAGCACGCTCGTCAGGGCGTTGCCCTGATAGTCTACCTCCTTAGAATAACTCCAGTGTCCTCCCTCAGGGTCGTAGACATTAGTTACTCTGCCATTTTCGTCATACACATGGCGGAAGTGATTCCCATTGGGGTCGTACTCATCCGTCATGTATCCTTCTGGGTTGTACACAAAGGAGTAAGAAGAACCATCAGGATAGATGATTCTTGTGAGATTATGATTCTCATCCACTACCAAACGTGTTACAAGTCCATCTGGCGAGGTGATTGAGGTTGGTCTGCCAGAGGCATCTCTCTGGATGGTAGTTACATTCCCGAAACGGTCTGTGATTGAGACAAGAAGACCATTCTGATCATAGCCGAAGCTATAAAGAGTGACACCTGTGGTAAGGTCTATAGTATACATATGACGGCCGCCGTTGGAATCAAAGACATAACCTTGGCCGTTTTCATCAGAAAAGATTATCCAATTATTGTCTGGCAGTTTTTTTACCAACTTGGAGGGATAAACCACCCTTATCCTGTGGTTTAACGTATCTGCAATATACAGATGTCCATCAGGACCTACAATCACATCTTGAGGGCGATTAAGTTTAACTTTTGAAACAGGTCTTTTATCTCCATTATATCCAGATGTTCTATTACCTACTATTGTATAAATAATCCCTCTCTGATTAATCATTCTTATAACATGATTATTTGTATCCGCTATATATACATTGCCATCTGAATCAACAGCAACTGCTTGTGGTTCTCTTAGACAGGACTCAACAGCAGGACCTCCATCTCCACAATATCCTCCTCCTAAGGTGTTACCTGCTACTTTTGTTATTATTCCATCCACACCTATTCTTCTTACCCTATGCCAGCAGTGTTGAACTGTATACAAAAGACTATCCTTATCCAGAGCAAGTCCTCGGACCCAACAAAGTTCTGCGTCAGTGGCTGGCCCTCCGTCTCCTGCCCATCCTTTGCTTCCATTACCTGCCATGGTTCTTATAATACCTGAAGTATCAACAAATCTTACTCTGCTGTTTCCACTGTCTGCTATATAAAAACCACCTTCAGGGTTTATTACTACATCCTTGGGAGAATTAAGAGATGCAAAAACAGCAGGTCCATTATCTCCGCTATAACCTTCTACTCCATTACCAGCCACAGTTGTAATAATTCCATTTCTGTCCACCTTCCTTATCCGATGATTACCTGTATCGGCTATATAGATATTCCCCTTATTGTCCGCTGCCACAGCAAAGGGGGCATTAAGCATTGCCTCAGTAGCAGGACCTCCGTCGCCACTGTAGCCTGCTTGCCCTGTACCTGCGATGGTTGTAATAATTCCATTTCTGTCTACCTTCCTTATCCGATGATTACCTGTATCGGCTATATAAAGATTCCCTGCAGCATCCATCGCTATTCCACGGGGATAAGATAGAAATGCCTCAGTAGCAGGACCTCCGTCGCCACTGTAGCCTGCTTGCCCCGTGCCTGCTATTGTGTCTATAATATCTGTTACATTACTTCTAATTACTCGTCCATTACTACCAATTATTACAAATGCCCCTCTCACTCCCATATCGTGATGAACTGAAAGATTCCATCCATTTGCAATATGATATCTAAGTTTCTCTTTTTGAGAATCATCTAATAGTAAAGGAGAGGGATGGAGTTCTACACTATAGTGTCTCCACAAAACTATCTCTTTTCTTGCACGCAGCGTAGTTACTGATGCACCTCCACTGCTTCCTCCACCTCCACCCCGGCTTCTACCTGCTGCTGCAAAGGCCCTCCAAAGAGCGTTAGGTTTATAATACACTGCACCATAGACGAATCCCACATCTATCTTTGCCACTATCCTACCCGTCACAGGTATACCCCTGTAATCCAGCCCATCCCATATAAATGTTACCTTCTGGTTGGGTTTGGGTGGAAGAATACTCGTATAGACTCTTCCTACTAAGGACATCCGGACAATAATATAACTCAATGATGTAGGCACCTTGTCTCCACTAGCAAGAATGGTTATTACAGCTCTATAGCCTGTTCCCTTCTTTTTCTTACCTGAAGCATCTGTTATTATGCTTCTTACACGATTGCTTGCATAGTGTAAGGTCATATCTGTACCAGGTATAGAGATATCTTCATGAAATACCCTACTTTTCCTGTTTACATAAGAATTCAGACAGTCTGACTCTTCGCTGTCGTCCTCTGTATGTTCGTCAGCATAAGGAGGTCCCCCGTTCGGATAAATAGCATCTTCAGGGGGTCCATAGGGCCAGTTACAGTCCCAAGGAGTAAAGTGGGTTACCTCTACACGCCAGTAAGTATCACCCGGTTTGTATACAGATGGCTCCTCAAGCCCCTTAACTTCATCACTGTAAGCCCCGTTGCCATTGAGATCGTCAGGATTGCCATCTCCTGTGGCATCAAGGGCATCCACCACTCCGTCTCCATCAGTATCAAGTAGTTTCACTACTACTCCGTTGTCTGAAGGCACCCATACAGCCCTCTCACGATCGTAATACCCCACAGGGACTGCCTCTCCCACAGGGAATCCAATGAAATTGTCCACATATATAATCACAGGCTTTTCAAAACGGACATTATCCCTCCCATCGACACTCAGTTCTACTGCATAGGTGTAGGCAGAAGTAGGCGGCAGTTTAGCAGGCATGCTCTCAGGTATATCAAACTCAGTGGCCCTTACTGTTATGGTTGTAAGTTCTATCTCATTACCCTGCTTATCGGTGGTAAAGGCACGGTTGTCTCCGGTGAAGACCATGGTTAAAGAGCGGCTCCCATACTCATCTGTCACAGTAGAGCTCCTGTGTGTGATTACAGTAGAAGCATTACCGTCAAAGATTACCGTAGTTGATACAGGATCCTCTGTGATCATAACTATCTCCTCTGCCACTGCTATATCATTCCAAGGTACATACACCTTCCTGTGTACTGTTATGTAGCCTGCCTTTTTGTAAACTACCGTGATAATTCCTCCGCCTTCTACAGGAATGGAGAACCTTCCTGTGCTATCAGTCTCTGCTGTGCCATACTCAGGATGCCTATGTATGGATATGGTAACTCCAGACAAAGGATTTCCACTTCTGTCCTTAACAAGGCCAGTGATAATGGAGAACCTTTCCGGGTCATATGCCTTTATGGTGGCATCAGAGGGGATTAGGTCTTCGTACTGCTTTCCAAAGGAACCCTCTGGCAAGGGTTGAACACTACTCTTTCTGGTAACAGTAAACATAACCTCCTGGGAGGTTCCTCCTCCTGGCGGTGGATTCTTCACTATCAGAGGATACTCCCCTGATTCGGTTAGCATGAAGGCAGGCACCACTGCCCTGATACTGGTATATGTATAACTCTCCACAGTAATAGCCTGACCATTAAAGTAAACCTCCGTTGCTGCCACAAAACCACGGCCCTGTATGGTTACCACTGTATCAGATGAATCCTCCACCACCTCAGAAGGTGTTATCCCAGTAACCACAGGCACAGGGTTGTTTACAGTGAAATCAAAGGTGTTTGATCTGACCACTGTGCCATCGTAATTCTGGTTTTCTGCATAGATCCTATATACACCAGCCATCTGAGTGTCCTCAGCCAGAAGCTCCATCTGAAGTTTTGTCTCCTTTATGTATGACACCGGCCTCTCTTTACCATCATAATAAACCTTTGTATCAGGCAGAAATCCGCTGCCATAGACTTCAAGTACCATCGCCCCTGTGTTCACATCCGTCTCTATGGGTACTACCGTGCTTATATAAGGCTCAGGTACCCTCACCACAAAGGCTACTTCGTTGGAGAACCTTCCGTCTGGGTTCCTCACCTTTATCATGTGTAAAGAAGTGATCTCTGTATGTGAAGAAGGCACTGTTGCCCTCAGTTCCGTCTCTGATACATACACAGTTGGTACTACTACATCATCCACCACTACTTCTGCCTCTGGCATAAACCACCTTCCTCTGATCACTAATTCCACATCCCCTGTGCCGACCAGAACCTCCTGTGGCTCTATCCCTGTTATTTCTGGGGGTATATCCTCTCTAAAGACTCTTATACCCTTTTTATATGACACGAGATAATATATACCTGTGCTTGTTATAAATCTTGCTCTTTCTCCCACATACAGATCTTCCTGTAGTTGCCCTGTTTCTCTGTCAAGTACAAGCAGTCTCCCTCTCTTTATATCTGTTATAAGTATCCTATGAGGTGTAAGTTTTATATCTCGAGCTTTTATATCGAAAGAAACAAAATAGTTTAGGCTCTGTGTTATGAGGTCGAGTATGTATATATCTCCTTTGCCTATCAAAAGAGCGGCAGTGGCTGAGTCTCTGTCTACTGAAATAGCCTTTATATAGCGACTAAAACAGTATTCACTCAACTGACTACCATCATCTATGGATAATACTTTTAAACAGAATTTATCTTTCTTACTTCTGTGTCTTTTCTTTTCTTTTAAAACATAATCATCTCCTCTTTGTTTACTGTAATTGTCTCTTGTTACAATTAGGATCATTCCTCCTTCTGGGTAAATCTTAAAAAAAGGTATCTTTCTGTTGTCATAAATCTCTGCTTCTATGTCAGAATTTTTAAGGTCAAATAATAAAATTTGGTTTTTATGAGAGGTGAGAACAAAAAGCATTTCTCTCAAAGGGTCTATCTCCACTGCCTTAGGATGCTTTACCAGAGATATAGAATCCACAATTTCGCCTGTTTGTATATCTACCAAATGAATTAATCTTTTACTCTTGTCATGTCTCTTATTTGCAGTTCCTTTGAGTATTAAGTATACTATAGAACTCCCCTCATCCACTACAATATCCTCTATTTTATGTTTAAACAATATCTTCCTCTCTATCTCTACTAAATTAGGTTTTATAACAAGTATTCTTCTATTCACTGCTACCACTCTCCCTTCAAGGTGCTTTATTCTACCACTGATAGAGATGCTTCCTATATCTGTAAGGGTATGGGATGTGCTGGGTACCAAAATGATAACGATAAATAACAGGAAAATTGAAAACTTTTTTCGAAAGGTCATCTCCTACCCCCTCATTAAAAGAATCGTTTAGGAGCTTCTACTCCCTCCTTAGACAGGAAAAATTATCGAGAAAAAATTTATAAAGTCAATATCTTAATAAGACTATAAAAATTATTTATAGAAAATATAAGATTGAGTCATTAAGCAGATTTTTTTTATAATTCAGTATGGCAGACAGAGAAGAGGGATATAATAGTTGTGAGATTTCCGAGTGTGAGCAAAGGTGTCCTGAATGTGGAAAGTTCTGTGTGAGTAAGGACCATCAGGGATGGCAACACAGATGTCCTGAAGGGCATACATGGTGGACAAGATACTGTTATTCACTCTGAAGAAGTCTTTATATTTAGATATCTAAATAAGGATTCCTCCGAATCAAATTTCAAAACTTGCCCTTGAAAAGACCAGACAATTGAATAAAAAGTGCGAATTTCGTTAAAATCAATTGTTTTAATACTTTTATGTAAAGGAGGTTTTAGAATTTGTTAGTACCCCTTGAATGGCTAAAGGATTTCGTAGATATCAGAGAGCCTGCTGAAGAGATATCTGAGGCACTCACAATGGCTGGTCTTGAGGCAACTCTTAAAGAAAAGGGACTTCTTGAGATAGATATTACACCAAACAGACCAGACTGTCTGAGCATTTCCGGTATTGCAAGGGAGATTGCTGCCATAAAGAGAAGAGAATTCCGTCTGAATGATTATAGATTTTCAGAGGGATTCAAATCAGATTTCAGAGTGGTTATTGACTCTCCACTCTGTCGTAGATATGCAGGAAGGATAATCCGTGGTGTAAGAATAGATGAGTCTCCTAAATGGATGAAAAAACGTCTTGAAGTAGCAGGTATAAGATCTATAAACAATGTAGTTGATATAACAAATTATGTAATGCTTGAGCTGGGACATCCACTTCATGCCTTTGACCTGAGGACACTCAAGGGAAATATGATTAGAGTAGACATAGCAGGTAGTGTAAAGGAATTTGTAACTCTCGATGGGCAGAGAAGACTTCTTCCTCATGATGCGCTTCTGATCTGGGATGGAGAAAGGCCAGTTGCTCTGGCAGGTATCATGGGTGGAGAAGAGACAGAAGTAAAAGAAGACACTACCGATATATTCCTTGAGAGTGCCTATTTTGAACCTTCCTCTATAAGGAAGACCTCAAAAGCCTTGGGACTGATGACAGAATCATCCTATAGATTTGAAAGAGGTACAGATATTGAAGGACTTATTAATGCACTCGACAGGGCAGCCTCCCTTATAAGGGAGATATGCGGTGGTGAGGTGTCTGAAAGGATCGATACTTATTCCTATCCTCTACAGCCCAAAAGTATATATTTCAGATTCCAGACAGTTGAAAGAGTTCTGGGAGTAAAAATATCTTCTGATAAAGTAACAGAAGTTCTAAAAAACCTTGGCTTTATTATTCGTAACAGGGACGACAAGGGATTAAAAATTGATATACCTACTTTCAGAGTGGATATATCCATGGAAACAGACATTGTTGAAGAGATTGCACGTCTTTATGGGTATCAAAACATACCTTCTACTGTACCTAAGGCAGAACTGGAGGCTGAGCCTTCATCTTCTTTAAGTAAAACTTTAAAAACAATCAAACAAACTATGCTATTTTCAGGGTTTTCAGAGTCTATAAATTACAGCTTTATGAATCCCTTAATGCTTGATTTATTGAAGATACCACCTGAAGACATAAGGAGAAACACTGTGGAACTTCTTAATCCCCTCAGAAAGGATGAGTCTGTACTAAGGACATTTCTATTACCATCGCTACTGCAGGCTCTTATGTTAAACATAAACAGGGGTGTTATGGATATAAAGTTGTTTGAGGTATCAAGGGTCTTCCTCAAGACTGATAAAGAATTGCCTGAGGAGAGAGTTCATCTTGGTACGGTCTATTTTTACAAAAAAGGGCAATGGCTATGGGAGACTCCTACAGAGACTTACTATGTCATGAAGGGGGTTGTAGAGAAACTTGCCAGTGCTCTAAATATAAAGAGACTGTATTTTAAGGATCCTACAGAACCTTTTCTACATAAAGGCAAGTCTGCGGACATATTTATAGATAATAAAAGGGTAGGGTATGTGGGTGTTTTATCTCCTGAAGTGAGAGAAGCCCTTGACTTGAGAGAACCAAAAGAGGATATAGGGATAATAGAACTGGATATCCCCTCTCTGCTTGAAGGAATGGATAAGGAGATAAAATTTACTCCCCTACCAAGGTATCCTGCTGTACAGAGAGATATCTCACTGCTTGTTCCACGAGAGCTCAAAACTGGAGATGTTATTAGCTATCTGGAGGGTTATCCTTCAGAACTGATTGAAGATATAAGGCTCTTTGACCTTTATGAAGGAAAAAATATTCCTGAGGGTATGAAATCCCTGGGTATAAGCATCATTTATAGGGCAGACAACAGAACCCTTACTGATGAGGAAGTAGACTCCCTACATACAAAGATTGTGGATTATATTATAGAAAAAACAGGCGGCAGATTGAGATAAACAGACTTCTGTTAGGTTACAACCTTATAACCTGTTTCATTAATAGCCTTTGTTATCTTCTCTCTGTCTGTTTTGTTTTCATCATAGGTTATCTTTGCAGAACCTATCTCCACCTCTGAAGATATTACTCCTTCAACTGCATCAACCGCTTTTTTTACCCTCATTACACAGTGTTGACAGCTCATTCCCTCAATCTTAAGTGAAATCTCGGCCATACTTCCTCCCATTATCTGGTTTTCTTTTGTAATCTTTTACATTTATTACATATCCCATAGAGATACATCTTATGATTAGTAAGAATAAATCCATGCTTTTTTGCAAGCTTCTCCTGTAGTTCCTCTATCAGAGGGTCAAACACCTCAACCTTTTTACCACACACCTCACAGACAAGATGGTCATGATGCCTCTGGCCATATTTATGCTCATATCTCATAACCCCATCACCAAAGTCTACTTCAGATGCAAGCCCTGCCTCTGAAAGAAGCTTCAGCGTCCTGTATACAGTTGCCTGTCCAATAGAGGAGTCTCTCTTTTTAACTAAATTATATAGGTCCTCAGGTGATACATGGGTTTTTGTCTTAAGGAATACATCCAGAATTGTTTTCCTCTGGTAGGTCATTCTAAGATTTTTTTCAGCAAGAAACTCTTGAAAGACCTTCTGCTCACTCATTTAAAATTCACCTTAGTCTTATAAAAATGAAAATGAAAATCATTATGTTTAAGAGTATAATCTATTTAATTCTCAAATATCAATTAAGACATCAATGATGTTTATATCTACTTATAAATCTTATTCTTATATAATATGATAATCAAAATTTCAAGTTGATTTTCTTTAAGTTTTGTGCTAAAATTTTTTTTCATGAAAATGGGGGCACGTAGGATAATATCACTGCTTATTTTAATTGTATCTATATTAACCATATTTGCTCCTCTTAGAATTGCCATTTTACCTCATGCAAGAACACAATGTATTGTCCATCTGAATGTATGTTCTCATGGGCATGGTGGTTTGTCTGTAAATTCCCATGCTCCTTATTTAGTAGCTGTTTCAGGAACCAGTACAGGACCTGAGTTAAGTGGAACAGTAGAGAGCACCTTATTTGTATTAAACCTTCCTATAATAATCCATTCAGAAGAGAAACCCCCCAGAGTTTAATCTCTCGTACCTTCTTATTGCCTGAGGTGGTTCAGTTTTTATAACTGAATTACCTTTGTTCACACTACTACACACGAGGAAGTTTCTTCTTCGTACTTCCTCCCAGCA
>MTOU01000036.1 GCA_002011745.1 Nitrospirae bacterium JdFR-85
TATTCCTCCTTCCTTAAAGTTTTAAAACCTATAAATTATATGGAGGATACACCCTCTTTTCTTTGAATTTCAATTTTACACAGAAGATTTTACATTACCCAGACAGAAAAGTCCTCCCATTTAATCTAATGTGCTGGCTCCCAAATAACCTCTCAATCTGTATCACAGAGGATTTATGAAGCATTCTGTAAAGCTACCTTTACCATATTACATCATGCCCTTTCTAAATGTTACCCATTTTCTCTTTCCCCTTTCTATTATTCTTTTCAAATTAACAGCCCCTTGTTCTTTTACCCAGTTTATGGCTTCATTATACTACAAAATACAAGTTTTTAAGGGTGATTTTTGTGCTTTCTTCCTGATTACTCCCAGATAATATGTGCATAACAGGGGGATCTTCTCAAGAAGCTGGCATGGAGATATTAACTATATATCTCTTTGAGTAATTCTTCAATACTTACAAAATTATCAAAATCTTTTTTCTTAATTCCATCACAAAGTCTTTTATCATTTGTCCATAAAGGTATATTAAGTTCAAGGCTCAATGCTACAAAAGGAGTATCTTTTTCATCAATCTCCTTACAAATCTTATATTGCCTTCTGCCAATTTATCGGGGATATAGCAAACTTAGGAATCACTGTTATCACTTCAAAGAGCATTTGTATAAACATTCTAAATCTGTCCTGCTTGACTTTGCTTTTTTTAATTAAACGAGACTCATATTTAAGCAATTCAAACAGTACAATATCAGGAATATAAACTTCATGTTCCTGGAATATTTCTAAATAGATTTCTTTGCCACTAATGAGAGCTGAAAAGATAACATTTGCATCGACAACAATTTTCATAAAGGAAGGTCTTTTTTATATTCTTTCCATGCGTCTCTTTTAATTTCCTCCATCTCTTTTTCATAATCTATCCTTAAACTGCTCAGAGCAACAGAAATCTCCTTAAGCAATCCTTTCATCTTTATTAATTTAAGAGCATGTTCTATTTCCTCTTTTATTTTTGCCTCTCCTAATTGCAATAAGTCTTCATCCTTAATCTCTAAAGTTATTTTGCCCATCTTATATCTCCTCGGGTATTTTTAAAATTATACCATTTTTTACAAAGACAGTGGTAAAAACTTACACTTGTATAATGGCAGTTTAGAGAGATTATAATATGGGATATGGGAGAAGTTTTAAAGAAGAAGACTGAAGGAAGCAGACTTGCACTTACGAAGTGCAAATTTGGAGGGAAGTGGAGGTTATAGTTTTCTTCCTCTGCTTTCCCACTTTCCCCGGAAGGTTATCCAGAAGGAGAGAATAATGAGTTTCAGGTCAAGCCAGAAGGACTGTTTTTTGATATAGAGGAGGTCATAATGGAATTTTTTTCTTCTTGGAGCATCAGAAGGAAGATAAACCTGGGCAAGTCCTGTTAGCCCTGGTAAGACAGTCTGTCTTTTTCTATATCCTGGAATGTCTTCTATCCTTTTAGTCTCTGGATTGCCGTAGACTTCTTTTTCTTCAGGCCTTAAGGCCCTTGGTCCTACAAAACTCATGTCTCCTTTAAGGATATTCCACAGCTGGGGAAGCTCATCCATTGCCGTTGCCCTGAGCACCCTGCCAACTTTTGTAACCCTTGGGTCATTCTCTGTTGCCTGAATGGGAACCCCTTCTTTCTCAGCATCCTTTATCATGGAACGAAACTTCAGAACTTTAAAAATTCTTCCATTTTTTCCAACCCTCTCCTGTCTATAAAAAACAGGAAAACCATCCTCAAGTATAATTGCCAGGGAGAAGATAATCCACAGTGGAGAGGAAAGGATTATGCCTAAGGAAGACAGGAATATATCAAACAACCTTTTTGCCATAATCAATTACAAAATTTTTGTATTTTGTAAATACTAAACTTTTAGATCATTTCAGTCATTCTAAGATAATCACGAAAAGAACGAAATACTTTACTTATGGAGTATAAGTTTTTAGGGTCTGGATGTACCATTGATAAGTGAGTTTTATTCCTTCTTCAAGCGGAATCTTAGGTTGCCAGCCCAAATCTCTAATCTTTGTTATATCAAGAAGTTTCCTTGGTGTTCCATCGGGTTTTGTTGGATCCCATCTGATCTCACCATCAAAACCGACTACATTTCTAACCATCAAAGCCAGCTCTTTAATTGTTATATCTTTGCCGACCCCAATATTAACAAACTCTCCAATATCTTTGTAATCATACCTTTCCATCAGAAACACACAGGCATCTACTAAGTCATCCACATGAAGAAACTCACGATAAGGAGCTCCAGTTCCCCAAAGAGTTACGTGTTGAGGAGATAGATTATATGAATCAAGTATCCTTATTATCTCTTCATCACTTACTCCTTGCCTCTTATCTCTTACCAATGTTCCAAAAACTTCAAAATCTCTTCTTATCCCTTCAAAATCTTCTTTTTGTAGTAGCTTAGCTAAATGAAATTTTCTTATTAGTGCAGGAAGGACATGGGATGTTTCAAGATCGAAATTGTCGTTTGGACCATATAGATTTGTTGGCATCACAGAAATAAAATTTGTCCCATACTGTTCATTAAAATATCTACATAGTTTTATAGCAGAAATCTTGGCTATGGCATAGGGTTCATTGGTTGGTTCAAGTAGACCTGTCAATAGATACTCTTCTTTCATTGGCTGAGGAGCAAATTTAGGATAAATACAAGATGAGCCCAAGTTAAGCAATTTTTTCACACCATACCTATATGCAGCATAAATAATATTGGTAGCAATCATGGTATTTTGATATATAAAATCTGCTTTATAGGTATTGTTTGCTAAAATACCACCCACTTTGGCTGCTGCCAAAAATACATAATCCGGCCTTTGTTTTTCAAAAAAATCTTCTACATCTGCTTGTCTTGTCAGGTCAACTTTATGGAAAGAGGTGAGTGATAAGTGGGCAGTATCAAAGATTGTTTCAGGTTGTTTTCTGTAATAATTTGATACAATGTTATAATAGCCTTTCTCAACAAGCTTGCGTATTATGGCACTTCCAACCATTCCGGTACCACCAGCAACATAGATTTTAGAGTTGAGAGATAAGTGATAAGGGTTAAGAGTATTCTTCATTCTTTTTGCCCTTTTTTAATGATTTAATCAACCCATTAAGCATCTTACTAATCTCCTCGGCAACTACTTCCAATTTTAAAAATGTTTCTTTAATTTATATATTTATTTCAAGTTCTTAGATAACAGTAAAAAAATATCTCAATTCTTCCAGAGATGCTCTTGATATATTTAAAAAGTTTAAGAATTCTTGTGTAGATTTTCTTAATTGACCTTATTTTTCTTCAGCAGGAAAAATCTCTGTTAGTTTATATATTTCAAGCGTTAATTTATGGGACTTTTTCCATACCTCAAGTTCACTCCAATGCATCTCTTATTCCTTACCCTTTATCACTTATCTCTTACCCCTCATGCCTGCTCCCTTACCCACCTGTCAACTTATTCTCTGTCCAATATATTTTCTTCTCCTTCAGTATCTCTTTACCTTCTCCAGGTGGATTTAGCCCTATTAAAGCCATATCACAATCTACCATAATCTTTACCAGTTCCTTAAAATTTACTTTTGGCTGCCAGCCCAATTTATTCTTTGCTTTTGAGGCATCGGCAAGTAAAAATTCTACCTCAGTTGGTCTGAAATAGCGGGGATCTATCTCGATAATCACATCTCCGACTCTAAGATTTGGTATATCTGAATTTATAGCTGCGATGATACCCTTTTCTTCTATACCATTGCCTTTCCATTCTATCTCAATGCCTGCGTATCTAAAAGCAAGCTCTACAAACTCTCTCACTGAATGACTCTCGCCAGTGCCTATTACATAATCATCAGGCTCATCCTGCTGTAACATTAACCACATACATTCTACATACTCAGGCGCAAATCCCCAATCCCTTTTTGCCTCTAAATTTCCCAAATATAGCCTCCTCTGTTTGCCTGCGAGAATATTTGCTACTGCTCTGGTGATTTTTCTCGTTACAAATGTCTCACCTCTACGTGGGCTTTCATGATTAAAAAGTACTCCATTACAAGCAAATAGTCCATATCCCTCTCTGTAGTTTACTGTCATCCAATAGGCATAAACCTTTGCACAGGCATAGGGGCTTCTTGGTCTAAAAGGTGTATTTTCATTTTGTGGAGGAGGAGATGCACCGAACATCTCGGAAGATGAAGCCTGATAGAATTTTGTTTTTATTCCACTTTTTCTTATGGCCTCTAAAAGTCTTATCGTTCCAAGGCCTGTAATATCTCCTGTATACTCTGGCATGTCAAAGCTTACCCTCACATGACTCTGGGCTGCCAGATGATAGATTTCATCAGGTTGGATATTGTAAATGAGATTTGTTAACTGACTGGAATCTGAGAGATCTCCATAATGAAGGAATAATCTTGCCTGAGGCTCATGGGGGTCTACATAAATATGGTCAATTCTTCCTGTATTAAAGCTGCTGGATCTCCTGATCAGACCGTGTACCTCATAACCCTTGTACAATAAAAACTCGGCCAGATACGAACCATCCTGTCCTGTAATACCTGTAATTAATGCCTTTTTCATTCTTCAACTCCTTATCATTGCCAAAATTGTTTAAACTATACTTATGAAGTATAGGTTTTGGGAGAAGGTCTTAAAAATTGAGGAATCTTTACAACATTTTTAAGTAATATTATTAGAAAGCTTCCTTTTAAATTGTTTATCTTCCATGCCTTATAATCTTCATAACTTTTTATTGCCATATTCTTTAAACTCTTGTTACTTGCTCCTCCAAGTCTCATTTTTATAAGGACTTCGGGTATATAATAAGTGGATATCTTATGCTTTTCAAGAAATCGCAACATTAATTCATAATCAGCGGCTATTCTAAAGTCTGTGTTAAAGTAACCATATCTCTTATATATTACTCTTTTTACAAAAAAGGTAGGATGAGGAGGCATCCAGCCATATTTGAACTTTCCAAGTTTGTAGGGTGAAGACTTCCAGTATCTAATTACTCTGTCAGTATTGTTTCTGTCTACATAAAGAAGATCTCCATAACAACTATCAACACCATGTTTTAAAAACACCTCCACGACTCTTTCTATCACTTTATCGTGTGCATAGAAATCATCAGCATGGAGAAATCCTATTATGTCTCCTGTTGCCAATCTGATTCCCTTGTTCAAGGCATCATAAATTCCATCATCTGGCTCTGATACTATCTTTGATATTCCATTTCTGTATCTTTCTATTACTTCAAGAGCACCATCTGTTGAGCCACCATCTATAATTATATGTTCAATGTTTTTGTATGACTGACTGAGGACACTTTTTATGCAATCTTCAATAACATCAGCTCTATTATATACGGCTGTAATTATTGAAATTTTCATATAATTAGTTATAGGTTTAGAGGTAGAGGAACTACTTCTTAAATTTTAATAAGTTTTTCAAGCATTCCTACCTATAGTTTCACATTCTTTTAGAATATGGTCAACCTCATCATCTGTAAGATACCCGATTTCTTTTGAGGTCATAGTCTAAGTAATGACTTCTGAAAGAGAACCTTACTTTAAGCTCTTTGAAACCTCGCTTCCCCACGACCTATCACCCATTACCCCTTGCCACTCCTTGTTACTACATAGCTCCCCAGCACAAGGACATCCATCTTTGTCCTTAAAAAGCAATCAAGAGCCTCTTTTGGAGTGCAGACAATAGGTTCGTTCTCATTAAAAGAGGTATTTAACACCACCGGTACACCCGTGAGATTCTCAAACTCCTTGATAAGCTGCCAGTAGAGGGGATTATCCTCTCTTCTCACAGTCTGTAATCTTCCTGTTCCATCCACATGGGTTACAGCAGGTATCACTGCTCGTTTTTCAGGTTTGATAGGATAAACTTTGATCATAAATGGATCAGGATAATCCTTTTCAAAATACTCACCTGTTTTTTCAAGTAAGATTGAAGGGGCAAAGGGCCTGAAAGGCTCCCGTCTCTTAATACGAGCATTAAGGACATCTTTCATCCCCTCCCGTCTTGGGTCCACAACAATGCTCCGATTTCCCAAAGCCCTTGGTCCCCACTCCATTCTTCCCTGAAACCAGCCTACCACTTTACCATTAACAATCTCCTCTGCAGTCCTCCGGCAAAGTTTCTCCTTATCCTCTATCTTCTCCACCTTACAACCCTTTAACTCTAATTCTCTGAGTGTCAACTCCTGATTAATTTCAGCCTCACTGAATTCTGGTCCCCAGTACACATGCTCCATTACGAACTTTCTGGGCTTATTTAACACCTGATGCCATACATAATAAGCAGCACCAAGCGCTCCTCCAGCATCTCCAGCAGCCGCCTGAATGTAGACTTCCTGAAATGGGGTTCTATCAAAGATCTTCCCGTTTGCTACACTATTCATGGCACATCCACCTGCCAGACATATTGCAGGCGTCTTTGTCTGCTCATAAACATAATTAAGTAGATGGAAGAATGCCTCTTCATACATCGCCTGCAATGATGAAGCTATGTTTTCATACTCTTCTGTTATTGGTTCATCTTTCTTGCGGGCTGGTCCAAGAAATTCTTCCATCTTACTTGAGTACACCGGCCCCATCCTGGGTTCTCCAGCATCCCATGTCATGGTTACTCCTTCAGAGTGGTGAATGAAATACTCAAGGTTTAGCCTGAACCTTCCATCGCTATCCAGACGGACGATCTGTCTCATCTTGTTTAAATAAATAGGTTTACCATAAGAAGCAAGCCCCATCACCTTGTATTCATCACCATACTTGGGAAATCCCAGATACTGCGTAAGGGATAAATAAAAGAGACCTAATGAATGGGGAAAGAATATTCTATCTCTGACCTCAATTCTCTCTCCCTGTCCAATTCCCCACATTGCTCCTACAAAATCACCAAATCCATCAATTGAAACCACAGCCGCTTTCTCAAAAGGTGAAACAAAGAAGGTACTTGCCAGATGGGCTATATGATGTTCCACATTATATACTCGGGCCTTAATGCTTTTTACTTCAATCTCCAATTCCTGTGCAAGAGTTTCTTTGATATCTCTGACTCTGGAAGCATTCTTCAAGCGGTCTTTTATTAGATTCAGAGAGGGATGTTTACTCAAGGTAAAAAGAGCTTTTCTGAGAAGATGGGCAGAGGGATTTCTGTTTACTGCGATATGGTCTATATCCTCAACTGTAACCCCTGCTTCTTTTAAACAATATTTAATTGCCTCTGATGGAAATCCTGCCCAGTGCTTTATCCTCCGAAAACGTTCCTCCTCCGCAGCAGCCACTAATTGCCCATCAATTACAATACAGGCTGAGGAATCTCCATGGTAGGCATTAAGACCTAAAATAACCATAATAATCCCCTTTTTATTTAAGGCATATTTTAAGCTTTAACGGGGAAACTCTCTCTTATAGTCTTCCAAGTCTCTATGTAAAGGTAAAATATTATCAAACTCAATTATTTAATGAATTCAAATTATTGCACTTTTTAGAAACATTATTCTTATTACACCCTCTATCCTTACATCCTCTTCCTGATCACTCTCATATAATGGGTGCGTAACAACTCTGGCAGGAGGTCTATTCCATAGAGATTCTCTGGCCTTGCCCCATACTTGATAAATTTCCTTAAAACCCTACCACTGCCACACCCAACATCCAGTATTCGCTCGTCTCAAATTAATTCCCCTTTAACTCGGATTTCTCTGTGACTTGCCTATTTTCATTCAATCTTTCCCTCTTTTTTCATTCTGTCTATTATACTCTCTACAGTTTCATCTTTAAAGAGTTCTTTTCTTAGTTTTGTATAATCTCCCTCTCCTCTCTCATATTGTAAAAGAAATCTTAATGCCCCTACCAAACCTAACTGTTTTTTTAAAGCCTCCCACCCCGGCTTTTTGTATCTCTATTGGTGTCAAATTGAGATTTTTCCTCATATTTTAAATGCCTCCTTTGTAACAAATTCCATTAAACTAATTATTTTAATTTGTAATCTTTCTTTGTTAGCCTTCCCTTTATATCATCACAGGTTACCAGAAAATCAACATCTGCCATTTCAGCGCATGCGATATGTAGTGCATCCATAGCCATTATACCAAATTTCTCAATTTCTTTGGCTCTTCTTTCTAATTCTTCTGAATAACTAACATATTCAGTGGCTACTTTTAAGAAATCATAGATTTTATCTCTTCTGTCAATGAATGGATTTTTACTGTTTTCGTCTTCCAATACAAAAGAATTTACTATAGTAATTTCTCTATCAATAGCCTTTGATAAGAGAAACAGATTTTAATTATATCTTTTTTGTCAGAAAGTCAACACTCCTTGCGGCTTCTCTTACTATGAGGGGATGTAAAAAACTGTACTTACGAAATGTAGGTTTTCTTTTTATATTCATAAATCTTCGCATCTACCAAAAACCTGTACCAGAATCCCTGAAGAAAATGAAAGATCAATCCTTCTTTACCGTCCAGAAAACCAAGGCGGAAGAAATAGCGATAGATGAAGTAAAGGAAGGGACGGATAAAAAGAGGTAACCTATAGTATCTCTCTCTGAGCCATCTCTTTTGTTCTACAGGATTCCCTTTCCTATCAGCCTTAATTACATAACCCTTATTCCTTATCCCATAATCTCTATCCCTATTCATCACTTCATTAGCTTCAAGTGTCGCCCATCTGATATGGCGGGAAATCCAGCTATCGAGGTCTGATGTTATCGTATCAATAATGTCTCCCTTTAATGTTTTAACCTTGCCTTTTACATAAAAATGCTGATCATAAAGTCTATCTTCACACTGTCCTAACTGCTTCCTGAAAATTCTAAGGTGGTATGCTGGATAATGTCCACCATGTTTAATCCACTTGCCCATAAAGACCGTCCGCCTCGATATCAAGAAACCATCTGCATCATCTATGGAACTTGAAAACACTCTTTTCAGCTCTTCAGAAAGTTCAGGTGTGGCTCTTTCATCGGCATCCAGATGAAAAATCCATTCGTTTTTTATCGGTAGATTATCCTGTGCCCAGTTACGTTGTTTTGCATAGTTTTCAAAAGGATGTTGATAAATTTTATCTGTATATTTTGAGGCTATATCTAAAGTTCTATCCGTGGAGTAAGAATCAACAACAAAGATCTCATTTACCCATTTATAAATACTCTTGAGACAATCTTCTATATTTTTTTCCTCATTATAAGTAAGAATAATTACAGAAATAGGAAGTTTACTCATTTTGTCCCTACGATAATTATAGATTTCCATAAAAAT
This sequence comes from Nitrospirae bacterium JdFR-85, assembly GCA_002011745.1. Lineage (GTDB taxonomy): Bacteria > Nitrospirota > Thermodesulfovibrionia > Thermodesulfovibrionales > JdFR-85 > JdFR-85. The sequence goes on from MTOU01000036.1 coordinate 9,292, forward strand.
GGTAATCTTCCTGAACCATAAAACTTCGCCAGTCTTATTCCCGATTCTTTAAGAAGCTTGTAAAGTGTATTTTTTGAGAAAAACTTTATATGTCCACCCTCCCATAAGGGATTGAAATGTTTATCAAATCTGTTCAATAAGGCTATGACTAAGTTCTTTACATAACCATGATAGGGTGTTGTAATAATAAGAAATCCATTCTTTTTAAGCCAAAAATTTATGTTTTTTAGATATTCTTTTGGGCTATACATATGCTCAATAACTTCGATGGATAAAATAACATCATAATCTTTTTTAGGGAAAGAATCTGGAAGTTCTCTATAATAGGCATTATGTACTTCAAATCTGCTGCTTATATCTATATAATTTTCTTTTGCTATATTTATAGCACTTTCAGAGGCGTCAAATCCCCAAATATTTTTAATTTTTATAACCACGCTTGTAGAGCTCAAAAAGGATGTATCCTCCTCCACACCCTGCATCCAGAATCTTTGCATCTTTGCTTAAATTTAATTTCTTAATAATTTTTAAAATAGAAGGAACTAAATAATCGTGAGCACATGTCTTTGTGCTTTTCCATTTATATTCTACATAATTCATTATGTTCTATGGTTACCATTTAATATATTTTCAAACATTTCTATCATTCTATCCGCTACTTTATCTATATCATAATACTCTTGCACCAGTCTCCTTCCATTGGTAGCTATTTCCTCTCTCAAATCAGGATTCTCAAGGAGCTGCTTTATGCCCTTATAAAGACTTTCAGCATTTGTATTAACTACAATACCGGCTTTGTTTTTTTCAACTTCTCTATAAATCCCCACTTTATTAGAAATCACCACAGGCACTCCACAAGCCATTGCCTCAACTGCAGCCATGCCAAAGTTCTCTGAGTATGATGGCAAAACAAAAATATCACTACCCGTAAAAACCTCCAGCTTTTCTTTTCCTTTTAACATACCAGTAAAGCTCACATCTGCATCTCGCCTCTCGTCTCTTGTCTTCTTTATTACAGAATCCTTCAATTCCTTATCCCTTGATCCATAATCCATATAACTTAGCCCATACTCCCTAATCCATCCTTTAACTTTCTCACTGTAGCCTTCTTCATCATTCCCCACAATCAGCAAGTGCATATTATTTCTTTCTTTTATTAATCTACTATAAGCCGTTATTAAAATGTCTAAGCCTTTTATCCAATGAACTCTACCAAGAAAAAGGATTATCTTTTTCCCTTTTAAGTGTGAATAACGCCTACTTAAATTTTCTTTTGCAGGACGATCATTGAATTCGGATAAATTAATTCCATTAGGAATAACAAATGCTTGATTCTTTAAGTTAAGTAATGACTGACATTTTTCTGCTTCATCCTCTGTAGTATAATGAATGGCTGATGCGTTTTTTAAGTCTCTTTTTGTAATGAAATGATAGTAAGGCCATTTTTTCCAGGATTTCTTATTAATGGTATGTGAATATAAGGCCCCTCTTGGGGCAATAATATAGGGCTTTTTATAGCGCCTACAATAATATGCAGCTATCATTGTTGGATAATTCCAGACAGCTACAATATAAACAACATCAAACTCTTTAAGATTTTTTCTGAGAGCCTTTGTTAGTGGCAGAGAAAATTGCCAGCCCGTTGTACCTATAAACTCAAATAATTTTGTAAATTCAAAATAAGTAACCTTTACACCATCAATATCAATCACTTCATTAACAGGAATGCTACTATCTAAGCCTACATTAGTGGTATAGACAGCTACATCAACTCCCTTTTTTACTAAAGCTTTATTCAACCCATGAACAGAGTATATTGGTCCACCATATTTAAAAGCCGGCCAGTAACTTGGGATAATACAAAGGAGTTTCATTTATACTACTTTATGCCTCTTAAGCATTTTAATATTATGCTTATATTGCATATTGCACTACTACTCTGCACATGCCTTCAAGTGTCTCTTTAAGTAGATAATGGTGTTTAAACACAACCTCATGCCCTCTCTGGGAGAAGTACATACAGGTAGGCCATCCGAGATAGCCATCAGCGCCAAGAACCAAGACCTTCATCTGACTCCTCCATCTCG
>MTOU01000024.1 GCA_002011745.1 Nitrospirae bacterium JdFR-85
CGAGTTTATTGTCTTTCTCCCTCTATATTATATACTCCCTCTCTCTACCAATCAAGAACAAGATGCTGGAGCTCCTTCAGCTCAGCTCCCCGTTCTCGGCGGGCGTCAGCACGCCGAGAACATACTTTATCTTATTGTCCAACTTGCATTAAAGTATATCCCAAATTAAGACAAATGTCAAGAGATTTTCTTGAAAATGCTTGATTAAACTAAGTTAATGCAGTATAATCAGGAGTGAGCCTACCAGGGACACTTGAAAGAAAGTATCCAGAGGTGGGCAAGCAGTGGGGGTGGTTCTGGCTGTTTCCATCAGGTTATCTCTCCATAGACCCAAGGAGTAATACAGTCCGCCGTCATCATTTGCATCCTGCCACACTACAGAGGGCCTTCAGAAGGGCTGCGAAAGAGGCCGGTATCACGAAGCCTGCCACAGTGCACACCCTTAGGCACAGCTTTGCCACGCACCTGCTTGAAGACGGCTATGACCTGAGAACAGTGCAGGAACTCCTCGGTCACAAACACATCAACACCACCATGGTCTACACCCATGTGGCAAGGAAAAATATTCTTGGTGTTAAAAGTCCTCTTGACTGAAAGTAGGTTTTTAGAGTGATTTAAGAAAACTCTCCAGATTCCTTTTCGTCTCTTCAATAGAGTCTCCTCCAAACTTCTCAAGCAACGCATCGCCAATAACAAGCGCCAGCATAGCCTCTGCCACCACAGAGGCAGCTGCCACTGCACATATATCAGACCTCTCATATGCAGCCTCTACATAGCTGCCTGTTGCGAGGTCCACTGACCTCAGAGGCTTCCGCTGCGTGGGAATGGGTTTCATGGATGCCTTTACAACCACCGGCATCCCATTGGTTATACCACCCTCTATACCACCGGCATGATTCGTCTTCCTCTTTATGTTTTTTAAAGAAAAACTCCCCTCAACAACCATCTCATCCATCACCTCTGAACCTCTGCTGGTTGCCATCTCAAAGCCCTCTCCTATTGATACAGCCTTTATTGCCTGTATGGACATCAATGCCTGTGCTACTCTGCCATCCAGTCGCCTGTCCCACTGGATGTGGCTTCCGAGCCCTGGTGGCACGCCGGTTGCGAAAACCACAAATCTGCCTCCCAGAGAGTATCCACCCTCCTTGGCCCTGTCGATTTCTTCTTTCATCTTGGATGTTACATCAGCAGAAGGACATCTTACTTCAGAGCCCTCTGCCTGGCTGTAGAGTGCCAGCAGATCTTTAGGCTTCAGCACTGAGGTATCCACCTGAAAGACCTCTCCTCCTACAGAGGTTACAAAGGAACCTATGCTTATCCCGAACTCATCAAGCATTCTCCGTACCACAGCCCCAAGGGCCACTCTCATTGCTGTCTCTCGTGCTGATGACCTCTCAAGAACATTCCTTATATCCTGTTGGGCATATTTGATAATGCCTGCAAGGTCTGCATGTCCTGGTCTTGGACGAACAACAGGCTCAATACTCTGTGCATCCTCCTCCGAGACAGACATTCCCTTCTGCCAGTTCTGCCAATCCCGGTTTTCTATATAAAGGGCCACTGGAGAGCCAAGGGTTCTGCCCCACCTTACGCCGCTTATGATCTCAACCCTGTCAGATTCTATCTTCATCCTCCCGCCTCTGCCATATCCCTTCTGCCTTCGTACAAGTTGCTGATTGATATAATCAGCAGAGATTGAGAGATTGGCAGGAATACCCTCTATTATTCCCACCAGCCCTCTGCCATGGGATTCTCCTGCGGTCAACAGTCTCAGTCTTGTCATCTGCCCACCTCCTGTGCAATATCCATTAACCTCCTGCTCTCCAATCTGCCTGAAGAGTATATTAAAACTTTTCTCTTATCACTGAAGACCCTTTCTGGCACAGCAACCCCATTCAGCCTTTCCTTCAGACATCTCAGTGCATAAAGCCCCATTCCCACAGTCCTTGGATTCTCATCCCTCAATGCATCTTCTATAAGCATCTTTATTATATTCCAGTCCCTTATCAGATTTGGATTTGTGGTGCCAATCCTACAGATTGCATATAGTACCCCGGGCCTCAGAAACTCCTCATCATAAAATCCCACAATCATCGGAACAAGATCTCCATACTCTCCAGGAGCATGGACCACTATTTCTGCAAGCATCTCTATTGCAGACCATCCAAGCCCTCCTGATTCTTCAGTAATGGACCACAACAACCTCCTTGCAGTATCTCTACCCTTGTCTCTTGATATATCCGTGAGTTCCTTCACCACAGGCCCTATAGCCTCTATAGCCCGCCAGGTAAGAAGAGAATCCTTATCATAGCTCATACTGAGGAGTATATTCACTACTCTATGCTGCTGCCTTACAAGAGCCCTTAGGGTATCAATATCTCCTTTAAAAAGCGCCTCTTTTACCTTCTTCTTTCTTTCACCTGTTGTCATCACAATAGATATGGAGGATTTAGTTTAGCATAGGGCAGTATTTATCAGGCCCTCGATCCACTCAGGCGCTGAAAGAGTATGCAGATGAGTATAGGTGGCAAAAACCTTTCCTATCAGAAGACCATCGAACCCATCCTTGATTCCTCTGCCCTTTCTCATCTGGAAACAGAACCGCATATCTCTATCATAACTGACAACCCTCGAATAATGAAACTCATGCCCCTTGAGAATGGTGCCTTTTTTGTAGTATGTAGAATCCTCAACCACCTCCACCACTGTATAGCCATGAGCAACAGGGGTGATCTCCATCCTGAAATCCAGTGGTAGCACTCCAGTCATGGGATACACCCCTTCAGCATACTCTATCTGCCTGCCAAGATACATCAGGCCTCCACACTCTGCATACACAGGCAACCCCTTCTCCACTTCTCTCCTCAAAGCGGTCATGAATGCTCTATTGCCTGACAATTCTAATGCATTTGTCTCAGGAAATCCTCCACCAATATACAGAAGGTCTAAAGAAGGCAGAGAGTCCTGCCTCATTGCATCAATAAATACGATCTCCATCTCATACTCTCTCATTATCTCTAAGTTCTCAGGGTAGTAAAACTGAAAGGCCTCATCCCTGATAATACCTATCCTTAATCCTTTGGACCTTCTTTTGAGTTCTTCATTGATCTCAAACAGAGGAGGCAGTTCTTCTAAATGAATCGGGGCTGCTGAGCATGCAATCTCCATCATCTCATCCATATTGATCGTCTCTTCTACAAGTGCTGCAATATAATCTATTGTCTCCTCCACATCAGGATGTTCCTGATAAGGAGTAAGCCCCAGATGCCTCTGGAGGATGGGTGTCTGTACTGAACGCCTAATTATACCCAGCACTTTACAGTCAGTATACCTCTCTATCGCTCCCCTAATCACAGACTCATGCCTTCTGCCAGAGATATTGTTTAAGACCACTCCCTTAATGGCTACACCCTTGTCAAACTCCTGCAGTCCCTTTATCAATGCTGCCACTGTTCTTGTCACTTTGGTGCAATCAACAACCAGTACCACAGGGGTCTTTACCAATTTGGCCAGCTCTGCAGTACTCCAAGAACCTTCAATATCAACCCCATCATAAAGACCACGATTACCCTCTATTACTACTATATCTGAACCCTTTGAATGGTGTACAAAGGATGCTATTAATTTAGAGGAAGGAATCATAAAAGGATCAAGATTGTAGCAGTCAGTGCCACTGGCCTTTGCCAGCCAACCAGGATCAATATAGTCAGGCCCCTTTTTAAAACAGGTTACTTTTAATCCTCTGTTTTTAAAAAGTCTTGCTACTGCAATAGAAAGGGTGGTTTTGCCAGAGCCTCCTCTCAGCCCTGCTATAACCACCCTTGGACAGTTATACAACATTCAATTGATCCTCGAGACAAACTACTTTGACCAGATGCTCTCTTCTAAAGGTGATGAACAGAAATGTATTTGGATATACTTTTAAACAAAAAATTAGAGACAAACCCCTATATTTACCGAAGCAACCCCTCGGCCTTTCTCTATCTCTTTATCTGTTTTTAAAGAAGCCCCTTCTCTCTCAGATACTCCTCAGAAGGTATCTCTACAGAACTTGCGCCACCTGTGTAGGAGTAACAGAGCTTTCCTTCATCAATCAGCCCTCTCAGAACCTTCTTAACAGTATTTTTATCCTCGCCTGTGTCCTGAGATATTATCCTTATAATATCCTTTTCTTTTAGCTTCTTCTTCCCCTTTGACTTCTCCAGCAGCTCAAATATCTTTTTTTGGATTTCTTCTACCTCCATCTTTTACCTCCTCTTTCTAAGATTAAGGGCAGGAACTCCATCAGCTCCTGCCCCTTGATTTTTATTTAATATTTGAAAGTAGCAGCAGTCCTGAATGTCTCTCTTGCGAAGGTGAAGTCATCTATGTGCTGCCAGGTGAATTCAATTCCTGTCAGGCTAAAGAACCTTTCCCAACCTATCCTCTCAATCCACTCACCTACTCTCTCATGCTTCCTTGCGTGCTTTGCATATGTCTCCAGGATCAGCTTAACAGCAGCAACCGCCTTTGGCCATCTTGGAGGATCATTGGAGATGAAGGGGATAACCATCTTTGAGAACTTGGGATTGCTTCTCAAGCTACCCACTTTTCCACCAACCACTACTGCAACCCCGTCCCTGTCAGGGTCTTTAATCTCAATAGCAGGACATACTGTAAAACAGTTACCACAATACATGCACTTTTCTTCCTTTATCTTAACACTCTTCTTTGCAGGATCAGGACTTATAGCTGCTGTAGGACAGGAGGCAATGGTGGTGGGAATCTCACACATATCCTTTACTCTCTCGTGCTGAATTGTGGGCACCTTGGTATGCACAGCCACCAATGCAATATCAGAACAGTGCACTGCACCACACATGTTAACACAGCATGCAATAGCAATTCTTACCTTGTTAGGCAGTTCCTTTGTAGTGAAGTACTCAAAGAGTTCATCCATAATCGCCTTCACAAGACCAGAGGCATCTGTTGCAGCACCATGGCAGTGCACCCAACCCTGAGTATGAACAAGATTACTCACCATCGGACCAATACCACCCATCACATAGCCCCTCTCCTTAAGTTCATTCTGTAGGGGCTCTACCTTACTCTCATCAGAGACCAGAAACTCAATATTATTTCTGGAGGTAAATCTCAGATAACCATCACAGTATTTATCAGCAATCTCACATATCTCTCTAATGGTATCTGTGGCAAGCAACCTTGGACTGGCAACTCTGATTGTGTATAGCTTATCACCACTTTCAGCCACATGAACCATGAGTCCAGGTGAAAGTCTCTCATGATACTTCCACTTACCATAATTCTTCTTAATAACAGGTGGCAAAAATTGCTCATAATGTGGTGGTCCTATGTCAGTTCTTCTTTCTGGTACAGCCATTTTAAATTTCCTCCTTCTTTATTTTTTTAGAAGTTTTAGAACTTATACTGACCAGTCTTTTTCTCTTCCTCTTCCCTTTCTTTGATCTTCTGGATATCCTCCTCAGTGAAGAACCAGAATGGGTCTCTCCTCGGCTCTTTAACCTGCTGTGGCACTGGTGGTAGTCCAACATACTCAAGGAATGACCTCATACCAAGTCTCTCAATCAGCTCACCAATCCTCTCTCTTGGTTTTCCATTCTCATCCCACCAATCTATAATGTTTCTGATGAGCTCTTTCAGTTCATCATAGGGAGGCTCTACCTTCATGAAAGGAACTATTACCCAGGAGAGCATTGCACCGACCACTATAGGGGCCTTACTGCCCACACATATAGTTACTCCCTTCTCATCTCCTGGTCTGAGTGCCTTTGTCATCTTTGCTATGCAATGCATACATCTGTTACATTCTTGATTATCTATCTTAAGTTCATTTCCATCCCAGGACATACACCCGGTAGGACACATATCAACTATTTCCTCTTGGATGTTCATTCCACCCTCTGCATACTTTCTCACTTCATCCTGATCGATCTTGATATCACCCTTCCATGTTCCAATTATGGACAGGTCAGCACGGGCAATAGCAGCAACACAATCACAGGCACAGCCAGCCACCTTTATCTTGAACTTATAAGGATAGGCAGGCCTGTGAAGCTCATCCTGGAACTCCTGAGTAAGTTGATAGGTAATCTCAAGTGTATCAATATTTGCCCATTCGCACCTGGCAGGTCCTACACAACAACTGGGTGTCCTCATTGCGGAACCAGAACCTCCAAGGTCCCATCCCCTTGATGAAAGTTCTGCAAAGATATCCTCCAGTTTCTCTGTCCTTGTGCCGAGCAGAATCATGTCTCCGGTAGATCCGTGCAGGTTTGTAAGCCTGCTACCATATTTGTCCCAAATATCACAGATCATTCTCAGGGCCTCAGTCGTATAAAACCATCCACTCGGCTGATTGACCCTCACCGTATGGAAGTGTGCAACATTGGGGAATTCTTCTGGTAGAGAGGAGTATCTTCCTATAACACCTCCTCCATATCCTCTCACACCAACTATACCACCATGCTTCCAATAACCTAATTTTGTTTTGTAAGATTTTTCAAGCTGTCCCAACTCATCAGCAGCCATCTCATTCTTTTCTGCAGCCTTCTTGAGCTCCTTCACAAAACTCGGCCACGGTCCTTTCTCTAGTTCGTCAAGAAGGGGTGTCTCATACTTCTTACTCATAACGCCTCCTTGTTTTAAGAAATTAATTGATCTTAGGGCCTAAATTAAAGACGCCAATATCTTAAAACAGAATTTACTGATTGGTCAAATTAAAAAAATTTATAAACGAATCATCTCAGCTTATCTAAAAATCAGAGATTTAAACAACCTGATGGTGCCCCCTAGAGGATTCGAACCTCTGACACCAGGATTAGGAATCCTGTGCTCTATCCTCCTGAGCTAAGGGGGCTCGAGTTGATTTTAAAGAATTTTTGATTGTTCCGTCAAGACAGAAGGGTAAGGGAAACTCACTTAATCGTTATTTGATTGGTAGGAATTGAGAATACTGAAAGGGGGAAGGCCCCCTTTCAGCAGTAAATTATTTATACACTGTTGATTCTGCCTCTTTTGCCTTCGGCTTTGCAGCAGTGCTCACCACATCAACTACATACGCCAGTGCTGTACCCAGTACAGCTCCAACTAC
>MTOU01000019.1 GCA_002011745.1 Nitrospirae bacterium JdFR-85
TGGCTTTGTGAGAGGTGGTTTTATCAGTTACAGTTGGGTAAGGTGGAGTTGAGGAAGACACTGAGGGAGGTAGTGGATCATCTGAGAGTGTTTCTTGACTATAGGCAGAGGTACTATGGGGTAAAAGCCACAGATGATAAGAATCAACTCTGGGAGTATCTGCAGGCGAATGATGGAACTTCCATAAAGAAGAAACTGAGGGAGTACAAGGATTGGTGGTTGGAGAATAAGGAGAAGGGGATTGGGTTATAGCGTATGGCTTATGGTGGGGGGAGAGGAGGGATTCAGGTTTGAGGAATTGGAGATATTTCAGGGGCGGTAGGCTTTGAATGGATATAGTGATGGTTTTGACACATGTTTCAGTTAATGGGAGGTAGAATGGATACTTTGAATACAAAAAAAGACTTAATTAAAAGGGCGCCATTCATTTTAATTTTATTAGTGGCAATATTCACACTATCTTTTTCTCAAGATCTTTACTCAGAGGTTAATTTCAAGGTCCTCAAGACTGACCCTGAGGGACGGATGGCTGTTATAAGGACATCTGATGGTGAGATGAAAGTAATCAGGACAGGCGATAAGATAAGGTTTCATAATAAAGAATTCAGGATTTCAGCTATCAGGGAGGATACCCTGGTGCTCCAGAGTACAGATGAGGCCGAGAGAATAATTATCCAGATAGCAGAAAAGGAACAAAGGGTGAAAAGGATAAGAAAGGATTTCAGAGGTTCAACTATTTTGGGGGTGAAATGATCAATCTTTAGATACAAAGGAATAAGGAGGGAGGATGTCTGGGGTTTTCATTAAACCGGTAAAGGTAATTTCCATCTTTTATTTTTTGTTTCTGATCCCATTGTTCAGTGCTACCAATGTGGCTGCAGATGATTTTACTGCAGCAACCATAGGTGATTATGGCAATATTACAGTCATGGAGGTGGAAGGAAACTATGATGCCAGGCTTCCAGATGGTACGCTAAATGAAGAACCACGACAGACTATAGCAAAGGAGTTTTATAGACTTCATGAGGATGAATACGATTTTCTGGTAATCTTTACTAATTTTGACTTTCAGATGCCTGAAGAAGACATAAAAGCATTTTATCATCCAGTAAAAAATGATGTGAAGGGGATAGGTGTTGAAATATTTGATTATTCTGATCTTTACGGTAGTAAGGGCAAACTTCAAGGAATTATTGATATGGGAAATATTGCCAAAAGTATAACAAATCCGTTTGACCCTGCTTTTGAGGTAACCCTTTCGACACTGTCTCATGAGATGCTTCATCGCTGGGCTGCATATGTAAGATTTATAGACGAGGATGGAAATGTCAGTACAGCACTTCTGGGCAAGGATGCTTCTCACTGGAGTTATCTACTCGATACAGATGGCTCTGTTCTTTACGGTAATGACTGGCAGGACAATGGAGACGGAACCTTTACATCTGTTGCTATAAAGAAGAATTATAGTCCCCTTGACCTTTATTTAATGGGATTTGTGGATAAAACTCAGGTGCCTCCAATGCTTCTGATAAATAACCCTTCAATAGACCCTACTCAACTTCCTGAAAAGGATGTTACCATCATAGGAGAACCTCAGTATATCACTATTGAGGATATAATAGCAGTGGAGGGAGAACGGATACCTGATGCCTCGAACTCCCAGAAGTCATTTAAGATGGCCTTTATTCTTCTCACTTTGCCAGGTACTTTTAGAGTAGAAGAGGTTTATAAATTAGAAAATCTAAGAAATAAGTGGATAACAAGATTTTCCATTCTTACCGATGGAGATGGAGTAATCCAGGTTACATTAGTGCCTAAGGAGGAGATTCCTAAGAATCCGGGTATAACACCACCTGAGTTAAAACCAAGGACACTTCCCCCAAATATTGAAGATGGTGTCAAATGGTTGATGAGACATCAGGAAGTTGATGGTAGCTGGGTTGCCATAGACCAGACCGTTGATAGAGATACAGCAGAGGCAGTGCTTGCCTTGAAGAACTTTGAGGTTGCCAAAGAAAACTACAATAAGGGGCTTCAATGGCTTGATAATATTGAGTCAGGTAACATGGACTACCTGTCAAGAAAGGTAGAGGTGTTTGTAAAGGCTGGTAAGGATGTAACTCAATTAATAGGGGATATTATTTCCAGACAGAACAGTGACGGTGGCTGGGGAAGCAATGATAATTATATGAGTAATCCAGTAGATACCTCCTTTGCCTTGAGTGCACTGGCTCTATCAGATTATACAGATAATGAGGCCATCATGAAGGCTATTGAATATTTAAAGTCAAAGCAGAACAGTGACGGTGGCTGGGGAAGTAATGATGAAGGCAGTACTATACAGGCAACCACAAATGTACTTATGGCCTTTAACAGATACAGACAGAAGTACCAATTAGACAACCAGATAGAAAAAGGGATTGCTTGGTTGCTGGAACACCAGAATCCTGATGGTGGTTTTGGAAACAGTCCGAGTACGGTTTATGATACTGCTTTGGCAGTACTCACACTGAGAGAGTTTAATATATCGACGGATATAACAAACAGGGGATTGAACTATATCCTGAGCAAACAGTCAGGCAGTGGTAGCTGGTATGGAAGTCCCTATCAGACAGCGCTTGCAGTGAGGGCCGTATGGAAAGCAAATATTGACCCAGATCTTTCAATAAAAACTGAGGATATTACCTTTATTCCCTCTAAGGTAATGTATCTTCCATCAGATGTTATTATCAATGCTAAAATCTGGAATCTGGGGAGAACCAGTGTGTCACAGGCAAAAGTAGCTCTTTATGAAGGGGCTGTTACAGAGGACTCCAAGGTAGCAGAGCAGGTGGTAGCCTTTCCAGGACAGTCTTCAACTACTGTTACATTCTCTGTAAGTGTTAGAGACGGGGATCAACATACCTATTTCATAGTGGTAGACCCTGATGATTCTGTTGAAGAGTCAAATGAACAAAATAACTCTGCAGTTAGGGTGCTTTATCCTGAACCAACCTATGATTTTGTAATAAGTCCATCTGATATATCTTTATCCTCAAATAAAATAAGTATCTTTGACGACCTAACCATTACCTCTAAAATAACCAACAGAGGCACAACAGATGTTTACAATGTGCAAGTGAGATATTTTATTGACCTTCCTGAAGAAGCATATGAAATAGCAACATTAACTGTTGATGTTCCTGCTGGAGAGACTATTACAAGTGAGTATACATGGAAGGCTGACAAAGAAGGTGTTAATCTCCCTTTAACAGTGGAGGTTGATCCCTTTAATCGGTTTTTAGAACTCTCAGAAGACAACAACAGAGCCAGTATAGCTCTCACCGTGGAGGGGGTCGCGAAGCCTAATCTTACAGTTTCCTATAAGGATTTAGTAATAAGCCCGGAGCCTGCAATGGAGCGTGGTAGTGTGTCTATATCAGTATCTGTGAAGAATACAGGCTTTTCGCCTGCTCAGAATGTAGTAGTGGAGTTTTATCTGGGTACCCCTGGAGTGGATGGCGTCTTAATAGGAAGACAAAATATAGATACAATTGGACACGGCGAGAGTAGAAGTATTTCCTTTTTATGGCAGGATGTAGCAGCATCAGGAAAGAAGATAGTCTTTGTGAAGGTTGACCCTGACAATCTCATAGAAGAGATAAAAGAGGACGACAATGATGCCTTTAAGACAATCAAAATACTGAGTCTTCCAGACCTTGCAATTTCAACAAATTCTATAGTTTTTTCACCATCTGCACCAAAAGATGGTGACAGTGTCTTTATTAATGTAACGGTAAACAACATAGGAGAGCAGGATGCTTCAGATGTTACTGTTGAGGCCTATGAAGGTAGCACATTGATAGGGACCGGTATCATTCCTTTGATTTCTGGAAACGCAGAAGACACAATTTCATTTCTTTATGATACTTCAGGAAAGAAAGGTTTTCAGGAGATAACTATTAAGGTTGATCCTGCTAACCTGATTATTGAGAGGAGTGAAGATAATAATCAGGCATCGAGAGTGTTGGGAGTACAGGATGCGGATCTCTGGGTCTCTGAACCTTACATATCACCTAATGGTGATGGTATTAAGGACAGCACAGATTTCTTTTTCAGGCTTAAAACACCTCAGACAGTTAGAATAGTGGTAGTAGATAAAAAGGGCAGATATGTAAGAGAATTTGCTGGAGATGAACTGATTGATACCACAGGGACTACTATAACATGGGATGGTCTTAACAATGATGGTACAGTGGTAACAGATGGCCAGTACAGCGTAGAGGTCATAGATACAGATGGTAATGTCTTGGGTAGTTTGCCCGTAGTGGTTGACAATAACCGTCTACCTCTTACAGATGCAATAGGTACAGAGTATCTAATGAATAATAATCTTACATGTATGCTTCCTCAGATAGATCCCCAGCAATGGCAGTGGTTGCCTGACGAGAGCGGAATAGTTTTTTCTATTGATTATACTAATACAAATGCACCAGAGTATCCTGCTGGGATTTATGTAATGTCTCCTCATGGAAAGGATATTCTGAGACTTATACCTTTTGATTGGACAGAGAATAATCCAGATTACATGTATTATGATTTTAGGTTTTATTTATCACCAGATGGAGAGAAAGTTGCATTTACTTTTTTGAAATTTGACAGAAACACAAAAGTTACCACAATTGAGTTATGGATGGTAGATATAAACGGAGAAAAATTGATTTTTTTACATAATGAAAGCTATAAAAATAGATTTTTAAATATAAAGTGGTCACCTGATAGTAAATATATTTCTTACATTAATATCGCTTCAGGGAATTATGAACTCTGGCTTATAAATGTTGAGACCATAGAGAAAGTAAAAGTTGACTCCTTTGTATACTATGAAGATTGTCTTGAATGGTCAAGCGATGGTAAAGAGATAGCCTATTGTAGGTATGATGCCAACATAAATGAAGATGTTTTAATGGTATCAGATACATCAGGAAATAAGAAGAGTATTTCTATCTTCAATGATCTTCCTAAAATTTTTTGGTTTCAGAATCAGAAAATCCTATTCCAAAATAATGGGCTCTGGTTTATGGATGCATCTGAAAAAGGCAATCATGTAAAAATCTCCGATTATGTAAACAAAGTTTTTATAGCACCCAATAAAAAGATTTTTGCTTTTACTATTGAATCCAACAATGGGATGTATTTAAATATCGCAGATATTAATGGAGATACATATACAATTCACGAGATTAAGAGTCAAGAGCAGTTCTGTGTTCCATCGCTGGAGAATATTAGCTGGTCGTCTGATAGCAAAAAGATAGCTTTTCTTGAAAGTATTTCATCTATGGGCGAAGGCCCTCTATGTAATGAAACATATGGTCCTAATATATTGGTGATTGATCTAAAAACAAAAGAAAAAAAGAAGATAAAAACTTTTGATTATCCCGATTATATGTTATATCCTGCATTGGAGTTAGTGGGCTGGTTGTCTGACAATGTCTCTGTTATAAGTAAAGACTACATGGGTATCTATATTACTAATTTTATAACCTCTGTGACCGAGTCCATAGTCTCTGAAATAGATTTGTTATCTCCTTTAAAGGTATCAATATCACCACTTCAACGTTATATTACATATTATAGACCTGTTTCCCAATCAAGTTTATGTTATGGTAGAGGTTATGATGACCTCTGGGCCATCAGTTCTCTGCTTAACATGACAGTAGAACTCAGGATAAGAAAAGAAAGAACAGGGATTATCTTAAAAGGAATTGCCACTGACCTTAACTTTGAGGGATACAGTCTTGAATATGCAGATGTCAGAAATCCAGACAAATGGAGTCTTATCAGACCACCATCTGATATACCGGTGATTAATGATGTGTTCACAACATGGGTGCCTCCCTATGAAGGTAGATTCTATATAAGGCTTACAGCATGGGATAGGGCAGGTAATGTGCTCCAAAAAATTAAGCAGGTATCGTGGGGTCAGTTTACAAGTATCACAGGTTTATACAAGACAGAGGATATTTTTTCTCCAAATGGTGATGGAGTAAAAGATACAGTTGAGCTACATTACAGGGTGCTTCAGCCAGTATATCTTGAGTTCTATGTATATAATGAAAACCTAAACTCCTCGCTTTTAGGCACATAATCTTAGAGACTTAAGTATGTCTTTCTGTTTTTTTGTTAATTCTGTTGTCATTCGTTCTCCATTGGAGAGTT
>MTOU01000031.1 GCA_002011745.1 Nitrospirae bacterium JdFR-85
GCTCTTACTTCCTCTGGCTTTGGGGCCTTCTTCTTTTTCTCCATTGTCCACCTCCTGTGTTTTGGTAGTTTATCAATTTACATAGCTTGGTGGACAGCCCCTATAGCTTTCAGCTTTTCCTGAGAGACTATTAAATTTTTCTTGATTTTTTCTTCAATCTCCTTAATTTATACACCACGGCAATTATATTCTGTGTGTAAATTCCTTCACCAGAGCCTGTTTCCACAAGCATGTAAAACTTAAGTAACATTTCTATCCCTCTCCACAGCAAAAACCTTACAACTGATTTTACTCCCTTAGGCACAGGTCTTACTGGATAAAATGCTATCTTGGTAAATCCAGAGACTCTTAATACTTGACTTAGACTGCTTTGTGTAAATACAATCTCGTGAGTAAAATCACCATAACGATACCGACCACTAAAAGGACTCTCTCCATTAGGAGTACATATAATTACACTTCCTCCTGATTTAATAGAGTTATAAAAAGTCTCAAAAATTTCAAGAACCTCGTCCTTATTGAAATGCTCTATTATATCTCTTGCAAAGATGACATCATAAAAATCTTGTTTATCCTTCAGAAACTCTATAAGGTCAGCCTGTTCTACACTTTTTATTCCAAGTCTTTTTGCCACCTCAATCTGTTCTGAACTTATATCAATTCCTGATGCATTGGTATAACCTATCTGCTGGAGCCAATAGACAAAACCACCATTCCCACAGCCTACATCTAAGATTTTTGCTGACTTATCGCTTGGAAGAAATCGTCTGTAATAGTGAGTCCATACAGGAAATTGTTTTTTGATTCTTTCGAGAGTTGCCTCACCGTAAAGATGTAAGGTGTGAGTTGAAACATAAGTTGAATAAACTTTTTCACGATAATCCATTATATTACTCTCAATAAATCTCGTACTCGTTCTTTAAATTTATCAAATCCATAGACTTCAAGTACTCTTTTTCTAAGATATTTACCATCAAGAAGTTTCTCTGGCACATCTTTCTTTAAAACCTTAACAATTGTCTCAGCTATTTCATCAATATTATCAGGATCTACAAGAATTCCTAATTCTCCATCTAAAAGAGCATCCCGAGAGCCATCTTTGTTGCCTGCAATCACAGGCTTTCCACAAGCCAATGCCTCGAGAAAGACAATACCAAACCCTTCGCCCTTCGAGGGCATTACGAAAATGTCACAAAGATTATAATAGTCTAAAAGTTCTTTGTCTGGAATATAACCTGTGAGTATTACTTTACCTGAAAGATTTTTCTTTTTTATATAATTTTGGATATTTTCCAAATCATCTCCTGGGCCTATTAAAATATATTTAATTGTTGGAAATTTTTTCAGAATAGCAGGTAAAGCTTTTAAAATTTTATTATAACCCTTATATCCTTCTGTCTTTTTTAATCTTGTTATGGTTAATAGAATCTTGTCATCCTTTTTTAATTCATGTCTATTCATAAGATAATCTGATTTTGATTTAGGATAAAAACGTTCACCATCAATTGGAGGAGGCAATAGTTGTATTTTATTTTTTATTTCAGGAAATTGTGACATTATTTTATCTTTCGTGAAATTGGATATTGTGATTACTAAGGATGCCTCTTTTAATGCTTTTTTTTTCATTTTATCTGTAATTGACCATACATCGATTCCATATGTTAAAACCATATACTTTTTTCTAAGAAGTTTTGAAATAAGAAAACATAATGGAGAGAAATTAATATGACCGCACATTATTATATCAGAAGAAAATGCTTTACGAAAGGTTGTAATAGAAAAAAATATTTTTCTTAGTACACTATTTTTAATATGTCCATAAGAACTATATGAAATCTCAGCAGAGCTTTTATGTATAATATCATTTTTGCTGATAATTTTAATAGAATAACCATTTTTGATAATAACTTTTGCTAAATTTTGATTATACCTTTCTATTCCACCGGCATTAAATAAACCTGAAGCAATAAGTAAGATATTTTTACTCATTTATTATCTGAATAAAGAATTGTTATTAAATCTTTCCATTAAAATCTTTTTGCCTTCTCCAGGAGATTCTATACCAGCTTGTTCTAAATCAGCATCAACCATTATTTTTACCAATTCTTTAAATTTAATCCTCGGCTCCCAGCCCAGCTTTTTCTTCGCTTTAGAGGCATCTGCCATTAAATAATTCACCTCTGCTGGTCGATAATACCTGGGGTCTATCTCCACATATTCCTGCCATTCTAATCCCACATATCCAAATGCTTCTTCCAGAAATTCTCTAACAGTATGTGCTTCTCCTGTCCCAATAACATAATCATCAGGCTCATCCTGCTGAAGCATAAGCCACATAGCCCTTACATATTCGGGTGAAAATCCCCAGTCTCTTTTAGCATCAAGGTTACCAAGCTTCAGCTTCTCTTTGGTGCCTGCCACAGCCTTTGCTACAAAGGAGGTGATTTTTCTGGTTACAAATTCAAATCCTCGCCGGGGAGACTCATGATTAAAAAGAATGCCATTTGTGGCATGAATACCATAGGTATCTCTGTAATTCTTGGTCAGGTAAAATCCAGCCACCTTGGATATCCCGTAAGGTGACCTGGGATTAAAAGGTGTAGTTTCATTCTGAGGAGTATAAGGTGCATTACCAAACATTTCACTGGATGCAGCAAAGTAAAATCTGCAATGAGGAACTTTTTTCTTTATTGCAGACAGCACATAATGAGTGCCGTTAATATTTATATTTATAGTAGAGAACTCATCCTCAAATGAGTAGCCTACAAAACTCTGGGCAGCCAGATGATAACACTCATCTGGTCTTACCTCCTCTACTACACTAAAGATACTTGGATAACTCTCAAGTGATGCTGCATGAAGAGTTATTTTATCTAAAATATGTCTTATTCGCCAGAGCCTGTGTTCTGGATCTTCCATGGCTACTCTTCTCACAATACCATGGACTTCGTAACCCTTAGATAGCAGAAACTCAGCCAAATACGAGCCATCCTGCCCAGTGATGCCAGTAATTAGTGCTTTTTTCATATCTTAGCAAAAAAGTTGGCAGGTTGGTTATAGATTTTACCTCATTTTAACCACTGAGTTAAAACTAATACTCCCCACACCCGTGACCAATGTATCTTATTGTGATAATACTTATTTAAAAGTTCCTTAATAAAATAATTGTTAAATATAGTTGCACTATTGAGCCTCTCTTTTATAAATTCTTTCAATTCATTCCGCATCCATAGGTCAAAGGGAAAGGTAAAACCCATCTTGGGACGATGAACTATTTCATCTGGCAGTTTATTATTTAATGCCTTTATCAGTAATCTTTTGGGGATATCCTTCTGAAATTTATATTTTATAGGGATCTTAGCCAGTAGTTCTACCAGTATATGATCAACAAAAGGCACTCTCACCTCTAAGGAATGTGCCATACTGAAAACATCAGTGTCTCTTAAGAGTTGATTGGCCATATAGGAAGTAGTCTCAAGCAGGCTGACTTGATTGTATTCGTTATTTATTTCTGAACACCCTTGTAGATAGGATAAGGGCTCAATTCCTTCTACTACCTCTTTAGCAACATCGGGATGAAGTAGTTTTTGAATCTGATCTTTTGTAAAAAGTCCTCTATAGTTAAGATAAATATGGGGTATAGATAGATTTGTAGAAAGTATTGAGGAAAGTTTTGCAGTTCGTGAATCATTAAAATTTTTTAAAACAAAATGTGCTGTCTTTTTACCCATAGGAATCCAGAAAAGAAATTTTAATAGACTGTGTAGTCTGGGTATCTGTGTGAATGATGGATATCCACCAAATATCTCATCTCCACCTACACCAGACATTGCTACTTTAAGGCCAGCCTGTGCAGTAGCCCACGAGACAAAATAGGTATTAACTCCATCTATGGTGGGTTGGTCCATAGTGTGGAAGATTTTCTCCATATGGTTTATCAGGTCTCTGCCATTTAGCTCAACTTCTACATGGTCTGTATTAAATCTTTTAGCAGCAGCTTTTGAATATTTACTTTCATCATAAGGTGTATCAGGGAAAATAACAGATACTGTTTTTATAGGTTTATGCTCTACTTCACGCATAAGGGCTACTGTAGCGGTAGAGTCTATACCACCACTTAAGAAAGCACCTACTGGCACATCACTTACAAGATGGCACTTTATAGTATCAATAAGACAGGAACGAACCCTTTCTATAGCCTCCTCTTCTGAAATACTATTTAAGGAGGTGTCTAAAAAGACATCGCTCAAATTATAATAACGATATTTCCTGAGACCTTTCTCATTAACTATTAGAAAATGTCCTGGCTCAAGTGCATATATCTTTTTATATATTGTCTTAGGAGAGGGTATAGAACCATAAAGAAGGAAGAGACCTGCTGACTGAAAATCTATCTCTTTAAAAACCAGTTTTGATGCTAAAATCGCCTTTAATTCTGAGGCAAAAATAAGGGTGTCATTGTTGTAGAAATAGTAGAGGGGTTTAATGCCAAAGCGGTCACGTGCAAGGATGAATTGTGAATCGTGAGCCGTGAGTCGTGAATCATAAATTGCAAAGGCGAACATACCACGCAATTTCTCTAATAATCCTTTAATTCCCCACTCCTCATAACCGTGAATAATTACTTCTGTGTCTGAGTTGCTTTTAAATTTATGGCCTTTTCTAATTAATGTCTCACGGAGTTCACGGTAGTTGTATATTTCTCCATTGTATGTTATCCAGATCGTTCCATTTTCATTACACATTGGTTGATGTGCTGCAGAAGAAAGATCAATTATGGACAGTCTTCTGTGGGCAAGTCCTACCTTTTTATCAAGTGAAATATACACCCCTGCATCATCTGGCCCACGATGTGACAGGGTATCTCTCATCTCAAGCAGGATATCTTCTGAAACAGAATAATTATTAAAAGCCATTATTCCCACAATACCACACATGGATATTACTTATGAAAAAGGTTAACAAGCTGTCTCACTTTGCCTTAGACAAAACCCTCTTAAAATACTCTACTGTCTTCTCTAACCCCTCATCTAAACTCACCTTTGGTTGCCAGTCTAATTTTTCTTTTGCCAATGTGATATCTGGACACCTGCGAACAGGGTCATCCTGAGGCAGAGGCTTGAAAACTATCCTTGACTTTGAACGAGTTATCTTTAAAATCTTCTCTGCTAACTCAAGAATACTAATCTCAGAAGGATTGCCAAGATTAACAGGTCCTGTAAAATCGTCAGGGGTGTTCATGAGTTTTATCAAACCATCAATCATATCATCGATATAACAGAAACTCCTGGTCTGACTCCCATCTCCGTATACAGTAATATCCTCACCTCTTAATGCCTGAATAATAAAGTTACTTACAACTCTTCCATCGTTAAGATGCATTCTCGGGCCATATGTATTAAATATTCTTGCTACCTTTATCTTTAGTTTATGCTGACGATGATAGTCAAAAAATAAGGTCTCTGCACAACGTTTTCCTTCATCATAGCATGACCTTAATCCAATAGGATTCACATTGCCCCAGTAGCTTTCAGATTGTGGATGAACAGAGGGATTACCATAGACCTCTGAGGTAGATGCCTGAAGAATCTTTACCTTGAGTCTCTTGGCAAGACCAAGCATGTTTATTGCACCGTGGACTGCTGTCTTGACAGTCTGGACTGGATCAAACTGATAATGAATAGGTGAGGCAGGACAGGCAAGATTGTATATTTCATCAACCTCTACATATAGAGGAAAAGTAATATCATGTCTTAGAACTTCAAAATAAGGGTTGTTTATAAGATGGACAATATTTTCTTTTGTTCCAGTGAAAAAATTATCTACACATAAGACCTCATTTCCTTCATTAAGTAATCTTTCACATAAATGACTTCCTATAAAACCTCCACCACCTGTAACAAGAATCCTTTTTCGCATTATATCCTCCTCAAAGTTTGATCATGGGGTCATGCTATGGGGTCAGGTCTTGAATCTTGAATTTTATAAGTTTATCTAATTGCAGGCAAGGGGCAATGGGTAAATAGGCGATAGGCAATGGGTAAT
>MTOU01000023.1 GCA_002011745.1 Nitrospirae bacterium JdFR-85
TTATAAGTTTATCTAATTGCAGGCAAGGGGCAATGGGTAATAGGCGATAGGTAATGGGCGATAGGCAAGGGGCAATAGGCTATAGGTGATGAGAAAAAACAAACTACCGCCCTCCCATGCATCCTGCAGGGTTGGTGATCCAGTCTATTCAACTTTAAAACATAGTATTTTTATCATGTTGGCTATTTGTTATCAAGAGAGGCGAATTTATTGCGTTGGTTGTGTTAATAGCGTTAACTTTTCCATGAATTTAAATTCCTTCCATAGCGGTCTTCAAAGCGTTCTATATCATCCTCTTGCACATATTCACCATTCTGGACCTCTATTATCTCGAGAGGAATCTTGCCTGGATTCTCAAGCCTGTGAAGGGTTGACTTGGGCACATAGGCAGACTCATTTTCATGGATAAAGACTTCTTTATCTCCAATAGTAACTTTTGCAGTTCCTTTAATTACAATCCAATGCTCAGACCTGTGATAGTGCCTCTGTAGACTCAGTTTCTCACCAGGATTGACAACAATTCTTTTGATCTTATATCTGGGACCTTCTTCAAGAACTGTATAGTAACCCCAGGGACGATATGTGGTTACATGTTCTGAAACCTCTTTTTTCCCATCCTTTTTAAGGAAGCTGACAATCTCCCTGACCTTCTGAGCTTCTCCCCTTTTTGCAATGAGTATAGCATCATCTGTCTCGATTATGAGACAGTCTTCTAAACCGATTGTGGATATCAGCCTTTTGCTGCCGATTATAAGAGTCTCTTTGGTGTCTATTGTAATAATATTGCCCTTCTTTACATTTCCTTCACTGTCTTTATCTAAGACTTCATATATTGAGTCCCATGAACCTATATCGTTCCAGTAGATGTCAAGAGGCATAGTGACAACCCTCTCAGACTTTTCCATGATAGCATAATCAATTGAAACCTCGGGCATTTGATTAAAATCTGATATCATTTCATCAAAACTCTTCTCAAGCTTTTTTGCTATCTCAGGAGTATATCTGTTAAATTCATCAATTATAGTACCTATGCTAAAAATGAACATCCCAGAGTTCCAATAATAACCACCATCTTTTATATATTCTTTTGCCCTGTCTGGATCAGGTTTCTCAGTGAATTCTATAGTCTTAAAAACATTCTGAGTGCTGTTTACAGGATTTTGAGGATTTATTTTTATATAGCCATATCCTGTCTCAGCTCTTGTGGGCTTTATACCAAAGGTTACAATAAAACCTTCTTTTGCTAATTGTTCTGAGGCTTTGATGCTTTCGATAAATTTATCTACAGGTCTTATTAGATGATCTGAGGGAGATATAAAAATCACTTCTCTCTCATCACAACCAAACTTTTCAATGCAATACTTGACTCCAAGAGCGATGGCTGGTGCTGTATTTTTGCTCAGAGGCTCAAGAATTATATGTTCAGTGTCTAAGAGTAGTGATTTTAGGTCAGATTTTACAAAGAATCTGTGTTCTTCATTGGTGATCACCAGCAGATCATCCTGGGACACTACCTTTAGTAGTCTTTCTACAGTCTGTTGTAGAAGAGAGGAATCACCATTTAGTTTTAAGAATTGCTTTGGATAGTTCTTTCTTGAAAGAGGCCAGAGCCTTGTTCCACTCCCTCCTGCAAGGATTATTGCTTTCATAATGTCTCCATTGCCTTTTTGAATTCTCTTTCTATAAACTCTTTATACTGGATCAGACTCTTCTCATCTTCTGCTTCTGCCCTAATTACCACCACAGGCTGGGTATTGCTTGCCCTTAAAAGTGCCCATCCCTTTTCAAAAACGACTCTTACTCCATCAATATTATATATATCTTTAATCAAAAAGGGAGCATCGTTGTTTAATTTATATATCTTAAATTTATTCACCACCTTTTCCACCACCAGCTTCTTTTTTTCCTCAGGACAGTCTACCCTTATCTCTGGTGTATAACACATCGGGGGTATATCTTTCAAGAGTTCCCTTATATCCATACCTGTAGTCTTCATTATCTCCACAATCCGAAGAGTGGTATATATAGCATCATCAAACCCGAAGTATCCATCTGCAATAAAGATATGACCACTGAATTCACCCGCCAGGAGGGCACCTTCTTTTCGCATTTTGTCTTTTATAAGGGAATGGCCTGTTTTCCACATAACAGGAATACCGCCATTCCGTTTTATCTCATCAAACATGAACTGAGAACACTTAACATCACCAATTATTTTGGCTCCAGGATTCCTCTTTAATAGGTCTCTTGCAAGGATAATCATGAGATGGTCTCCCCATACTATGTTACCGCTCTGGTCAATAACCCCGATCCGGTCTGCATCACCGTCGTAACCAACTCCAATCTGAGCACCTGATGAGGTGGTCTTGGCTATGAGGTCCTGAATGTTTTCGATGATTGTGGGATCAGGATGATGATTGGGAAATCTACCATCAGGTTCACAATACAGACAATATACATCACAACCAATAGCCTCAAGTAGCTTGGGCACAACAAGTCCGGCAGTTCCATTTCCAGCATCTACCACAATTTTTATCTTTCTGTATTTGCTGTCTGCTAAATAGGAAAATTTTTTTAGCATATAATTAGAGTAAGAAGAGACAATGTCTGCAGTTTTAACAGTCCCTTTTCTGCTCGAGAAATGAGTTTTGTCTTTTTGCATAATTTCTTTTATTTCCTGAATCATTTTCCCATGTATTGTATCTTTTCCTATGCTCAGTTTAAAGCCATTATACTCAGGTGGATTATGACTCCCTGTTATCATCACTCCCCCATCCACGTCAAGTGTGAAAAGGGAGAAATACTGTAGAGGCGTAGGACATACTCCTATATCATAGACATTGGTGCCTGTACTGATAATCCCTTCAGTCAGGCTTTCAAAGAGATACTCAGAACTGAGACGAACATCTCTGCCTACACTCAAGGATACTTTGCCAGAGACTCTCTTCTTGATGTAGAGACTAAAAGCCCTGCCTAAGGAGAAGGCAAAGTCTCTGTCTATATCCTTTCCGATGACGCCTCTTATATCGTATTCGCGAAATACCTTCTCATTCATAGAAATGGACTTGATAACAAGTCTTGAACTTAAATTTTATAAATTTTATAAGTTCATTATAATTGCAGGCAAGGGGCAATGGGTAATAGGCGATAGGTAATGGGCGATAGGCAAGGGGCAATAGGAGATAGAAAAACCAGGCTATCACTTTTCCACGCATCCTGCAGGGTTGATGATCCGGTCTCCTCAACTTAAAAAAACACTTGAGAAAAATACAGAAATGGGGCTGTCCACCGAACTGTGTAAATTGATAAACTACCAAAATACAGGAGGTGGACAGCCCTTAATGGCTCTATTTAAAATCTCATTCCTTACATATCAGGGATAGATACTTCTCCGTATAGTTGTTTAAGAAGGTCAAGACTTTTAAGATTGGCAAGGTGAATGATTACATCGGCGTCATTTACTATGGACATATTCTATATCTTCTGCCAGCTCTTCTTCCCCATAGTTTATATACGTCTTTCTCATTGAATCAAAGATTTCAGATAGATCAGCATCAAGTAGTTCAGATGCCTGCCTGAGAGTAAGCGCTCCTTCCCTGTAGAGTTCTACTACAAGAGACTCCAGCATAAATTTATTGTCTATTGGAACCTTTACATATTGCTGTATTTTTTTGGTATCTTTACGAAGATATTTATATATCTCTCCTTTATTGAAACAATTTAAGCAATATCTTAAAAAATTCTCATTCACTCCCTGAAAGAACTGTGGCATTTTTGATTCTCTCATACTTCAATGAAGTAAACCACTCATAGACCTTTTTTACCCCCTCTTCAAGTTTGATTCTTGGCTTAAAACCGAGCATAGATTCAGCCTTTGAGATATCTGAGTAGTTTCTCTTTATCTCTCCCTTTCTTTCAGGTTCAAAGACTATCTCAATCTTTTTATCAAAAAGTCCTTTTACCATAACTGCAAGGTCAATTATTCTTGTTTCTTTTCCCGTGCCAAGATGAAAGACCTCGCCCCAGTATTCAGAAGAGGAGGCTGGAAGGGTAAGACTCAGGTAAATAGCATGGCATAGGTCATCAACATAAATAAAGTCACGGGTCTGAGTGCCGTCACCATAAATGGTTAGTCTGCCCTTTAAGATACCGTCCTTGATAAACTTTGCAATCACACTATTTTTGTGTAAACTATAAGGCCCATAGGCATTGGAGAATCTGAAAGCGATTGTTTTAAGCCCATAAGAGCCATAAAAAGCAGAACAGTAAGCCTCACAGGCCAGTTTACTTGCCCCATAGGGTGAGAGAGGCTTGGGAGTTTTCCCTTCACTTACTGGAGGGGACTGTTCACCCAGGGGTGCGTTGGAGGAAGCAAATATAAATCTCTCAACCCCGTTTTTTACGGCAGCATGAAGCAGGTTCAGCGTTCCTATTACATTCACCTCACAGTCATAAAAGGGGTCTTCAATGGAAGGTATTACCCCTGCCTGGGCTGCAAGATGTACTATGCTATCAATCCCCTTAGATATGTCTTCACAGAGAGCCCGGTTCCTTATATCTCCTTTGATTATTTCTACCCTATCTTCTGCAAAGCCTTTAAGGGCTTCTTCAAGATATTCCCTTCTGCCAATTGAGAAATTGTCAACAATGGTAATTTTACAGCCCTGAACCTTCTTCAAAAGATATCTTGTCAGGTTGACCCCTACAAAGCCGCACCCACCGGTTATTAAGATTTTCACTGAAGAATCTCCAGAATCTTTTTAACTGTTCTTTCTAATCCTTTACCATCACAGAGGGCTTTTGCTGCCCTTAATATGGAGTTATTTCCATTTAATTCCTCTAAAAAACCTGTTAGGCTGGATATTATCCTTGTATTTCTCTACCACTTCAAACATTCTCACGAGAACATCCTCTGTGAGGAAATGTGGTTTTAATCCCAGCTCTATCAGACCGGTGTACTTAGGATTATAATAATGTTCTTCTGCCTCCTTACGGGGATTCTCAATGTGTTTTATACTTACCTTATAACCTAATTTGGCTCCAACATTCTTGACCCTTTCTGCCAGTTCATTGACAGAGAATGTCTCAGTAATCTGATTAAAGATTCTCAACTCCCCTTCCTTGGGTGGATTCTTTGCCGCCAGGTACACACACTGGAGGGTATCTATAATGTTGAGATACCCCCTTGTTTGTCCACCCTTTCCGTAAACAGTCAGTGGATAACCTGCCACTGCCTGTACTATAAAACGGTTCAGCACTGTGCCGAATATCTCATCATAATGGAAGTTGGGCATCAGGCGGGGGTCAAGGTCTGCCTCCTCTGTGGATATTCCATATACCGGTCCCTGCATCAGGTCTGTAACCCTTATGCCCCAGGTTCTGACATAAAACCAGAGCATGTCTGTATCCTGAATCTTGGTGGTGTGATACAGTGAGCTTGCCTGACGGGGAAAGAGAAATCTGTCCCTTCGGCCCTTATGCTCTATCTCTATCCATCCCTCTTCTATATCAATATTGGGAGTTCCATACTCTCCCATAGTGCCGAGTTTTATAATATGGCAATCCGGAGCATACTCCTTCACTGCATACACGATGTTTAAGGTGCTTATTAAATTATTCTTTACAGTAAAGGCTGCCTTTTCTCTGTCTATCATTGAATAGGGTGCAGAGGGCTGCTCTGCATAATGGACCACTACATCGGGCCTAAAGTCTCTGAAGACAGAGGAGAGAAAGCTGTAGTCTGTCACATCTCCAATATGCACATGAACCAGCTTGCCAGAGACTGATTCCCATATTCTTGCCCTTTGCAGGAGGTTTGGGGTGGGTATCAGAGGTTCACAGTCCAGCTCCACCGCAGCAAGACGTCTGAAATAGTTGTCAATGCCCACAACCTCATGCCCTCTCTGGGAGAAGTACATACAGGTAGGCCATCCGAGATAGCCATCAGCGCCAAGAACCAAGACCTTCATCTGACTCCTCCATCTCG
>MTOU01000015.1 GCA_002011745.1 Nitrospirae bacterium JdFR-85
ACCCTTGGTTCCACTCACCACATCACCAAATATTGGCTGACCTCCATTGATGTTTCCTGATGCATCAAAGGTGAGAATGTCATTTTGAGAGGTGTCAGTGTCAATATCGTAGTGTTCACAGGTGGCAGTCTGGTTGTCGTAGTTGTCTCCTGCCTTGTAACGGTAAATCAGGCTGAGTGTGCTTGAAGAGGAAGTATTTGTAATAGAGACCACTGTGGAGACACTGTCAAATATAGGCACCCATGGGAACATGATATCATCTGCTACTGCAAGCACAGGAAGCATCAGTACACATACAATTGCTAACAACAGTTTAAAATACCTTTTCATTACTTAATCCTCCTTTCAGAAATGATTTCTTGGCTTTAAATAGAAGCCAAAAAGTTAGAATCTAAAAATTCTCTATGCCTCAATAAATTAAAAATTCTTCCTCTCACCTCCCTTTCTCTTTAGTAGATTCTACTTTTTGCTTAATTCCTGTTATTAAATTATACTTACTTGGATGGCTGGTGTCAAGGACTTTTATGTAGCTTTAGTAAGATTAAGATTACAATTCTTTGAGTTGAGATATTAAAGAATGATGAAAGGTAAAGGATATTAACGAGATGTAAGATAATTTTTTGCCTCCTTCCTCAGCTTTTTAAATAAG
This sequence comes from Nitrospirae bacterium JdFR-85, assembly GCA_002011745.1. Classification (GTDB taxonomy): domain Bacteria; phylum Nitrospirota; class Thermodesulfovibrionia; order Thermodesulfovibrionales; family JdFR-85; genus JdFR-85. The sequence goes on from MTOU01000015.1 coordinate 650, forward strand.
GTAATATCAGGTGTTTTATCCAGAAAGACCCTGTAATAATATGCTGCCTCTTTTTTGTCACCAAGTTTCTCAAATGCCTTCCCGAGATTATAATACAAAAGCAATTTGTTTGGATTTCTATCTTTAGAATAACTACTTAGCTGGAGTGCTTTCCTGTAATTTACAACTGCTTGTTCTGGTTTGCCTGTTGAAAGGTATATATTACCTTTGTAAATATATATTAAATAATCTTCAGGATCGATCTGTTCAGCCACTTCTAAGTAATCCATTGCTTCTTGGTATCTTCTATCCGTAGCCTTTATTAGTGCAAGGTTCAGGTAGACCCTTTTAAGAGTGTCTTTTGAAAGGAGGTTTTCTGAGCCTATTACCTTTGTATAATACTCTTCAGCAAGTACCTTTTTGTTTATCATCAAATACAGATCTGCCAAAAGCATATTTGCCATGACATTAGCAGGTTCAATATAAAGAGCTTCTTTTAAGGAGGCTTCTGCCTTTTCATACTCTCTCTTTGCTACATAAACCTGAGATAGACTTATAAGGATTCCAACCTTCTCGTCAGATAGACTCTTCTTTGCTTTGATAAGATACTTCTCTGAAAGAGTCCATTTCCCCGTTTCTCTGTATATCTCTCCTATTAAATAATAGACCTTTCCTCTCAAACTTCTATTAAGGTCTTTGAGCTTGAGTAGTGTTTCAGCCTCTCTGAGTGCCTCTTCATATCTTCCTCTCTCTTTATATATACTTGTCAGGTTAAACATTACCTGAAACTTTTTAGGTGTAGATAACCTACTGAGATCAATTCCTTCCAGGAATCTTTCTGCTTCTTCCAGTCTACCTCTGTCTATCATAAGACCGCTAAGGGTTATTCTTGCTCGTATATTCTCAGGCACTTTACTTATAGTGTCTTTCCAGAGAGTGATATCGGTACTCCATACCTTATTTCTACTATATGTAAGTACCGAAAGTAGTATCATTAAGGAGGCAATTACTACTTCCTTCCGGAAACTCCATTTCTTCAAGAGCACAGTGATTCCATATCCTGCAGTTATTGCCAGTCCTATGGAAGGAAGATAATTTCTATGTTCAAAGTAATAATCGATTCCTACAGCAACAAAACTTTCGAGAGAGATGGTCACAAAGAACCAGAAGATGCCAAAAGCTGGAGCAGGATGTCTTCTTAAGTTCACTGCTGCCCATAAAAGAAGGATTGCAATAATTCCTATAGAGACTATAGTGGTTGGAGGAGAGAATAGACCTTGGGAGATAGGATAGGCATCTGAATAATCAAATACCAAGAGTCCTGGCAGAGGAATAAAAAATATTATGAGATATCTTACAAGTACTCTACACTCTGTCATCCAGAACTGAAGAGGTGTTAAGATAATGTCCATACCAGACCATCCCTTCTGTGTTATGGTTCTTCCGGGATGGAGAAAGGAATCGATTATTCCTCCAATAAACTTGCTCATACCAAAAGGTTTCCAGATAAAAACAACTACCACTGAGAGTGCGATAGCTACAGGTAAAGACCTTTTCATAGATTCTTTCCATCTGAGCTCAGATATAAATACTAAGTCATAGAAAAGAATCATGGGCAGAATCATGATGGCATTCTCTTTTGAAAGAATACCAAGTACAATACTCATCATAAAGCCACCATACCAGAGCTTTCCTTCTGGGCCTTTTTTTTCTGTAGCTTTAATGTAACAAAGGAATGCAAGAATTGAGAACAGAGCAGAAAGAATTGCCATTCTCTGGGCTACATAGTTAACTGTTGAACTCTGCAGTGGATGGAGAAGCCATAAGATAGTGACTATAAGTGATAATAGATATCCATTGTTTTTAAGTTTCTTTAAATGTAGAATGAGAGTGAAAAGTGTGAAGCCTGTTAACAGATGGAGTATAAGATTGGTGAGTCGGTATGCTTTCATCTGGGTGCCTGAGGTCCAGTAATTAATTGCAAAAGTGAATTTTGAGACCCAACGGCGAAGACCAACTGAGAAGGGCTTATCTAAGATCTGTTTCAGCTTGGATGACTCCAGAATATGATAGTCGTCAAGTACTTTCGGACAGTCCAATGATATGGTGTATATTCCTATACATAGCAGAAAGCTTCCTATAAGAAGAATCCAGGCGGTTCGTTTTTCCATAGTGCTGGATTAGTACTCTGTGAACCTCACATCTATTGATTTGAGATAAAATTCCTTATACCAGTTATCATAGATATACAACCATGTCTCCTCAAACTCTCTTGATGTCTTCGGGACCTTGAATTCTAAATGTTTAAATTTCATCTTTGGTACTGAATACACAACCCTCATCTTTACTTTTGCTACATTACCCTCTATTTTTATGTTTTTTATCTCGAACTCATGATATCTAATTATGCCCGCAATATTCATATAGGATTGGAAACTCCTCCTTGCCCTGAAGAAAGGATCGAATATTTCATAGACCTTTTTGTAGTCCCTTTTAAGGAAAGCACTCCAGAATTCCTCTACTCTCTGCCTCAGCAACTCTTCCTTTTCAGGAGAACCGAGGTCTTCTACGAAATGTCTTCTATCCATGCTGGCACAACCAGCCAGTGTAATTATTGTCAGGAAGATTACAAGTAGCCTTTTCATCTCATACCTCCTTCTGGAATGGTGAACTCAAACAGTAGCAGTTCTGTCTCCTCAAGAGCGTCAGTCTTAAACCTATGGGCAAGAAGATAGAATTTACCATCTCCTCCCCATTGGAGAAGATCATAGAAGGGATTGTATCTTGTATTAAATCTACCAGGTTCCTCAAGAGGAATGTCCTTCTGTTGCCAGGTTTTCCCTTTATCAAGGGAATACTGCATATAGAGATTACTTCTTATGTTTCTGAAATCCACCCATACCACTGTTACCACTTTACCATCCTCAGATACAGCAATCTGGGGATTTTCTGCATGGGTGTTTTTGAATGGATAGTGTCTTAGTCTGATTGGTCCTGTCCAGCTCTGTCCGTTGTCATCTGATGCCAGTAGATACACATCCATCTTCTCCTTTTCTTCTTTTTTGGCACTGTAGGCGATATAGATTCCTCCTTCTCTGTCTACTGCCACTTTCATCATCCCTACATCCATTCCTTCTGTCCCTTTAAGGGGATATGTATGCCATGTAGTACCGTCGTCATCTGAATAGGCTCCCTCAATAAGATACTTTCCTCCTCCATAAGAGTTAAACCAGAAGACATGAAGTCTTCCTTTTACCTTGAATGCATCTATGAAGATTATTATGGTGCCTATTTCTTTTATCCTTACAGGTTTCTGCCATCTGCATTCTTTATCACCTTTCACAAAAAGCAACCACCTTTTCCCTTCATTCTTTGCATTAGTAAAAACATATGTCTGTCTGCCGTCAAATACCACATCATAGTAAGTGGTGTTATCATATCCTTTGGTGAGATTAACAGGTTCAGAGAAACTTTTACCACCATCATTGCTGCAGACCCCGAAGATATGATACTGCTCATTGTCTATTCTCTGTTCGCCTATCCAGAAGGCTCTTATCTTTCCATCTTGGGCCCTCAGTTTCATTATCTCAAGGGCCTGTGTGCGTTTGTCGTCAAGGAGCATCTGTCTAATATCACCACTTCTGGTGTCAAGTGTACTGAGAAGGACTTTCTTGCCTTCACGTGACTTACGCCTCCAGAGGATGTATCTCTTTTCACCATCACATTCGAGAACAAATCCCTTTGCCTCTAACTCTACTCCTTTGTTTATTACCCATTCTTTTCTTTTTATAAGATCAACCAGCTTTAACTGTCTCTGTCTATCATAAAAGCCAGCCCAGAGACTACCATCATCCACACAAAATCTTGTATCTTCATAAGGATTATAATTGCTTTCTACTAAACGGGTCTTTACCTCTGCTTCAGAAACACCATTTAAGAACAGTATTATCATCACTAAGAGAAACAGTCTCCCCATCCTTTCATCTCCTTTCCTTGGTCAAAAAAAAGGGGAAAGGAATTAAAACCCCCTTTCCCCTTTTTAGATATCTTTCTTTAAAAATTTATCTGATCCTGAGCCAGATGAAGTTGTTGAGAGTGCCAGGTACAGTGGTATCTTCAATGGTAATTCCGCTTGTGGTGTAATCAAGCTTACCAATAATGGCCGCCTCAGTCTGTGCAAGACCACCAGTTGTGGAGCCTGGATTCACAACCACATTTGTCCAGCCCATTGTGTTCTTATTCTTGAAGGCATTGTATGCAGCAGACTCTAACAGGTGATCCAGTGTAGGAGCTGCTGTGCAGACAACAGACTTCTCCTTTGTTGTAGAAACACCTGTCTCATCATTGAACCATACTCCACCATCAACACAGTCACCACCTGACTCTGTCTTACAGAGTCTCACTTTTACTGAAAGCTTGCCATTGTCCATGGATGCAGAAGTTACAGGGGTGATAAAGAACTTTGTGGTCACCTTGTTTGGTGGCCAGAGGGCAACCTGGACATACTCATTGTTGGCAATCACTTCACCCAATCTATCACCAAAAAAGTCATTGAAAGCATTTGGAGTAGTAACAGCTCCCTCTGGATTGTATGCAACATAACCCCATGCAGCACCACCTGCTATCTCAAGAACCATTGCCTCACCATAAAGGGTGCGATCTGCTGGTACAGTAGTTGTTTCATTTGAGACAAGTAAGAAAGCCCTTGCAGGTTTGGTTATGTTGTTACCAAGGGCGAGGAGATCAGCATTGGTATAACCCTTGGTTCCACTCACCACATCACCAAATATTGGCTGACC
>MTOU01000030.1 GCA_002011745.1 Nitrospirae bacterium JdFR-85
GGGTATTGAAGAATGATGAGATAACGAGGGATATACCTGTGATAGTGGTATCAGTGCTTGAGGACAAACAGAGGGCATTGATGTTGGGAGCAAGTGATTATCTTACAAAGCCAGTATATGAAGGAGAATTGTTTGATAAGATAAAGAAGACATTAGGAGAGAAGGGTGATAGACATAAGATACTTGTAATGATAATAGATGGTGATAAGGAGACGATGAAGAGGATGGCTATGGCAATGAGAAGTAGAGATTTTGAGGTGATAGAATGCACTGGTGATAAGGAAGAGATAATAGAAGGGTTGAGGCGTTCACCTGAGTTGATACTTGTTGATCTGGATATACTGGAGGGCTTCAAAAGTCTGCTTGAGGATGAAGAGATACGAGATAAGATAGTAAATACAAGATTTGTATATATGATAAAAGGAGGTCAGAGGAATGGGGAAGAAAGTATTGATAGTGGATGATGAGGCACATATCAGACTTCTACTTGAACAGACACTTGAGGAGTTTGAGGATGAGGGAGTGGAGATACTGACAGCGGACAATGGCACTGATGGGCTTGAGATAATCAAAAAGGAGAGACCTCAGCTTGTGTATCTTGATGTTATGATGCCTGGTATGAATGGGTTTGATGTCTGTAACATTGTGAAGAATGAGATGAAGATGGACGATGTTTATATTGTGATGCTTACGGCTAAGGGACAAGAGTTTGATAAACAGAAAGGCATGGAGGTGGGAGCAGATATCTACATGACAAAACCCTTCAACCCCGATGAAATTATCGAGAAGACTGCAGAGATTCTCGGGATAGAAATATGATGACAAAGAACCTCCTTTATATTCAGGGGCAAAGCTGTGGTGGAGATACCATATCTCTGCTGAGTGCTGAAGAGCCTGATTTTCTTACATCTCTCAAAATGATGCAGATTAATATCCTCTGGCACCCGAGCTTAAGCACCACAGATGGTGATGAAGTGGAAAGAATATTCAATGAGGTTATTGAAGACAGAAGGCCTCTTGATATCTTTGTTGTTGAGGGTGCTATACCCACAGCCCCCCTGGGCACAGGAGACATATACAAAGTGCTTGGCAGACCAATGATAGAGATTGTTAAGGCCTTAGCGGCCGTTGCAGAATATACAATAGCAGTAGGAACCTGCGCTTCCACAGGAGGTATTCCTGCATCAGGAGCAAACCCTACCATGGCGACAGGGCTTCAGTTTCATAATAAGGATAAAGAAGGTGTGCTTGGAGAAAATTACCGCTCCCGTTCTGGTATGCCAGTAATAAATATTCCTGGTTGTCCACCCCATCCTGATTGGATAATTGGGACATTATATTTCATTGTTGAGGGAGTCCTTAAAGAGGAGGACCTTGATTATGCGAATCGTCCCTCTGTGTTTTACAATAGTCTTGCCCATCATGGATGTCCACGAAATGAATTCTACGAGTTTAAGTCTTCTGCAGAGGAGTTTGGGCAGTTAGGATGTCTCTTTGAGTTTCTGGGCTGCCGTGGTACTCAGTGTGAATCAGACTGTAATAATCGGCTGTGGCTCGGAAGAACAGGCAGTTGTACCCGTGGAGGATTCCCCTGTATAGCCTGTACAGATCAGAGTTTTCCCCAGCAGAACAGCAGATTCTTTAGCACTGAGATGATAGGAAATATTCCTAAATACCTGCCTAAGGATGTACCAAAGGCATGGTACATAGGGATTACAGGACTCTCAAAGATGGCGACCCCAGAGAGGCTTAAGATAAACTCAATATCTCCATATCCCAGGAAGAAAGGAGCAGACAGTGGCTAAGACTATTACAATAGAACCCTTTACAAGGGTGGAAGGCGACCTGAGAATCAAGGTTGAGATAAAGGACAATATTATTACAGATGCAAGAGCCTCTGGGATCATGTTTCGGGGATTTGAGAAGATATTGAGAGGTCACTATCCTGAAGATGCACTTGTTTTTACTCCGAGGATATGTGGTATATGTAGCATATCCCATTCAGTGGCTGCCTCTTCTGCATTGGCAGCAGTCTCAGAGGAGTTTGTCCCTTCAAGCAGGGGACAGATTGCAAAGTCAATAGTCCATGCTACTGAAACAGTAATGAGTCATCTTACACAGTTTTATATCTATTTTATTCCTGATCTGCTGAACAGGAGATTTGAAAACCTTAAAGGGTACGATTCAATGCTTGAGAGGTTCACTCCCATGAAAGGGACTTCTGTGAGAAGAATACTTGAGGAGAGAAAGAGATTCCTCGAGATTCTTGGTATCATAGTAGGTAAATGGCCTCACACACTTGCTATACATCCAGGAGGGATCACCAAGTCTCTTAATGCCTCTGAGATATTCAGGGTGAGAGGGGTGTTAAGGCAGTTTATATCAGTTGTAGAAGAATTGCTTCTTGGGATGTCTACAGAGGAGTATCTTCAGATCAGCTCTGTAAAGGATTTTGAATCTCTCTTTTTAGCAGAGAATGGCAATCTTTCTGACCTTGGGTTATTTTTCAGTTTTGCCAGAGAAGCAGGTCTTATGCAGATGGGTAAAGGCTCTGACAGGTTTATTTCAGCAGAGGCTTATCTACAGCCTGATGGCACTTCCTTTATTTCTTCAGGATATTGGGATGGAGAGGTATCTGAATTAGAGGTGGAGAAGATTACAGAGTCTATAAAATTTTCTTTCTTTAACTTCAGAGAGGAGAGTATAAGCCCCTTCGAAGATCTTTCTGAACCAAACCGGGATAAGCCTGATGCCTATAGCTGGGCAAAGGCACCCAGGTATGATGGGAAAGTGGTAGAGGTAGGCGCCCTTGCAAGGCAGGTAATAAACGGAGATCCCCTTCTTAGAGAGTTTTTTCACATTTGTGGCTCTACTGTTTTTACCAGGGTTTTTGCAAGGCTGCATGAGGCTGTTAAACTATTGAATGCTATGGATTCTTGGATAAGGTATCTGGACACATCTGAGAGTTATTACTCAAAGAATCTGCTAAAGAGTTCTGCTAAAGGTGTCGGGATTACAGAGGCAGCCAGGGGTATTCTCAGCCACTGGATTGTGATAGAGGAAGGCCTGATTAAAAACTATCAGGTTATTACACCCACTGCCTGGAACTGCTCACCTAGGGATGAAAAGGGCACTCCAGGTGCCCTTGAACAGGCCCTATTGGGTACCCCAATAAAGGATGAGAACAATCCAGTAGAGATTGGAATCATCGTTAGATCATATGATCCCTGCTTGGTATGTACAGTTCACTGATAGGATTGTTTAGATGAGGGACAACACTGTAGAGGAGGTTTTTTATGGACTCGAAAGGGCCTACCTATGAGGAACTTCTTGAGAAAGTAAGAGAATATGAGATTCAGGAAGGGATATTTCGTACCATAATACAGCAGATTGAGGCATTGTATGCAGAACTGGCATCAAATCAGGCAGAGATAGAGAAGAAGAATGAGGAGTTAGAAGGTGAGAGAAAGAAACTGAGTGCTATTTTAGAAAATATAGCAGAAGGACTGGTAGTAGTTGATCGCCGTGGTAGAGTGATAATAGCAAACCATGTCTTTTGTGATTTCTTTGGTAGAGAAATTGAGAAGGTCTACAATCAGCATATATCCGAGGTTGTGGACAACAGAGATCTTATTGCCCAGATCACAAAGATTCTGGAAGAACCCTATAGTACACTCTCCATAGAGATACAATTAAAAGATGGGAGGATTATAAAAGGTAACTCCTCTGCAATTCTTTTAGATAATGTTGTCCTGGGAGTGGTAAGCACATTCAGGGATATTACCTATGAGGTAGAGATAGATCGGATGAAGTCAAACTTCTTATCCACAGTATCCCATGAACTTAGAACTCCTCTTACTTCTGTGCTCGGTTTTGCCAAGATTATCAAAAAGCGACTTGATGAGATTATTTTCCCGTACACAATTGCGGATGATAAAAAAGTTAAAAGGGCAATAAAACAGGTTTCTGATAACCTTGAAATAATTGTAGCAGAGGGTGAGAGACTAACGGCACTTATAAACAATGTTCTTGATTTAGCCAAGATAGAGTCTGGGCGGATAGAGTGGAGGGAAGAGGATGTAGACATGGTAGATGTATTTGAGAGGGCCACGGCGGCGATGCTGTCATTGGTAGAG
>MTOU01000001.1 GCA_002011745.1 Nitrospirae bacterium JdFR-85
TCAGAATTGACAAAAAGGGCAACCATCCCTTAAACCTAAAAGATTTAACCTTTAAAATCCATGAAAGGAGGTTATCAGGATGGTTGCCACAGTACCTAAAGGAGTATACACCATGAAGAGCCGTTATGTGATTATCAAGCACAATGCAAAGGCCTATCATAAGGCGACGAAGAAGCAAAAGTCTATGATTCTTGATGAGATTTCAGGAATACTTCAAATGAACCGCCAATATGTAGAATAACTCCGAGGAACACAGGCAAGGTAGGTATAGATAATGGACAGAAAAGTAGTAATAAATGATCATACAAAGCATAATATCCATAAAAGGGACAGTAGGAAGGTTTATAGAGAGGATGTACTCAGGATATTAAAGAAGTTCTGGAGGATATCAGGGTTTGTATCATCAAAATATCTTAATACAGTTATAAGGCTAAACCATGAGGTTTTACTGAAATTCGGGGGTTACTAAGTCCAAGAACAAAGGAGCAGTTATTGAAAATAAGTGCGACAACAGTTGATAGGCTATTGGAGCCTTATAGAGACAAATAAAGCTCAAAAACAGGTATAAAGGAAATTCCTTTAGTAGTAACTTAAGAAGTCAAGTAAGGCAGAGGGTTGATTTGACAAGCTGACAATGGCAAGGTATCTATAGGAAGATCTTGTGCATCATTAGTGGAAGTTCATTAAAGGAAGAATTTTATATACACACTTATGGCGACAGAGGTACTGACTGAATGGACAGAGCTAAAACCATTAAAGAACAATGCGGAAGAGCTAAAGATACTGAGGAAGCTTTTGAGGTTAGTCAGTTTGAGGAATAATCTTTTCATACCATAGATGAAGGTTATTGAGAGGAGAAGACTTGGCAGAAAGGTACGGAAAAGTATGAAAACAGATATACCACTAAACAGGGAGGTTGAGGCTTCAACAGGTGGATAAAAGAACTAAAAACAGCCTTAATAAAATTGAGAAATCCATAGACATAATTGCACTTTCAAAGCAGATAGAGTATCTTACAGAAGAACTTTCTTGCAGCCTATAAAAAGAAACTCAGAAGTAGGAAATCTATAGTTAATGTGGATCATATTTTAAGCAGATTTATTTTTGAGGAAAAACGAATATCTAAATTTTTTCTCAGAAATATTTTTGTTCTTAATATAACCAGCTATAGTGGGTTTACTGGAAAGGATGTTGTATATATAATTTCCCTTATAATTCCTTCTTCCCTGGCAGAAGTCTTTTTAATACAGGCTTTCTAACCCTCCACTGCCAGGGAAGAAGGTGAAATTTTAATCTATCAGAAGGAGGAGAGTTATGAAAAGGCTTGAGATCTTTTTAGGATTGATTGTTGTAATCTTACTTACAATATCTAAAGTAGCCTCTGCACAGGATGCAAAAATAGCCCTTGAAGTCCAATACTGGATGCCAGAGCTGACAGCCAGAGGCAAAGTGGTTGTAAATAATACAGGAACAGACATTGATTTTAAGAGAGATCTTGCAATAGAGGATGAGAATCTCCCAGGAGGCAATCTGGTATGGTACACAGGACCTAACAGTAGAATTCGTCTTGGTTATACCCAGATAAGTTACAGTGGAGACAAACATGTAGAACAGACGATCGAATATGGAGGAAAAATCTATACATTCGGCACAAGGGTTGTAACAGACCTTGAAGTAAGATATATAAGGCTTGGCTGGATATGGCAGTTTGTCAATATTGCAGAGAGAAAGGTTAAATTCGGTTCCCTACTTGAAGTAAAAGGATTCTGGGTGGATACATCACTCAAGGCCCCTGATTTTAACATTGCCGCATCAAAGGAATTCACTATGGGGCTTCCTACTATTGGCGTTGCCCTTGATATTAATATTCACAGGATTGTGAACCTCTTTGCAGAAGCTTCAGGACTTCCTGCAGGAGAGTATGGATATCTCATTGATGCTGATGCAGGAATAAGGATAATCCCTCAGAAGAACATCTGTATTGTAGGAGGCTACAGAAGCTTTGATATAAAGGTCAAGGATGATCCAAATTATGCAAAACTGAAGATTTCAGGTCCATTTGTGGGAATAACATTGAGGTTTTAAATCCAGAGCACTTTGTTATCTTCTATACCACTACAAAAGGAGAAGGTCTTTAAAGGGGTATCCAATTAATTTACACTAACACCAAGTATAGTTTACTTTGATTTTGGAAAGAAAGGAGAAGAACAATGAAAAAGTTTTTGGGCATTATCATGATAATAGGGTTTACACTATTCCTTCTTTCCTGTGGAGGAGGCGGAAGAGGTGGAGGCAGTAATGGTTCAGGTGGTAACTCAACAGGGATCACTCTCAATGGGGTGATTATTGTAAATGCCTGGCTCTGTGAATCTTACTCAATGTGTGGACTATGTGTGCAGTTGGAAAATACCACAACAACTAATAAAAGTATCGCCTTAATGTATAATGCTTTTGATTCCACGGGCAAGGCTATAGGTATTACATTAATTCAAGGATTAGTAATGCCAAAAACTACAAGTATATTGAATGCTCCATGGGTAACTCCTGACGGGTATCCAGTGGACTGTAATAGAATAATTAATTTTGAACTGGATATCAATAAATCTATTGTGTATTAAGACACAACACTACTTTTGGAGATGAAAATCATCTCTGTATTAGTATGTTCTTTATCGGTATTGATACTTCTGACTGGAGTGCTTGCACCTGTGCTGGAGTATATGAAGGTATACGAACTTTCTACAGCACTATACAGAACACTGGGAGCAATATGCCATCAATTACCAACAAGATGCATCTGGATATTCAATAGACCAATGGGTATATGTAGCAGGGATTCTGGCATATATCTGGGTATATTTCTATCAGGAATAATTTTCTTAAAAAAGAGAAACTTATTTAGTCCATGGTATGGAGTTTTCATAATTCCAATGATGATAGATATATCAGCCAAAATACTCGACTGGCATAGTAATAAACTTATTGCCTTTTTAACAGGCTTGGGAGGTGGAATCGGTTTTACAACAATTGTTGTTTATTTTACCACAAAAATTCAGAATAGTAAAAAGGAGGTGAAAAAATTACACCGGAAGAAAGCGATTTTCTTTTTATCTAAATCTAAGAATCTTATTAGAGGAGGATTAAGATAATGAGAAGGCATTTACTTATCTGGATATTGAGTTTTACTTTTATTACAACCTTTATCCATGTATCGGATGCGTTAGCTAAGAGAAAAGTGAAGTTAGAAGAAGGTACTCTTGTAATTCTAAGAACTACTGAACCAATAAACCCTCAGGTCTTGGGAGTAGGTGATATAGTTAAACTTGAGGTTGCACAGGATGTAGTGGTTGACGGAGTGGTGGTAATAAAAGCGGGGACACCTGCCTTAGGAGAGATAGTAATAGCAGAAAAGGAAGGATATATTGGAAAAGCTGGCAAGATTAATATCGCAGTTTCCAGCACAAAAGCGGTTGATGGACAGAAGGTACCTCTGAGAGGACATCTTAGAAGGGAAGGGGAAAGTAAACAGGTAGAGTCCATAGCAATAAGTGTAGTGCTCTGTCCATTGGGTTTGTTAATGAAAGGTGAAGCAGCTCAAATTCCTTCTGGTAGTCAGATGAAAGCATATGTTGATAACACAATAATGGTAGAGGTTGAATAATTTAAACTCATCTAAAATTGTGAGGAGGTTATTCAAATGATGTATTTGATTATCTTATTTATTCCTCCTTTATATTTTGTAATTAAAGGAAAGTGGGGAGCATTTATATTGAATTCAATTCTTTATGCTCTTGCATTTGCTACTATCTGGTTCTTCTTTATTGGAATATTTTTCTGGATTCTCGCTGTGGGCCATGCCTTTTGGCACTTACGAAAAGAGCTAATGTTAGAACAGGCAAGAATGATAGCTCAAGAAATGTCTAAAATAAAAGAATAATAAAAATACCTCTCCCTGTGATTAATCACAGGGAGAGTTAAAGAGGCATTTCATATGAGAAGTACAGTTTGATACCTTTCTGCTCTGCATACCTCCTCACAGGAGGAGATGCCTGATAGGTTACTGCAATCAGTACCT
>MTOU01000004.1 GCA_002011745.1 Nitrospirae bacterium JdFR-85
CCTTGAGGAGTATCTGTAAGTAGTTGTGCCTTCAGAGGTAGTTTTGCTTGTCAAAAACCCATCAGGGTCAAACTGATAAGTATCTATCCCTGCTGTTATCAGATGATCCTCTACGGAGTAAGTGTAAGACATGTCTACCACACCCTTGAATATATTCGTTTTCACCGTCTGGTTCGGTGTGCCTGAGTAGGTCTCTGAGGTAAGCAGTGGTAAAAGTGAGGGCCTCGGTGTCTCTGATTGCCTCTGTCAGTTTGTTTGAGCAGTCCTCATCCCTTTTCTCTTCAATACTCTACCCAGCAAATCTTTTTAAAGAATTAACAACATCGTCAGCCTCAAGGTTGCCCTTTATCCCTTTTTGCAGAAATAAATCAATTGTCTCAGGAAGACTTCTCTGGAGAAGTCCTGCAGCTTCACGAAGACTGAGTTTTCCATCTCTGTATAACTCTGAAACATATGTCTCAAATCCTATTCTTAGCATCTTGCGTATTGCGGCCGCCTCCTCAATCTTCTCTTCCTTTTCAACTACCTCAATACCTTTTAACAAATCATCAGGCAATCTTATTGTTTTGGTCTTCATTGTTTCCTCCATGCATCTATATACATTTTCACAATACTATACTCTTCATCGCTTATGTAAGGCTTTAATTTCTCAAGTCTTTCTGCTGCCACCTTCTTGCTTATCTTGTCTTTTTTCAAAAGTATCGCAATAAAAACTGCCGGCGTTATATATGGAACTTCAAGTAATTTCAACTTTCTAAGAAACTTCTTATCATCACTGCATATCGCAGAATACCGCCCCTTCTGATATAAAAGATAAACCGATTCTTCACCTTTAGTGTTGCCTACAGTGGATTTAACTTCTATTGCCCCCTTTCTGATATTCTGCTCTATAAGTTCAGCATCAGGATAACCTTTACCATGTGTAACCGTCTCCTCTACAACCACAGAACTGATTGTTACCTTGAAGTTCTTGCAAACCAGTTCCTTTAATCCGGATTTTACAATCTTTATAAGACAATCTGAATCCATCAAAACATTCATATCGTATTCTATTCTAATAATTAGAATACGATTTTATCAATATGATATGTGATTGATGATCAGTGCAAATCTTTAACTCGTTGTGTGCCATCTCCCATCCCTACACTACAAGCCTGTATCAGAATAAACATACTCTATCGGCCCTGAAACTGAATCATAGATGTATGTGAGCCTTCCCACTGCATCGTAGGTGTAGGTGGTATAAGAGCCAACTCGACTTCTTGCTTTATCTCAATAAGTCTTATAGTTTCCAGAAAAATCAAATATTTATATAATATTTAGTAATCAGATTCTTCTCTGGTCACTACCATTTTTTGATCTCGCAGAAACTTTAAATATTCTGGAATAACTATTCGTAAAGTTGCGATAAAAACAGCAAGACCAATAATTATAGAGGTCCAAATATCTTTGTTAAGAAAAAAAAATAATCACGCCTATAATAAGGCTAAATAATAACTCTCGCCACATTAGTTTCAACAAGAAGATAAATTTATTTCTAGATTTTTTACTTTCTTGCTTCATTATGCTTTCTCTCTTTACAAACATTTTCTGGTAAAGTTGGAGCTTCTACTATTTCAGGAAAAGGATCAAATATAGTAAAAATGCGTTTATTCTTTTAAGCCACAGAGCAAAACTCTTTCCAATATATTCCTCGGCCAACTCTTCTGCAAGTACTTGAGCCGCAGTGTCTTGTAATTGATAGTTTAAATCTTTTATTAATGGAAAAAGTGAATGTTGAGATTTTGTACTGGTTGTATCCCTAAATTTATTCCAAATTAGCACCATACTTACCATAATTGCTCCATGTGTCTTCAAAAGATGGATAGGCGTCAAACAACCCCAAAGGATCAAAGAGATTCACAGGATTATTAAGAACATACCTGTAAAAATTCACATCCCCTCCCCCAAAATCAATTCGGATCCTTTGCTGTCCAACGGCCTATTGAAGGATCATAGTCTCTTACACCAAAACGAATTAATCCTGTGTCTGCATCATACAACCCTCCTGCAAATCCTATTGGAATCCTGAATGACGGATCAGTGTCAAGTATTACATTTCCAAAGGAATCATAGTCAATGCGTTTGATAATTAGACCACTCGAATCAACCACTGCTCTCAATGAACCTATCTGGTCATACACCAGATAATAAGTCTGACCCATGTATTCCATTGAATACGGCACCCTGTCGTCTGCATAGTTGAATCTCATTATACTATTTTCCAATGAAGAATAAAATTATAATTAAACATGTTACAATTATAAATAGTAGAATTATAAATTTTAATACTCCCAATCTTTGCTTTAATCTTCCATAAAATAAATCAAAACAATAAGCTGCAGCCATTGCATATAGTATAATAATTAAGAACAATATTAAATTATCTTTCATTGCTTACAGAACTCTCTCTTATTGAGTTCAGGTGGATTATACCATTCAATTCCAAATATTGGATCTCCTATAGGTTTGTCGAACAAATATCGCAGAATTATATCTGTTGTTATAGTGGCTTTTATTGCAAGAGATGGATTTTCTGTAACTGCAAGGGTAGAAATCCCTACAATATAAGGGCCGGTTGTAATTATTAGCGGTTGTAAGTTTACATCTCTTTCCCTCTGAAACTCTGACCAAGTAGGGCCGTATTTATACCAGCCTACAAAGGGATGTTCTTGTGTCTGGAACAATCCAAGAGGGTCAATGAGGTTTACAGGGTCACTTTGAACATACTCATAAAGATTAACACTTCCACCTGCAAAATCAATTGGATCCTTTGCCGTCCAACGACCAATGTAAGGATCGTAATCCCTCACCCCAAACCTTACAAGCCTTGTATCAGAATCATACAACCC
>MTOU01000028.1 GCA_002011745.1 Nitrospirae bacterium JdFR-85
GTGTGTGAAAACACACAATAGGGATTTTAATACACTGTTAGGGAGGATTTAGGATCATGTATAGAAGGTATTTTATTCTTTTTTTAATGATAATAACAGTAGGATTTCAGGTGACAGCCACGCATGGGGCTACACCTGTGGATGGATACACTTATGTTGGGAAGATAAGGATTGATCATTTACGCACAAGTTTCCCTGGCAGGATAGCTCTTGACAGCAGGGGTACACTGTATGTAGTTGATGGTTACAATGATCATGTAATGAAGTATGACAGGGCGGGCAATTATATAGGTGATATAAAGGTAGAGGATGCTGCTGCAGTAGGGGTTGCACCTGATGGGAGGGTATACATAGGTGCGAATGGGGAGAGTCCCTGGGTAGGAATATATGAAGGTGACAGGCTTGTAGGGTATCTTGGAGCAGGGCCTGGAGAGTTCAAGTCTGTAAGGGATATAGCTGTGGATGAGCAGACGAGTGAGGTATATGTAGTGGACAGCATAAGGAATGTGGTAAGTGTATACACAGCCACTGGACAGCATTTAAGGGACATAGTAGGGCTTAGTTATCCGCAGGCTGTAGATGTAGAGGGTTCTGAGGTATACATAGTGGATGCACCAGTGGTGGTAGATCCCACCAGTGGGAGCAACACCACGAGTGCAAGGGTTTCTGTATATGACAGCAGTGGTCAGTTATTGAGGAGTTTTGAGGATTTTCTTGCATTTGGTGGTCATATGGTAAGGCCACAGGATATTACTGTAACTTCTGAGGGGTACATACTTATACCTGAGGCAATAGCACAGGCGGTACTTGTATATGATTCTTTGGGCAACTATATAGGAGAGATAAAGAGCACCAGTGAGAGTTTATATATACCCAGGTCTACTGCTTTTGGGGCAGACAGAAGGCTTTATGTAAGTTCTAACATGACGAAGAGCGTACTGATATTTGGACTTAATGGGTATACCTATTTACAGGTAGAGCCAAAGAGTCTGAGTTTTGTATGTCAGTCTGGTGTATGTACAGGGTCTCAGATCATAAGAGTAAGCAATCTTGGAACAGGCACACTGGGTTTTGGAGTCACAGTTACAGAGGGGTGGATACAACTGAGCAGTAGCAGTGGGGTATTGGGGGCTGGAGGGAGTGTAGATATACAGGTAGGGGTGGATGCAAGCAGTCTACAGGCGGGCAGTTATGTAGGCAAGGTAGTGGTGAGTGCTGACAGTGGGGCTGTGGAGGAGGTAGGGATAGAGATGCAGGTACTTGAGTCTCCACAGATTGTNGTAAACCCTTCTGAACTGTATTTTACTGCATTGGCAGGGGGCAGCAATCCTCAATCTCAGGTACTGGTTATACAGGCAGAGGGTGATTTATTGGGGCAGGTGCAGTGGAGAGCTGCAGTAGAGGGTGGCTGGTTGAGCATTACTCCCATGAGTGGGAAGGGAGACACGGTAACACAGGCGTTAGTGAGTGTAGACATAACGGGTTTAGTGGCGGGGGTATACAATGGGAGGGTAGTGATAGAGGCTTCTGGGGTGAGCAATTCACCTGTAGAGGTGTCTGTAGTACTTGAAGTACAGAGCAGTGGGAGGATACGAGTGGTGACGAATCTTTTGGAGGCGAGGTTCAGGATAGAGGGGCCAGTGGTGTATGAGGGCAGTGGCAGGGAATGGACAGCAGAGGGTGTGCCTGATGGCAGGTATAGGATAGAGTATTATGATGTAGCTGGATATATAAAGCCTTCATCAGAGGAGAAGGTACTTTCAGGGGGCGGGGAGATAGAGTTTGTGGGTGAGTACAGGAGGGTGAAGGAGAGGATACTGGTGAGTTATGAAGTAGGCAGGGGAGCAGAGACGGTTATAAAGATATTAGATGAGGCAGGTACAGAGCTGAATGAGATAGATGCATTTGTTGGGAGGAAGGGGGGAGTAGGCACAGCGGTAGGAGACATAGATGGGGATGGAGCAGGAGAGGTAGTGGCTGGGCTGTTGAGGGGTGGTTCAGAGGTAGCGCTGTATGAGGGTAGTGGAGAGGAGATGGGCAGGTTTAAAGCCTTTGTGGATGGCATGGGAGTAGAGGTAGCAGCGGGTGATCTGGATGGAGATGGTGTAGATGAGATAGTGGTGGCTAACAGGGGCACTGCAGGGGTGAGGGTTTTTTCTTACAGAATGGGGGAGGTAGTAGACAGGGGGGTATACTTTAGTGCTGTAAAGGTAAAGAGAGAAGAGGATGATAGAGGAGAATTGAGGGAGTTAAGGAGATGGTGGGAAGCAAGGAAGAGGATATTAATGAGAGTTTGTGACGTAGATGGGGATATGTTTGATGAGGTAGTTACAGTTGTAAGAGAGGGGAAGAAAGGGGAGGTTAAGGTATGGAGTGTTAAAGCTGATGAAGGGGGCTGGACAGTGGAGGTTAGGGGGGAGTTTAAGGCACCCAGGGGGTGGTTGATAAGAGGGATTGATTGTGCAGATGGGGATGGAGATGGGGCAGAGGAGATCTATTTAGTTACAGGAAACAAGATAGTAATATATAGTGGAGAGGGGGATGTCTTTGGAGTGATAAAGGGGGTTAAGGACAAAAAGAGGTATGGAAGATATAAAGAGGAGTTTGAGAGGTGGAGAGGTGAAGATTGGGATATGGAAGAAGCACTGGAAAGGAGTAAAGGGTTAAATAGTATAGGGATAGGAGATATAGATGGGGATGGAGCAAAGGAGGCAGTGGTGGGCAAGCAAAGGGGGATGGTTGAGATATGGGATATGAAGGGGCATGTAGAAAAGACTTTTAGGATTTTTAATAGATTTACAGAGGTGCGGGTAAGTGTTGGAGACTTAGGATTATAAAGGG
>MTOU01000032.1 GCA_002011745.1 Nitrospirae bacterium JdFR-85
GATTGAAAGGATTCCTGTAAACCAGAAGACCTTCTTCATCCTGACCTCCTAACTCAGGTCGCTTTGCTAAGTTAAAAAGTCAAGACATTCTGGTGACATGGAATATTTATGCTCATGAGCTTTTAATCAAAAATTCTGCCAAAGGGAAAATTGTTTAAAAACAAAGGGTTAGGTTCGTGAAGAAACAGACTGATGTACCATTGTGGTACAGGACTGTCCCTGGAAGAAACAATCCCTGCAGTTTAAATCTCTCTATTATAGTAATTTGCCTCCACCTTCTTTATCTCTTCAAGTCCCTTCTTGCACTCTTCAACAAACCCAGGAATATTTAACAATTCAAGAGTCTCTCTATGTCTTTCAATGTATTCCTCTACAAGTTCAGAAAAAATATCTGTAAACGTTTTGCTCTCATAGCCGGCAATAACCTTGAGCAGTATCAAACGCTCATCAGGAAGCCTTACAGTGGTTACACTCTTAGACATGGTATCACCTACTTTCTAACATTATTTATGCCATATTGTTATAATCTGGAAAGAAACATCTGTATATGGAATTCTTCCCTAACTATTATAGGCAACGGGCAGGTACCTCTTCAGGTGTTTTTGTAGGTAGATGGCGATTCTTGCACATCGGAAGTGCAAGCCTTTTGAGTCAACTGATAGAGAGGTTTGACACTTATTTTTTTATCTTATCTTTTATCTTTTTGTCTCTGAAATCGTTTCCAGAGTCTTTCAAATCTTAAAAGTATCTCATCCGTTTCTAATACCTTAGAAAACTCCCTTAGCCATTTTCTGATATATTTAAGATTGAGTTTCTCTCCTTGACGAATTATTATACTCTCAATATCGCTTAAGTCCTGAGGTCTACCTGCTACAGCCTTATGAATAATAAGATCTTCGGCTGAGCATATCCTGACATATTTATTTTTGCCGAGTTTACATTCTACAGCACGATTCATTATTTCTTCTTCATAGCCTGGGATACCAAGAGATATGTCTATTTCATATCCTTGCTTACTCTGAACAAGACATACTCTATTTTTGAGTGCAAACTCAAAGGCATCCGGAATTCGTGGACGAAATACTGAGAATATTTTCTTTAATACCGCCTCTTCCTTACCTGGTTCTACAAGTATGGTTACATCAACATCACGGGTGAATCTTGGTTCACCCCACCACTGTAAGGCAATACCGCCTATAAACACATAGGGAATCTTCTGTCTGGTAAAAAACTTGTGGACTTCCCATATGGCGTTAAACTGTGGGTTCACCTATCTGTTTGTCTCCCCCAGTTTATTGAAAATTATCCGCCTTTTTATGAGAAAGGATATCCTGGTTCTATCCACTCTATTTATATCATCTCTTCTAATGGTTGAGTATGTTTTACAAAGGTTATCGTATTCTTTAAGAGCAGTATCAGGGGTAAGGCTGGAAAGTCTTTTTTCTCTTTCTTTGGCAATAAATTCACTTGCCTTTCTATAACCACTGATAAGTCTCTTCACATCCTTTTTCTTTAATCTGACCTTCATTTATCATGCTCCTTATATTAGTCTCCTAAAGGCTTTCGGCCTTCAATTCAGCAGTGAGTATTAAGAGTCGTATCTTGTATTCGTTTTCTATCCTCAAAAAGGCTTGCCATATCTAATAAATTATAGCAAATATTGTAAGTACTAAACCCCCGTTTCCTCATATCCAGACCGCCGCAGTGCCTGCAAGCACCATGAAGATGTGTTATACTTAAATATGGCAAAGGTAAAGGTACCAAAAGAAATTCTCTGGGACTACAGAGAGCCACCTGGGGATCTCTTATGGCAACTCCAGAGGATAGCAGACTTTTTCCCTCTCTATGGAACGGACAGAGAGACAGTGGAACTCCTTTACAGCTACAGAGATAGATTGAGACTTGAGGAGGGCAGGTACCGGCTCATAGGGATCTACAAAGAGGTATGGGATGAAAAGACCTGTAAGAGGTCTGAAAGACAACAGGATTCTGAATAAAATACAGAAAGGGTTTCTTGAGAGGTTCGTCCATTCTGACCTTTCCAGTCACTTCAGGCTTTCAGGTGGTACAGCCCTGAGTGCCTTTTACCTTGAACACAGGTATTCTGAAGACATTGACCTTTTTTCTTCAGAGAAAGTGCCTTTGTATGCTATTGAAAGGTTTTTAAAATCTATACCTTTTGTTGAAAGGTTTGTTATAACAAAACTGTATGACAGGAATATATTTTTAATTAAGACCAGAGAGAAGAGGCAACTGAAAGTAGAGTTTACCCATTATCCTTTGAAGTTGATTGATAAGATTAATATCATAGATGGCCTTCAAATAGAAAGTTTTCTTGATATTGTGGTAAATAAACTATGTGCTATCACTGACAGGGTAGAGCCAAAGGATTTTGTAGACCTCTTTTGTGCCATGAGACAGGAGAAACTTTCTCTTGAGAGGTTACTGGACCTTGCAGAAAAGAAATGTGAGATTGAAGGCATAAGCCATGTACTTAAAACCAGACTTTCTGCCGTGCCTGATGGAATAGAAAAACTTTCCCTTGTAATCCCTGTTACCCGAAAAGTTATGGAGGACTTTTTCTATAGGGAAATAAAAAGGATTATTGAAAAAGAGATCGGAGATTGAAAATGGGGGATGGGCTTCTGACCCACCCCCTGTCAATCCTACATAAACTTTATCTCAAACTTCTCATCCTCCTCATCTGCCAGACTGCCACTGTGCCTGCAAGCACCATGAAAAGTATCATACCCCACTCAGTCATCGTAGGCACTACCGTGGCCTGCTGCCCAGGACC